>NZ_BDBN01000023.1 GCF_001613005.1 Nocardia nova NBRC 15556 | reverse complement strand
GACCGCCCGCGCGCGCCGCCCGGGGTCGGCATAGGCGTGCCGGACCATCGCCAACGAGGCCGGCAGCTGGATCGCGGCTCCGAGGCCCTGCGCGAACCGGGCGGCGATCAACATCGCCGGCGTCGTCGCCAGCCCGCAGGCCAGCGAGGCCGCGACGAACACCGTGAGACCCGCGACGAACGCCCGCCGCGCCCCGATCCGATCGGACAGCGTGCCACCGATCAGCTGGAAGGCGGCGAATACCAGCGTGTAGCCGTCCACCACCCACTGCAGCTGACTCAGGCCGGCATCGAGCCGGTGCCCGAGCGTGGGCAGCGCGACGTTCACGATGGTGGCGTCCAGGCTGACCATCAGGAATCCGAAGGAGGCCGCGAACAGCGTCCACCGGGCCCGCCCGGGCGCCTCGGTGATCTCGATGCCGGAAATCGGCTGGGTGACAGGTGTGCTCACGTCGTCAGCATCGATCCCGGGGCGACCGCCCGACAAGGGCCGAGGGTGCACCTGTCAGGGCTACCCTGAGCGAGGCGTGATGGTAGGAGGAACGGTGGCAGACACACAGGCGAGCGAGTTGGGTTCGTTCCTGCGCTCGCGCCGGACCGCGCTCGCGCCCGAGGCGGTCGGTATCCGCGTCGAGGGCGTGCGGCGCACGGCGGGGCTGCGCCGCGCGGAGCTGGCCCGGCTCGCGGGGGTCAGCCCGGGCTACTACACGCGGCTGGAGCAGGGGCGTGCTCCGCATCCGTCACCGAGTGTGCTTGCCGCGCTGGCGAATGCGCTGCGGCTGTCCGCCGACGAGCGCGAGCATCTGTTCGCGCTCGGCGGCGATGTGCGGCTGCAGCCGGCCGAGCCGGGCGAACTGTCGCTCGGCGCCCGCCGGATGCTGGAGCTGCTGTCGGAGCCGACGGCCGCGTATGTGATCGACCGCTACAGCGACGTTCTCGCATGGAATGCCGGCGCCGCCGCGCTCTTCGGCCACCTGGTCGAGGGCTTTGGCCATCCGAACAACGTCCGCTATGTCTTCACCGACCCTGAGGCGAGGCAACGCTTTTCGGACTGGGACGAGATAGCCGCCGACTCGGTGGCACATCTGCGTGCGGCCACCGGTCGGCGGCCGGACGATCCGACGCTGCGCCGGCTGGTGGCCGACCTGCACGCCCGGAGCGCTCCTTTCCGGGAACTGTGGGCCGATCACGAACTGCGGCACAAGGTCAGCGGGCACAAACGGCTGTACCACCCACTCGTCGGCGCCTTCACGCTCGACTACGTGGTGCTGGCCGTTCCGAATGTGCCGGGGCAGCGGTTGGTGGCCTACAGCGCCGAACCCGGCACGACCGCGTACGACGCGCTGGTACGGCTGGCGGCGGCTGCGCCCCGGGCATCCACTGTCGCGGGCTGACCAGGGAAGCGGTCGGCCGCAGGGGCAGAACAGGCCGCCGCTGGAATCTCGCTGATTCGAATCTTTTTCGCGAATATCGGCTCGCCCTAATGTCACTGGGCGAATCGACGGCGGGAAGGAAAGGGACCCCATGTCTGTACTGGAGTCCGCGCCGGCGAGTACGCGCGCCGCGGGGCTCACCCCTGAGCCCGCTCATCCGCCGGTGTACAGGGCGCGACGCCGGCGCCGCGCACGCCGGACCGCCTGTTCCGCCGCGGCGGCGGCCTCTCCTGCGGATGCCCCCGCTGCGATCGCCTTCGCCCGGGCGTCGGCCCCGGCCTTCTCGTCCCTGGCCGCCCTTCGCCGGCGCAACGCTGTCCACAGACTCACCGTCGTCTCCTCCCGCACCGATATCCGAACACCCAGCATGACGCGGGAGCGCCGGGCCGGCATCGCCCGTCGGAATGACCGGTACGGGGCCGATGTAGTCCTCGCGACCTACCCGGCTCCCCCGCGCCGATGTGCGCAGCCCCTTGGCAGCGGAACTTACTTTGGAGTAAGTTCGGAGGAAATCGACCTGCAAGGGAGCAGCGATGTCGGATAACCACGCGGCCGAACACGGCTATCTGGCCCGTCGGCGGGCACGCCGGGATCTCGCCGGTAAACATGTCGTCATCACGGGCGCCTCCTCCGGTATCGGGCGGGCGGCGGCGACCGCGGTCGCCGCCAAGGGGGCCGTGGTGCTGCTGCTGGCACGGCGTGGCGAGGAACTGAACGCCGTGGTCGAGGAGATCACCGCCGCGGGCGGGCGGGCCTACGCCTACCAGTGCGACGTCACCGATTCCGACTCGGTGGACCGGACCGTGAAGTCGATTCTCGACACCCACGGCCACGTCGACATGCTGGTCAACAATGCCGGCCGCTCCATCCGGCGCGCCGTGCACCGATCCACCGACCGGCTGCACGACTTCGAACGGACCATGGCGGTCAACTACTTCGGTGCGGTGCGGATGACGCTGGCACTGCTGCCCCAGATGCGGGAGCGCAAATTCGGCCACATCGTGAACATCTCGAGCGCGGGTGTTCAGGTCGCCACACCGCGGTTCGCCGCCTATCTCGCCAGTAAGGCCGCCCTGGACAAGTTCGCGGAGGTCACGGCGGCCGAGATGCTCTCCGACAACATCACTTTCACAACCATCCACATGCCGCTGGTGCGGACGCCGATGATCGCGCCCAGCGGTAAACAGGGCCCGTCGGAATCTCCCGAATGGGCGGCGGCCACCATCGTGCGCGCGCTGAGCGAGCGGCCGCGGCGCATCGATGTGCCGGTGGGCACCCTGGCCGAATACGGGACGCTGTTCGCACCGGGAATCAAGGATCGGGTCATGCACCGGTACTACCGGGCGCTGCCGGACTCCCCCGCCGCCAAGGGCGAACTGCCGGTCGAGGACGAACCGGAGTCGGAAGTGCCCGCACTGCAGGCGAAACCACAGCGCAAGCCGTCGGCGGCGGAGCGGGTTACCCGCTCGACACTGCGCCGCGCCGCCCGGTTGGTTCCCGGCACCTACTGGTAGACGCGGCTGCAGCCTCCACCCGCGTCGCTCCGTTGCGCTCGCTCCCGCCGCCGGTCACCCGCGGCGAAATGTCACGTGGTCTCGCGGATTTCGTCCACGACGATCGCCGACGCCGGTTTCGGGGCGGCGCCGCAGCTCGCCTGGCGGGGCGGATAGCCGACGGTTCGCGTGGTGACCAGCCACCGGCGGCCGTCGGTATGGGTCACCTCGGCGGCGCCGGCGAAGGTCGCCGGATCCGAGATCGGGATGTTCGGCTCGACAGCCGTCACCGTCAACTGGTCGAGGGCGGCCGGCACCCGTTCCCGCACCGCGATCTCCGCCACCTGCTCGACCGGCGACAGGCCGCTTCGCCCGCGAAACCCCTTCAGCGACAGGTGGTTACGCCGCACCTGCGCCACCGCTCGGACCGCGTCCTCGCCGTCGACCCGGCCGTAGGTCAACCCCTCGGGCAGGATCACCATGGCGGGCGCGAACCGGTGCCCGCCGGTATGCGAGCACTCCCAGACCTGATCCGGATATTCGGCCGCCAGCCGGGCCGCGATCGGACGTCCCAGCCGGGCGCAACACTGATCGCGCTTACCGTGTGCGCACACCAGGGTCAGCGGATCGGTCACGCGTTCACCGATTCCCGGCGCGGGACCGTTCAGCACGTGCAGATCGATATCGAGAAGTTGTTCCAGACCGGTGACGGTCAGACGTTCGCACCACGAATTCTGTGGCCGGGAGGCGGCGAGCAGAACCGTTCGCACACCGGTGAATTCGCCGCGACCGGGACGCCGGATGAGGGTGGGACGGACGCGCGCGGCCTTGGTGCGGGCGGCCAGTTCGGCGGTGAGCTCGGCACCGAGGACCGCATCGCCGATCACATCGCGGCCCCAGGCGCCGGGTTGTTCGATGCACAGCCAGCCGCTCACCCGGGTCGCGCTGCCCGGCAGGGGAATATCGGCCGCTGCCGCCGAACACGGCAGCCCGTCGAAATTGCTCGCGGGCGCCTGCGAGGTGGGTGCGGAACGGGAATCGGCCCCCACGTTCAGCGCTCCAGGAACGGCAGCACCACCGAAGCGAACTCCCGATACCGGTCGCGGTGGATGCTGTGCCCGCAGGTGAAGGCCTCGACCCGGCAGTCCGGGACGCTGGCGCGGAAGATCTCCAACTTCTCCGGATCGACCATGCCGCCGGGACCGCCGCGCAACAACACTGTGGCTGCGGTGATATCCGCCAGCCGCTCCCACCATTCCGGATGCGGTTTGCGGAACTGCTCGAGCGCCGGAGTGGTCATCGACCGGTCGAAGGCCAGAACCGCACGCGGATGACGCAGCAGACTGGTGGTGGCATGCCACAGTTCCGGCACGGACGGCAGCCGCCGGGTGAGAGTGAGTTGTTCGTCACCGGAACGCAGCGGCAGCGGCTGTTCCTCGAGAACCAGCCGCCGGACCAGGGCCGGCCGTTCGATGGCCACCCACGAGCAGGCGTATCCGCCGAGCGAATGCCCGACCAGATCGACGGTGGCCAGTTCCAGCCGATCGCACAGGCGCAGCAGATCCGTGCCGAAATCCTCGAACCGGTAGGAGGCGGTGTGTTCGCTGCGGCCGTGTCCGCGCAGATCGGGAATGATCACCCGGCGTCCGGATCGGATCAGCGCGGTGGCGAAGCGATCCCAGGTGTGGCCGTCGCCACCCATCCCGTGCACCAGCACCACCGGGACCTCCGAGAGCGGATGCGGCGTCGGCGCGCTGCCCGAATCCCGATAGGCGATCTGCACCCCCGCCAGGGGCACCCGGATGACGTTCGACTCCACGATCAGCCAGGGTACGTCGCCGCGGGCGCCGTCGCCGCAGCCTGTGGGGTGTTCCATAGCCCGCGCCCAGGGGCATCGGCGGCGCCGGCGCTATTCGTAGAGTCCCTCCACGTGCCAGATGTGGTCGTAGCCGAGCAACAGTAGAGCACGCTCCTCCGTGTCGAGCAGGATCTGCGTGCGGACGGCGCCTCCGGAATCGCCGGTGGCCCACCAGCGTTCGTCCAGCAGCCAGGGACCGGCCCAGCCCGCGACCCGCCACGACTTGCTGCCCCAGCGCAATTCGGCCGGTTCGGCGGTGAACATGCCGCGGTCGGTGAGCCAGATCGGGCTGCCGTCGCCGGACTCCAGCCGGACCTCGGGATGGTTGACCAGCACCACCGCGGGAGCCGGTTGCGGCAGCCGGCCCGGCCACGGCAGGCCGGGATCGGCGGCGGGAACCGCTTCCTCACCGAAGGTGATCAAGGTGACGCGTTCGACGGGACCGCGGCCGCCGCTGAGGACACCGATCCGCACCGCCTCACCGCCCAGCAGACCCTGCACCCGGGTCAGGGCGCGGCGGGCGCGCTGATCCTCCTCGCCGACCCCACCCCAGAGCCCGAGCTGCAGCGCACCGGCCGCAACCACCTCGACCGGCTCCAGGCGCAGCAGCGTGATCGGAGCGGACGGTGGCGGTTCGGAATCGCCCGTCCGCCCGCGTTTTCCGTTGGTCAGGGCGCGATGGGTGAGCCAGCCGTCCAGCTGCCAGCGCACCCGGTCCGCGGTGGTCTCCGGAGTGAGCGGCTGGGCACAGCGCCAGATTCTCGACAGCTGTTCCCCGGCCGCGGTTTCGGCGTGGACCGCCAGCCGGGTGCAGGCCACCGAGGCCGCCGCCAGGCGTTCGTGCAGCCGGGTGGCGAGCATGCGACCGGCGAAGGCGGCGGCATCGACCCGCTCGATCGGCGGATCGCACCGGTACTCCACCATCAGGTCCGGGGCGGGCGGGGCCGCCGAGGGCGGGCGCTCCGGTTCGGCACGGGCACACCGGTGCGCCCGGATCGCGTCGGCGCCGAACCGGGAGGCGACCTCGGCGGGTGTGAGGGCCGCGAAATCGCCGATTCGGCGTAAACCCAAGCGGTGCAACAGATCCACCAGTTCGGCGCGCTCCGGTGGAGCCAGGCTCGGCTCCACGGCCAGTTCCCCGACCGGCAGCGGCGCCAGGAAATTCGCGGCGGCGCCCGGCGCGACGATCTGCGCCCGGCGCGCGGCTGTCACCGCGGCCGACAGTTCGTCGGCGATGCCGATCCGGCATTCCACACCGAGTGCGGCGACCGCGTCGACCAGGCGTTCGGCGGCCTCCTCCTCGGACCCGAAGTAACGAGCGGCGCCGCGGGCGGCGAGTACCAGCAGGCCGGGACGCAAGACCTCCACTCCCGGCACCGTCGCGTCCACGGCCGTCGCCACCGGTTCGAACAGACGCGCGTCGCGGTCCGGATCCGCCTGCGCCACATGGAGGTCCGGGCAGCGCGCCTGCGCCTCGCGCCGGGTCAGACCGCGCCGCACCCCCGCATCGCGAGCCACCGCCGAACAGGCCACCACCCGATTCGCGTGCAGCACCACCACCGGTCGCAACGGTGAGAGGTCGGCCACGGCGGCCGCCGCCGCGGCCGGCCAGTCCGGACACCACACCGCCAAGACGCGGAACCCGTGTCGCTTCATCACGCCCCCACTGCCGACAGCGCGGTAGGCGGCGAATCCGATTCCGGTACAAGCCATTCGACCCGGCCGTCGCGCGGGCACAGGTCGAGCGTGCCGGTGCGCTCCGGTGCGGACCGGCCGCGCACGCAGACGTTCAAGCGCACCGATCGCAACCGGCCGCGGCCACGCCCCAGGCCCGAATAGCCCGCGACCCGGGTGTCGATCCGCAGCGTCGGACCGCTCCAGGCGCCACCGGTCACCACGAGCGTGGCCCCTTTGCTGCGGGCGCGGGCGGCGAGAATTCGAGTTCGGCTGGGCGGCACCGATATACCGGCCAGGCCGACCACCACCAGATCAAGACCATCCAGCAACACTGCGGCGACCTCCACCGGGTCCGGGCCGGGTTCGGTCACCACGGCCAGCCGGCCCAGATCGGCACCCATCTCCGCGGCGGCGAGCAATCCGAGCCGCGGCAAGCCGACGGCCGCGGCGTAGCCCCCGCCGCCGGTCACCGCGGCCAGCAGGCCGGTCAGCAGCGAACCCGCGCCCGAGTAGGCCACCACCGCCCCCTTCGGCATCCCGCCCTCGGGCAGCAGCCCGGCCAGCGCGGGCGGTACGGGAAGAAGCTCTCTGCGCAGTTCAGCGCTTGTCGGCGGGCGTTCCACGACCTCGACCCCACGGGCCGGAACCGCGGCCATCCGCCGCCGCAGCTCCGCCAGCTGCACGGCCCGCGCGTCACCAGCCGAACCCATCTCGCCGACCACCTATCTCTCACCGAACGGACTCCACCGCACTCGATGCACCGCACCGCGGCATCGACTACATACCGCACCTCCTCCGCCTCACCCACCTGCGCCGGGGCTCGCATCCCCCGACAACGTCGGAAGCACCGCCGAGTGGATTCAGCACCGATTCAGCTATCGATCGTAATCGAATATACGTTCGATCCGGTGATCAGTAGAACCTTCCGACCGGTCTCCGTCAAGCCACACCGGCCCAGGTGTCACATCAGTCCCACTGCGACTGTTCCGTCACCCGTCGCGGCTGTTGTCCCCACCACTCATCGGGGCCGTCCGGCGGGCCGCCCGCCGGGTTGTGACCGCCGCCAACCCCGGTCCGAAGCAGGCCGGTCGCCCTGGTTTTCGGCTATCCTCGCGCCGTGACCGAACGCGCCCGCCCCATCGTCGGCCCCGACTATCTCGTCGCCGGCCGTTACCGCCTGCAGTCCAAACTCGGAGGCGGCGGTATGGGTGCGGTATGGCTCGCCACCGATCGGCTGCTCAACCGCGAGGTCGCCATCAAACAGGTGCTCACCACCGCCGGGCTCAGCGAGGCCGAGGCGACCGAGGTGCGCAACCGGATCGTGCACGAGGGCCGGGTCGCGGCCAAGCTCTCGCACGAACACGCGATCGCCGTCTACGACGTGGTGCTCGAGGCGGGCGAACCGTGGCTGGTGATGGAGTATCTGCCCTCGCGCAGCGTCGCCAAGGCACTCGCGCTGGCCGACACCCTCTCCCCCATCGAGGTCGCGCAGATCGGCGCGCAGGTGGCCGACGCCCTGGCCACCGCCCATGCCGCCGGAATCGTGCATCGCGACATCAAACCGGGCAACATCCTCGTCGCCGATCGAGGCTCCGAGGTGGGGATGGCCAAACTCAGCGACTTCGGTATCTCCAGTGCGGGTGAGGCTTTCGACGAACCGGAAGACGTGATCACCGGCACCCCGTCCTATCTGCCGCCGGAGGTGGCGCGCGGTGCTCAGCCGGGCCCGGCCAGCGACGTATTCTCCCTCGGCGCGACGCTCTACACCGCGATCGAGGGACATCCGCCGTACGGATTCGACGACGACAACGACGTCATAGTCACGCGCGCGGCGATGGCACAGATCATTCCGCCCACCCGCAGCGGGCCGCTCACCCAGGTGCTGCTGCACATGATGGAACCGGCGCCGCAGCGTCGCCCCACCATGGCCGAGGCCCGCGAGGAAATCCTCACCGCCGCCTTCGGTCCCGGCACCGGGCCTTATATTCTCGGCGCTCCGATCCGCACCGAGGACGGCACCATTCCGGCCTGGGCGGCCCGCAATTCGGCCGCCGGACTGCGCAGTCCGCATTCCGCGCCGCTGCCCCGCCCGCCGCGGGTCGCCGCGGCCGGTGCCGTTGCGCAGCAACCGAAATTGGGGAAATCGAAGCTCGTCGACATCGACTTCACGAAGTTCGGGCCCAATGCGGCGCCGCTCGCGATCGCGGTGGGCCTGCTGATCGGACTGCTCATCCTGATCGTGATCCTCGTCGCCGCGATGTAGGCGCGACTCAGTCGATGCGCCGGCGATGCGCCCAGCGAGTCAGCGCATTGCGGTTGGACTGCTGGGTTTTTCGCAGCACGTTGGAGGCGTGGGTTTCCACGGTTTTCACCGAGATGAACAGGGTTTCGGCGATTTCGCGATAGGTGTAGCCGCGCGCCAGCAGGCGCAGCACCTCCAGTTCGCGCGGGGTCAGCGAATCCAGTTCCGGATCCAGCGGGGGTTCGGGGGCCGGTGAGCGCCCGGTGAACGAGTCCAGCACGAAACCGGCCAGCCGCGGACTGAACACCGCGTCGCCGCCCGCGACGCGCCGAATGCCTTCGGCCAGTTCGGAACCGGAGATGGTCTTGGTGACGTAACCGCGCGCGCCCGCGCGAATCACCGCGATCACATCCTCGGCGGCATCGGAGACGCTCAGCGCCAGGCATACCGGGCCGTTACCCGACGCCGAACCGTTCGGACGATCGTCGATGCCCTGCAGGACCGCGACACCGCCGCCGTCGGGCATATGCACATCCAGCAACACCACATCGGGTCGCGCGGCGTCGATTCCGGCCACGGCCTCGGCCACGGTGCCCGCTTCCCCGACGACATCCATATCGGCTTCGCGGCTCAACTCCGCCCGCACCCCGGACCGGAACACGGCGTGGTCGTCGACCAGAAAGACCCGGATCGTCACAGTTCTCCTCACCTCGAGCCGGCCCGCTGCCGGGCGCGGCAGCGCCGAACTCCTCATCGGTACCACATCGGTGGCCGGGGTGCCGGAAACCGCATCGCGGTGGGCAGGGCCGGTACCGCTGCCGATGTGCCCGCCTCCCCCATCTCCGCACGCTCCGCCCGCTACCGCGACCTGCCCGGGCCGGTATCCGCGGTTTCCCCTCGCGGTTCGGTCGTCGCGGCGCTGTGCGAATCACCGGCGCGGCTCGCGTCGGCGGCCTCGGCCGCCGTGCCGGAGCGGTGTCCCTCCGCACTCGCGGACTCGGCATCCCCGGACTCTGCACGGTCGACGCCGGCTGCGGCGAATTCCTCTTGGCCCTCGGAATCCTTGCGAGGCATCATGATTCGCACCTCGGTGCCGCGGCCGGGTGCGGTCTGAACCTCGACGGTGCCGCCGCGGCGTTCGATCCGGGCGTGAATGGATTTCGCCAGGCCCTGCCGGTCCGCCGGTACCGAGGCGGGATCGAACCCGGTGCCGCGATCGCGCACGAAGATGCTGACCTGATGCGGTTCCACCTCGGCGAAGACGTCGATGGTCGGCACACCGGCATGTTTGGCGGCGTTGACCAGCGCCTCCCGGGTGGCGCCGAGCAGGGCGGTGAAATGTTCCTTCGGCAGGCCGAATCCGGTATCGCCGACATCCATCGAGACGTCGCCGACGGTCACCGGAGTCACCTGCACCCCGTACTGGTCCTCCACCTCACCGGCGATCGTGCGCAGTGCGGCGGCCAGGCTCGACTGCGCGGGCATGGAATCCTCGAACAACCATTTCCGCAGCTCCCGCTCCTGGCTGCGGGCCAGCCGGGCGACCTCCTGCGGATCGTCGGCCTGCCGCTGGATCAGCGCCAGGGTCTGCAGCACCGAATCGTGCAGATGTGAGGCGATCTCCTCGCGTTCCTCGTTGCGGATGCGGGCCGAGCGTTCGGCATTGAGGGCGCGCATCATGCGCAACCACAGCGGCACCGTCAGCAGTCCGACGCCGATCAGCGTGACCGCGACCGCGATCAGTGCCGAACCCAGCGAACTCAGGTTGATGCGGGCCAGCACCACCACGCCCAGCCCGACCACGATCAGCGTCGCCCCGGCCAGAATGCGCGTCCAGGTGAGCACGGTCGGCCGGGCGGGCAGGCCGAGAATGGAACGTGGCCCCTCGGCATCGAATTCGCGCCACACCAGCGCCGCACCGACGGCGACCACGATGATCGGCGCGACCACCCGCGCCGCGGTCCCGTTGAACAGCCACGCCATCGAGACCGACAGCGCCAGCCCGAGCAGCACCAGCCCGACGGCCTGCCGCCGCTCGGACGCCGTGGGCGGCGGCCCGTCCGCACCCGAGGACGTGAAGATCCACAGCAGCCCGTAGGCCACGATCCCCGCCCCCATCAAGGCCGACAGCAGGACGAACGCCATCCGCACCTTGAAGACGTCGACACCCAGATGGTCGGCGATACCGCCCGCGACCCCGCCGACGACCCGGCCACCGGATCGCCGCAGCAACCGCGGCTGTTCGAGCACCGGATCGGCGCCCCGGCCGTCCGGCCCGAGACCGTCCACACCGGCGCGAGGTTCGAACCCCCCGCGACCGTCGAACCCCGAACGCGCGTCGAATGCGGGCATGGAGGGGTACATGCCTTCGATACTGGCACGTCACCCCGACAACCGACCATCGGGAAATACCCGGATTCCCGATCTCGGGGTCGCCGACGGCGCCGTGTTATCCGAGGCGGCGAGCACGCACCAGCGAGAGGCTACCCAGAACCACGCCACCCAGCCCGAGCACCACCGCGGCGATCGCGCCGGCCAGCCCGTTGCCGGTACCGAAACCACCGGCGGCATCGGCCCCGTGGATGGCGCCGACGACCGCGGCGACCGCTCCCAGCGCCAGCGCCGTGACGGCCCGGGACCGGCGGGTGCCGACGCGGTGGCCACGGGCCGAGACCGCCGACCCACCGGCGATCACGCTGATCAAGCCCAGGATGGCCGCGATGGTGGGAATGGTCCGGCCGACGCCGACCTCGTACCCGGCGGCCACGACGCAGAGGCGGGTGGTCGAGAGCGCGGCGAACACATCGAGTGCGGGCATCGCGAATCCTTTCGGTCGAGCGGCAGCCGGCTGCCGTGCGGGTCGCACGGACTCGGAATCGGCTGCGGACGCGACGATCGTCGCGCCGCGACCCGCTCGCGGACATCGGCCCGGGATCGACGACGAATACGCCGTTCGGCGTAGCCGACCGCGCACCGCGACGTACGAAGTCGCGCGCTCGGCACGACGTCCCAGGCCGCCTCGGGCTCCTATGATCGCCACATGCCGGACCGCGTCACACCGCTGCGCCTGCCGGGCTGGTCTCAGGATCTGCTGTTGGCGGTATTCATCACCGTGATGCAGGTCCAGGGCACCGTCGTCCGCAACAGCGGCCGGCCCGAGGAGGTGCTGCGCCCGCTCTCGGACTTTGGATACCTCGGCTACCTCCTCTTGATCATCGCGGGCACCGTCCTGGTCCTGCGGCGCCGATATCCGGTCGCGGTATTCGCCGTCACCGCGCTCACCAGTGCGATCTACTACGCCCTCGACTTCCCGGACGGACCCGGATGGCTGGCACTGTTCGTAGCGCTCTACACCCTCACCGCACACGGTGACGGGCGGCGCTCGCTGGTGGTGGCCGGAGTGGGGATCGCCGTCCTGACCGCGATCTGGCTTCCCGCCGCATCGGACGTCCAACCGCCGGCCGCGATCGGCTGGGTCTATTTCCGGGTAGGCGCCGCGGTGATGAGCGCCGCGCTCGGCGAGAGTGTCCGCTCGCGGAAAGTCATTGCGGCACAGGCGTTGGAGCGCGCCGAGCTGGCGGAACGAACTCGCGAGGAGGAGGCCCGCGCCCGGGTCGACGCGGAACGTCTCCGCATCGCCCGCGAAGTGCACGATACGGTCGCGCACGCCATGGCCGTCATCAACGTCCAGTCCGGTGTCACCGCGCACGTGCTGGACAAACGGCCCGAACAAGCGCGTGAGACCCTGAAGATCATCGAGCGGACCAGCTCTCGGGCGTTGTCGGAAATGCGGGCGGTCCTCGGAGTTCTCGACGACCGCGCCCCGCATCCGGGTCTCGGGCAGATCCGGGAACTCGCCGCCGCGGCCCGCGACGCCGGGCTCGAGGTCGAATTCGGCACGCCCGCACCGCCTCCCGAGATACCCGGCGCGGTCGGCACCGCGATATACCGGATACTGCAGGAATCGATCACCAATGTGATTCGCCATGCCGGCGCGACGCGAGTCTCGGTCGAGGTGAACTACGGTGCCGACACGGTCGACATCAGGGTCACCGACGACGGGCGGCAGTCACCCGCCGCATCTTTCGCAGGTCCAGCGCGTACCGCCGGGCGCGGCATCCTCGGTATGCGTGAGCGATGCCGGCTCCTGGGAGGTGATCTGGACGCGGGCCCGCTTCCGCACGGAGGATTCGCGGTCACGGCCCGGCTGCCCCTGGCCACGACGGAAACGGTGAACCTGTGAGGAGTACGGCAGACTCGGACGGTGGCACCCCGATCCGGGTTCTGCTCGTCGACGACGAGCAGTTGGTGCGCTCGGGCTTTCGGCTCCTGCTCGATATCGAGGACGACATCACGGTCGTCGGAGAGGCCGCCAACGGCGCCGAAGCCGTGCGGAAAGCTCGTGCGCTGCGTCCGGATGTCGTACTGATGGATATCCGCATGCCGACGATGGACGGCATTCAGGCCACCCGCGAGATCGCCGCGACGACCGGGCTGCAGGATGTCCGGATCCTCATCCTGACCACCTACGACACCGATGCCTATGTCTTCGAGGGACTGCAGGCCGGCGCCGGCGGTTTTCTGCTCAAGGATGCCGGTCCGGCCGAGCTGCTGCACGCTATCCGCGTGGTCGCCGCCGGTGAGGCTCTGCTCGCGCCCCGGATCACTCGCCGGCTCATAGCCCAGTTCACGGCTCGCCGCGCCGCCGACCAGGCCGCCGAACAGCGGCTCGCGGTACTGACCGACCGTGAGCGGGAGGTGCTGGCCCTGGTCGGCCAGGGCATGAGCAATGCCGAGATCGGCGCCGAACTGTTCCTCAGTCCGGCGACCGCCCGCACCCACGTCAGCCGGGCGATGGTCAAACTCGGCGCGCGCGACCGCGCGCAATTGGTCGTCATCGCCTATCGAACGGGCCTGGTGGCACCGTAGATCGAACTTGTCCGACCGTGCCCCGAGCCGCCGTCGTCTGGCGGCCCGAGTCGAGTCGATTCCGTCCGGATGTAGTTCAGGTTCGTTTTCAGGGTGAACCCCGATGCCATTCGATGCTGCTCACGGCCACCATTGAGCTATGACCACAGCGAGCGGCGGGACCGGCGGCACGAGCCGGACGGGATTCAGCGAACAGCTCCAGCACCTGTGGCGGACGCGTCCGACACGGTTGCCGGGACAGAGTCCGGTCGCCGGCGTGGCGTCCGGATTCGGCCGGCGCTACGGCGTGGACCCGGTACTGATCCGGGTCGCGTTCGTGGTGTCGACGATCTTCGGTGGTGCGGGCATCGTGTTGTATCTGGCGGCATGGCTGCTGCTGCCTCCGGCGGGTGATGCGGTCTCACCCGCGGAGGGCCTGATCAGCCGCGGACGCAGTTCGCAGTCGTCGACCAAGACCATCGTGCTGATCGTCGCTCTGGCGATCGCGGTCACCACGATGGGCCCGGTGGGTGTCGGACTCGGCGGCTCGGGGGTGATCAGTTTCGCGCTGATGGTGGCCGGCTGGTGGTTGCTGTACATGCGGCAGCCGGAACCGCCGATCGACGGCTCCTATCCGCTGACGGCCGAGGGCGGGATCGCGGCGACGGGATATCCGGGGGCGAGCTTCCCGGGCGGGTCGCCGTGGAGCGGAAGCCAGTACGGACCCTTCACCAAGCTGCCCGACCACTACGAACCGGACCCGAATGCCTTTGCCGGCGGCCGGGTTCCGACCACACCGACACCGGCCTCGAACGACGCTGTTTCGACGACGGACAACGCGTCGGCAACCGAACCGATCGTCGCAGCCGCCGCCACCGCCCCACTGCGGGTCGATCCGGCCACCGGGACGCCGGAAAGTAATCCTGGCGAAGCCGGCACCGCATCGCCGGACAGCAGGAGTTCGGCACCCGAAGCGACCGAACCGACTGCGACCGAAAGCTCTGCCGCAGAAGGTGTTCCGACGGAAAATGCGTCCGAACGGCAGGCCGATTCGGACGCCGCGACCGATCCCGGTACCTCCGAACACGCTGCCACCGACCCGGACTCGCCCACCGACGAAGCGCCGGCCGACGACCGACCCACGGTCGCGCTGACCCGGCCACTCACCGCCGAATCCGAATCGGCGGCACCCTCCGACGAACACCCGGCCGAGGACGAGTCCGGCCCCGACGATTCGCCCGGGCCCGGCGGGAGCACACGTCCTCGCCCGACGCCTCCTCCCGGCCCACGGCCGAACGGCAACCGTCCGATCCCGAACCCGGCGCATGTCGGCCCCACTGCGGCCGGCTGGGATCCGCTCGGCGTGGCGCCCATGGCCTGGGATCTGCCCACCCCGACGCAGCAACGCCCGGTCGCGGTCGTCCCCGCACAGCGGCCGCACTCCCGGCTCACGCCGGTGGTGATCGGTCTGGCCGTCCTGGCGGCAGCGGCGGCGGGCGCGGTGGCCGCGGCCGGGGCGGACTGGATGACACCCGCGCGGATCGGCGCGGTCGCCCTGGCGGTGGTCGGCCTGGGCCTGATCGTCGGCGCGTTCCTGCGACGCGGCTACGGCTTGATGGTGGTGCTGGCGCCGCTGGCGGGATTCGTCATCCTCGCCTCGATGGTCGGTCCCGTCGAATTCGACCGCGGAGCCATGGGCGACCACGTCTGGACCCCGGCCACAACCGCCGATCTGGCCTCGGAATACCGGATCACCATGGGATCGGGCACGCTCGATCTGCGCCGACTGCCCCTCACCGAGAATCGCACGGTGCACGTGAACGTCCAGATGGGCGACTTCCGGGTGCTGGTGCCGGACTCGATGCGGCTACACGCGACCTGCAACGCCAGTATGGGCGACGTGTCCTGCCCGCAGGGGCCCACCGGACCGGCCGACGGGCCGATTCTCACTCTCGACGTCGATGTCCACGCCGGAAACGCGGAGGTGAAACGTGGCTGACAACGAAACGGCCGACACTCGGACCGAAACTGGGCGCGGACCGTCGTTCTCGCTGCTGCTGGCCGGGATACTCGCCCTGCTGGTCAGCGTCTGGGCCTTCATCGGCCCCACGTCCTGGCCCTTCCACAGTGCGGTGCCGGTGGGCTGGATCGTGGTGGGTGTGGCGGTGGTCGTGGGCATCGCCCTGGTGATCTCGCCGCGAAGGAAGAAATAGCCTCCGGAAGAGGCCGCAACAGAAAGAAGGGGCCTTCCAGCCGATGCTGGAAGGCCTCTTCTCCGCTATCCGTAACGACAGCCGCTCATTCCCATTCGATGGTGCCCGGCGGCTTGCTGGTCACATCGAGCACCACGCGATTGACCTCGGCCACCTCGTTGGTGATCCGGGTGGAGATGCGTTCGAGCACCTCGTAGGGCAGGCGGGTCCAGTCCGCGGTCATGGCGTCCTCACTCGACACCGGCCGCAGCACGATCGGATGTCCGTAGGTGCGGCCGTCGCCCTGCACGCCGACACTGCGCACATCGGCCAGCAGGACCACCGGGCACTGCCAGATCTGCGCGTCCAGACCGGCGGCGGTCAGTTCCTCGCGGGCGATCGCGTCGGCCTGCCGCAGGGTTTCCAGCCGGTCCGGCGTGACCTCGCCGATGATCCGGATCGCCAGGCCCGGCCCCGGGAAGGGCTGGCGCGCAACGATTTCCTCGGGCAGCCCGACCTCGCGGCCGACCGCGCGCACCTCGTCCTTGAACAGCAGCCGCAGCGGTTCGACCAGCTCGAATTCCAGATCCTCGGGCAGCCCGCCGACGTTGTGGTGGCTCTTGATGTTGGCGGTGCCGGAGCCGCCACCGGATTCGACCACGTCCGGGTACAGGGTGCCCTGCACCAGATATTCGACCGCGGGTCCGCCATCGCCGTCCTCGGTGCCGGTGGACTTCACGACCTCGGCGACCGCATCCTCGAAGGACCGGATGAACTCCCGGCCGATGATCTTGCGCTTCTCCTCCGGATCGGTGACGCCTTTCAGCTCACCGAGGAACTTCTCCACCGCGTCGACCGTCACCAGCTTGGCCCCGGTGGCGGCGACGAAGTCGCGCTGAACCTGTTCGCGCTCCCCGGCCCGGAGCAGGCCGTGGTCGACGAAGACACAGGTCAGCCGGTCTCCGATGGCCCGCTGCACCAGCGCGGCCGCCACCGCGGAATCCACGCCACCGGAAAGGCCGCAGATCGCGTGTCCGTCGCCGATCTGCTCGCGCACCTGCTCGACCAGCGCATCGGCGATATTGGCCGGGGTCCAGGACGCGGGGATGCCGGCGAGTTCGTGCAGGAACCGGCTCAGCACCTGCTGGCCGTGCGGCGAGTGCAGAACCTCCGGGTGGTACTGCACACCGGCCAGCCGCCGGGCGCGATTTTCGAAGGCGGCGACCGGCGCACCGGCCGTCGTCCCCGTGACCTCGAAGCCGGCCGGCGCGTCGGTGACCGCGTCGCCGTGGCTCATCCACACGGGTTGCACCGTCGGCAGTCCGCCGTGCAGCACGCCGCCGTCGATGTTCAGCTCGGTGCGGCCGTACTCACGGGTGCCGGTGTGCGCGACCGTGCCGCCGAGCGCCTGCGCCATCGCCTGGAATCCGTAGCAGATACCGAAGACCGGAATGTCGAGATCGAACAACCGCGGATCGAGCTGCGGCGCGCCCTCGGCGTACACGCTGGACGGCCCGCCGGACAGGATCACCGCCAGCGGCTGCCGATCGGCGATCTCCTCCACGGTCGCGGTATGCGGTACCACCTCCGAGTAGACGCTGGATTCGCGCACGCGCCGCGCGATCAACTGCGCGTACTGCGCCCCGAAGTCGACGACGAGAACTGGTCGCTGGGTTTCTGCCACCCGCACAGTTTAGTGAGGGCATCGGCGCACCTCGAGGGCGGGCGAGCCTGCGACTCGAGGCCGTGATCGCCCCCACTCCACCGGTTCGATGCCGGTCGTATCGGCCGGTGCCGGCCGGGCTTGCGAAACGGCCTATCCGCCAGCACATATCCATGCCCGCCTTCCTCCGCGGCGATCACGAAGGCGGAGCAGCGGCACTCGGCGACGGCTATCCTCGTGCTCGTGCCATTCGCCCGTGCGATCGATGCCGAAATCCATTACGAGGATTCCGGTGGCCGTGGCCCGGTGGTACTGCTGGGGCACGAATTCTTCATGGATCGAACGATGTTCGCATCGCAGGCGGCCGCATTGGCACCGGAGTTCCGCATCGTCACCTGGGATGCGCGCGGACACGGCCGCACCCGCGACGAGGGGCTGCCCTTCACCTATTGGACGGCGGCCCGCGACGCGCTGACCGTGCTGGATCAGCTCGGCGTCGAACGCGCGGTGGTCGGCGGCACCTCACAGGGCGGGTTCAGCGCCATGCGCACCGCCCTGCTCGCTCCCGAACGGGTGGAGGCGCTGATCTTGATCTCGACCGAGGCGCACAGCCCGACCCCGCAGGAACTCGTGACCTCGCGCCGCTTCCTGGACCACTGGCGGGAGCCGAATATCCGGCACGCCCTCGCCGAGCACATGGCGCACTGGCTGATCGGAGACGACGCCTGGTACCGGGCGGTGTGGACCAAGCGGTGGCTGGCGCGCGATCCGCACGAGCTCGAGGCCGCGGCCGGATGTCTGCTGGCCCGCGACTCGATCCTGGATCGGCTGTGCGAAATCACCTGTCCCGCATTGGTCATCCACCCGACGCGGGCCGGCATCCCGCGCGCGCACGCGCTGGAGATGGCACGGCGACTGGTCGGATCGCGATTCTGCGAAATCGAGGGCGCCCGTCAGGCGGTCAACATGACCCACCCCGAGCAGGTCAACGCCGCGATTCGCGACTTCCTGCGCGGGGAGGTGCTGACCCGGCTCAACTGAGCCGGGCCGCGGCGTGCGATCTCAGGCCCGCACGCTGAGACCGACCCGCTGGAATTCCTTCAGATCGCAGTATCCGGCCTTGGCCATCGAACGACGCAGGCCGCCAACGAGATTCACCGAGCCCCACGGATCGCTGGACGGTCCGTACAGCACCTTCTCCAGCGCCGGCTGCTCGTCCGGCTCGGCGAACTGCAGCAGCGCGCCGCGCGGGACCGACGGATGCGCGGCCGCCGAGGGCCAGTACCAGCCGTGGCCGGGCGCCTCCTGGGCCAGCGCGAGCGGCACACCCAGCATCGCCGCGTCGGCACCACAGGCGATGGCCTTGGCCAGCTGGCCGGAGGAGACGATGTCGCCGTCCGCGATCACGTGGACGTAGCGCCCGCCGGTCTCGTCGAGGTAGTCGCGGCGGGCCGCGGCGGCATCGGCGATCGCGGTCGCCATCGGGACGCCGATACCGAGCACCTCACCGGTGGTGGTGGCGCCGGGCATCGAGCCGTAACCGACGATCACGCCGGCGGCGCCGGTGCGCATCAGATGCAGGGCGGTGCGGTGATCGCTGACGCCACCGGCCACGACCGGCACGTCCAGTTCGGCGATGAAGGTCTTGAGGTTCAGCGGTTCCACCGACGAGCCGGCATCTTCGACGGGCACCGCGCTCGCGCCGCCGACGTGTTCGGCGGAGATGATGGTGCCGTGGACGACCAGCAGGTCGATCCCGGCCTGCACCAGACTCGGGGTCAGGGCGCGCGCGTTCTGGGGGCTCACCCGCACCGCGACCGTCACTCCGGCGGCGCGCACCTGCGCGACCGCGGCGGCCAGCAGGTCGGGCTGCATCGGCGCGGCGTGCAGTTCCTGCAGCAGTTCGACCGCGGCCTCGGGACCCTTGTGCTCGGCCACCTCGACCAACTGCTCGATGCGTGCGCTCACATCGGCGTGCCGGGCCCACAGTCCCTCGCCGTTGATGACGCCCAGTCCGCCGAGGCGGCCCAATTCGATCGCGAATTCCGGCGACACCAGCGCATCGGTCGGATGCGCGACCACGGGGATGTCGAATCGGTAGGCATCCAGCTGCCATGCCAGCGACACCTGCTTCGACGACCGGGTGCGCCGCGAGGGGACGATGTCGACATCGTCCAGCTCATAGGTACGCCGGGCGGTCCGACCCATCCCGATCTCGACCATGTCCCGCACTGATGTCTCTCCTTAGTGTGTTCTGCCACGCCGGTGTGTGCGACGAACTCGCGCGCCGGCGCCACGACGTCGCGGCGATCTCACGCCGACGCGCGTCCATCCTCCCAGCTCCCGGCGTACGCCATACGCCGGGGGCGGTCCGTGTCGGACCGTGAGCATCGGGACGGGCCGGGCGCGGTCACACATCGACACGACCGACCGGTATCCCGGGACCGCGTTGGGCCGACGCGTCGCGATGACATGCCTTGTCCCGGAAGCATTTCCGTCACCCGCGACACAGCGGCGAGCCAACCGTGTCGCCGTGGCGAGGACTCGTCGCCCTCGCCCCGGCTCCTACTTGCCGCGGCCGGTGTAGTTCGGTGCCTCGACCGTCATGGTGATGTCGTGCGGGTGGCTCTCCTTGAGACCCGCCGCGGTGATCTGCACGAACTGCGCCTGCTGCAGGTCGGCGATCGACTGGGAACCGGTGTAGCCCATGGCCGCCCGCAGACCGCCCACCAACTGGTGGATGACCTGATTCACCGGACCGCGGAAGGGCACCCGCCCCTCGATGCCCTCGGGCACCAGCTTGTCCTCGGCCAGCACGTCGTCCTGGAAGTAGCGGTCCTTGGAGTAGGACTTGCCCTGCCCGCGTCCCTGCATGGCGCCCAGCGAACCCATGCCGCGGTAGCTCTTGAACTGCTTGCCGCCCACCAGGATCAGTTCGCCCGGGGATTCGGCGGTACCGGCGAGCAGCGAGCCGAGCATGACCGTCGACGCACCGGCGGCGATGGCCTTGGCCACGTCACCGGAGAACTGGATACCGCCGTCGGCGATCACCGGCACGTCGGCCGCGCGGCACGCGGCCACGGCCTCGAGAATCGCGGTGATCTGCGGGGCGCCGACGCCGGCGACCACGCGAGTGGTGCAGATCGAGCCGGGACCGACACCCACCTTGACCGCGTCGGCTCCGGCCTCGACCAGCGCCGCCGCACCCTCGCGGGTGGCGATATTGCCGCCGACAACCTGGATCCGGTCGCCGACCTCGTTCTTGACCTTGGCGACCATCTGCAGCACCTGGGCCTGATGGCCGTGCGCGGTATCGACGATCAGCACGTCGACCCCGGCATCTGCCAGGCTCATCGCGCGCGACCAGGAGTCCTCGCCGACACCCACCGCGGCGCCGACCAGCAGGCGGCCGTCGCGATCCTTGGTCGCGTTCGGGTACTGGTCGGTCTTGACGAAGTCCTTGACGGTGATCAGCCCGCGCAGGCGGCCGTTGCCGTCGACGATCGGCAGCTTCTCGATCTTGTGCCGGCGCAGCAGACCCAGCGCGGCCTCGGCGGTGACGCCCTCCTGGGCGGTGATCAGCGGCGCCTTGGTCATCACGTCGGCGACCCGGCGGTTCTGGTCGACCTCGAAACGCATGTCCCGGTTGGTGATGATGCCGACCAGCGCACCGGTCTCGTCCACCACGGGCAGACCCGAGATCCGGAACCGCGCGCACATCGCGTCGACCTCGGCGAGGGTGTCGGTCGGGCGGCAGGTGACCGGATCGGTGACCATTCCGGCCTCGGACCGCTTCACTGTCTCCACCTGCGCGGCCTGATCGGCGGCCGACAGATTGCGGTGCAAGACGCCCATACCTCCGGCGCGGGCCATGGCGATCGCCATCCGCGCCTCGGTGACGGTATCCATCGCCGAACTCACCAGCGGGGTGCGCAGCGTGATCTCGCGCGTCAACCGGCTGGAGGTCTCGACCGAGCTGGGGATCAGATCGGAAGCGGCCGGCAGCAACAGCACGTCGTCGAACGTGAGGCCGAGCATGGCGATCTTGTTCGGATCGTCACCACCCGTATGCGGGCGGACGGCTCGTTCGCCCATCACGGGACTACTCATCTGATCGACCCCTCCTGGACCTCGAAAGCACCGATACGGCACTTCGGCCCGGCATTCCGGGACCTCGGTACCGATCGAGAACAGCTGATGGATGGTGGAGCCGAAGCGTGCGACCCGGCGCCTGTGTATCCATGGTATCGGCCGCCTGTGGGGGCGACCTCGTCGCCTCCGACACAGTGGTGGACGAGGGTGACAGCCGCGCAACAAGCGCGTCAAAATGCCTTCAGCGCTGGCGCGGAGGGGGTGGTTCTGCGTACCGTGGGATTGTGCGTGACCATCTACCACCTGGCCTGCCGCCGGACCCCTTCGCCGGAGATCCCTCCGACCCGTCGGCCGCGCTCGATGCCATTGAGCCTGGGGAGCCGCTGGACCCCCATGAGCGCCTAGCGGTCGAAGAGGATCTCGCCGATCTCGCGGTGTACGAGGCGCTGCTGTCCCACCGGGGCATCCGCGGTCTCGTGGTGAGCTGTGAGGATTGCCGGCAGGACCACTACCACGATTGGGACATGCTGCGCGCCAACCTGCTGCAACTGCTGGTCGACGGCACGGTCCGCCCGCACGAGCCCGCATACGATCCGACGCCGGAGGCCTACGTGACGTGGGACTACTGCCGCGGATATGCGGATGCCTCGATGAACGAAGCCCTGCACGGCGACGGATTCGACGGTTTCGACGCCTGACCCCTCAGCCGCGTAGCGCTCGGCTCGGCACAGCCGCGCGCGCTTTCGGCGTGTGAATTTCCACACTTCCGCCGCGACGTACCGCGCGCACTTCCCCCTGAAAAACACGAATCCGACCGCCGGGATCGGCGATCGGTTCTCGTATTGAATATGTGGTTCTAGTTGATGCCGGGGTGCAATCCCCCACCGGCCGGTGGCACGACCACCGTCGGCACCGAGGGCACCGACGGATGGACCGGGGCCACCGTCTGCTGCGGCTGCGTCGGCGGGACCACCGCCCCTCCGCCGATGGTGGTCGGCGGATTGGCGGTGGGCTGGTTCGTCGGCGGCTGTTCGTGTGTGGGTGGCTGTTCGTTGGTCGGCGGCTGCTGCTGAGTCGGCGGCTGGTTCGTCGGCGGCTCGGCAGTCGTCGGCGGTTGCTGCTGCTGGTTCGTCGGCGGCTTGGAACCACTTCCCGGCTCGGTGCCCGGCGTTCCCGGTCCGGAACCGCTCGCACCGGTTTCGGGCGCGGTCTGGCTGCGCATGATCTCCGGGCCCGGGGTGCTCGGCTTGGAGCCGGTGCTCTCGTGCTGCCCTGGATTGGCAGACTGTCCCGGCGTCGTCGGCGCGACCACTGTCGGGGTGGCCGGCGTCGTATTCGCCTTCGGCTCCAGCGACTCCAGCGCGGCGGCCACCTCGGGTGCGGTGGTCTTCAGCTGATCCAGCATGTGCTGCCAGCGCACCTGCAGATCCTGCTTGCGCGAGTTGTCGTCGACCTGAGTCGTGTTGGTGGAAGCGCTCTCCAACAGTGCCTTGGCCTGTTCGGGGTGTCCCTGGTCGATCAGCGCCTGCGCCTTGGTCATATCGTCGTCGGCGCGCTGGGCGATCGTGGTCTGCGCCTGCTGGCTGAACACGACCTCCTTCACCCGCCACAACGGATCACCCGGCTGCGCGCCGTAGGAGAAGGCCGTCGTCCCGCCGGCGATCACCGCGACCGCGGCCGCGGCGCCCATCAGCGGACGTACCAATCGCAATCTGCCGCGGCGATGGGCGTTGACCCTCGCCTCCCGCGCTCCGATCTCCTGGTTGACGGCCGCTACCACGGCGTCCAGATCGGGACCGGCCGGCATCGGAGTGTCGACGATATCGGCTCGCCAATTCGCGAGCAGGCTCGCGAGTTGATACTCCTCGGCACTGTCGGTCGCTACGGGACCGTCGCCTGCGATGGCGTCGATCAGCGCATCGTCGCGTCGGACCGCTGCGATATCCACCGGCCCGGCGTCACCGGACTCCCCGGATGCCTCGGCATAGGGACCGCTGTTCGGCGATCCAAGCCGCGCCTTCCAGTCGCCCCGACCGCGCTCGCCATCCCTAGCCATACATTTCACCTGCCCTCGCCACTTGTGACTTGAGTTTCGCGAGCGCCCGATGCTGAGCCACTCGTATAGCTCCCGCCGTACTGCCCACGGCGACAGCAGTTTCTTCTGCTGACAAACCCATGACCAAACGCAGGATCAGGATCTCTCGATGCTTCTCCGGTAGCGTGGCCAGCAGACTGTTCATCTGCCGGCTCGTTTCGGATTCGAGAGCGCGCTGCTCCGGCCCCTGGTCGGTGGATATGACATCTGGTACTTCGGCCATCGCGTCCGCCTTGTTACGGGCGGCGTTGCGATGTGCGTCGGCGACCTTGTGCGAGGCGATTCCGTACACGAAAGCCATGAACGGCCGCCCCTGGTCCTGGTAACGCGGCAGGGCGGTCATCACAGCCAAGCAGACCTCCTGCGCCACGTCGTCCGCGGAGAGCTGCCCACGCTCCGCGGAACCGATCCGCGCACGGCAATAACGAACTACCAGCGGGCGGATGATTTCCAGTACCTGGGCTAAAGCCGAACGGTCGCCCTGAGCTGCAGCAGCTACGGCGGCGTCCAACGCCCGAGTGCGTCATCGTCAGAGATATTCCTGGCGTTACAAGTGGCACGGCCGGATTTCGACCGGTGCTTCCACCGGTCGGTGGAACGAAACCAACAATAGCGGCTCAGCTATGTGAGTCGGACAACATGGGGGATCACTGCTCCCCGATTTCCGTCCCGATCCGCAGCCGACCGCCCCGACCAGCCAGAATGCTCGCGAACACAGCGGCTTCGGCTGCCGCGCGGCGGGCCTCGGCCGGCTCGCACACCCCCGACCGCAACATCGCGGCGGCCCAGCGCAGCGGCAGCAATCCATGTGCGGCGCAGAGAGAATCGACCAGCTCGGCACCGGCGCGACTGCGATCGATGTCACCCTCGGCCGCCGCCGCGGCGGCCAGCAGTAGCCGCGACTTCACTTGATGCCGAACCGATCCCATCCGCTCGGCCGCGGCGACAGCCGCCTCGGCGTGCGTCGACGCCGGCTCGGCGACCAGTCCCAGACCGGGTGCGGCGAGGGCGGTTTCGGCGCTGACCCAGTGCCAGCGCACCAGTGTCCGCAGGTCCGTGGGCGCGCGATCCAGTTCGCCGCGACAGCGCCGCAGCAACCGCGCGGACACCTGCGGCTGCCCGGTACCGAGTGCGTCCGCGGCCAATCCGGTCAGCGCGTCGCAGACCGCCGCAGCGCGCATCGGATCGGCGGCACCCACCACCGGCAGGTTCGCGACCAGCGCCGCTGCCCGTCCGTCCAGGATCGCGGCGCGCGCGTGCCAGCCGAGTTGACGGAGCAGCGACGCCTCGGTGGAGGCCACGAGCGAGCGGAATACCGGATCCCTGGTCAACCGGGCGGCCCGGAGCAATTCGGCGCGCGCGGCCGCATACCACCCCCGACCACCGAGGACGATTGCCCGCAACCGGGTTCCGGCGGGATCGGCGGCGACGGGCAGATCCGCGAGCGCGATGCCGGGGCGGCCGCCGAACGCCGCGTCGGCCAGTACGGCGGCGGGCCCGGGGTCCAGCAACCCGCGCACTCCCGGGGACAAATCCAACACCAGCGCACCTTATCCGGAGGCGGCCCGCGCTCCGCACCGCATACGGGCTATTTTTCAGCGAAAAGCGGAGGCGCCGTGTTTCCATCAGGTAAATCTGCAACGAGCTAACCGCCGGCGCACCGAAGCAGAATTCGCACGCTTTTCGGATTATTAACCTGCGCGCCCCGACGCGGCCATCCGGACTTCTTCCGCGCGCACGAGGCCAGTGTGCCACATCACATATCACACTCCCCAGCGTTGGCAAGTACGACAGATCTTTTCTTCTGCTAAACACCCTGTGAACTGGGAAAACGCGGGAATCTACGGACACGTCGCAATACTCGCGAAACAAGTCAACCGGTCAGTATCGCTTTCCCGGTCCGGAAAGTAAACAGTGCGTAGGTTAAATCTGAGATCTGCCGGAATTGCGATCACTGTCGACGTATCTATTGACGTGATTTCACTGCGCGACCTAACGTACTTCATCGCCGTCGTCGGCGCCGCGCGAAATTGCGGCGACCGCGTACTGCGATCGCCGGAGATCGGCGATACGGTCCGAGCCCGATCTCGGCGAGGTCACTGTCGCCCCCGCCCAGGGTCCGGACAGACCGCTGCTGACAAGCACCGCTCGACAACGCCGACGAGCTCGCACCATGAGGAGTTCACCATGCCCATGCCCACCCACCTCCCCGGTCCCAACGCCGACATCTGGGATTGGCAGATGCGCGGCTCGTGCCGCGGTGTGGACTCCTCCGTCTTCTTCCATCCCGACGGCGAGCGCGGCCGCGCGCGCACCCAGCGGGAGTTGCGCGCCAAGGAGATCTGCCGGACCTGCCCGGTGCTCATGCAGTGCCGCAGCCACGCCCTGAAGGTCAGTGAGCCGTACGGCATCTGGGGCGGCATGTCGGAGACCGAACGCGAGCTCCACGCCCGGCGCAACCGCCGCCGGATGGCCGTCTGACCGGCGCTCGCGAAATTCGGTCGCACCCGACCGATCCGAACCAGCTGGGGCGCCGAATACCTAGCAAACACCCGGCCACTGAACGTGGCCGGCGACACCGGTACAGGCGCAGGTTCTCGGCCACCGCCGATTCGCCTGCCGCATGTTGACCAACGGCCGCACCCAAGCCCCAGCGTTTCGCGAAAGTCATCGGCGTGTCACGGCGTGTCTCCGCACACTCCTCGGCGTGTCGTCTTACGCGCGAAATCCGCTGGGCCACAGGTGCGTTGCCCGACGCACCCCACCTGAAAGGAGGTCATAGCGACGCGCTACGGTAGTGACCGATGACACAGAATGGAGCGTTGTGACAACGCGGCCGCCGGCCGCAGAGGACGACTCGTTCCAAGGATCCATCGGGGACGGTCGGGTGGCCACACCGAGTGTGGACTCTGCGATCACGGCACGCGCAAGCGAAAGTATCGAGCTGGCGGCACTTCTGGTGCGCTGCGGCCGGTCCGATCAGCAAGCATTCGCCGAGCTGTACGACCGCACGTGCGCCCGGGTATTCGGACTGGTGCTGCGTGTCCTCCACGATTCCGGTTACGCGGAGGAGACGACCCAGGAGGTCTACCTCCAGATCTGGCGCACCGCAGCCAATTTCGACCCGGCCAAGGGTTCGGCGGTGACCTGGCTGATGACGCTCGCGCATCGGCGCGCCGTCGACCGCGTCCGAGCCGAACAGGCGCACGCCCAGCGTGAGGTCACCTACGGCACCGCGACCCTCGGCCACGAATTCGACGAGGTCACCGAGGAAGTCGGCCGCCGACTCGAACAGCAGGCCGTACGCGAGAGCCTCGCCACCCTCACCGAAACCCAGCGCGAGGCCATCTCGCTGGCGTATTTCGGCGGCCGGACGTATGCCGAGGTGGCTGCCTACCTCGGAGTAGGGTTACCGACCGTCAAGTCCCGGATTCGGGACGGATTGACACGACTGAAAAAGAGTTTGGGAGTGACGTGAGATGAACGAGAGCCAGATCGATCTCGCGCATACGGTCGCGCTCGGATCGATCGGCGACGAGGACCAGCGCGCGGTGCAGGAGCTGTTCGACTCCGGCGACCCCGTACTGCGCGCGGACTTCGACACGGAAGTGCAACTGACCAGAGAAGCTCTTACCCTGTTCGCCTCGGCGTCGGCCGTCCAGCCACCCGCCACCCTCCGCACCCGGCTCCTGGCCGCGATCGCCGACGATCACGCCCCCGCCGCACGACACATTCGTCCCCCCGCGCACCGCAACGGTGAGGAAGCCGGTCCCACCTCTCTCAACTGAGCTCCGGCCTCAACCGAGCCTCGAGGTAGGCGCAAACGCTCCAGCGAGTATCCGCTCGCAGCCCCCTCACGAAAACGGCAACGGCCCGTTCACGTTTCGAACGTGAACGGGCCGTTGCGGTCACAAGGCTCCCGTCACCGAGACTCAGGCCCGACCCGATCTCACCGGGTTGCGGCCCGACCCGATCTCACCGGGTTGCGGCCCGACCCAACCCCAACGGGTTGCGGCCCGGCTCGTCGATCGGTGCCCGTTGCGTACGCGACGAAGGAGCAAGCACCGGGTGCCGATCGACGAGCTCTAGGGGGCCACCGCGGCGGAGCCGCGAATTCGACACAGCCCCGCCGCCCGCTTCGATAACTCAGTGCGCGTGGCCGTGGTGGTTGTCGGCCTCGTCCTCGGCCGGCTTGTCGACCACGGCGCTCTCGGTGGTGAGCACCATGCGCGCCACGGAGGTGGCGTTGAGGACCGCGGAGCGGGTGACCTTGACCGGGTCGACGACGCCGTCGGTGATCAGGTCGCCGTAGGTCAGGGTGGCGGCGTTGAAGCCGTCCTTGCCCTCGCTGACCTTGCTGACCACGACCGCGCCGTCGATACCGGCGTTGGTGGCGATCCAGTACAGCGGCGCCCGCAGCGCCTGCCGCACGACCTCGACGCCGATGGCCTGGTCACCGGTCAGCGAGTCGCGCAGTTCGATCAGCTTGGTCGCCGCTTGCACCAGCGCGGTACCGCCACCGGCGACGATGCCCTCCTCGACCGCGGCCTTGGCCGCGCTGACCGCGTCCTCGACCCGGTACTTGCGCTCCTTGAGCGCGGTTTCGGTGGCCGCACCGACCTTGATGACCGCGACGCCGCCGGACAGCTTGGCCAGCCGCTCCTCCAGCTTCTCGCGGTCCCAGTCGGAGTCGGTGGCCTCGATCTCGCCGCGCAGCTGCGCGACGCGGGCGTCGATGGCCTCCTGGGTGCCGGCGCCGTCGACGATGGTGGTCTCGTCCTTGGTGACGACCACGCGGCGGGCGTGGCCGAGCAGGTCCAGACCGGCCTCGCGCAGGCTGATGCCCAGGTCGGGGTTGATCACGGTGCCACCGGTGACGACGGCCAGGTCGTCGAGGAACGCCTTGCGCCGGTCACCGAAGAACGGCGCCTTGACCGCGACGACCTTGAGGGTCTTGCGGATGGCGTTGACGACCAGGGTGGACAGCGCCTCGCCCTCGATGTCCTCGGCGATGATCAGCACCGGCTTGCCGGATTCGGCGATCTTTTCGAGCAGCGGCAGGAAGTCGGGCAGCGAGCTGATCTTCTCCCGGTGCAGCAGCACCTGGACGTCCTCGAGGACGGCTTCCTGCTTGTCGGGGTCGGTGACGAAGTAGCCCGACAGGTAGCCCTTGTCGAACTGCACGCCCTCGGTGATCTCCAGGTCGGTGCTGACCGTGGAGGATTCCTCGACGGTGACGACGCCGTCCTTGCCGACGGTGGTCAGGGCCTTGCCGACCATTTCGCCGATTTCCTCGTCGCGTGAGGAGACGGTGGCGACCTGGGCGATGGCCTTCTCGCCGGAGACCGGCTTCGCGGCGGCCAGCAGCGCCTCCGACACGACGTCGGCGGCCTTGCTCATGCCGGCGCCGAGGCCGATCGGGTTGGCGCCGGCGGCGAGGTTCTTGAGGCCGCCCTTGATGAGGGCCTGGGCCAGCACGGTGGCGGTGGTGGTGCCGTCGCCGGCGACGTCGTTGGTCTTGGTGGCGACGCTCTTGACCAGCTGCGCGCCGAGGTTCTCGAACGGATCCTCGAGGTCGATGTCGCGCGCGATGGTGACGCCGTCGTTGGTGACGGTGGGGCCGCCGAACGCCTTGGCCAGCACCACGTGCCGGCCGCGCGGGCCGAGGGTGACCTTGACGGCGTCGGCCAGCTTGTCGACGCCGCGTTCCATTGCCCGACGAGCCTTCTCGTCGAACTCGATCTGCTTTGCCATGGTTGAGATGTCCTTGGGGTGGGAGTGGTGGACGGGCCTGCGACGACCCGCGGCCTGGAGCAGCGACCTGGACGATCCCGGCCACAACGATCACTGCCCCGGCGCCCATGCGTGGGACACCGGGGCAGTGATCGTTACGGTGCGATCCGGATCGCGACGGCCGCGTGGGTCATCGGTCGGTCATCACTTGTCGACGACGGCCAGCAGGTCGCGCGCCGACAGGATCAGGTACTCCTCGCCGTTGTACTTGATCTCGGTGCCGCCGTACTTGCTGTAGATGACGACGTCGCCTTCCTTGACATCCAGCGGAATGCGCTTCTCGCCGTCCTCGTCCCACCGGCCGGGTCCTACGGCGACGACGGTGCCCTCCTGGGGCTTCTCCTTCGCCGTGTCGGGGATGACCAGGCCGGAGGCGGTCGTCGTCTCGGCCTCGTTGGCCTGGACGAGGATCTTGTCCTCGAGCGGCTTGATGTTCACGCTCGCCACGTTGAGCCCTCCACTTTCAGGGGATTCGGTCGTCCGGGGCTGTTCCCCGGACTCACGGTTTGGTCACGGTGTTGCTGCGGCGTTCGTGGAGCCTTACCACTACCGCCGTGCCGACCCTGCGCACAGCCCCGTCGTCGCGGGTGCCGGGACCCTTGCCCAAAGTCGAGCTGGCACCTGAGCACAACCAGTGCCGACTAGCACTCTATACACGAGAGTGCCAGCGCTCAAGGGTGGGCAGTGCTGACATCGCGACACGCCCGAGGGCGTGGCAATTGCTCCGAAAAATCTGTAACGTTCGGATAACGGATTGTGACAGTATGTAAGACGGTTCCGTGATCGGTCATGCCGTACGACAGTTGTGTCGTTACGGCGCGTCCATCGGCCGTAACCGTCACGCGATCCGTTGAGTACCACTGCTTCACCCATTCGCGCGACAACCTCGCGCACACCTGAGACGAGAACAAGACCGCACGTGATCGACGGCCGGTCCCGACCCTGAAAACGGATCGCACCTGATGGGACCGAAAGCCTGACGGAATGGCGCCTCACCGGACCGCCCCCGACGGAGGAAGACCCGCCCCGATCCGCGCGCGGAGTATTCGCCGCACAGCGGATGCCCGTGATGTCCGTTCGAGATGGTCGGTTCCACCAAGGCCGTCCGCTCGACCAGCTCGAGAAGGGAGGTGAACATGCGAACATCCCTCGGTATCTCCGCCGGGAACGAGGTCGTCTGCTCGGCCGTCGTCACCACCACGCCCAACGGCGCCCAGAGCTTCGACTACCGCGTCGTGTCGGCGGATGTGGCACATTCCGATCCGGGTGATCTGGTCGCCTCGTCGATCGAGCTGATGACCACGCAGATGCCCCGCGACTACCTGCACCGGGTCGGCACGCACACGCCCGGCGCCTCGGCGCCCCAGACGCAGCCCGTCCCGGCCGGGGCCATCGCGGTCGCCTACCGCGATCGTGAGCAGGCGATGGCGATTCGCGCCGCGATCGGCAAGCAGCGCCGGGATGTGCAGCTCATCCCCGAAAGTACTGCGGCACTCACCTATTTGCGCGAGACCGGCCTCCTCGACCGCTACGAGACGGTGGCCGTGATCGACCTCGGCGCCTCCGGTACGACGGTCACCGTGGCCGATCTGGCCGACGACACCGTGCTGCGTTCGGAGCGCACCGAGACGATCAGTGGCGCCGCGGTGGACGAGCTGATCTATCACCATCTGCTGGACTGCCATTTCGCCCGCAGGGGCACCCGGCCCAACCGGACCATGCTGATCAACCGCAGCCGGGCCGCCAAGGAGCATCTGTCCATCGCCCCGGCGGTGACCATCGATCACGTCGCCGGGCAGCCGCTGAAGCTGACCCGCGCCGATTTCGGTGAACTGATCGCCGATCTGCTGCACGAAGCGGCCGACTACGCCCGCGCGGTCTTCGCACGAGCGCCGAAATCCCCGGAGGCAGTGGCGATCATCGGCGGCGGCGCCAATATCGCCTCGCTGGTCGAGGGACTCGACGCACTGCTCGACATTCCGGTGGTCTCGGTTCCGGAGCCGGAGGCGGTGACCGCGAAAGGCGCGGCGCTGGTGGCCGATTCGGCCCAGCCCTCGACCTTCTCCCCGATCGCGCTCGGTAGCGACGGATCGGCCGGAACCTTCACCAAACTGATCGGCACCCTCGTCGGTGCGGTCGTGGTGGTCGGTCTCGTGGTCGGCTACGGCGTCAAGGAACTCGTGCCGACGGCCCACCAGGATGTGACCCCGGCGGGGACGACCGGTACTCAGCTGACCACGTCGCCCACGTCGTCCCCGATGCCCACGGGTACATCGACGGACGGCACCGGGCAGAGCCGGACCGAGCGTCCGCCGACGAGCTCCACCCAGCCCGGCAGTTCGGCACCCGGCACATCGCCGGGCAGCTCGGTGCCGACCACCCATGCCGATCAGGTGCCGCCGATCACGCCGACGACCAGTGCGCCGGTCCTGCGGCCGGATCCGAATCTGCCGCAGATCCCGTTGCCCAACCTGCCGCATCTGCTCGGCCCGCTGCTGGGAACCACCACGCCGCAACCGGTTACGCCCGAGACGACCACACCGGACAGTCCTACTCCGGGGGCCGCGCCGACCAAGCCGGGCAGTACCCGAATTCCGGTACCGCCGCACTCGAGTTCCGGGTCTGCGGAGACGGACCCGGCCCAATCCGCCGAGCCGGGTGAATACACTCCCTCCGGGCAGCCGACAGCGCCCAGCACGACCGTGCAGCCCCAGAACTGAGCCGGCGGAATCCTTTTCGGGACGGCCTCAGCGAATCTGGCTGGTGGACACCGAAAGACCCGGATCGGTCGCGACCGTCAACGGAGACGGTTCGGCGCCGCCCGCGATCACGTGGGCACCCAGGGTGGCGATCATGACGCCGTTGTCGGTACACAAGCGCGGCTTCGGCACCCGCAGGGTCAGACCGGCGGCCGCGCACCGCTCTTCGGCCATCGACCGGATCCGGGAGTTGGCGGTCGCGCCGCCACCGAGCACGAGCGTGTCCACACCGACATCCTGCGCCGCGCGCACGGCCTTCATGGTCAGCACATCGGCCACCGCCTCCTGGAACGAGGCCGCGATATCGGGGATCGGCAGTTCGGTCCCGTTGCGCTGGGCCGCCTCGACGTAACGGGCGACGGCGGTCTTGAGACCGGAGAAGGAGAAGTCGTAGCGCGGATCACGCGGCCCGGTCATCCCGCGCGGGAATGCGATCGCGGCCGGATCACCGTGGACCGCAGCGGCATCGAGCGCCGGACCGCCCGGGAAGCCGAGGTCCAACAGCCGCGCCACCTTGTCGAACGCCTCGCCGGCGGCATCGTCGACGGTGCTGCCGAGTTCGACGATCGGCTCGGCCAGATCGGTCACGTGCAGCAGATGGGTGTGCCCGCCGGAGACCAGCAGGGCCACGCACGGCGGCATCGGTCCGTGTTCGAGAGTGTCGACGGCGACGTGCCCGCCGAGATGGTTCAACGCGTACAGGGGAATATCCCAGGCCGCCGCATAGGCTTTCGCGGCCGCCACGCCCACCAGCAGCGCACCGGCCAGGCCCGGTCCGATGGTGACCGCCAGCGCATCCGGCTTGGCGATGCCGGCCGTCGACAGCGCACGCCGCATGGCGGGCACGATGGCCTCGAGATGAGCACGCGAGGCGATCTCGGGAACCACGCCACCGAACCGCGCGTGCTGGTCGACGCTGGAGGCGACCTCGTCGGCGAGTAGCTCGCAGGTGCCGTCCGGATGGCGGCGCACGATGCCGACACCGGTTTCGTCACAGGAACTTTCGACACCCAGGACGATCATGACAGGACCTCGGAGTCGTGGGCGCGCTCGACGCCCGGGTGCGGGAATCCGGTCATCGCCGGGCGGCGCATGGTGAACGCGTCGGCGCCGCTGGGCTGGTAGTAGCTCTTGCGCAGGCCGATGATGTGGAAGCCGTGCTTCTCGTAGAGCGCGATGGCCGGGGCATTGTCGGTGCGCACCTCGAGGAAGACGGGCCCACCGCGCCGGCCGGCCTCGGCCAGCAACGCGCGCAACAGGGCGGTCCCGATGCCGCCGCGGTGCACATCCGGATCGACACCGATGGTGTGAATCTCGGCCTCGGGATGGTCGGGCGTGCCCAGCAGCGCGATGCCCGCGTACCCGAGCATGCGCCCCGCGTCGTCACGCGCCACCAGATAGCGATTGTGCGAACCGGCCAGCTCCGAGCGGAAGGCCACGTCCTGCCAGGGATCGTCCTCCGGGAACAGCAGCAGTTCCAATTCCACGCAGCGCGCGATATCGGCCGGGCCCATCGGTTCGATATGGACCACCGGCGAGGATTCGGTACTCATCGCACCGCCTGATAGCTGCGTTCGACCGCATCGGGACGGCGCAGATACAGCGGGACCAGCGGCTGCGGCGTCGCGCGCGCGAGGATGTCGTGGGCGGCACACCGCACCAGCCCCGCCGCCGACGGGGTCTCCACCGGCAGCACCGGAAGATCGAAAAAGTCCACGTGCGAGGGTGATCCGGCGATCGCGGTCGCGTCCCCGGAATCCAGATCGACCGGTTTGCACACACCGGGACCGTCGACGCGGCCGCCGCGGCGATACCGCGCCCAGTACACCTCGCGGCGGCGGGCGTCGGTCACCACGAGCAGTTCGGCGCCCGAGATCTCGTCCTGACCGGCCGGCACCTCGGGCCATGCCTCCGCGGCGATGGCGTCGAGACTGCAGACGCCGTGCACCGGCAGGCCCAGGGCGTCACCGAAGGCGGCGGCGGTCGCCATTCCCACCCGCAGGCCGGTGAACGGGCCGGGGCCGATACCCACCACGACCGCCCCGATATCGGTGCGCGTGCGGTCGGCCTCCTCGAGGCAGGCCAGAATCTGCGGGGTGAGCACCTCGTTGTGGGCGCGCGCGTCCACGGTCACCCGGGAGGCGAGAGTGCGGACCTGCGGCTGTGTGGCGGCCTGCTCCAGTTCCACCAGTCCTGCTGTAACGGCAGGCGTCGCGGTGTCGACAGCAAGTACAAGCATGATTGCCTCAACGATACCGGTTGGTCACCTCCTGTATGCCATCAGCGCCGTCGGCGTATTCGCATGTCGCAACCGCGGGGCAAACCGCTGCCGGCCGGATGTGCGCACGTCGTGACGAGGCGACCGCGTGGCGCTCGTCAACGACCAAGTGCCGCAACAACTGCCGGGGTGCCGGTGCGGAGGTCCGCGATCGGGGCCCGGCGGCCGGGCCGGATTCCGCGCTGCCGCGTATTCGCCCGCGGCGCATCGGTGGCGAGCATCACAACCGATCAGTACTGCCCGACCCACTCCCAGGTGGCGGTGCGGGTCTCCGATTCCGCTTCCCGATGCAACCGCACCCGCAGATGACGGTCCGCGAGATGTTCGACGACACCGAGGCCCCACTCGACGACCACCACCGCTTCGTGCAGATCGGCATCGAGATCCAGGGCGTCGAGCTCGTCGAGGTCACCGCCCAGCCGGTAGGCGTCGACATGCACCAGCGGTATCGATCCCGGCGCCGCGCCCGCGCGATGCTGCCGCGCGATGATGAAGGTCGGTGAGCTGACCCGTCCCTCGACCCCGAGCCCGGCCGCGATCCCCCGGGTAAGCGCGGTCTTCCCCGCGCCCAGCGGGCCGTCGAGCACCACCAGATCGCCGGGCCGCAGCTCGGCGGCCAGCTCCCGGCCCAGCGCCTCGGTATCGGCGACCGTGGGCAGTTCGCGGCTCTCGGCCTCGCCCTGTGCTTCCGGGGCTTGCTCGCGATGCTCAGCCATTGCTCGCCTCCCGCCCCGCGCCGTAGTCGACGGACGCGCCGCCGAATACGCCCGTGCGCAACAGCAATCGATCCAGCGCGGCATTGATCAGCTCGGGATATTGCAGATGCACCATATGCGCGGCGTCGGTGACCCGGATCAGATCGGCGTCCGGCAGCCGGGCGGCGAGTTCCCGCGAATTGCGGAACGGGATGATCAGGTCGTGGTCGCCGCCGACGACCAGCGCCGGCTGCGGCGCGAGCACCGGTAGCGCCGCCGATTCGTCGTGCACCTGCAGGGCTTCGAGAAATTTCACGATGGTCTCGACCGGTGTGCGATCGATCATCGAGGTGGTGAATCGCGACAGCGTGGGACTGACGTCGCCGTGGAACGAACTGACGTGCAGGACCGGGGTGATCAGCTGACGGGCCGTGACCCGTCCCGCCTGCACCAGCGCCGGGGAGGTGTGGGCGAGCACCCGGAACCCGTCGATCGCCGGACTGCGCAACAGCTGTGCCGCACCGGCGCGGGTCACCCCGGCCGCGGTGGTGGACAGCAGTGCGGAGGCCAGCACGCGGCGCTCGAACAATTGCGGATTCCGCGCGGCCGCCGCGAGAATCGCCATCCCACCCATGGAATGCCCCACCAGCACCAGCGGGCCGTCGGGCGCACAATCCTCGATCACCCGCAGCAGGTCGCGTCCCAGCTGTGGAACCGTGCAATTCGCAGTGCTCGACGTGCCGGAACTGCCGTGCCCGCGCAGATCGAAGAACACCATGCGGACCTGCGCGCCCCACTGCCTCGCGAGATCACGGCGCTGAAAGTGGAACGAGTGCATGCTGTTACAGAATCCGTGCACGAAAACGACGGTGGCAGCCGGGTTCTCGGCGCCGACGACGCGCGCGGCCAGCGGTACGCCGTCGTCGGCCACCACCCGGCGCGCGGGATCGCGGTCCAGCAAGGTGAAATCCTCGTCGCGCAGGTCGTCCCTGCGAGCCGGCCAGGCGACGGCGGCGCCCATTCGCCGCAGGGCCTGCGCACCGGCCAGCGCGCCCAGCACACTCGCCGACGCCACCCCGCCACGCAGCAGTGTGGACCGTAACCGGCGCGCGCTCCGAAACTGATGTGCCCGTTCGGGTTCCATCACACCACCCCTGCCTGTCCGGTATAGCCTCGCACGACACGGCCGCGGGGGGAACACACGATCTCGTAGTGGATGGTGTTCATCAGTTCCGCCCACCGCTGGGCGTGCGGATCACCCGGGGCCCCGCCGAACAGCACCGCGCGATCCCCCTCCTGCACTCCCTGCCGGTTCTCGCCCAGATCCACGACCAGCTGATCCATGCACACCCGGCCGATGTTCGGATACTCCGCATCCCCGATCCGCAGCGCGATCCGACCGCCCAGGCCGCGCGGCACGCCGTCGGCGTAACCGGCCGGAATCAGTGCCACCGTGGTGTCGTGCGGCGCGATCCACTCGTGCCCGTAGGACACGCCCTCGCCCTGCGCCACCCGTTTGACCAAGGCGACCCGGGCCCGGAAGGTCATGGCCGGGCGCAGGCCGAAGTCGGAGATCTCCGGAATCGGACTCAGGCCGTAGACGGCGATACCGGGCCGCACCATGTCGAACGCCAGATCGGGCCGGGTGAGCGTGGCCGCGGAGTTGGCCAGGTGCACCACCTCGGGCTGCAGCCCGTAGTCCTTGGCGAGAGCGATGGCCTCGACGAATCTGTCCCGCTGCGCGTCGATGACCGGATGCTGCGGCTGATCGGCGTGGGCAAGGTGGGAGAACATCGCCCGCAGATGCACCACGCGCTCGGCGACCAGCTCCTGCAGCAGGGTCAGCACGTGCGGATACTCCGTGGAGGAGACACCGTTGCGGTTCAGGCCGGTATCGAGCTTCAGCGTGACGGTCGCGGTGGTTCCGCTCGCCCGCGCCGCGCGCTCCACCGCCCGCAGGTGGGCGGTCGAGGAGACTCCGATCTCGATATCGGCGGCGATCGCGGCGGCGTAATCCGCGTCGGAGGTGTTGAGCCAGCTGAGGATGGGCGCGGTGATACCGGCCGCGCGCAACTCCAGCGCCTCGGGAATGGTGGTCACGCCGAGTTCGGCCGCGCCCGCGGCCAGTGCCGCCCGGCCGACCTGCACCGCTCCGTGGTTGTAGGCGTCGGCCTTCACCACCACCATCACCGCGGCATCGCCCGCGTGTTCGCGCAGTATCCGCACGTTGTGTGCGATGGCATCCAGATCGACGACGGTCTCCACCTGCGGATCAGCGCTACTCACGGCTACCGATCCTGCCACGCGGCGCGTCGCGCCCACCCGGCGCGCCCGGGTGATATCGGATCGAGCCGAAATCAACCCTTGCTTGGAGTGCACTCCAGCTCATTAGCGTGGTTCACGCGGGCACACGGCGCCCGCCACCACCCATCGACCAGAGGGGTTTCATGAGCAAGGTTTGGTTCATCACCGGCGTCTCGCGCGGATTCGGCCGCGAATGGGCTCTGGCGGCCCTCGAGCGCGGCGACCGGGTCGCCGGAACCGCGCGCAAGCTGGAGACACTCGACGACATCGTCGCCGCCTACCCCGACACCTTCCTGCCGCTGCAACTCGACGTCACCGACCGCGCGGGCGACTTCGCGGCGGTTGCGGAGGCCGCCGAGCGGTTCGGCCGCCTGGACGTCGTGGTCAACAACGCCGGGTACGGGCACTTCGGCATGATCGAGGAACTGACCGAAGAGGAGATCCGCGCTCAGCTCGAGACCAACGTCTTCGGGGCGCTGTGGGTCACCCAGGCGGCGCTGCCGGTTCTGCGCGAGCAGGGCAGCGGCCACATCATCCAGGTGTCGAGCATCGGCGGGATCAGCGCCTTCCCGAATCTGGGCGCCTATCACGCGTCGAAGTGGGCGCTCGAGGGGTTCTCGCAGTCGCTGGCGCAGGAGGTCGACGGTTTCGGCATCCACGTCACATTGATCGAGCCGGGCGGGTTCAGCACCGATTGGGCCGGCCCGTCGTCGGTGCACAGCACGGAAAACCCCGCCTACGACGAGGTGCGGGCCGCGCGCACTCGGACCCGTTCGGCCCAGCAGCCCGGCGAGCCGACGGCTACGCGGGCGGCGATCCTGGCCGTGGTCGACGCCGACAAGCCGCCCTTGCGGCTGTTCCTGGGGACCGCACCGCTGCAGATCGCGACCGCCGACTACGAGTCGCGACTGTCGACCTGGCGCGAATGGGAGTCGGTCACGCTGGCCGCCCAGGGCGACTGACCGGGCACGTACCGGGAGGACGGGCTGCCGGCGCTTCGGTCCCGGCACCCGGCCGTCCACCGTGGTTCCGCCGCGGCGAAGATGGCGCGGTCAGAACGAATCGGCCGGCAGTCCGTCCGCGGCATCGACGAGACTACGCAGGGTCCGCACCGCGGCTCGTAGGTGATGCAGCAGCGGAGTAGACGAAATAGGCGCTGCCGCATCACTGTCGGCATGGGCGGCGAGATTCGCGGCGAGGGCGTGGACACGCGCGGCGGCCGCCGCCGCCCACCCCGGGACCCGTCCCGCCGCCAGCAGTGCGCCGATGACGCCGGACAGTACGTCCCCGGCGCCCGCGGTGGCCGCCCAGGAACCACCCGCCTCGTTGACCAGCGTCGGCTCGCCGGGGGTGGCGACCAGCGTGGACCGCCCCTTCAGCAGGACCGTGACCTGCCACTTCTCGGCGAGTTCACGCACCGCCGCCACCCGGTCGGGGCCGAGTTCATGGCCGGTCAGACGCGCGAATTCGCCTGCGTGCGGTGTCAATACGGTCGGTGCGCCGCGACCGGTGACCAGCTCCGGCGTGGCGGCCAGCAGGGTCAACCCGTCGGCGTCGACCACCACGGGCAGATCGGTGGCCAGGACCTCCGACAGACGCTCGCGCGCGGCGTCGTCGGTACCCGCCCCCGGCCCGAACACCCAGGACTGCACCCGCCCGGTTCCGGAAATACTCTCGGCCGCAATGACTTCCGGGAATTGCGCGAGAACCTGTGCGGCTGCGGTTCCGGCGTAGCGGACCATGCCGGAGGTGGCGGCCACCGCGGCGCCGGTGCACAACACCGCGGCACCGGGATAGGTGTCGCTGCCGGCGTGGATGCCGGTGACACCCTGCGTGTATTTGTCGTCGCGCGGTCCGGGCACCGGCCAGTCGCGACCGATCGACACCGGCTCCAACGCGGCCAGCTGCGGCTCGGGCAGGCGTAAACCGATGGGAACCAGCTGAATTCGCCCACACCACGGCGCGGCCAGCGCGTGCACCGGTTTGTAGGAACCGAAGGTGACCGTCACCGCGGCCCGTACCGCCGGGCCGTCCACTGCACCGGTATTCGGATCGACACCGCTCGGCAGGTCGACGGCGACGATCGGTGCCTCGATCGCCGCTACCAACTCGGCGGCCCGGGGTCGCAGCGCACCCCGGCCGGAGATTCCGATGATGCCGTCGACCACCAGGTCCGGCGTGCCGAGCAGTTCGGCGGCCGATCCCGCCCCGGCCTCACGAATCCGCCCGCCCGCCCGGCGCAGCGCGGCGAGTCCTTCCGCATGCGCTCGCTCGGGCGACAACAGCACGGCCGTCACCGCCGCCCCGCGCCGGCGCAGCGCCGCGCCCGCCCAGAGCGCATCGCCGCCGTTGTCCCCCGATCCGACGAGCAGTGTCACGGACCGCCCGGCGACGCCGCCGGTCCGTTCCCGCAGTTCGGCCGCAACCACATTCGCCAATCCGTACGCGGCACGGCGCATCGGCACCCCCGCGGCGACCCGCTCGAACAGTTCGGCTTCGGCAGCTCGCACCTCGTCGACGGTGAAATATCCCCGCAGGGCCGGTGCCATCATTCGCCTCCTCGTAGGGATCGCACAGGGATCGCGCTCGAATCGGAACCTCCAGCAGATTACGCCCGGGATCTTCGGTTCCCGCATGCCCGCGGCTCCGCCGCCGGTGCGACGCGGCCGGATCGCACGCGGGTGCCGCGAACCGGATGCCACCATTCGGACTAGGCTCGTGATCATGGCCCACAGCACCGTACGCAGCCGCGCAGCGCGTCTCCTCCCGATCGCCGGAGCGCTGGTGGCTGCCGTGCTGATCGCCGGATGTGGTTCGAACACAACGACATCCACTCCCACGACCACGACCGCGGCCACGCCGCCGGGTACCGCGGCTGCCTCGCCGACCGTGGCCCAACCGGCCTCGGTCACCGTGCGCGTCGAGGATATGAAGTTCTCCCCCGACGCCGTCACGGTCCAGGCGGGCGACACCGTCACCTGGAAGTTCTCCGACAAGGTGCCGCATGCCGTGCAGGGCATCGGCGATGCGGCGATGGGCATCAACAGCCCGATTTTCACCGGCGGCGAGTGGAGCCATACCTTCGCCGTGCCCGGCGTCTACCGCTACCTGTGCCCGCTGCATCCCGAAATGCGCGGCACCGTCACGGTGCGGTAGTCGCGACGCCGTCTCCTACCCGCATCTCGCGGCGGTTCAACGCCTCCACGGCCGTCACCAGTGGGGCCAGTTCGGGATCGGCCGCGGCCTCGCGGAGCGCCTGCGACAGGGCGGCGTCGTTGGTGGGCCGCGCCTGTTCGAGGAGGGCAAGACCAGCGGGGGTGACGTCGGTATAGATGCCCCGGCGGTCGTCCGGGCACAGATAACGCTGCAGGAGACCGCGGTCCTCGAGCCGGGTCACCAGCCGCGTGGTCGCGCTCTGACTCAGCGCCACCGAGTCGGCGACCTGGTTCATCCGCAGATGGCCACCGGGCCCGTCGTGTTGGCGGCTGAGCACGGTGAGAAGTGAGTATTCGCGCACGCTGAGCTCGTGGCCGGCCTGCAGGGCGCGTTCGATCCGTGCCTCGATCCGGTCGTGCAGCACCGAGAGCGCATACCAGCCATCCGCCAATCCGGTCAGCGCGGCTTCCGCGGTCATCGGCCCTCCTCATGTCGTCGCCGTCCCCAGGATAACGCGCTCCCGCAATAGCAAGCGCTTGCAATTAACACGCGTATGCAATTATTGTCGACGCCTGTAACGCCCGTCTACAACACCGTGTGGAGGCCTGCACCCATGCCACTCGCACTTCTCGCCCTCACCCTCGGCGCATTCGCCATCGGGACAACCGAATTCATCGTGGTCGGATTGCTGCCCGGGGTCGCGGACAGTTACGCGGTATCGATCCCGACCGCCGGTTGGCTGGTCACCGGCTACGCCCTCGGCGTGCTCGTCGGTGCGCCGGTGATGACCGGACTCGGCACGCGTGTATCCCGCAAGCGCATGCTGCTGATCAGCCTGCTGCTGTTGATCGCCGGCAACGCATTGTCCGCTGCCGCACCGACTTTCGGCCTGATGCTGACCGGCCGCATCATCGCCTCACTGGCGCACGGAGCCTTCTTCGGCATCGGGGCGGTGGTCGCCGGATCGCTCGTCGCCCCGGACCGCCGCGCCGGTGCGATCGCCATGATGTTCACCGGGCTCACGGTCGCGACCGTGGTCGGTGTTCCGCTGAGCACCCTGCTGGGTCAGCATTTCGGTTGGCGGCTCGCCTTCGCGCTGGTCGCCGCCGTCGGCACGCTCGCCTTCGCCGGAGTGCTGGCGCTGGTGCCCGATCGGCCGGCACCGCGCGACGCCCGGTTCACCCGGGAGCTGGCGGTCCTGCGCAATCCGCAGGTACTGCTCGCGATGGCGATGACCGTGCTCGGCTTCGGCGGTGTCTTCGCCGCCATCACCTACCTCGCGCCGATGATGACCGAGGTCACCGGATTCGCCGAAACCTCGGTCACCTGGATCATGGTGTTGTTCGGCCTCGGATTCCTGATCGGCAATCTGGTCGGCGGCCGTTACGCCGATCGCCATCTGCTGCCGATGCTCTACATCACGCTGGCGGCGCTGGCCGTCGTCCTGGCCCTGTTCACGCTCACCGCGCACAACAAGGTCGCGGCGGCGATCACCGTCGTCCTGATCGGAGCGCTGGGCTTCGCCACCGTGCCGCCGCTGCAGAAGCGGGTCCTCGATCAGGCCGCCGCGGCGCCGACGCTGGCCTCCGCGCTGAATATCGGGGCCTTCAATCTGGGCAACGCGCTCGCCGCATGGCTCGGCGGATCGGTCATCGCCGCGGGTTTCGGTTACACGAGCTCCAGCTGGGTCGGCGTGGTCCTGGCTACGAGCGCACTCGGCTCGGCCGTCTGGTCGGGCGCACTGGAACGTCGCACGACACGCTCCAGCACGGCACCCGAAGAGCTTGTGGCAGTGGGAGATTGACCGGCGCGCCCGCCGCTATTCGACGGTGACCGACTTCGCGAGGTTGCGTGGTTTGTCGATGTCGTAGCCGCGGGTCTGCGCCACCTCGGCGGCGAAGATCTGCAGCGGCACGGTCGACAGCAGCGGCTGGAAGAGGGTCGGGGCGGCCGGGATCTCGATCAGATGATCGGCGAACGGGCGGACCGTATCGTCGCCCTCCTCCGCGATCACGATGGTGCGGGCACCGCGGGCCTGGATCTCCCGGATGTTGCTGAGCAGCTTCGAATGCAGCACCGCGCGTCCCTTCGGGGAAGGCATCACCACGATCACCGGCAGACCCTCCTCGATCAGCGCGATCGGGCCGTGCTTGAGCTCACCGGCGGCGAAACCCTCGGCGTGCATATAGGCGAGCTCTTTGAGTTTGAGCGCACCCTCCAGCGCGACCGGATAGCCGACGTGGCGGCCGAGGAACAGCACCGTCGACTGATGCGCGAACCGGCGGGCGATCTCGCGCACCTGCGGCGCGGTCTCGAGCACCCGCTCCACCAGCTTCGGCATGGCCTCCAGTTCACCGAATTCGCGAGCCACCTCGTCCGGATACTTGGTGCCGCGCGCCTGCGCGAGGGCAAGGCCCACAAGGTAATTCGCGGTGATCTGGGCGAGGAAGGCCTTGGTCGAGGCGACCCCGATCTCCGGGCCGGTGCGGGTGTAGACCACGGCATCGGATTCACGCGGAATCTGCGCGCCGTTGGTGTTGCAGATGGCGAGCACACGCGCCTTCTGCTCCTTGGCGTGACGCACCGCCTCCAGCGTGTCGGCCGTCTCACCGGACTGCGAGATCGCGACGACCAGCGTGGACCGGTCGAGGACCGGGTCGCGGTAGCGGAATTCACTGGCCAGCTCCACCTCGACCGGAACCCGGGTCCAATGTTCAATCGCGTACTTGGCCAGCAGTCCGGCGTGATACGAACTGCCGCAGGCCACCACGAACACCTTGTCGAATTCGCGAAGTTCCTGATCGGCGAGGCGCTGCTCGTCCAGCACGATGCGGCCGTTGTCGAAATGGCCCATCAGCGTCTCGGCCACCCCGGCGGGCTGCTCCTCGATCTCCTTGAGCATGAAGTAGTCGTGGCCGCCCTTCTCGGCGGCGGCCAGATCCCAGTCGATGGTGAACGGCCGGGTCCGCGCGCCCTCGGTGGCGCCGGCGAAGTCGGTGACCACATAGCTGTCCGCGGTGATCACCACGGCCTGGTCCTGACCGAGCTCGACCGCTTCGCGCGTGTGCTCGATGAACGCCGTCACATCCGAGGCGATGAACATCTCCCCCTTGCCCACACCGACCACCAGCGGCGTCGAGCGACGCGCGGCCACGATCGTGCCCGGATGATCGGCATGCGTGAACACCAGTGTGAACGCGCCCTCGAGCCGGCGCAGGACGGCCAGCGCACTGCCGACGAAATCACCGGCCGTGGGTCCGGCCGCGTAGGCCTGGGCAACCAGGTGCACGGCGACCTCGGTGTCGGTATCGCTGCGCAGTTCGACCCCGGCCTCCTCGAGTTCGCGCCGCAGCGGGGCGAAGTTCTCGATGATGCCGTTGTGCACGACCGCGACCCGGCCCGCGAGGTCACGGTGAGGGTGCGCATTGCGGTCGGTGGGCGCGCCGTGCGTGGCCCACCGCGTATGTCCCATACCGGTCGTACCGGCGAACGCGGCGGGACCGGCCTCGGCCAGCTCGGCCTCCAGATTGGCCAGCCGACCGGCCTTGCGCTCCACCGCGATAGTGCCCGCGCCGTCCAGGATCGCCACGCCCGCGGAGTCGTAGCCCCGGTACTCCATGCGGCGCAGTGCGTCCACGACGACGCCGAGCGCGTCCCGGTACCCGACGTAGCCAACGATTCCGCACATGGTGTCCCAGCCTACTTGGGCCGCGTGGACACGCGAATCGGCCTGCTATCGAAGCAGGTGGGGGCGTGTCCGGGCCGCTCCGCTCGTGACAGTGCCGCATTCCGGGCGACTCTCGGTAGAGTTCACCCCCGTGTCGGTGTCTGTGAAATCGCTTCTGAGCATTCTGACCAGCCCTGGTCCGCACCGGGTGATGCGCGGCAACCTCGGCATCGCCGGGCAGCCCGGCGTGGTGTACACCCCCGAAGAGGGCCACAACCTGCCCGCGGTCGTCTTCGGACACGGCTGGCTCGCCGGCGCCGGCAACTATCGCCGACTGCTCGAACACCTCGCGTCCTGGGGTTTCGTCGCCGCCGCACCCGACACCGAACGCGGCCCGCTGCCCTCGCACCTGAATTTGGCCACCGACCTGCTGACCACGCTCGACATCTGCGCGGGCGTGCGGCTGGGCACCGGCGCGATCAGCGTGCACCCGGACAAGCTCGCCCTGGCAGGGCACGGGATGGGCGCGGGCGCCGCCGTCATCGCCGCCTCGCAGCGCAAGGTCGGCGCCGTGGCGGCCCTCTATCCGGCACCCACCGCCCCGAGCGCGGAAGCGCTGGCCGCCCGGATCGACACCCCGGCCCTCATCGTCGCCGGCGGTGTCGACATCTCCACCGGCAACTGCACCGCGCAGGCCCTCGCCACCGCCTGGGGCGGGCCGATGTCGCTGCGCACCGTCGACAAGGCCACCCACAACGGCATCGTCGAGGGCCGCCGCGCTCTCGCCGCGCTCGGCGCCGCCAAGTACGAACCCAAGACCGAACGCATCACCCGAGCCCTCCTGGTCGGCTACCTCAGCTACCAACTCCTGGGCGACAAGAAATATCAGCCCTTCGCCGACCCGGAAGCCGACATCCCCCACACCTCGGCCGTCGACCCCGAAGCCACCGAAGAGCCGGAGCCCGAACACGTTTCGCCCTTGCAGCTCGTGCAGGTAGCCCGCGCCCTGCGCAAGTAGAAGGCCGTCGCCCGGGAGCGCACGAGAACGGTGGGAACCGATCGTCGCCGGGCCGCGTCGGATATGTTGACGGCTGGTTTTCGACGGAGGGGTGGACAGATGGCGGACGCCGAGCAGGAGGCCGCGCGGGCGCGGAACGAGGCGTTGCGACTGGAGGTCGATTCCCTTCTGGCGACCTTCGAACAGCAGAAGCGCGAACTCGCCGACGTACAGGAGCGGTTGGCCGCCACGACCGCCGAGGCCTGGTCCGCGGACAATCTGGTCCGGGTCGTCGCCAATGTCGCGGGCGTGGTGGTGGAGGTTCATCTGGAGCCCGAGGCGTTCAAGCGGTCGACCCCGGAGAAACTCGGCAGGTCGATGGCCGAGGCCGCACAGGCCGCGGCTCGCCGGGCCGGCGAGTTGTCGCAGCAGGCGCTGGCACCCATCCAGGAGGTCGCCGGTGACGTGCCCGACCTCTCCGACATCCTCCCGGGTGCGCCCAGCATCAAGGATCTGATGAACACGCTGCTGCCCGATCCGGCGGAAAGCGCACCGGCGCAACAGGGCTCGTCGGAGCCGGGGGCGTTCGACGACGAGGACGAGGACGACTACTACCGCAACCGCGGCTACCTGCGGGGGGAGCGATGAGCGCGTTCAAGGTCGATCCGGCCGCTCTGCGGGCGACCGAGCCCCGGTACAACGACGTTTCGGACCGGGTGATCACCGCGGTGCAGAACCTGAAGCGGATCGTCGAGGCCGAGGGCCAGTGCTGGGGTGACGACGAAATCGGCGAGAAGTTCGCGAAGGGGTACGTCGATCCCGCCGGTAAGGCCGTCACGACCGGCAGTAATCTCGGCGCGATCCTCACCAGCATGGCGGGCAATATGCGCTCCGCGGCCGAAACGCTGCAGGCGCAGGACCAAGCCAACGCCGGCGCGATCGCCCAGACCCAATTCTGATTCCGCGCCGCACATGGGTATCGAAATCCCCACCGAACTGCAGTGGGTCGCGAAATATGTTGTGGGTGCCGGTGATTGGCCCAAGGGTGACGAAACCGCGATGCGGCGGCTCGCCCACGGCTGGGACCAGCTCGCCGACGCCCTGACCGAAATTCAGACCGACGCGGGTTCGGTCACCACCTCCGCTTTGGCCGCCGTCGACGGGAAGACCCACGAGGCGATCAAGGAGTTCTGGGATCAGGTCGCGGGCGACAAAGGCCTGTGGCCGGGGCTGATCGAGGAAGTCAAGGGCCTGAGCCAGGACCTCGACGACACCGCCACCGATATCGAACATACGAAATACGTCATCATCGCGACCCTGGTGATCTTCGCGATTCAGATGATCCAGGCGATCGCCACGGCATGTACGGGTATCGGCGCCCCCGCCGCCGCGGCGGAGGAGGCTGCGGCGCAGGTCGCCGCGCGCCTGACCATCCGCCAGATCATCAAGTGGCTGATCCAGAAGATCTCCACCCGGGCGCTGGCCAAGGCCGCGATCATCGGTGTGGCGCAGGGCGCCGGTGTCGACGCGGGCGCCAGTCTGCTGCAGATGGCGCAGGGTAAGCGCGGTGGTTTCACCGGCGAGGAAGTGAAAGGGCTGTTTGCCGAGAGCGTTTCAGGCGCTGTCGGTGGTGCGGTGGGCGCGAAACTGGGCTCCGACGGGCTGGCCAAGGGCCTCGTCGACAAGGCCGGGTCGACTGCCGGAAAGTTCGCCGCGCGCACGGCCGCCGATGCTGTCGGTGGCGCGGCCGGATCGGTCGCCGGAACCGCCGCGAGCGTCCCGTTCGGCGGGAAATTCGAGGTCGACCCGACCACGCTCGCGACATCGTCGGTCGCCGGCGCGGCTCAGGGTGCGCTCGGCCAGGTGCACGAAGGGCGGACCACGCCCGCGAGCCACGAATCCGGAACGACGGACGCCGGGGAGGCTGGCAGTTCTGATTCCGCTGCGGGACAGAATCATTCGAGTGGTACGCACGACAACTCGACCGGCACGCCTTCGAATGACGGAACGAACCCGGCGCGGCCGGGACCGTCGTCCCCAGCGCACGACAATGCACCCGCACCATCCCCGGCTCACGATGGCCCGCCGGCCGGTCCCACACATGTCGGCGACACCAGCGCACAGCCGTCGCCCCACACCTCGGAGCCCGCGCCCGCCGGCACCGAGACCGGCACGACCGGACACAACACCGATTCGGCGCCCGCACCGGACCGAACCGCCCAGCCGGATCACGGGAACGGACCTCCGCAACATACGGAAAACACTGCGCCGCAACACGACACGCCGACGACGGATGGGGCGCCGGCGCCGCACACCGCCGGCACGGAGAACGGGCCGTCCGGCCATGCCGCACCGGTGGAGCATTCCGTTCCCGAGCAGTCACCGCGCCCCGGGTCGAGCCTGAACTGGGACACCGACTCGCCGGCACCCGCCGGGACCACACATCCGGGCGCTTCCGAGACCTCGTCGCCCTCCCACGACACACCGCCGGGCACCCCACCGGCGCCGGACCATGCCACACCTCAGCATCCGGATGCGAGTTCGCCCCCACATGATGCGCCGACGACGACTCGGCCGGGATCCGACCAGCCGGGCTCACCGCATTCGGATCCGGCGACGCCGCCTTCCGCTGCGCACCCCGATTCCCCTGCGGCAGCACCGGATCCGTCGCGACACCCGGATGCCGGAACGCCGGTGGGCCGACACGAGTCACCATCACCGCAACCCGATCCGGCACAACCCACGGCAACGCCACACGGCAGTTCGGTCGACCCGGCCGCAGTGCCGCACCCCGGCGGCGATCGGACGCCGACTCCGGCCGAGGACACCCCGGCAACCACACACGCCGCGACCGCCGACACCCCCGCTGCCACGACGCCGTCGGCGGCCCCCTCCATGGGGTCGCTGGGATCTCTCGGTTCCGCCGGTGGTGAAGGCACGCATCGCCCTAACACTCCGGCTCACACCCCGACTCACGCGGATACACCGCACTCCGACCCCCGATCGGCAGGCCCGCACATCGGGCCCGAGACCGCGTCGCGCCCGGACAATTCCCGTGCCCCGCGCGACAACGCGCGACCCGACACTACCCCGGCGAGCAGGACCGAGTCCCCGCGTCCGGCGCCATCCGCGCCGCGCACGACGGCCCGCCCGGAGCCGGCTCGTCACGCACCCGGCTCGACCGCCGCCGACCACGCTCCGGCCCGCCTCCGACCGGAGCCGGCACGCACTCCGGAGCCGAGCCGCACACCGGTTTCGCATGACCGAAACGGGCACGCGCAGAACAGGAATACCGCCGAACCGGCTGTCGAACGACCGTCCGACGCTGCGAATGATTCGGACCCTCGAACTCCGAACGGAACTCGGAACGGGTCACCTGAGTCGGCCGATGCGCCGGGTCGTGGTTCCGCACACCCGGGTGCCGCGGAAACCCCGGCCCACCGAACCGGCGAGCAACACCCGACCGACGATGCGATCGCCGCACCCCACGACCGTTCCGATACGGAACCGGCCGAGCCGGCGCGGACCGACACCGACCGCAGCGCGGAGGCGGAACCGCCCGCAGCGACGCCGCAGCCGCCCCCGCACCGCCCGGGTTTCGACCCCGCGGCGCACGCATACGTCGCCCGCCACAACGACGGCCGGATGATCCACATGGATCCCTTCTACTCCGGCCGATACAACCCCCACATCGACCGCTACCAGCCCACGCCGGAGGAGATCTCGGCGGCCCGCGCCCACCCGCCCGGGGAAAGCCCGCACGATCTGGAAGTCCGCCGCTGGGAAGAGCATCGCGCCCGGGCAACGGAAGACCCCGCCGCACAGGAGCTTTCACCTGCCCATGCGCGCGAAGCCGCGACCGCTCCCGACTCGTCCCCGGAAGGCACCGCTCATCCGGAGCGCCCGGCCGAGCGCACTCCCACACCGAGCGATCGCGCCGGAACACCACACGAGCGGAACACGCACCCACACGATCGCGCCGACACCGCCCACGATCGTCCCGCCAACGCCCCCGAACACCCGGCCCGTCCAGCCGAACGCCCGGAAACCCCGCCGCTGCGCCGCGAACCCGAACCGGCAACCCCACCCCGCTGGGCCCACCACGACCCGAACTTCCTCGACAACGCCATGCGCCCACCGGAATGGATGCGGCGCAGCGCAACCCCGTCACACGGCACCCACCCGGCACCGCATCCCGAATCACCCCGCCCGAACGGCACCCACCCTCACTCGACGCCCCGTCCGGAAGCTCACCGACCGACCGGCCGACCGACCACCCCCGAATCACCCCGCCCGAACCATCCCCACCCGGAATCACCCCGCCCGAACCATCCCCACCCGGAATCACCGCGGCCGAACCACCCCCACCCGGAATCCCCACGGCCGAACGGATCCCACCCGGAGACGCCCCGCCCGAACCACCGCCCCGGCGAGCCGGCACCTCGCCCGGAGGCAGGTCCCCGACCTCGTCCGGGTGGGACCACACCACGTCCAGAAACACCGCGCCCCTCGCATCGCCCCTCCGAGCCGTCACCGGCCCGCCCCGAACCAGCCGCGCGGACACATCCGGAGCGGGCGGGCCGACTACATCCGGACCCCTCCGCCGGTCCCGCACGCCGTCCGGTTCCAGGGCCCGATGCCCGCAACACGGCCCGACCGACAGGCGCCACAACACATCCCGGCGCCCACGGACCCGCCGCCGACAACCATGCCGTGCACTCCTCGCCCACCCATCCGGCGAGCCCGCGACCGCACAATGGTGTGCCCCACGAAGGGGGCCATCCCGCTGCGCCGCCACACCACAACCCACCGCCCGGTGACCACTCGCATTCCGACGAAGGTGCGGTCGGCCGCGACGGTGTGCGCCGATTCGGATCCGACGAAGCAGGCCAACGCTACGGCGACAATCGCTTGGCACATGTGCTGCACTCGTTGCCTCCCGAACTACAGCATGCGGTACGTCAGTACACGGTCCAGTCGTTCCCGAACGGCTTCCTGCGCTCGCCCAATCCGTTGGAGGCAGTCGGTCGTCATTTCGACCATCTGCGTGCCGAAAGTCATGCCGCCGCAGCCCTGACCCATGCGAATCGTGGCGAAATGCCTCGGACGGTGGCGGATCTGGATCGCATGGCGATGCGGCGCGACCTGGATCCTTTCCAACGCCAGTGGGTCGACTTCGTACGTTCACAGCCGGATCCGGCAGCCCGACTCGACGCATTGGCGAGCAATCAGGGGAACTGGAGGTTCCTGCACCAGTACTTCGACGGCCCGCCCACGGTCGAGGCCTTCCATCGGCGGATCGCGGAAACCGACGCCGCACTCAACAGACCGCTTCCCGAATCCGTCCAAGTACTGAGAGGGCTGCACGACCTCTCGTTCATGGAGACAGAGATGGGACGTCAACTCGGAGCGGGCGGTGATCCGCGTGCCTTGATCGGCACAACACAAACGGAACGCGCCTATATGTCAACGTCTCTGGGCGCGAATCTCACTCAGGTCGACGGCCGGCCATTCCCGTTCCGGATCGAGATGACGGTCCCGGCCGGATCCCCCGGCCTCTGGATGGGCCACGACAGCGCGTACCCCGATCAACGCGAGCTGATTCTGCAACGGCATACCCGGTACCGAATCAACGACATCGTCCATACCGGATGGGTCCAGACCGAATCCGGCATGCGGCCGACATTCACCGTGCACGCGGAAGTTCTTCCGCCCGAGCACATGGCCGCGCCGGCGGCCGAACACGAGCGACCATCAGCTCCCGCATCACGAACGGAACCCAACGCATCCGGCCCACATCGAAACGACGCGAGCGGACCGGCACCGCACGAATCCGCGCGTCGTCCATCGGATGCACAACCGGCGCCTTCGACTCGGCGCTCGGACGCCGACCACAGCAATCCAGCGCGCACCCCACCGCGAGACGAAGGCAACGCCGGACCGACCGGTCATCCGGCCGAAGTGCCGGCACGCGGCGAATCGATGCGCCCGAGCGAATCTCGCCCGGGCTCCGGAGCACCCGCGACCGCACCGAACGGTAGGCCACCCGCGACGCCGGTCACCGCAGCGGACGGACCTCGCCCCGACCACTCGGCCGGAGATGAGGAACGGCGCCCCGGCCCCGGCTCCTCGGTGCCGCGAGAACCCGGACCAGTCGTCCATCGCCCGGGCGAACCGACAACGACGACAACGTCGGTCGACCGGTCGAGCCCGCCATCTCATCGGTCCGATCCCGAACCCGTGGCTCCCACCCGGACCGACGGTGCGAGGGCGGACCTTCGCCCGGAATCGACCCACACCGCACCAGAAGCTTCCGGTCCCGGCGAGACTCGCGGGAACCGCCACATACCGGAATCGGGCAGGCGTGACAGCGCGCCCGCACACACGAGTCCCGAACGTGGCGACGCAGTAGCGCCGCAGCACCAATACGCTCCCGATCATGGTCGCGGAGAACCGACGCCCGAACAGCATCAAGCTATCCGTGATTACACCGACCCCGACGGGAACCACTACACCGAGCTCAACAACCGTCTGCGCAACCACACCGAACTCGATCCGGACCAGCAGCAACTCGCACAACGGATCTCCGATGGTCTGGGCAATCTGCCGGCCCACACCGGCACCGTCTGGCGTGGCACCTCACTGAGCCCCGAAGAGATAGCGCGGTATGTTCCCGGCGAAACGGTGACCGAGCCCGCGTTCACCAGTACCTCCCGGGACCCTCGACGCACCTTTGTCGGCAATGTCGAATTCGTCATCCACTCCAGCACCGGCCGCGATATCTCAGAGCACTCCGTGCGGCCGGGTGAACGAGAAGTCCTTTTCGATCGCAACACCACGTTCGAAGTGCGCGGTGTCACGCACGATCCGACTGCCGGGCTGTTCGGGCGCACCCGGATCTACCTCTACGAGACACCTCCACACGTTCCCCATTCCGAGGATGCGGCCCAACACCACGACACCGACGATCATGAAGGGTCCACAGATCACGAAATCGAGACCGGCACAGGCGAAGTGGAACACTCGGTCCTGCACGGCCCCGACCGCACTGCCATAGGTGACGACCCCCAGACGCATCGTGTCTACGACAATCTCCGCAATGAGGGCGAACACGATGTCATCGTCCATGGGAACCGCTTCGGCCGCCCGATCCCCGGGCACGAGAACGAGACCAGTCCGCAATACGTTGCCGACGCGATTCGGAACAACCCGAACTACCAGCCGGGCACTCCGGTCCGCCTGATCTCCTGCCATGCGGGCAACGACATCGGCTGGGCTCAGCAGCTCGCCGACGAACTCGGGGCGCCGGTACGCGCACCGTCGGACACCGTCGGCGTGCGTCGGGCCCCCGACTCGCCCGCCGTCGTTCACGACGGTGGGCACTGGGCCACCTTTCACCCCGGCGGTGCCGAACCCACACAGGAACCGCACCACGTCGACATCGCGGAATCCGATAACTCGGCCGTCACCACCGAAGGCCGCCGGGACGGCTGGGACATCATGGCCTCGGACGACAACCACCTCGAGGCAGCCGTGGACCCATCGGTGGACATCAGCGACATGGGCGTGGATCCCCGATGGCGAACCGACAACGAACCTCTCTATCGCAGTGACAACAGGCCGCCCGCTGTGATTTTCGACCAGGGGTTCTCCCCCCGAGATCCCTCGTTCACGGACCTCTCGCAATACGTAGAGGACGATGTCCCTTCGGCTTTCGTCAGCACATCGACACGCGAGGATATCGGCGAGGAATTCGGAGGGCGTTTCACTTATGAGCTGGACGCTCCCGGAGGAATCGATGTCAACGAGACACTCGGCGCCCACACGATGGAATACGAATCCGAAGTGGCATTTCCGGGAGGAATCCGCGGCGAGTTCATCGTAGGTGCGAGGTCGTACAGCTACTCGACCGGAGAGTACGGTGACTTCATTCCCAATCCGAACTACGTCACCAGAGACGACGGGGATCCCGGTGCCGGAGGGAGACCGTCCGAGAGCGATGAGAGCACCGACGACTAGCATGGACAGATACTGACCGGTCGATCCGATTCTGGATGCAGGAGATGAGAATGACCGATAACACACCACCGCCGATAACTCCCGCGCTCCGAAAGGCTGCCGCGGAACAACCCGGAGGATGGGTGTACGTGATCGACCCGTTCTTTCCTCAGGATGGAAACGTTCCCCCGTACGGAATCGAGGGGGCATGGAAAGTCGACGACGAAGGAAAAATCAGCGGCGAATTCCAACGCAACGCCAAGTACCGCCCGTCGCCGGTCAAGCTGGGGATGCCGAAGCCCGGTGACGACACCGAAAGGCAATTGCAACTGGCTGCGACGGGGTATGGGACGGAGGAATCCCTCATGAACGCATTACGGTCATCCGATGTGTACATCCCTGGCGACGGAACTGTTGAGACAGTCGTATATTCGGATTCTCGGGGAGATTTCGTAGCACTGTACACCCGGCCGGAGATCGTGCCGGAGAACTACCGGTTCGTTGAGCGGGTACCGTTCGAAACCCTGCTACAACGCTTACCGGACGATGCGTCGGTCGTAGTCAATCCCGGCACACCGAGTTCTGTGCGGATTCCGGTCGCGGCATTGATGGAAGGCGGCACCGGTCGATAACTTTTTACCACATTCGATACTCGTCGAAAAGAGTTTACTGTGCAGAATCTTCGAGCGGTCGGCATATATCGGGAAATGTACCGAAAAGACAAGCCCGAATTGAAACCGCTATCCGAGTCGTACACCACCCGAATCATAGGCGACCGCGATCGGATTGCGGACTATATGCAGGCCGGGACCCCTGTATTCGATGTCATGGAAGATGTCGTAGATATGGTGGACGGCCGTGAGTGGATCCGTAGCGGACCCACTCTCGTTTCGGACGGCGAGTGGATATGGCGGCTGGATTCGATCCACTATCTGAGAAACTACTCGCTCGACATGCCACAGGAATTCGTGGACCATGTGCGTCGGCAGAACTACCAGCCGCCGGGGGTCATCGATGTGACCGATGCACGATACGACACTGCAATCGCCGCATACTTCTGACCGAACCGGAGCGCACGATGACCTATCAGCCGGACCGCCCTTCCGCCGCCGACCCCGCCGAACAGCGTCGAGTCGACGAAAAGATTGCGGCGCGAATGGGCATCTCGGTCGAGGAGTTGCATGACATCGATCGCCGAGTGGCCGAAGATATCGCCGCCCGAGACGCCGTACCGGCCGAGCAGCGGATTGTCGACGACAACCCTAAATTCACAAAGGGATTCGGCCTGGTCACTCCTGAGAACGAGATCCAACCAGGCGAAATACGGGAACATTACCGGAATCCCGGGGCCGCATCACCCACCGACGAACAACCCTCGTAGACGGGATCATCATCGTGAACTCCTGGGACGACACCAGCTACAACTGGGGCCCCCTCCCGCCGCCGGGGACGCCCGAGTATCCGGAGCCGAAACCGCAGCGCGATCCGCTCGAAGGGCGATACGAGCCCTGGACTCGTAAACCCTTGTTCTACTGGCCGATCCTGATCCGCGGTGAGTTCGTCGGTCACATCTGGGCGTCGCAGCACCACAACTCCGCCGGACTGGTTCGCATCCTGAGTCGTGACGACTTCTCTTGGATGGACGTCTGGCGGGAGCGGCTCGACGCCGCCTGCAAGCAGGGATTACGTCCCGTCGATGCTGTACAGCGCTGGGTCGGCGCGCCCGAAGATCCCATCGGCGGCTACATCCCCGCCGACGCACCTGTCCCCGACGCGCCGAATCTCGACGCTCTGTACCAGCGCACCAACCCTGGCGGCCCTGCGGCGCCTGGACCTCTCATTCAAGACGGCGAATTCCCTGACGGCACACCAGTGAATCGCGCGCAGGGCTGGGGACCACTCGTCTCCGCACCCGCTACCACCTACCCCTCCACCACCGACTCACCGGTTCGGTATCTGCCGATTATCAAGAGCGGCAACCTTATTGCCTACCTGTGGGCGTCGACCACCAACGACGCGGCCGGCTACCTGCCCCGCGCGGCAGCGGGCAGAACCGCACAAATTGCCGCCGGCCTCTGGAAACTTCGCATTACCGAGGGCTACGAACAGAACGTTCCACCGCTCGAAATCCTCGACAGATGTCGCGCCTTCCCTGAAGACCACATGTCAGGCATGATCCAACCCAACGTGCCGGACGCGGAGCTTCCCACAGTGCAACAGCTCGTAAATCTCGCACAGCAGTAGCGGATTCACCGCACAAGCTCGTCGGCAGGGCTCGAGCTCGACTTCACGCCCACCCTATGTACACGGATGAAAGGAACGACGTGTGGCGGAGGCGATCGTCAGTGACAAGTTCATTTTCGCCAACCAGCCCCCTGCCGCCCCACCAGGCTACGAACCTCCAGCCGGTTTCGGTGCGCCGATGGCACCTCGCGCCACATACGAGGGCTGGACCAGGCAACCGGTCAGATATGTGCCTGTCATACGACGCGGCAAATTCATGGGGTGCCTCTGGGCATCGGCGACCCACAACTCCGCCGGTTTCATCCGCAAGATGTCGGACGGCGATCCGCTGTCCGACCCGTCGTGGACCGCGATCGACACGTGGGCGGACCGGCTGGCCGCCGCCTACGCAGACCGGCTCCCGGCCCAGCAAGCGGTACAGCAGTGGATCGGTGCGGCGGAGCATCCCGAGGGTGGTGGAATACCCGCCGGCGCTTCGGTCAGGCGAGCCGAAAGCCTTACTGCCCTATACGAATTGGTGAACCCGGGCGGCCCTCCTCCGCCCGACCCGCTGGTACAGGACGGTATGTACCCCGACGGCACGCCGGTCGACCGCTCACAGGGCTGGGGCCCGCTGGTCAGCACGCCGTTGCGCCGCTACCCAACCAGCACATCCAGTGCAGTCCGCTTTCTGCCGATACTGAAGGAGGGTCGGCATATCGGCTATCTCTGGGCCTCGGTCGAGAACGACGCCGCCGACTACCTTCCTCTCCGGTCCGCCGGCAGGACAGCGCACATCGCCGCCGGTCTCTGGCAATTGCGATTGAGCCATGGGTACAGGCAGCAACTTCCGCCACTGCAGACCCTTCATGACAGTCGCCACCATCCTGAAGACCGCCTCTCCGGGTTGATCGAACCGAACGCTGTGGAAGACGAACTTCCGTCACTGGAACGACTGAAGGCAGTCGCCCAGCGTTAGCACAGCGATCGGCGAGGGGGGAGCGGAACGGTGAGGATTGCCGAGTTGTTCGGGGCGTTCGATTCCGAAGGCATGCCCGCACCAGCCCACGAGCGTCCTTCGTTGGATGACGCCGAACGTGAGGCTGTCTTGCGATTCCTCTCTGGTGCGACGATCGCGGCGCGAACGAGCGGGCGCACGATCGACAGGATTGATGCGTCGAGAGGCAAGGTCGTGCCTGCCTCCTTCGCGACCGACGGCACATGGATGTGGTCGCGCGCAGTCGCGTACTACCTGCGAGAACACGATGTCGTTCCGGAACCTGCGTTCCTGGCGCACATTCGAGAATGTGGTTATGCAGCTGCGCAGCCGGGCCCTGCCGAGCTATCGGTCGCTGTGCGCATGCTCCGATCCGCGGAGAGGGACAACGGCCTGTGACCAACTCGGCCCGGCCGTGACGAGGGAAGCCTGCCGGTTCAGACCAGCCAGCTCTTGCGGCGGTAGTAGGCGTCGTCCTCGTCTTCGGCGTCGATCGGGGCGACGGCCTGGTTGGCTTTCCGGGCGGCCGCGGCGCGGGCTATCGCTTCGCGTTGCTCGCGGGCCTCTACTTCTTGGCGCTCGCGCTCCTCGGCTTCGGCGGCGGCCAGGCGTTCGGCTTCGGCGACGCCTCGGTCGATCTCCGCGGCGAGATGTGCGCCATTGGCGGCGAGTCGGCGTTGAGCTTCCTCGTAGTCCTCGTTGTGGTTGCGCAGCCAGCGGCTGTGTTCGTACATCACCTCTTCGAGGTGGCGGGCGAGGTCCATCTCAATTCTCCCGGGTGGTCAGCGGTGGACGAGTCAGAGTGGGCCCGCCTCGGCCAGTTCCGCGCCCGAGCCGTTGGGATCGGGCGGCGGCCCCTGCGGCGGGACGGCCGGCGGCTTGTGATCGGTTTCGGAGTCACGGCGAGGCGGCGGGGGTGTAGCCGGGTTGACCGGATTGGCTTGACTACCACCGTTTTCGCTCGACTGACCACCTCCGGCGGGTGGCTGTTGGTCGGTCGGCTTCGGTGGCGGAGGTGCCTGATCATCGTTGCCCGGCTTGCCGACACCGCTGTCCTGCTTCTGCTCGGTGTCATCGGGCTTGCGGCCGTCACCGGGTTGCTGCCCCTCGCCGAAGGGCTGACCATCACCTGCGGGTGAGTCGCCAGGGTGCCCCGCGTCCCCCTCCGCACCCGGCTTCTTGTCCTCGGTGTTGATCACCGGGTTGCCGTGCTCGTCCAGCTTCATGCTGTAGGTCTTCTCGTCGCCCGAACTGTCGGACATCACGACCTTCAGCTCACCGTTCGGACCCATCTCGAACTTCAGATGTCTTCCGGCGATGTCGAATTCGGCATTCGGTTTACCGTCTGCGGCCCCCTTCGCGTCATGCGGCTGCAACAGCGACTGCACTTGCTGCAGGGCACCGTCGAACCCTTGCTGGATCGCGGTGGACAACGCTGTCGCTCCCTGCGTCAGCGACTGCCCGAGCGTGCTGACCACCGGAGAGAGCTGGGATGCCACCTGACTGATCTGCGCAAGTCCGTCGAGGCCGGAGGTGACCGTCGGCGAGACCGACGACGGGACGGTATTCCCCGGCGTCGATTGATTACTGGGGACCGAATTCGCCGGAGCTGGGCCCGGATTGGCGGGTGCCGGTCCCGGATTGCTCGGAGAAGGCCCCGGGTTGCTCGGCTGGGACGGCTGCGGAGTCCCTGCCGGCATCGGGTACGCCGAGACATCCAATCGGTCGAGGGCGTCCGATATGCCGCCGTAGAGCTGCTCGATCGTTGATTTCGTCCGCGCGCAAAGGTCATTGAAAGACTGGACAGTGTCTTCCACACCCTTGACGAAAACCGTTCGAAGCCAGTCCGTGGCCGTGGGCCCGTACTGCTTGGCAATCTGCATCGACACCACGGGCGCGTACGAACCCGGGTTCTTGTACTCGGCAGCCACCATGATCATCCAGTCGATCTTCTGCCGCCCCGCGCTGCCATCGAAGTCCGGGCCGTCGTCCTTCCAATACTTCTTTACCGCTTCCGCCTTGCCCAAGACCGCATTTCGCAACGAGCCGGGCGCGAACGCCAAGCCCAACGACACCTGCTTGACCTGGTCGTAGTCCGTCTGCGCACGCCGGACTTGCTGGTCGAGCAGGGCATGTGCGTCATCTCCGGCAGTGCCCTGCCAGATGGATTGGACGGCGCCGAGTTGCGTCTTCTGAAGTTCCAGTTCGGTATCGGCCTCGCCGACCACGCGGCTGAGATCCTGTGCGACACCGTCCAAGGCGGCAAGGTCCATGCCTCGCTCGGTATCGTATTTGGCACATAAGGATTCGTAGGACGGCATCTCTGCTCGGCCGAATCCGAGAAGTTTGTTGACCTGCGCGTACCGGGGCAGATATTCCTGGAAGAACATCAGCCCGGTGCAACCTTCGTCCAGGATCTTATCTACGGAGGCGTCGGTAGAAACGTTGAGAGTCACCAGCATTCACCACCACGGACACGATGCGCACGACATCGGGAACACATCAGACGCGCGCCGCTGCGGGCGTTGTCGGGTTCAGATTCACACCCGTCGCGTTGAACTTTTCGACATTGGAGTCATCGACCGTCGAGTAGGTGTCGGCGCTGGTGCTCATCGTTTCCCCCATCTTCGCGATCGCGGTTTGCCAATTCTTCAACCAGGCGGTCAGGTGCCCCAGCGAGTGGTTGATCTTGACACCGTCGGCAGTGTAGTCACGGCCGGCCTGCGGACCCCCGAAGGTATGCGACGTCAACTCCGTGGTCTTGTTGTCGAGTACACCCGCGGAGCCCTTGAGATTCGTCGCCATCCGCTGAAGCGACACGACGTCCACCTTGACGTGCCCACCCGAAGCCATCGTTAGCTCCCCTCCCTCGCTGACCTGCGGCCGACGCCACAGCCTTCCCGTACTCTCTTGGACGCGCTCGGACAGCAGCCGGTTCCATCACGTACCGGCGGTCGAAAACCGAAGCCACGCCGCTCACTTGCCCATTTTGCCCTTGTCCACCTGGACCCACTCGGTGCGGCCGTCGGGATAGTGGTGGAACTCCCAGGCGGAGTAGTCGCCGCCGTCGTCGACGATGCTGACGTGGTCGGCGTAGCCGTCGTGGTCCATATCGGACCAGACTTCCATCGAGTGGTCGCTGTGGAAGGTTTCGGTGTCCAGGATGCCGTCCGCGTCGATGTCCTGGGACGGGTGGTTCAGCTCCACGGCGCCGATGCCGCCGAGGTCGGAGTGTGCGTCGACTTCCGGCAGGTCCAGGCCCGGCAGATCGCCCGAATGGATCATGTATGTGCTCCTCGAGGGACGTGCGGGAATTTGTTCCATCCTGGCATCCGGAAGCGGCGCTGCGCATCCCCGGCCCGGCATGTTGTGGATAACTTGCCGGCGCCGAGGTGGGCCGCAGGTTTGCCTGTGGATAACTACCGTCGCATCGCGTCCGCTACTGCTTCGGGATGACGATCCACAGCACCAGGTAGACGATGAACTGCGGGCCGGGCAGCAAGCAGGACAGGACGAACAGCAGGCGGATCAGATTGGCGTTCCAGCCGAAATATTCGGCGAGGCCACCGCAGACGCCGCCGATCCACTTGTCGGAGCTCGATCGGGTGAGGCGGCGGGTGGGGGCGGTCATAACGCTCTCCTTCTGTCACGGTCGTGCGTGGTGGTTCCACTGTGCTGTGCGGGCGCCCTCGCGCGCATCGGGCGCGAGACCCATCCCGACCCTGATTTCCACGGCCCGGGCTCAGGGTGGTACCCCGAACCCGGCAGACTCGTGGGCGTGAGTACGACTCTGCACGCGCACGGCCTGTCGGCGGGGCACGGAGACCGGGTGCTGTTCGAGGACCTGGATCTGGTGCTGGCGCCCGGTGATGTGATCGGCCTGGTGGGGGTGAACGGAGCGGGCAAGTCGACGCTGTTGCGGATGCTGGCCGCTCGCACGCCGCAGACGGGCCGGATCACGCTGAGTCCGCCCGATGCGACGATCGGCTACCTCGCACAGGAACCGGAACGCCTGGCCGACGAGACGGTGGCCCAATTCCTGGCCCGCCGGACCGGAGTGGCGGCGGCGCAGCTGGCGATGGACGCCGCGGCGGAACAGCTGGCGACCGACGAGACCGCCGCCGAGGACTATTCGGCCGCCCTGGACCGCTGGCTCGCACTGGGCGGTGCCGACCTGGAGCCGCGAGCCGCCGAGGTGGCCGCCGAGTTGGGACTCACCGAAAGTTTGCCGCAGGGCCTCGACACGCCCATGACCGCGCTGTCGGGTGGGCAGGCGGCGCGGGCCGGACTGGCCTCGGTCCTGTTGTCGCGCTTCGACATTCTGCTGTTGGACGAGCCTACGAACGATCTCGACCTGGAGGGCCTGACCCGGCTGGAGAATTTCGTGACCGGGGTGCGAACGCCGTTGATGGTGATCAGCCACGATCGCGAGTTCCTGGCTCGCACCGTCAACCGGATCGTCGAACTCGATCTCGCCCAGCAGCAGGTCGGCAGTTACGACGGCGGTTACGACTCGTATCTGGCCGAACGCGAGATCGCCCGCCGGCACGCGCGGGAGGCCTACGAGGAGTACGCCGATACCAAGGCCGGGCTGGAAGCGCGGCAGGTGATGCAACGAAACTGGCTCGAACATGGCGTACGCAATGCGCGCCGGAAGGCTCGCGATCCGCGAAAGGTGGACTCCGACAAGGCCGGTCGCAAGATGCGGGCCGAATCCACCGAGAAACAGGCTTCGAAGGTGCGCCAGACCCAGCGCCGCATCGAACGGCTCGAGGCCGTGGAGGAGCCGCGCAAGGAGTGGGAGCTGCGGATGTCGATCGCATCCGCACCGCGCAGCGGCTCGGTGGTGGCGACGCTGTCCGACGCCGTCGTGTCGCGCGGTGAGTTTGCTCTGGGTCCGGTCACCACGCAGGTCGACTGGGGTGATCGGATCGTCCTGACCGGTCCCAACGGTTCCGGCAAATCCACACTGCTGGCGCTGCTGCTGGGCAAGGTGGCTCCGGATGCCGGGGCGGCGTCGCTGGGTTCGGGCGTGGCGATCGGTGAGGTCGATCAGGTGCGTGGCCTGTTCCGTGGAACGGCCACGCTCGCCGACACTTTCGGCGCCGAGGTACCCGACTGGCCGGAGGCGGAGATCCGTACGCTGCTGGCCAAATTCGGGCTCCGCGGCCCGCACGTGCTGCGCGCCAACGACACTCTGTCGCCGGGTGAGCGCACGCGCGCGGCGCTGGCGCTGCTACAGGCACGCGGGGTCAATCTGCTCGTCCTCGACGAACCGACCAACCATCTGGATCTGCCCGCGATCGAACAGCTGGAGCAGGCCGTCGAGTCCTTCGACGGCACGCTGCTGTTGGTCACCCACGATCGCCGCATGCTCGATACGGTGCGTGCGACGCGGCGCTGGCACATGTCCGCCGGACAACTCACCGAAGACCGGTGAACCAGAACCTGCTCGGCATTGCGATCGCGATGCCTCACGCGACCGCCCAGGAGATTCGGATGGACCGGATACAGCTCGGTGTCGACACCCGAATCACCCTGCTGATCGCGGGCCTTCTCTTCGTCTGGGCGCTGCTGCTGGGCGTGTGGAAGTACCACGGGATGCGGACCTCACCGGAGGGGCATGCGCACCCCTACGTCGATATCGCGCATCGCGCGGCCCTGATGTACAGCTTCGCCGCGCTACTGCTCGCGGTCTTCGTGGAGCTGTCGGACTGGCCGACGGCGGTGAATCTCGTTGCGGCGCTGGTCGTTCTCGGCTTCTTCGCCGGCGCGGTCGCCTCGTACTGCCTGCACGGGCTGCGGCGGGACACGACGAATCAATTCCGCGGCGATATCGGGCTGCCGCTGCGATCGGCCATGTACGCGCTGATCGTCTGCGAAATCGGTGGCTTCCTCGTGCCTTTCACCGGCTTCGTGCACGCTCGGTTCTGAACCTTCGATGTGGTTCAGCCGGCCGCGATGCCGGTGATCAGCGTGCGGCCCGATTCCGCTCGGGTGCTGATGATCTGGGTGAAGGCATGCGGCTGTTCGTCCGGCTTCTGCTGGGTGAGGCGGACCTCCCACTGCCCCTCGTCGCCGGTACGGGTGATCTGCACGCAGTAGCGGGTGCCGACCGGCACCTGGTTGATACCGCGCTGAATCTGGTCGGCCGGCGGCACCGACGAGTCGTCGGCGACGACGGCGCGCGCGGCATACCCCGACCGCTGGACGTAGTACGCCCGCTCGAAAGCCAGGATGGCGTCCGGGCCGCTCGCGGTGCCTCCGGGGTCGGTACCGGAGACCACTTCCGCGGTGCGCTGCTGCTCGCAGCCGTCGGTGGCGATCGTCGAGGTCGCCGCCGCCGTGGTCGAGGGCGGCGACGGGGTGACGCTCGCCGAGGTGGGCACCGGCACCGCCGCGACCATCGGCGGTTTCGTCGCGGCCGGTTGCGACCGCTTCCCCGTGTGGATGACGGTCAGCACCACCGAGACGACGACGATCCCCACACCGATCAAAGTAAGTGCGGCCAGCAATTTTTCACCACGCCGATGATCGCGGCGCGGCCCGGCCTGGCGTGGGCGAGGACGTCGCAGCGCAGGACCGGGGTTACCGCCCGAGCGGTCGACGATGTGCGGAACCAGCGTCGATTTGTCGACCAGGTCGGGATCGGTCAACGGCCCCCCGACCGGGATGCGCCGCGGTTCCGGTTCCGTCTCGGGCTCGGGGTCGGGGATCGTCCGCTGCGCGGGCTCGAGCCACTGTTCCCACTCACCCGACGGATAGACCGCCGGCTCCGGACCGGGCCGCGCCGGCGGCACGGCCACGGCGCCGTGATAGGTCGCCCCGGCCGTTCGGTTCGGGTTCCGCCGGCCCGGCCGCCGCTTGCGGCCCTGCTTACCGACGGGAGTCCGGACCATCGGCAGGCCGAGGTCGAAGGGATTGTCCTGCTGCGGGTCCGGCTCAGACCGTGTCATCGCCGAAGTCGCCGATCACGGCGGCGGGAACCGTTGTCTCGGCCGCCGGCACGGTGACACCGAGCTGACCGTCGCGAGGTTTGTGGTCCTGTCCGCTACCGGCCGGCGGCGGCAATGCCATACCTCCGGCAACGCCGCCCGGATGGGCCGTCTCCGGAGCCGGCGCGGGAGCGGGGGCCGGTGCCGGTGGTTTCGGCATCGGTGCCGGGTCCGCGGGTGGCGGGATGATGGACGACGGTGACGGCGGTGGCGGATCGGATTTGTCGGCCGGGGTCTTGTCGGCCGGCGCCTTGTCGGGCGCCGGGGCGCCCGGAATGATCGAGCCCGGCCCGGTCGTTCCGGGAGTCGCCTTGCCGGGGCCGAAGTCGAACAGCTTCGCCGAATCTCCGGAATTACCCGCCGGATTCGTCTTGTCGCCGGTGGCGTGGTCCGGGTTGATCAGCTGCGGTATCGCCTGGTCGACCGAGGAGGCCACCGTGTCGATGGTGTGTGTGCCCACCTCGGCGATCTTGTCGATCAGGTGGGTACCGATATCCACACCGGCATTGATGGCCGAGGTGCCGATCTGTACACCGGCCTGCACGAGCAGCTGCTGCAGTTGCAGCTGCGCAAGCTGAGCCGGATCGATCGGCTGTCCGGGCGCCATCCCGTATTGCGCTGGGACCGTGCCGTATTGGCCCGGAATCGCGCCGTAGGCGCTGGGCAGCACAGTATCGGGGGTATCTCCCCACGCCTGCGAGGAGTTCAGTCCGGCGGGCGTGGTGACCGTCAGCGGACCCATCTCGTCCAATCGGCGCGAGTGATCGTCCATTTCGGTGCGCGCGGAGGTGACGGTGGTGATCGCATCGCGCAGCGCCTGGGTGGCCCGGTTGATCACCGCATCGGTATCCGGGGCGGCGGTGGCGTTGCCGAGGATGGTTCGAGCGTCGCGCCGGAAATCGGCGATGATCCGGTCCATCCGGCCGGCCGCCCGTGCGCTGGTCGCGTGGGCATCGGCCAGTACGCCCAGATAGGCCGGGCCCCGATCGGAGATGTCACCGATCTGAGTTTGGGTGGTGCGCAAGGCCGGAACGGCCGCGTCGGAGCCCGGCCCCGTCCAGGTGGATTCCAGCGCGTGGACGCCGTCGCGGTGTGGTCCCTCGGTGTCGGCGGCCTGTGTGGACGCGCTGGACAGCGCACCGGTGATGGCCGAAGAAGGTGTCGCGACACCGGTGCCCAGCGAGGCGCGCAGCTCCAGCAGCGGCTGGACCAATGTCGCGACGATCGGCGGATCCACGGACGGATCGGATGACGTTGCGGGCGACGTGGTGTCGTTGCGGGCGGCGGTGGGCCGGCGCCGCAATCCGATCGGACGCCTCATGACCGCGGCTCCGTCCGGGTGATCGCGACGGCCGAGTCCTCGTCGGTACCCTGCACACCCGCGGTGTAGGTGTTCAGACCCCGCCCGTAGGCCGAGACCAATTTGCCCGCGGTGGACAGCGCCTGTGCGTGTTCGGACACCGCGGCCGCGAATTTGGCGGCGAAATCCGCTCCCACGAGCCCGAGGTCGGTCGCCAGCTGCTGTGGGTCGACCGCGCCGGCCGCCACGGAAGCCGCCGAAGCGAGCTGCTGGGACACGGTATTCGCGATGGACGTATACGCGGCCATCGCCGCGGGATCGACCCGCATCACCGTATCCGGAGCAGGTGCGGTGGCGGTCGGCGGCGGCGCCGGATTCGCGGAGTCGTCGAGCGTCGGAGACTGATCAAGCTTCAGCGGTTCCACTGTTCCCCCTCACGGAAATCAAGCTTCGCTGTCGCGTCATGATGTGCGTCCCACCATACTTCCCGGAGCCGACAGTCGCGCCCCCATCGCCGGGACCGTCGGCGCGCCAACGCCCTTCACGCGACGTGGCGAGGACCCGCGACCGGCCATCGATACCGACTGTGACCAGGCGATTTTCGCCGATCGCGCGCGAATGCGGCCGTCGCGGCCGCGGCTCCGGCCCTCGGCAACGGCCTAGACAGCCGCACCCCTACGCGGCGTACGCACCCCGTCCGGCGCGCCACGCGGCGCGGCCGCCGAAGTCAGACCGCGGCGACACACTTGGCGAGATCGTCGGCGAGTTGTTTGGCGCGATGCGAATCGGTCGCCTCGACCATGACCCGGATCAGCTGCTCGGTCCCGCTCGGGCGCAACAGCACTCGGCCGTCGTCGCCGAGGACGCGCTCGGCCTCGGCGACCGCCTCGCGAACCTCCGGCGCGGCCGCGACCGCGGCTTTGTCGGCGACGGGGACATTGACCAGCACCTGCGGCACGGTCGTCATCACGCTCGCCAGATCGGCCAGGCTGCGCCCGGTCTCCACCATTCGCGCCATCAGTTTCAGACCTGTCAGCAGTCCGTCACCCGTGGTGCCGTATCGCGGGAAGACCAGATGTCCGGACTGCTCGCCACCCAGGCTGTAGCCACCGCGGCGCAACTCCTCCAGCACGTAGCGGTCGCCGACGGCGGTGGTGCGCACGGTGATTCCGGCATCGCGCAGCGCGATGTGCAGACCCAGATTGCTCATCACGGTCGCCACCAGGGTGTCCTGGACCAGCTCGCCCGATTCGTGCATCGCCAGGGCGAGAATGGCCATGATCGCGTCGCCGTCGACCACGGTGCCGGAGGCATCGACGGCGAGGCAGCGGTCGGCGTCGCCGTCGTGTGCCAGGCCCAGATCGGCGCCGTGCTCGAGCACCGCACGCTGCACGTTCTCGAGATGCGTGGATCCGCACCGCTCGTTGATGTTGAGCCCGTTCGGCTCGGCGTTGATCGCGACCACGCGCGCGCCCGCCTCGCGGTATGCGGCCGGTCCCACATCGGAGGCCGCGCCGTGCGCGCAGTCGACGACCACGGTGATGCCGGATAGATCGCGGCCGGTGGCCTCCACCAGATGTTCGACGTAGCGCTCATGGGTGCCGGCCAGGCTGTAATGGTCCTCGACACGACCGTCGACGCCGGAGAGGCTGAGCACCCGGCCGATGCCCGCACCGGTCGGACGCACGAAACCCTTGGCGCGGACCAGTTCCTCGATCTTGTCCTCGATGCCGTCGTCGAGTTTGTGCCCGCCCGCGGCGAAGATCTTGATGCCGTTGTCCGGCATGGCGTTGTGCGAGGCGGAGATCATGACGCCCAGGCAGGCGTCGTAGGCGGCGGTCAGATACGCGACCGCCGGGGTCGGCAGGACCCCGACCGAGAGCACACTCATTCCGGCGGCGGTCAGGCCGGCGGTCACCGCGGCCTCGAGCATCTCGCCGCTGGCGCGTGGATCGCGGCCGACCACCGCCACCGCGCGCGCTCTGCCCCGGCCCAGCACCTGTGCCGCGGCCGCCGAAATCTGCAGTGCCAGTTCCGGACTCAGCGAGTCGTTGGCAAGGCCGCGGACTCCGTCGGTACCGAACAAACGCCCCATCTATCTCGCCCCTCGAGTTGAATTGCGGTGAGCGCGGAGACCCTGCGTCGCGGACGCAGGCTGCCCGCCCCGGCCTACCGTCGATCGATACAGCACGAGAGCAGGCGCCCGGGAGTGGGCGCCTGCTCTCGTACGGGGTCGCGTCGGCCGTGCTCCCACCGGCACACCGTGTGGGTGCGAGTGGGAGCGGCCGCGCGCTGCAAGATCAGCGCTTCGAGTACTGCGGAGCCTTGCGGGCCTTCTTGAGGCCGTACTTCTTACGCTCGGTGGCACGCGGGTCACGCGTCAGGAAGCCGGCTCGCTTCAGGGCGGGACGGTCGTCCGGGGTGACCTCGATCAGCGCACGGGCGATGGCGAGGCGCAGCGCGCCGGCCTGACCCGACGGGCCGCCGCCGACCAGGCGAGCGTGCACATCGAAGGTTTCGGTGCGCTCGACGGTGACCAGCGGGGACTTCACCAGCTGCTGGTGCACCTTGTTCGGGAAGTAGTCCTCGATGGTGCGGCCGTTGAGCACGAACTGGCCGGAACCCGGGACCAGGCGAACCCGGACCACGGCCTCCTTGCGGCGGCCGACGGTCTGCACCGGGCGGTCGATGACGACCGGCGCGGCGAAGCCCTCGGACTCGGTGTACTCGGCGTCGTAGCCGGCACCCTCGTCGACGACCTCCACGGCGGCGTCTTCGACGTATTCCTCGTTGAATTCCTCAGGAGCGGTCACTGGGCCACCTGCTTGATCTCGAACGGAACGGGCTGCTGGGCCGCGTGCGGATGCGACGGGCCACCGTAGACCTTCAACTTGCGCGCGATCTGGTTGCCCAGCTTGTTCTTCGGGATCATGCCCTTGACGGCACGCTCCACGACGCGCTCCGGCCGGGTGTCGAGCAGCTGCCCGACAGACCGGGACTTCAGGCCACCGGGGTGCCCGGAGTGGGTGTAGAGGAGCTTGTCCTCACGCTTGTTGCCGGAGACGGCAACCTTGTCGGCGTTGATGATGATGACGAAGTCGCCACCATCGACGTTGGGGGCGTAGGTCGGCTTGTTCTTGCCACGCAGCAGATTCGCTGCCTGCACGGCAAGGCGGCCGAGCACTACGTCAGTGGCGTCGATGACGTACCACTGCCGGGTCACGTCACCCGCCTTCGGGCTGTACGTAGGCACAGTGCTTCCCTGTCTGTCGTTGATGTTCTGCCAGCCAGGCGAACGGTCGAGTGATCCCGGCGGCCGGTGGAGACCCGGGGGCTCGTGGGACGGCACGGACGAATCCGCGACGTACCGCACGCCGAACGACGACGATACCAGGGTCGGTTCGAGGTCCCGAAATCGCGTCCGGACTCGTCAGATGTGAATGGGCGGTCCCGAGTCGAACACACCGGGGAAGGTCGGAACGACGTAGTGCAGATTGTCGACCGCCAGATGCGCGCAGGGATGGTCGGCGACCGTCCGCATACCCGGGCCCGGGCGCTCGACGGCGTTCGGCGTGACCGAACAGGCCGGGCTGGGCTCGGGCGCGCGTGAGACCTTGTCCACGGCCGGCCACGAGCCGAAGTCGGATTCCGCGCCGATTCCGGCCGACGATCGCGCATCGACGGCCGCCGCGCCGCCGGGACGCGCATCGGAGGCTCCGGATACCGCCGCCGAGATGTGGTCGGGAAGCGGCCGCGCCATGTGATCCGGTTCACCGTCGGCGTGGATCGCGAGCGCCGCCAGCGCTACCGCTCCGACGATCGTCGGGGCGCCGAACAGATTGTCCTTGACCTTGCTCCACAACTTGCCCTTGTGGGCGTGTTCCTCGTGGTCCGGTTGTTCCCCGGCCGATGACCGACCACCGGATTCGGTGGTCCGCTGATCATCGACCGGGCCGGCCGGGGGGCGGGTGAACCTGCTTTCCACCTGGCCGGCCTCCCGGGTCATCCGGGTGGTCGGCTCACCGGCCGGAAGAGGCTGCGGGCCCGATCCGAGCCCGGCATCACGCGCCGCGTGCCGGCCCTGGGCGAGTCCCTGCGGATTCGGCGGCTCCGGACGATGGTGCGGTTCGGCGGGCGGGCGGGCCGGATCCGGCAGCCCCGCATGCCGGCCCGCGTTCTCGGCCCGGGAATCCGGTTGCTGCACACCGCGATTCGGGCTGCCCTGATTCGACGCCGCCTGCATCGGGCCGGGTCGCGGCGGACCCGGCTGATTCGGCACCGCCGGGTTCGGCTGATTCGGCACCGCCGGACCCGGCGCGGGAGCCGGCCCCTGCTCCGCCTCGGCGTATTCGCTGTCGGTGACCAGCAGATGCGCAGCACCCAGCACCAGGGCGTGCATCGGATGATCGGCGACCCGCAACCGGTTGCCCAGATGGTTCTGGAACGCCAGCCGCAACGCGTCGTTGAAACACACATTGCCGGTGAGCAGCACCGTCGAGGTGTCGGCGCCGATCGAACGGGCCGCGGCCATCACCTCGATGACGACGTTGTCCGCCGAATGCGCGTCCCGCATCGAATCCGGGGTGATCGGGACCCCGACCGATTCGGTGGGCTGCTCGTCGTCCCCGTCGACGGCCACCACCAGGCACACCCGGCCGTCGGAATAGACGCCGGTCGCGCCGACGCCGCGGCGGCCGCGCGCGGGCGGCTGTACCAGGCCCAGGGCCCGCACATAACCGGACAGCGCCACGGATTCGGGCAGTGGGTCGGTGACGACGTCCATCTGCTCGATCAGACGGCAGTACTCCTCGACCTTCTCGTCGGCCCAGTCGTCCGGAAACGGCAACGCCACCACGTCGGGCTTGCCCCGCAACCGGGAGCCGATCGCGGCGAGCGGGTTGTAGAGCCGGGCACGGAACACCAGCTCCGCCGGCCAGGTCGCCCCGGCGATGCGGATCTGCTGATGCCCGAGGATGTCACGCACGTCGGAGACCGCGATGCCCAGATCGGGCCGCTGCCGGTCCACGCCCGCGGTGTGCAGTCGCCCGGACTTGTCCGCCAGCAAATACGCAGGCGGCGTATATGTGCCTTCCACCTGGACCGGGCGGATCGGTATCCCACCGCCACCGGCGGCCACGGACACCACATCCCATCCGAGATGTATCGCCCCAACTCGAGCCGTCACATGCATAAGTGTGCCTGCTGTCGCGTCGGCACGCTCGGGGCAGGGCCGATTAGTGCGGACATCCCTTGTCGACGCTCGTTTCCGGACCCGTTCACGCGGCCGACTTCTTCAGCCGCAGACGCCACCACGTCAGCGTGGACAGCGCCGCGGTGAGCACGATCAACATGCCGGCGTCGAGGAACCAGAAACCGGGTTTGTGCTGCCAGATCGCATCGGGCTGGGCGTTGACGAACAGGGTCCGCAGATCGATGGTCGAGGCGCCGCCGGCGAATCCCCAGCGCGACGGGAAGACGTACGAAAGCTGTTCCAGCACCACGCGATCGGTCACCGGAATCATGCCGCCGGCCATCACCAGCTGACACATGATCATGACCACCAGCAACGGCATGACCTGTTCGTTCGACTTGGCCAAGGTCGACAACAACAATCCGACGACCACACACGTCACCGCCGTCAGCGCGATATCGACGTACAACTCGATACCGCCGGACGGGATGAGCGCCCCCTTCCCGGGCGGATTCTTCCCGGCCAGCACGATGGCCACCAGCACCGCGGACTGCAGCAGCGCCGCGACACCGAAGACCATCACCTTCGCCAGCAGATATGCCGAGGGCAGCAGGCCGACGGCTCGCTCCCGCAGGAAGATCGGGCGTTCCCCGACCAGGTCGCGGACGGTCAGCGTCGACCCCATGAAGCACGCGCCGAGGATGAGCACGACCAGCAGCTGCTGGGACTCACTTCCTCCGGTGAGCTGCGGATGCAACTGGCCGTCCGGGCCGAGAATCGGTGGGGCGGCCGCGAAACCGTTCTTACCCGGCACGACCAGGCACAGCACACCCAGCACGAACGGGAGGACCACCAGGAAGGCCAGGTAGCCGCGGTCGGCGAGGATCAGCCGGACCTGCCGCCGCGACAGTGTCGACAGTTGTTTCCAGCCACTGGATTTCGGCGGCTGCCCCATCACGCCACGGGGCACGGCCGGCGGTGGCGGTGGCAGCGCCGCCTGCCGGGACCGGTAGTTCGCGAAGGCGCGATCCGGTTCGGCGGCGACCCGCGCGAAGATCTCCGCCCAGTCGCTGGTCCCGAGAAAGTCGCCGACCCCGGCCGGATGTCCGCAGAACGCGGTCTTGCCGCCGGGCGCCAGCAGCAGCACCTGATCGCACATGTCCAGGCAGGCCACCGAGTGGGTGACCACGATGACGGTGCGCCCGGCGTCGGCCAGTTCACGCAGCATGGTCATGACCTGCCGGTCCAGCGCCGGGTCCAGGCCGGAGGTGGGTTCGTCGAGCAGCAGCAGGGCCGGGCCGGTCAGCAGTTCCAGCGCCACGGAGGCGCGCTTGCGCTGACCGCCGGAGAGCCGGTCGACGCGGGTATCGGCATGTTCGGTCAGCGACAGTTCCTTCAGCACGCCGTCTATGACCTGCTGCCGATCGGCCTTCGAGGAGTCCGGCGGCAGCCGCAGTTCGGCGGCGAATCCGAGTGCCTGGCGCACGGTCAGCTGGCGGTGCAGCACATCGTCCTGCGGGACCATGCCGATACGACTGCGCATGGCCTCGTATTCGGCGTGCAGATTGCGGCCCTCGAAGGTGACCACACCGGCCGACGGATGTGTCGTTCCCGCAATGAGTTTCGACAGTGTCGACTTACCGGCGCCCGAGGGTCCGATGAGCGCGGTCAGGGTGCCGCGACCGGCCTGCATGTTGACGTCCACGAGCAGCTGCTTGTTGCCCTCGACGACGAAACCGACGCCGTGCACGCTCAATCCCTGTTCGGTGACCGGCTTCTTGCGGTGTTTCAGCGTGCCTTCCTGCACGACGAAGTCCACGTTGCCGATGGTGACGATATCGCGTTCGCGCAGCGCCACCCGCTGCTCGCGGCGGCCGTTGACGAAGGTGCCGTTGGCCGAGCCCACATCCTCGAGGACGAGGCCCTCGCCGCTCTTGACCAGGCGGGCGTGCCGCCGCGAAGCCAGCGGATCGTTGACGACGATCTGGTTGTCGCTGGTGCGGCCGATGGTCAGGCCGCCGGCCGGAATGCGGTCGGCCCGCGCGATCGGCGCGGTCGAGGCCCGCGCACGCACCGGCGGCAGTGCCGAGGTGTCGGCCTTGGTGGTCATATTGACGTTCGGCACACCGCCGGAGCCGCGGGCCGCCGGAATCGGTTGAGACGGGCGCTGATTCGGCCGCGGCGCGGGCCGCGAGGGCGGCTGCGGCGCAGCCGGGCGGCGCATCTGCCCGGATTGCGGTGTGGGATGGGACGGTTGCCGCTGCTGCTGACCCCCACCGTGCTGACCCCCACCGTGCTGAGTACCACCGTGCGGGCCGCTGCCACGCGGCCCCGCGGCCCGGACAGGCGGATTCGGCGCACGGCCCGGCGACTGCGCCCGGGTGGGCGGTGCGGGCGGCCGGAATTGCGCCTCCGGCAGCAGATGAACCAGCGGGCCCGTGATCGCGTCGCCGAGCCGGACCAGCATCGGCCGATCCACCGGGACGGGACGCGTGATCCGCTGGGCGTCCACGAAAACCCCGTTGGTACTGCCGTTGTCGGCGAGCACCCAGGCGCCCCCCTGCCAGCCAAGTGTCGCGTGCACACGAGAGACCAGCGGACTGTCGACGAACACCGTCACCTCGGGCGCGCGGCCCAGGGTCACCTGCTGAGTGTTTTCGAAGATCCGATCGGTTCCCTCATGGCGCACGGTGATCTTCTGCGCCCCCGGTAATGACATGAGCCGGATAATATGCGATGGCCGTGACATCGGTGGGGCTCGAACGTGCCCCCGATCGCCGGGGGCGGCGCAGGTGACGCAGCGACTACCGGCCCGGGGAGGGATGGGGAGATGGCGAAACGCCCGGTGACGGCGACCCTCGCCGTACTGGTGCTGGCGGTCGGTCTACTGGCCGGGTGCACCATGACGACCGGTGGGCACGCCGTATCCATCTACGACGACCCGTTCCAGGTCGCCGGACTGCCCACCACCAACGGCCCCAGCGGTCCTCGTTCCGGTGTTCCCGATTCCCCGCTGACCGCGACGGGCGGTGACAAGGGCGCGGTCGACACGTTGGCGCTCAACGCCATCGACGATATCCAAAGTTATTGGCGCGGTGAGTATCACAACGAGTTCGACGGCGACTTCACCCCCGTCACCAAGTTGTATTCCTGGAGCGCGAAGGCGCCACGCTCGCAGGAGACGCAGTTCTGCAAGGACACGACCTATCACCTGGTCAACGCGGCCTACTGCCGGCTGGACAATTCCGTCGGCTGGGATCGCGGCGTACTGCTGCCCATGATGCAGGACAGCTTCGGGAAGATGGCCGTGGTGATGGTGCTCGCGCACGAATACGGCCACGCCATCCAGACGATGTCGCGCATCGTCACCGCGAAGGATCCGGTCATCGTGAAGGAGCAGCAGGCCGACTGTTTCGCCGGCGCGTTCATGCGTCACGTCGCCGAGGACAAGGCCGCGCATTTCACGATCAACACCTCCGACGGCCTCAACAACGTGCTGGCCGCGACGGTCGCCATCCGCGACGCCAATCCCGAGGATCCGGAATCGGTGCACGGCTCGGCCTTCGAGCGGGTGACCGCGGTGCAGATCGGTTTCACCGACGGCCCCAAGGGCTGCAAGGCGATCGATATGAAGGACATCGATCGCCGCCGCAAGAATCTGCCGCAGTCCTTCGGCGACGACGTCAATCGCGGCGAACTGGCGATCACCAAGGACAGTCTCAAGGAGTTGAGCAAGGCGATGGCGGCGATCATGCCGATCCCGTCCGAGCCGACCTACGACTATCACGGCGCCCTCATGCACTGCAGCAACGGCGCCGACACCGTGCCCGTCACCTACTGCCCCGCGACGAATACGATCGGCACCGACATTCCGGCCCTCGCACAGCGCGGCGCGGCGGATACCGATGAGCAGGACGGCTTTCCGACTCGCGTCGGCGGCGACTACAACGCCTACGTCGTGTTCGTCTCCCGCTACGCGCTCGCGGTGCAGCGCAGTGCGCACCAGCAGTTGACCGGAGCGAAGACCGGTCTGCGGGCCGCCTGTCTGTCGGGCGTGATCACCGCGAAGCTCGCCGATCCGCGTCGCGATGCCGGCCAGGGCGATATCGCGCTGTCTCCCGGCGATCTCGACAAGGCGGTTTCGGGACTGCTCAGCGATGGGCTGGCGGCCAGCGATGTGGAGGGCAAGACGGTGCCGAGTGGCTTTTCCCGGGTGGACGCGTTCCGGGCCGGTGTGCTGGGCACACAGGAGATCTGCGAGGCGCGCTACTCCTGACGCGCTGCCTCCCCCGGCCGCGTCGCTACGGTCGCTCAGCCGAACGGCGGGGGCGCGGCCGGCTCCAATCGCAGTACGCGGTTGCCGAGCTGGATCTCCGAGCCGTGGGCCAGCACCATCGGCTGATTCGGTTGCAGCCGAATCCAATCGCGATATCCGGCCGGCCGGGCCCGGGTGCCGTTGGTGGAGCCCCGATCCACGACCGTGATATCCCAGTTCATCAGCCGGATTTCGGCGTGGGCCCGCGACATTCCGCCGGAGGAGTCCTCGATTTTGACCGGCACCAGACCGCGCTGGGCGGCCTCGGAGTTCTCCGGGTCCCGTCCGATCACGGCGTCGGCCGCCAGCAGATAGGTCATACCGTCGTCGAGTACGAGCATGCCCAGCGGCGGCCGGACGACTTCGACCGGTTGCTGCGTCTGGTCGACCGGCATTCCGCAGACCGTGCAGAACGCCGAGCGCGGATCGCTGGGATGAGCCCGAGCGCAGGTGAATCCCATCACCCGCACGGCCAGCGAGGTCGCGCGGGCGGTCGCCTCCATTCGGCGTTCCAGTTCGGGATCGGGACCGGGGGCGGGATTCGTACCGCGCAACCGGGTTTCGGCCAGCCGAGGATCCTCCGCCGGTTCGGGACGCGATATCCCTTGCCGCGCATCGGCTTCCGGTGTCCGATCCGGTCGGGTCGGGGGTGGGGGCAGTTGCGGTTCGGGCCGCTGCGCGTCCAATTGCGACGTGGGCGAGGGCTCGGCGCGATGGTGTGCACCGGCGGCGGGACGGGCGACACGATCACGCGCGCGGGTCCGCTCGCCCTCGAACCAGACCACCGCACCCGCGGCGGCTGCCACGCCCTCCACCAGGGAGCCGATGCCACGTTCGGGCAGTTCCGGAATCCGGCCGTGCTCGTCGTCGATGAACAGCGCCGCCGCGCGGGCCGGCGGTTCGGTGAACCGGTCGACGGTGAAGGCGGCATCCACGCCGCGGTAGTACTCGACACCCCGGGCGCCCGCGAGTACCGCGGTGACCGAGCCGTGCAGGAAGATCGCCACTCCACCGGTATCCGAGCCGGACAGAATTCCGAGGTCGACCGGGCTGCCGTCGACCTGTTCGGCCTCCTGCATCAGCCAGCGGGTAGCCTCGCGCGCGATGATCCGCCCGGGTCCTTGTGGGGCATGCTCGGACGCCTCGGACACCAACTGCGCCAGCGCCTCGGCGGCCCGCATCGCCGGCGCGTCGGGGTGAACCCGGCCGCGACCACGATGCGCGACGACCACGACGGCCCCCGCGACACGCACGACGACATGGTTACCGGCGACAACCTCGACCTGCCGATCCATCAACGGAATCGGCCTCCGAGCGAGATCAGCGCAGCGGTCAACACACGGACAAGGTTAAGGCAATCGTTGTCCATGAGTCCCCGCTGTCGGGTCCGGTCCGGTAATTTCGATGTCGGAGAACCGGGAGAGAGCACCGGGAGAAGGGGGCGGTCCATGGGCCGGACGATTCGCAGATCTCTTGTTTTCACCTGCGCCGCACTGCTTGCCGCGCTGACCGGTTGCGGCGTGCAGGGAACCCCGACCGCCGCCGAACTGGATGTCCGCACGCTCGACGTCGGTCCGTATCCGGTCGACCGCCACAGCTACGACGCCACCGCGGGCAGCAAGGGCGCGCTGGCGGAGGGGATGCGGATGTCGCAGGCCGTGGTCCCGGCCGTTCGCATCGACCCGTCGCTGACGGTCGGCGCCGGAGGGCGAGTCGTCGCCGACAGCACCGAGGCCACCCGTCGCCTGCTGGCCGCGGTCTCCAAACCGGTGCTCGACCGCAACAAGATGATCGTCGCCTATGTCGCGGCGGGTTCCGACAAGCCGGGCTCGCTGGACAGCGCGGCAGCGGCGACCTCGGTCACCGATCTGGTGCTGCGTTTCCCGGACGAGTCCGCTGCCCGGCAGGCCGCGCGCGAACTCGAGGATGTCGACTTCGGTGTGGCACCCGACCTCAATCGCAAACTCGCACAGCCGAAATACCCGGATGCCTATATCCACTACCGTCCCGGGATCCCCACCATCGGCACCTTCATGGCCTACAAACAGTTCGTGATCTCGCTGTTCATCGAGCGGCCTCGCTCCGAGGAGGCCGACCTGCTGGCCTGGGTCCAGAAGACGCTCGACGCCGAGGTGCCGGCACTCGATCACTTCCAGGCGACGGCGGCCGGCGGCCTCGACGCGCTGCCGGTGGATCCGGACGGCCTGCTCGCCCGCGCCGTCGTGCGCGACCGCTCGAACCGCACACCCGATGCCGATCGCTTCGCGGTCTATGCCGCATCGGCATTCGTCCACATCTCCTCCGACGAGACCACACGCCAGCGCCTCGTCGACGACACCGGCATGGATGCCATCGCCGTCGCCGACAACAGCTCGGTGTTGCGCGTCCGCGACGCCGATGCGGGGGCGCGCATGATCAAAGGGCTGATCTCCGGTTCCGGTGAGCAGTACGAGCCGGCCGACGCGCCCGAGACGGTGCCCGGGGCCAAATGCCTGACGCTCAACAGTTCGGGAGATCCCCAGAAGGACAGCCGTTTCCGCTGCTACGTGCCCTACCGGCGATACGTGGAGGTCGTCAACGCCAACAGCCGCGAGGATATAGATCAGCGGGTCGACGCGGCGTATGCGTTGCTGGCCAACAACTTCTGACCGAGCCCGGGCGGCGCGGGAGCGTCACCGTGCTGGAGTACTATGCCGCGAGACCCAGCCTGGAAGGGGGAGCTGATGTCCACGGTCGATCTGATACTGACCGACAGCCGATTGTGGGCGCGCAGCGAATCCACTCATTGGGACGGCGCTCCCTCGGTGGTCCCCGCCAGCGACGGCGCGAGTCTCGTTGTGGGAGAACCACTTCAACCGCCCTCCCCCGCCGTCTCGGTGGTACGGCTGGCCGCAGCGGACCGCATCGCCTTCGTCCCGATGCTGCCGACCGTCGCCGACGCCTTCGCCGCGATCTTCGGCGCGGTGCTGACGAATCTGCGGCTGCCCAGCGCGTGTGAGCGGCTCACGGTGGTGAGCCCGTCGGAGTGGGGCACGCGCCGCCGCGCCGCGCTCGAGGCCGGCGCCCGCCGTCTGGCCGGCGAGATCAGCGTCGAACCGCTGGCATTGCGGGTGGCCGGACTGTCCGCGAGCACCTCGCAGCAGCAGCGCATCGCGGTGGTGGAACTGAATACGCTCACCACGACCGTCACCCTCACCGGCCGTTCGGGCACCGAGACCTGGATCGAGGCCTGCGAATACGAGCCGACGATCGGCTCCGCGGACCTGGCCGAGGGACGCGGCGTGGAGGCCGTCGTCGATGTCGTCGATCGACTGCTCGGCGGCCGCAAACCCAGCTATCTCGTGGTCGTCGGCGCCGCCGAACCCGCACTGCTCGACGCGATGCGCGCGGAACTGTCCCGGCGCTACGGCTTCGGTGTCGACCTGCGCGGGATGTCCGGTGTGGATCTGGTCCGGGGCGGGCCCGCGGTGTCCCCCGCGACTCGCCCCGCGCAGTTCGCCCCGCAGACACCGTGGGTCGGCTCGCTGCACGAGCATGCGGCCGCGACCGCGCCGCCACCGAAGCGCCGCACTCCCCTCTTCATCGGCGCCGCTGTGTTCGCGGTGATCGTCGCCGCGGTGGCGGCCGCCGTGGTGCTGACCCGATCCGGCGGCGAGTCGCAGACGGCCGAATCCACCGGTACGCACCCGTCCCCCATCGCCTCACCGACCGCGGCGGCGGCACCGCCCGCGGAGTCCTTCGGGCGGGTCGAGGCGGTGGTCCCGGCGGGCTGGCATATCACCAATCGCTCCGGCGCCCGGGTCGATTTCTCCCCGAACGACGGTGCGCGGGAACGTATTTCGCTGGTCCAGAAGGATCTCGCCGCGGGCTCCGGCATCGAGGACGTCGCCGCCACGCTCGAAACCCAGATCGCCAAACGACCGGCCGGCACGGTCGGGCCGCTGCAGCGCAACGTGATCTTCGGCGGCCGCCCCGGGCTGTCCTACGAGGAAACTCCCGGCGACGGCACCACGGTGCGCTGGCAGGTGCTGGTGGATTCGGGCCTGCAGGTCAGCGTCGGCTGCCAATATCCTGCCGGCGACTGGCAGCCCATGGCCGCAGTGTGCGAGAAGTTCGTCGGCGATCTGCGGACGGGGGCCTGACACCCCGCCCACAGCGACGCCCGCACATCGGGTGCCGCCGCCGGTGAAGGGCACCCGTCGGAGACGGGTGCTATCTTCTTCGCAGCGTCGGCCGAGCAGGCACCTGTGTTCACCGGCGTGGAGCCTGTGGGAGGGGACTATGCGAAATTCCGTGCGTGTGCTGGCCGCTGCCGTGGCCGCGCTGGCGCTGGCCGCGACGGGATGCGGCTCCGATCCGGCTCCCCCTCCGGCCGCCGAACCGACCGTCGATCTCAGCGGTCTCGACGTGGGACCGTACGACGCCACACCGCGCGATATGGGCAAGCCCGCCAATCCGGGTCAGGCCGCATTCTTCGAGGCGGAGCGACTCGGCAGCGCGATGCCGCTGCCGATGGATATCGATCCGGCCTTCACCCACACCGGCAAACTCGACACCCTGGTCTTCCTCGATCCGAAGACGTCGGTGATGAAGGACTTCACCGACCTGGGCAACTTCGCCGAAGACGCCCCGGACCTGATCGGCGGCTTCGCGTCCTACGGCCGCGACGACCCGGACAACCTGGGAAGCGAGCTGGTCAACGCGGCCATGATCTTCCCGACCGAGCAGCGCGCGACCGAGGTCGCCGTGGCCCTGGAGCGGCGCGATTTCGGCCGGGACCCGCAGACCCAAGCGGTCGCCATCCCCAATTATCCGCTGGCGCATGCACATTGGGTGCCGACCAAACAGGCGATCAGCAACTGGTATCCGGCGGGTCGGCTGGTCGTCTTCACCGCGGTCTACGACCAGGCCAAGAACTGGTTCAACAAGGTCGATCTCCCGGCGCTCGTCTCGCGTGTGCAGAAAAGTCTCGACACCGTCGCGCCCGCGCTCGCGAAGTTTCAGCCGACACCCCCGGACAAACTGATGGACCACCCGATCGACATCGACGGGATGCTCGGCCGGAGCATGATCCGGCCGAAGGAGGCGACCGGCGAATGGCTCAACCCGCCCGGTGTCTACCTCGGACATGCCGGGCTGCACTTCAGTAGCGATCCGGGCGAGTCCCGGGCGTGGTACGACCGCGACGGCGTCGACCGCTTCGCCGATTACGGCAACGAACTGTACCGAGCCCGCGATGCCGTGGCCGCCGCAGATATTCGCGACGAATTGGGCGGAGCGGAAAAACATTTCAAGCAGGCGGCGTCCCCGCGGAATCTTCCGGTCGCGAAATGCCGGGAATACAACGGCAAGGAGATGTTGGCCGTCCGCTTCTACTGCTCGGTGTACTACGGCCGATATGCCTCGCTGGCCTGGGGCGAGCAGTTACTGGATGCGCAGCAACGCATTTCGGCCCAGTACACCATCCTGGTGAAGGCGGATCCGAAATGACCACACGATTCGTCCGGGCGGCGGCCGCCGCGGCCTGCCTCGGCGGAGTTCTGGCGGCGACCGGGTGCGGCGCGACCGTCGGCGGCTGGGCCGGTCCGTCGGAAATAGATGTCCGGAAGCTCGATGTCGGCAACTACGATGTGCGGCCGCTCGATATCCACGTGGACTATCGGCCGGGCTTCGTCAACGCACCCGAGGCCGCCGGCATGCGCCTCGCCGAGTACGTGGTAACCGCGGACCAGGTCGACCCGTCGCTGACGAAACGCGAGAAGGCGGGCAGCTTCTCCGCCGGCGTCCTGCCCGATGCGCTCGGCAACGAGAACGATATGGAGGCCGTCGCCAAGCGCGACCACATGGTGTACGGATTCTCGACGGCGGCCAGCGACAAGGACGCGGGCTGGGGTTTCGCCGGCTGGCCGAAACCCGAGAAGCCCTATTCCACGGTGCTCGCACTGTCGGTCATGCAGTTCGACGACGCCGCAAGCGCCACCCGGGCCGCCACCGATTTCTACAACGCCGATTTCAACGCCTACAAAGACCAGAACCAGCCGGTGCCACTCGCGAAATATCCTGATGCGCACGCCCATTGGCTCCCCGGAACACCGTCGATCCGCTCCTTCCTCGCGCACGGCTCCTATGTGGTGTCGGTACTGGCCCTCACTCCGACACCGAACCTGAACAGCCTCACCTCGCTCACCGAGAAGGCCCTGGACGTCGAATTCCCCCTGCTGGACCGGCTGCCGCCGATTTCCGACGAGGACACGGTCAAACTTCCCTGGGATCCGGACTACCTGCTCAGCCGGGCGCTCAATACCGGTCAGTCGGGGCGTCCCCAATACGGCGACGACAACGGCGTATTCGGTCCGCACGGAATCCTGCACTACATGTCCGATCGAAAGGCCGCCGCGCAGAGCGTCGCCGCCCTGAAGGCCGACGAATTCGCCAAAACCTCCGACGCTCTGGTGGTGCGCGCCGCCGACGGCGCATCGGCGAAGAAGGCTGTCACCGATCGCATCATCTTCCAGGGCGGTGGCCCGGCCGTCGATCCGGTTCCCCAGCTCACGGATTCGGCATGCGTAGAGAACGGTACGAAGAACGCCGACGGCGGGCTGAAGCGCTATACCTGCATCGTCGCCTACCGCAACTACGTCGGCTATGTGACCTCGAATCAGCTGGTCGACGTGCATCAACGCGCGGCCGCGCAGTACGCCCTGTTCGCCAACAGCCAGTGGCAGCCGTGACTCGACCGCCCACCTCGAAGTCCAGTAAGCTCCGCGACGATACGCGGCCCGCCGAACTACCAGGAGTTTGTTACTGATGGTGATGAGTCCCGGCACCATCGTCGGTGGGTATCGGATCGTTCGCCAGCTGGGCGCCGGTGGGATGGGCACGGTGTATCTCGCCAAACATCCGAGCCTCCCCCGCATGGACGCCATCAAGGTGCTCAGCGGTGAACTGTCGTCCAACCACGAATTCCGGGGCAGATTCGAACGCGAGGCCAATCTCGCTGCCGGCCTGGATCATCCGAATATCGTCTCGGTCTACAACCGGGGTGAAGAGCACGGCCAGTTGTGGATCGCCATGCAGTACGTCGACGGCACCGACGCCTCGGCCGAACTGGCCCGCGACCCGCATTCGATGACTCCGCTGCGCGCCCTGCGCATCGTCACCGAGGTCGGTAAGGGCCTGGACTACGCGCACCGCCGCGGACTCCTGCACCGCGACGTCAAACCCGCGAACTTCCTGCTGTCGACCCCCGAGGACGATGACGAGGAACGCGTCCTGCTCACCGATTTCGGTGTTGCCAAATCCGCCGACGACGCCACCGAACTCACCCAGACCGGCAGCTTCGTCGCGACGATCGCCTATGCGCCGCCGGAACAACTCCAAGGCATGGCGGTCGACAGCCGAGCCGACATCTACAGCCTGGGTTGCGCGCTCTACAAGCTCATCACCGGCCAGAACCCGTATCCCGCAACCCAACCCGCGATGGTCATGATGGGGCACCTCTACGAGCCGCCGCCTCGCGCCACCGCCGTCAATTCCGGGCTACCACCGGCGATCGACCACGTCTTCGCGCGCGCCCTGGCGAAGAATCCCGCCGACCGCTTCAGCAGCTGCCGCGAACTCACCGACGCCGCCGCGAACGCCCTCACCCCCGGCCACAGCCCGATCCGCACCACCACCTCCCCGACCTACCCCATCCAGGTCTTCGACCCCCGCCCCCAGACCGACCCTCGCACCCCGATCCCCCACCGGACCCAATCCGCAATCCCCACCCAAACCGGCCACCGCCCCGACCCCGACCTCTCCCGCCTCCTCGAACCGAAACCCAAGAGCCGCAAACCCTTGCTCCTCGGCGGAGTCGGAGCACTCGTCGCCGTAGGATTGGCCGCCGGCATCGGAGTGTGGGCAACCCAGGGCAATTCGGGCGGGACGGGGCCGGCGACCACCTCGGCATCGGCCGCCGCGACGACGACCGTCACTGCCTATACGTCACTGCCCCAAGCGCGTGCGGCGAATCCTTCCTTCGCGGGAAAGACCATCACGATGCTGGATGTGACAGGCGAGAAGACTTTCAGCGTCTATCTCGGCGGCACCTCACAATCCAAGTTCATGGAAGACCTCGGCTTCGTCTACAACCTTCAGTATCAGAAGAACGGCGACGAAACTTCCCCGCGTCCCATCACGGACCCGTATCCGGAGCTCCAGGCTTCGGCAGACAGCTACATCCTTGCCGTGCGCAGCGACCCGAAGGCAGGCGGCGGAGGCCTGCTGGGTTTGCCGTACAGCATCGCGAGTGCACGAGCAACAGTGATTCCTCTCGATGACCCCGTTGCCGTCTCCGCCATGCGGAACTGGACACCGGCCTCGGAGCAGACACTGTTGGAGAAGCTGGTCCCGATTCTCCACAACCAGGTGAAGTAGGTCCGGCGCCGACCTGAAAAGTCCGGTCGGTCACACTCGTACGCCTCGAATTGCGGCTGGATCATCGGCCGTGCAAGATCCGAAAAAGAGGGGGGAGCATTGAAATCATTGACAGTTGCCGCCAAGATCATCGCGGCGATCGGGCTGGCCGCCGCCGCCACAACGTCTGCGGCATGCGGAACCGACACGGACACAACGAAAGTCACCGACCCGGTTGTCGATCTCGCACAACTCGACGTCGGCGGATACAGCACCAAACCGGCCGACCTCGGTCTGCCCAAGAACATGTATGTCGCACGCTTCATGGAAGCCAACCGGCTGGGGAGTGCTCTGCCACTGCCGTACGAGGTGGATTCGAAGCTCACCGTGGGGCAAAGCTCCGGAACACACGCATTTCTCGATGTCGGGCCGCAGTTCCACCTCAGCTCGATGTTTCGATGGCTTCACGAAGAGAATTTCAACGCAGCGGCGAAGAACTATGTCGGCGGATTCACCGCGTTGGGCAGTTCCAACGAAGCCTATTCGCTCTCATACGAACTTGCGAATTCGGTGCTTCTATTTTCCGATGCCGAATCCGCTCGAAACGCGGCCGGTGAATTATCTAAAGCGGACTTCTACGACGACGGACCGGTTGAGCCGACGACGTTGGCGAAGTATCCGGATACCGTTGCGAGGTGGAAGCCGGCCAAACAAACGTTGGCAACATGGACGGCATACGACAAATACGTCATAGTGACGATCGTCGACAACTTCGAGAATACCGAACTCGGAGTCTCGGATCTGCCGTCTCTTACAGATCTAGCTCAGAAATCCATTGCCGCTACCACCGACAAGTTACGAAGTTTCACTCCCACACCGGTTGATCAGCTCATGAAGGTCCCCGTCGATCCGGATGGCGTCCGCTCCCGAGCGTTGCACCGACCCGAAGGAGACTCTTTTCAAAATGTGCCCGGTACTTTCGATTTACATGGCGCTATGCAGTTGATCGACGAACCGCAGGCTATCGAAAAGCTATATCGTGACAACGGTGTGGACCGTGTCGCCTACGATGCCGGCGAGGTGGTACGCGCCAAGGACAAAGCAGCAGCTGAGCGGATATTCGAGCTTCGGAGCGCGCCGGGAAAATTCATGCGCCGAGTGGATTCACCACCCCATCTTCCCAACGCAAAATGCCTCAATTACAAGGGCCCGGACACGAATATCCGATACTACTGCCATGTTCGGTACGACCGGTATTCCGCTATTGTCTGGTCTCAGCAACTTCGAGACGCACAACAGCGCATATCGGCACAGTACTCCATTCTGGCGAACAGCAAATAGGGAGATCGAACGATGCACATTATGCGAGCATCCGGCTGCCTATCGGTCATCGCAGCATTAGCACTGACCCTCTCATCATGCGGAGCGAGCGTCGGAGGAACTCCGACACCGGGGGAGATCGATGTCCGCAAACTGGACGTGGGCAGCTATTCAACCGACCCGATCGATATGCAATATCGGTACATCCCTCAACTCTATTTCGGAAAACAATTGGCCGCAATGCGGTTGCTCGACAAAATTGCAATCGGTACCGAGATCGAACCCAAATTGACCAGCAACAGCGCGGGCGCAATCGTGGAACCGAAGGACGGGCTGAATAAAGACATGTCCGAGGGGCTCGTGACTGCTCTCGAAAGAAACGGCATGCTGTATGGAGTCATGACGGAGAAGCGGCAACAAAAAGAAAACGAGGTGTTCGACGCCGATGAGCTCGTCGATATCTCGGTATACCAGTTCCCGGACAAACAGTCGGCCGATGCCGCCGCCAAAGCCTTCGAAGACGCTGATTTCGCAATAGCGGGAGATCAAAATCAGTCCGTTCAGCTGGACAAGTATCCCACTGCCCGGTCGCATTGGCGCCCCGGGATAAGAACGATCGGTTCGAGAATGGCTGAAGGCAACTACCTTCTGGACGTATTCGCCCGCGCGCCACAGCCGGAACTACCGCAGCTCACGTCATTTATCGAGCATATTTACGACGTCCAGATTCCGTTGCTGCGCGATTTTCCACCGCTGTCCAAGCGCGATATTCTGCATCTCCCGTACGACCCGAACGGAATGTATCGCAAGACGCTCGCAGCGAAAGGTTTCTATGGCCCCAGCCTGCTCACGTCGGGGTCGTTTACGACGCGTGGATTTCTGAACGTCTCCAATTCGGACGGCAAGATATTGGCCGACAAAGGCAAGATCGAGGCGGTATCCACAACAGAAGGTTCTACAACGCTCTTTCGCTCAGCGGATGCAGCGAGCGCACAGGCACTGGCCGAGGAGTTGCGTCGAAGAGTAAGAAGCTCAATCGATCCTCCACAGGGCGTGCCGGATGCGTTTTGCGAGGAAAATACCGAACAGCAGGTGTTCACCGACAACAGATTCCGCTGTGTTGTTCGATACGGCCGCTACGCTGCCAGAGTAGCCAGCTCACAAATCAAGGACGCTCAACAACGCGCCGCAGCGCAATACGCGATACTCGCCACCAGCTGGTAGAGCGACCGCTGCGGCTCCCACACCGCGAAAGACGAACGGCCGCACCGCCCGAATTTTCGGGTGTGCGGCCGTTGCCGTCTCGATCGATCGGATACTTCCTGTCAGCCGGCGATCAGCTTGGCCGCCAGAACGTCTGCGCCCTGCATCTGCTCCCCGGCGCCGACAGTGTGGGCACCGAGCTGAGCCAGCGAAGCGCTGAGCTCATCGGACTGCTGACGCCAATTCTGCTGCACGCTCTGGAACGCGTGGGCGGCATCACTACCGGTCCAGTGCGCGGTAATGAAGTCCTGAAACTTCTTTTCCATATCCTCGAGCGCAGCGGTGATGTTCATCGCCTCGGTCTTGATACCGCTACCGGCATCGTCGATCGTTCCGAAGTCGTAGGAAATCTGGCCGAAGTCACCCATCGTTCTTCTCCTTAGGGTCTTCTAGGAATGATGTGATGAGCCGAGCGAGCTGGGTCGGTCAGGCCCAGTTCAGGCTGTCGGAGGTCTTCTGAAGAGTGCTCAAGTTGCCCTCTTCCATCTCCGCATATTTCTTGCCGGCGCTCTCGAGATTCTGCGAATTCTGCATCAGCGCCTCGTTCATCTTGTTGGCCGAGGTCAAGAACTGATCGAAGGTGTTCTGGAAGGCCGTTCCGGCGCCACCCTGGAACGCAGGACCCTGGAGAGTGGTCGCGTGATTGTGCGCGTTGGTAATCATGCGGCCGATCTGGTCGTGCTTGTCTTGCATCTCGCGGACGAAACTCGCGAGCTGCTCGGCGTCGGCGTGAAAGGGCATCGTGGCTCCTTCTATCGGTCACCGCGGGCCGCGGCGAGGAATGGTCTTTATCCTGCTAGTGGTTTGGACGCATGACGGGCGTCCTCGGTTCCATCGTCATGTCCCGCGCATCGGCGCAGTTCGACAGTCGATCGCATGGCTCGGATGCCTGCGGTGTGGATGTCTTGCACCTCCCCCTCTCGTGTTGAACAGCCCGTGTGCCGTCAGTCGGTCCCGCTCAGCGATGAGCATCGCGCCCCCGAGCGTTCCTGTTCTGTCGGCCGGTGGTACCTGGGGCGACGGTCCTGCTGGATATCGCGCATCAGACGTTCACACTGTCCGGATTCTGAGCCTGCCATCTTCTGCGCGGAATTTCCAGCGCCTTCGGATTTTCCGCTGTGGCCGTCGGTGATGACCTCGGCCACAGCGGTTTCGACACAGGCGCCGGTGCCCGTCATCAGGGTGCCGGGGTCCAGGCGGTCTGGATCAGGCTGTTTCCGGAACGGGCGACCAATGTGCCGCGGCCGGGCGGCATTTCGCTGAGCCTGACGTTGCCGAGCAGCGCGCCCTCGTCGCGGTTGCCGCTCATCAGCAGGCCGATGGTGCCGATATCCTTCATCCGGCCGATCAGCGGCTCGTACAGCGCTCGTGACGCACCACCCGAGCGCCGGGCGATGATCAGGTGGAAGCCGATGTCCTTGGCCTGCGCGAGATATTCGGTGAGGATCGACAGCGGGTTGCCCGACGGAGTGGACACCAGGTCGTAGTCGTCGACGATGACGTAGACCTCGGGGCCCGACCACCACGACCGCTCACGCAACTGCTGCTGGGTGATGTCGGGGCCGGGCATGCGTGCCTTCAGCACACCGACCAAGTCGCGCATCATCGTGTCCAGCATCTCCGCCGACGGCGCATATCCCGCGACATGGCGGCCCTCGACCACTCCGAGCAGCGTCCGGCGGTAGTCACCGATGATCAGCTTGGCATTCTCCGGCGTATTCGAGGCGACGATGTTCAGGATGATGTTGCGCAGCACATTCGTCTTACCGCATTCGGTGTCGCCGAAGATCAGTACGTGCGGTTGCTCGGCCATGTTGAGGAAGACCGGCGCGAGCTCGGATTCGTTGAGGCCGATCGGGATCTGCACGCACCGCGTGTACTGATCCACCGCGCCCGGCCAGCCACCGAGAACGTTGTGTACCAGCTCGTCGCGGTTGAGGACTTCGGGGAGCATGCGCACGCGCGGCGCCGGCCGGCCCGGGGTCGAGGCGATCAAGCGTTGCACGGCATCGGCGACACCGGCGCCGAGGGTCTCGGGATTCGAATTCCCGTCCACACGAGGCAGTGCCGTGAGCATATGCAGCGCGTCGGGGGTCATACCGCGGCCCGGACGGCCCTGCGGTACCAGCGAGGCCACCTTGCGGCCGAGATCGGAATCCATCGGGTCGCCGAGGCGCAGTTCGATGCGGGTGCCGATCTGGTCTTTGAGGGCGGGCCGCGCTTCCGCCCAGCGGTTCAGCGCGATCACGATGTGCACACCGTACGAAAGACCTTGCGTCGCAAGGTTCATGATCGGCTGTTCGAGCGAATCGAAATCCTGGCGAATGGAGCCGAAGCCGTCGACGACCAGGAAGACGTCACCGAAGGGGTCTTCGTGGGCGCCGGCCGCGGCGGGACTGCTCGCCGGGTCGGTGCCGCGCAGGCGACGGAAGTCGGCCATCGACTCGATACCGAGTTGGCGGAACCGCATTTCGCGCTGACGGACGATGGTCGTCATCTCCGAGATGGTGCGGCGCACCTTGTCCACATCCAGGCGGCCCGCGACGGAACCGACGTGCGGCAGGCCCTCCAGGCCCGACAGGGTGCCACCACCGAAGTCGAGGCAGTAGAACTGAACCTGTTCGGCGGTGTGGGTCAGCGACATGCCCATGACCAGCGACCGCAGGGCCGTGGACTTACCGGACTGTGGACCACCGACGACGGCGACGTTGCCGCGGGCGCCGGACAGGTCGACCACCATCGGATCGCGGCGCTGGTCGTACGGCCGGTCGACGATGCCGATCGCGGTGCGCAGGCTCGCGACCGGGTTGTATTCGCCGGTGAGGATCGAGCGCGGAATGAGCTGATCGAGGGTCGGCGCCGCGTCGAGCGGCGGCAGCCAGATCTCGTGGGCGGTGCGACCGTGGCCCTGGATGCGCGAGACCAGCATGCCGAGGTTGGAGATCTTCTCGGTGCTCTCGTCCTGCTGCACCTCTTCGACCGCACTGGGCTCGGGCGGCAACGGAATTCGGTCGCTCTTGCGGAAGGCCACATGGCCGGCGACGAAAGGCCTGGCGTTGATATCGATTTCGCCACCGACGATGCCGGCCTGGGTGACCTCACGCTGAGCGCCACCACCCACATACGCCCCGGAAACATAGGAGGCCTGGAAGCGCTGAATCTCACCGGAGTCCGACTTCAGATATCCGCCACCGGGACTGTTCGGCAGATTGTAGGCATCGGGCACACCGAGAACCTGACGAGATTCGTTGGCCGAGAACGTCTTCAGGCCGATGCGATAGGACAGATGTGATTCCAGGCCCTTGAGCTTGCCCTCTTCCAAACGCTGCGAGGCGAGCAGCAGATGCACGTGCAGCGACCGGCCCAGACGGCCGATCATCACGAACAGTTCGGCGAAATCCGGGTGCTGACTGAGCAATTCGGAGAACTCGTCGAGCACCACGAACAGGGCGGGCAGCGGATCCAGGTCGGCGCCGGCCGCGCGTGCCTTCTCGTATTCGGAGACGTTGGCGAAGTTGCCGGCCTGCCGCAGGACCTCCTGACGGCGGTTCATCTCACCGGCCAGCGCGTCCTTCATACGATCGACGAGATCGGCCTCTTCCTCGAGGTTGGTGATCACGGCCGCGACGTGTGGAACGCCCTCCAGGCCGAGGAAGGTCGCACCACCCTTGAAGTCGACCAGCACCAGGTTCAGCTGGTCGGGCGAATGCGTCGCCAGCAGCGAAAGCACTAGTGTGCGAAGGAATTCCGATTTGCCCGAACCGGTGGCGCCGATGCACAGACCGTGCGGGCCCATACCGTTCTCGGCAGCCTCCTTGATATCGAGGTAGACCGGCAGGCCGTCGGCGCCCACACCGAACGGCACGCGCAACCGGTCCCGGCCGTACCGCGGCTTCCACCCGTTCTCCGGGTTGAAGGTGCCGATATCGCCGAGCCCCATGAGTTGCGACCACGAACTGATGACCTCGGCGTTCTCCTCGACCACGGATTCGCCACCGCGCTGGACGGCCGCCACGCGGAACGGCGCCAACCGCCGCGCGACCTGTTCGGCCTGCCGTGCGCTGATGCGGTCGATGAGGGCGAAGCGTTCCATGTTGCCGGTGGCGCCGCGGCCGACGCATTCACCGTTCTCGACGACCATCTGAATGCCGCGCGAAACCGCCAGGCGCGGAGCGTAACTGCACAGATCGATGATGGTGACGCCCTCGTAGCCGGATTCGCGCAGCGAATCCTCTTCGGCCTCGAGCAGACCACCGTCGACGATGATGACGATGTGGACCAGATTCTGATTGGCCGGCTGGTTGCGGGAGTAGCGAACGCGGTTGTGCAGCAAAGGATTCAGGCCATCGGCGAGTTCGCGGATGGAACCGTAGACCATGCGCTCGGTGCCCACGCCGTCCTGGGAATCCGGGTGCTGGGTGTGCGGGAGCCATTTGGTCCACTCCCATTCGGCGGCGGTGTCGGGACCGCAGACCACCGCGACCAGCACCTGGTCCGGCGCCTGAAACATGCACAGCTGCAACAACATCGCGCGGGTCATATCGCGCGCCTGGGCGCGGTCACCGTTGAGCTGGATGGTGGCGAAGCCCTTGACCGCGATGGCGGTGGGCAGGTCCGGCACCGTGGAATGCGTACGTACGAAACGACGCAGCGATACGGCCGCGATCGGCTCGAGCTCCTCGACCGGGCCGGTTTCCGGCGAGACCAGCCGGGTGGCCAGGCGCTGACCGCCCAGGCCGATGCGCGCGTGGCAGAAGTCCTTGTCCCCCGGACGGCGTTCCCACATGCGGCTGGTGCCGGCCAGCATCCACACCAAACCCGGTTCCGGATGGCTCCATTCGACCGCCGCGCGCTGCTGGGAGGCGGTTTCGTCGACGTCCTTGCGGACCTGGTCCAGGTAGCGCAGATAGTCCTTGCGGTCCTCGTTGGCCTCGGCGGCCTTCTGCCCCTTACCACCCTGACCGGCGAACATGCCGACCATGGAGAAGACCATCATCATCGGGAACATCATGCTCATCGGGTTGGAGGCGATACCTCCACCGCGGGTGAACATGATGGCCATCATTCCGACCATGCCGACGACCATCACGACGGGCATCAGTTTGCCCAGTAAACTGCCAGGTATCGCGCGTGGAATCTCCGGCGGCGGTTGTAGTGTCACTTCGCCGCCCGGTGACCTCGGAACCTCCCGGCGCGCACGACGCTGGAACCTGACAGTGCTCATCGACGGAAGATCCCCCTTCGGCGGCTGTACTGCGGACTCAGTGTAGAGGCAGCGGCCGACATGTCGTACAGTTCGACCAGCATTCTGCACGGATCGGCCGCGCGACCGCAAACCGGAGCGCATGCTGAAACACCTGGTAGAGACGGAGTTGGGGGAAGCGTGACGCACGCGCGACTGGACCATATCGAAGAGGATTCGAGCCGCGGAATCGTCCGGGCGCCCGATCTGGCGCGGGTGACAATTCTGGCCAAGCACACGCAGGTCGATATGGCGATTCCGGTCGACGTTCCGGTCGCACTGGTCATTCCGAGCGTGGTCGACATGGTGGCGCAACACAGCCGCACCAACGATTTCGACAACAGCGGCGAACAGTTCCAGCCGGCCGAATGGGTGCTGGCGCGTATCGGGCAGCCGCCGTTCTCCAATTCGCTCAGCCTGGGCGAGCAGGGGGTGCGCGACGGCGAGCTGCTCATGCTGGAAAGCGCCGATCACGTCGCGCCCAGTCCGCTGTTCGACGACATCATGTACAACGTCGCGATCGCCGACACCGACCATTTCCGCAGCTGGTCGCCGCAGGTCGCGCGGATCACCGGATCGATCATCGCGGTGCTGACGATGCTCGCCGGATGCACCGGTCTGCTGGCCGCGCCGGATGCGATGGCGGGCTGGATCACCGGGGCCATCGCCGCGGTGCTGACGATTCTGCTGGTGGTGGCCGGCACGGTGATGAGCCGCATGTACGGCGACACCGCCTCCGCGCTGGTTCTCGGCGGCTGTGCGCTGCCGAGCGCGTTCGCCGCGGGCATGTTGATCGTGCCCGACCATTACGGCTGGGCGAATCTGCTGCTCGGCTCGGTACTCGTCGGCGCGACGGCACTGCTGGCCTGGCGGGTCAGCGGGGTCGGTCTGGCCCTGTTCATCGGCGCCACAACACTTTCCGTCTTCGCCATTCCCGCCGCGCTGGTCGGCCTGCTCACCTCGCAGCCGGTCAAGGCCGTCGGCGCGGTCGCCGCCGCGCTCGCGCTCGGCGCCCTGTCGCTGGCACCGCGAGTGTCGATGCTGCTGGCGAAACTGCCGCTGCCGCCGGTGCCTTCGCCCGGCACCCCGATCGATCCCACCGAGGACGATCCCGACGACCACCGCGCGCTGCCCACGATGGACGTGCTGCGCACGAAATCCGAACGCGCGCGGATGTATCTGGCCGGCCTCGTCGGCGCGACCACGCTGGTGACCGTGATCGGAGCGCTCGCCTCGACCGATCCGTCCGCGGACAGCCCCTATTGGCCCGGCATCGCGCTGGCGCTGGTCTGCGCGGTGGTGCTGATGTTCCGCAGCCGCACCTACGTCAGCGCCGAGCTGGCGGTGGTGCTGCTCGCCGGCGGTGCGGCCATCCTGCTGATCATGACGGTCGGCGCGGCCTTCGTGGTGGAACAGCCGCTCGCGGTGTTCGGCGCCGCCATGGTGATGCTCATCGCCGCGCTGATCCTGGGCACCATCGTGCCGAACCAGTCGGCGACGCCGCCGATGCGCCGCGCGGTGGAGCTGCTGGAGTACGGGTTCGTCGCCGCCGTCCTGCCGCTGGTGTTCTGGGTAGCCGAGCTGTACACGCTCGTTCGATCGCTCTGAGCCGCGCATGAATCCGAAAATGTTCGGGCGCAGAGCAATTCGAGTCGCGGCGGTCGTCGCGGTGCTGGGGCTGAGCGCCTCGACCGGCGCGGGCGCCGCGACCGCGGACAAACCGGTGGTGAACCCGGGTGCGCTGCCGTCCGGCGGTAACCCGGCGCCGCCGGATGCCACCGAGCAGCCGGCGAATTCACCCTGTGCCAGCACGAGCACCGGCGGTGACGGCCCGACCGTGCCGACCGCGCAGCGCAGTCTGGAACTGGACAAGGCCTGGCAGTTCAGCAGGGGCGCAGGGCAATTGGTAGCGGTGATCGACACCGGCGTGATGCGTCATCCCCGGCTGCCGGGCATCATCCCGGGCGGCGACTACGTCTCGGCCGGCGACGGCACCGACGACTGCGATGCGCACGGAACCTTCGTAGCGGGCATCATCGCCGCGACTCAGATTGCGGGACAAGGTTTTTCGGGAGTCGCGCCGCAGGCGCAGATCCTGAGCATCCGGCAGACCTCGAGCTATTTCCAGAAGAAGGGCGCCGGCCGTGACAAGGGGCCCGACGCCATGCCCGAGGGGTACGGCACCACCCACACCCTGGCGCAGGCGGTGCGCCGGGCGGCCGATATGGGCGCGACGGTGATCAACATGTCCGAGGTGGCCTGCCAGGCCGGGGCGATTCCCGACGACGACCTCGGCGCCGCGGTACATTACGCCGCCGTCGAGAAGAACGTCGTGGTCGTCACGGCCGCGGGTAACAACGACAAGTGCAAGGGGACCAACCCGGTCATCGATCCGCTGGATCCGAGTGCGGATCCGTGGACGAAGGTCGATCTGAACGTCTCGCCCGCGCGGTGGGACGACTATGTGCTGCCGGTGGGCTCGATCGACGACAACGGCCAGCCCTCGAAGTTCACCGTGCCGGGCCCGTGGGTCGGCGTCGCGGCACCGGGTGAGAATCTGACCTCGCTCGACCCGCACTGGGACGATCCGCGCAGCAAGGGGACCGCCGTCGCGAAGGTGGATCAGCAGGGCAAGGCCGAGCCGATCTCCGGAACCAGTTTCGCCTCACCGTATGTCGCGGGGGTGGCCGCGCTCGTCCGTGCCCGCTACCCGGAACTGAGCGCGCTCGACGTCATCAAGCGGATCGAGGCCACCGCCCACGCACCCGCCGAGGGGTGGAACCCGTATGTCGGATACGGCGCGGTCGACCCGGTGGCCGCGCTCACCGCACAGGTCCCGAACTCGTTGCCGCCCAAGCGACCCAGTGCCGCCAAGAGCTGGCAACTGCCGGTGCCGACCACTCCCCCGGCCCCCGACCACACCTCCCGCAATGTGGCGCTGATCGGAACCGGTGTCATCGCCGTGCTCGCCGTGCTCGGATATCTCGCCTCGTTCCCGCTGCGCCGCCGCTTCGGTGATCGCGGCGAGTGAGGTTCAGCGCGGCTCGTCGAACCGCCAGCGCGTCGCGCCGCCCGGTTCGACGGTCGACAGCGCCGTCGCCGCGCGCACCGCGATGCGGTAGACGTACCAGGGCGGCGGGCCGGCCGACGGCGCGCTGAAATCGGCGGTCAGGGCCGTGCCCGACTCGTCGACCCGGCACGGCCATCCCTCGCCGGCCCAGTCGGCGACCCGCTGTGCCACCGTCGCCGGGTCGGTGACGCGTTCGGCGGTGCCGTTCACACTGAGGTCGAAGGTATCCAATGCCACGCCGAGCGTGCAGCGCGGATCGCGAGAGATGTTGCGGGCCTTGCGTGTTCGCGGGCCGGTTTCGAACCAGAACGCACCGTCGACCCAGAGCGCGCCCACCGCGGTCATATGCGGACTGCCGTCAGGATCGATCGTGGCCAGCCAGCAGGTGTGGCGATCGGGGCCGCCCGTACCGGGCGCCTGCGGGAATCCGGCGTCCAGACCGGCCACGACGGCGGACCAGTCCAGCGGATCCAGCTCGTACAGTTCGGCGAGGTTGGTCGTCTGCATGGTGTCCATGATGGTGCGACGAGGCACGGCGACCGGATTCATCGGTGCGCGCGCCATCGATTCGTCCGTTATAGGCGATATGCCCTGGTCGGCGCGGGTGAATCCGCCCAAGATCGACACGGGCCGCCCGGGGATGACTCAGTATTTCTGACAGCGGCGGTCCAGCGGTACGGCCGTCGCGGGTCGTCGCACGAGGGGCAGGAACAGCCATGACAGTCGCCGGCAGGCAACGTCTCACTCCCGATCAGCGCAATTCGTTCATCGCGGCCCAACTGGGCTGGACGATGGACGCTTTCGACTTCTTTCTGGTCGTCTTCGTCTATGCCGATATCGCCGCTTCCTTCGATATGCCGAAATCCGACGTCGCGTTCATCACTACGGCGACGCTGATCATGCGTCCGGTGGGCGCGCTGCTGTTCGGTCTGTGGGCCGACCGGGTGGGCCGGCGTATTCCGCTGATGGTCGACGTCGCGTTCTACTCGGTGATCGGGTTCCTGTGCGCCTTCGCACCGAATTTCACTGTGCTGCTGATACTTCGGTTGCTCTACGGCATCGGCATGGGTGGGGAATGGGGCCTCGGCGCGGCGCTGGCGATGGAGAAGATCCCCGCCGAACGGCGCGGCTTCTTCTCCGGCCTCCTGCAGGAGGGCTACTCGTTCGGCTACCTGCTCGCCTCGCTGGCCTCACTGCTGGTGATGAACTGGCTCGGCCTGTCCTGGCGCTGGCTGTTCGCGCTCTCGGTGATTCCGGCCCTGATCATCCTCGTGATCCGGACTCGCGTGGGTGAATCGGAGGCGTGGGAGAGCAGCCGCGAACATATGCGGCTCACCCAGACCTCGTTGCGTGATGTGGTGATGAACCCGGTCGTGATCCGCCGCTTCGCCTACCTCGTCCTGCTGATGACCGCGTTCAACTGGATGAGCCACGGCACCCAGGACGTCTACCCGACCTTCTTGTCCGCGGTCGACAACGGCGGCGCCGGGTTGTCCTCGGCGACCGCGAAATGGATTGCGGTGGTGTACAACATCGGCGCCATCATCGGTGGTCTGGTGTTCGGCAGCCTGTCGCAGAAGTACGGTCGCCGCTACACCATCATCTTCTGCGCACTGCTCGGACTGCCGATCGTGCCGCTGTTCGCGTATTCGACGACCGCGGCCATGCTGTGCCTGGGATCGTTCCTGATGCAGCTGGTCGTGCAGGGCGCCTGGGGTGTCATCCCGGCACATCTGACCGAACTGTCGCCCGACGCTATCCGCGGCTTCTATCCGGGCGTGACCTACCAGCTGGGCAATCTGCTCGCCTCGCTCAATCTGCCGATCCAGGAGCGGGTGGCCGAAAGCCACGGATATCCGTTCGCGCTGGCCGTCACCATCGTGCCGGTGCTGATCGCGGTGGCCTTTCTGACCCTGATCGGCAAGGAGGCCAAGGGAATTCGCTTCGGCACGAACGCGAGCGCATTACCCGAAACGCCCGCCCGGCAATAGCCGGGCCGGCTAGTTCTGCGGTTGCTGCGCCGACTGGTCCTGCTTGGAACGCACCAGCTGCTTGGCCGGATTCGGATCCGGCGCCACGCCGTCGTGGGCCACCATGGCCTCCTGACGACCGAGCGTCGGACCGGCGGCGAGCAGGCCGACGATCTGATACGGCGCGAGTTCGGGTTTGGCCTTGTCGGCGTCCATTCCCAGCGCCTTCTGCGCCGCGGCGTCCTTGATGCCGTAGCGCACGCCGGTGTCGGCGATGAAGAACATGCTGTCGCGGCGCTGGCTGTCGGCCTCGATACCCGTGGTCTGGACGAAGAATCCCGAGCCGGGTGTGGAGTAGAAGGCATCGACGTTCGGGCCGGACCCGTCGGCCTGCGCCAGCGGTGTGGTCTGCGCGCTGTCCGGGATCGGCAGCGAATGTCCCGTCAGCACAGCCAATTCCGCGCGCTTACTGCCGTCGGCCTTGTCGGCCGCACCGGACAGTGGCTTCCAGGACATGCATTCCACCGGCTGATCCTTCGAATCGACGATGGCCGGCGCGGACGTCGGATACTGCTGGACCGGAAGGTCGTTCGACGGCGGCGCCTGGGTGCTGTCGTACTGGCTGATCTCGGGATTTTCCGAAGCCGTCGGATTGGAGTTGCGGATGATGTCGGCGGTCAGCGGCGAGATGGGCTGCAAACCGTCGTGCAGGACCACGTAGTACTGATCCTTGGTGTCGACATGCACCACATCGCCGATGCGGTGATTGCTCAGCGAATACGCCGGGGTGCCACCGGGATCGACGATTTTCGGCGGCGTGATGGGCAGGACCTCGGGCACCGCGTTCAGCAGACCGGCACTGATCGGGCGAGGAGTCATCCCGCGGATCTTCAGCGCCTCGGTCACTTTCGGATCGTTCATATCGACCCGGGCGCGCTGATTGTCGTAGATCAGATAGGCGGCGTCGCGACCCTGCACCAGCAGCGCCTTACCCGAATCCAGCTTGGTGGCCTTGGAACCCAGCGACGGATCGCCGGCGAGCACGGTGGTGGTCAGCTCGCGGCTGCCGTCGTTCTTCAGCTCGTCGCAGATCGACCATGCGCGCCCCTTGCCGTTGCCGTCGAAATTCAGCGACGACGGCGCGCCCGGAATGCCGATCAGCGCCCCCCGGGGCTTCTTCGACAGCTCGGATTCCTTGATGGACACCGCTTTTGCGGGTTCGCCGACCGCGAGCCGCGCCGACGCGAGGTTCAGCGACGGGTGCACGACGCCGTCGATGACGGCGTAGACGGCGCCGGAATCCTTGCCCAGCAGGATCTTGTTGTCGCCGATCGACCCCTGCGGCCGCAGCAGCGCGAGCACGCCGCAGCCGGCCAGCGCGACGACTCCCAGTACCAGCCCGGCGGCATAGGCACGCGACTGCGAGCGCATCGGATCGTGCAGCATCCGCACGTCCCGGCGTACCAGGGCGTGCTCCATTCGCCTGACCAGGAAGCGATAGCCGCTCACCTGCCAGCGCGTAGTGGGCTTTGAAGGCATGAGTCCTCCCCCGAACAGTGCTCGCGTTCGCCCAACACAGTACAGTTCAGCAGGACTGAAGTTCAGCTCGGCCATCGAGGAATCGGCCGACACCGGGTACTTGGGGGACGACGATGGCCGAATCCAGCGGCACCAACAGCCGCCCGCTCCTCGGACGGATCTCGCTGCCGAATCTGCTGGCCGCACAGTTACTGGGACTGCTCGTCGGCGTCGTCGTGCTCGCGGTGGGGGTACCCGGCTGGTACGCACTGGGTGCCGCGATCGTGGCCGGCCTGGTGCTGCTCGTCCCGATCGGCAAGCGCACCCTCGCCTCGTGGATCGCGACGGCGTGGCGCTACGTCATCCGCCAGGACTACGACCTCGGTGACACAGTCGATTTCCGCGGCCCGGACGGCCGCTCGCTCGGTCTGTACTGGGAGGGCAGCCGCGTCGTCGCCGTCGTCGAGGTGCTGCCGCCCAAGGGCGGTCTGACCCGGATCGACCGCAACACCGTGCACGCGTCGCATCTGCTGCCGCTGCCCGAACTGGCGCAGTGCCTGAGCCAGCACGACATCCTGCTGTCCGGTATCGACATCATCAGCCACGGCCACCGCAGCCGCTCCGGAACGCCCGCGGGGCCGATCTACGAATCGCTGCTCGGTCCGCTGCCCGCGACCGCACACCGAACCGTCTGGCTCGCAATCAGTTTCGACGCACTGGCCTGTCCGGAGGCCGCGGCCCGGCGCGGCGGCGGCACGGAGGGCGCGGGCCGGGCGGTCACCATCGCCACCCAGCGCATCGTGCGCGCACTCGAGGATGCCGACTGCGCGTCGCGCGTGCTCACCGCGCCGGAGATCCGCAAGGCCGTCTGGCAGATCAGCGCCGGTGTCGACCCGCGGGCGCTCACCCATCGCTGGCGCTATGCGGAACTGGGCAACAGCGTGAACATCGGCGCGGCGGTCGATCCCAAGCAGCTCGGCTCGGATCTGCTGGCTCAGCTGTGGGTCGCGCCGTCGCGGGGAACCACCGTGGCGGTCCGCCTGCGGCCGGGTAGTTCGCCCGAGACGGTGAATATCGGCGCGGCCTGGCGACTGACCGCCCGGGAGCTGCCGGAGAAGACCAAGCGCAAGGGCATGGTGTCGCTGAGCGGCCGGCATCGCCAGAGCCTGCTGGCCCACCTGCCGATCGCGATTCCCGGCGTGGACGACACCGTCCCGATGAGCCAGTACCCGATCGACGTGGTGGGCGTGCTGCATCTGCCCTCCTCCGGCTGCGGTCAGCTGATCGGCTCCGACGAGGACGGCAACGGTGTTGCGGTTCGCCTTGTCGGACAAGGCATTTCGACCGTCTACGTGGCGGGTGAGCTGTATCTGGCGCAGCAGCTGGTGTTCCGCGCACTGGCCGTCGGCGAGCGCATCCTCATCCGCACCGATCGCCCGCACGCGTGGGAACAGCTGGTCACCACCATCGGCAATCCCGAGCGGCTCACCATCGCGGTGGAAACCCATCAGAGCGATGCCGGATTCACCGCGGCCGTGGTCGACGGTGTGCTCGCGCCCGCACCGCACGCCGGTGTCACCACGATCTACGTCACCGGCGATCCGATGGGCTGGCCGGCCACCAATCCGGATCTGTCGATCCACCAGCCGGGCGCGATCGGCAACCATGTGGTGATGCGGACCGGAACCACTCAGGTCGATCTGACGCTGGTCTCGATCCCCCGGGAGACGACCTATATCGGCAGCCCGCGGGGCCGCCGCCCGATGCCGCAGCCGGATCCCCGGCAGCGAGTCGCGCAGGCGCACGGGTAATTTCGCCCCACCGGGGCCGAGTCCGGAGCACCTGCTCACGTCGACGCGGCGGCCCGGCACGCTCAGCCCGGATACGGGTCGGTTCTGCGCGCCGTGCGCAAATGACGTGCCCACCAAGCCCATTGCCGCAGGAGCCGCTGGGCGGCGTCGACAGCGGCCCCGTCGGCGGTGTTGCCGTCCGCGTCGAATTTGCGTTTGGCCTCGTGGAAACTCACGGTCTCGCGAATCGACACCATATGGATTTCCGCGACTACCTGGCGCAATTGCTCGACAGCCCGCAGACCGCCCGACAGCCCGCCGTAACCGACGAATCCGATCGGCTTGGCCCGCCACTCGCGCTTGGCGCTGTCGAGCGCCGTCTTCAGCGAGGCGGGATAGCCGTGGTTGTACTCGGAGGTGACCGCGACGAATCCGTCCGCGGCGCCGATCCGCTCGCGGAAGGCCTCGACCTGCGGCGTCGTCGTCAGGTCGGTGGGCAGGGGGGTGTCTGCCAGATCGATGACCCCGACGTCGAGGCCGGCGTCGGCGCGGGCCGTCCGCAGGAACCAGTCGGCCACCACAGGCGCGAACCGCTCGGGCCGCACACTGGCGACGATGACCTCCAACCGCAGCGGATCGTCCATGGCGTCAGCCTAGTCGGCACCCTCGCCGCAGCGACGGCCTGCTCGCCGACCGCGCCGGCGGCACCGATACCCTGTGCCCCGGGCGAAAATCTTCGAGCACCATATTGGACGGCTATGGCCGATGGCCGCGACTGACGGGGCGCCGCGGATCGATCAGGAGGGGGCGAAATTCGTGATTCTCGGACATTGGTTGCTGATCGAAACACTCGACATTCCCCCCACCTGGTCGGTCCTGGCCGTCGACACCGCACCGCGGCGATGGAAGTCGTTGGCGCGCACCGTTCCCACCCGGCTGATGCCGATCCTCACCGCCGCCGCCGCGAGCGGTGAGAGGGTCGAGCGACAGCTGCCGAAGTCCCGACATGCCTGGTCCGGACATCACGCCTGCGCGATCGCGCTGACCGGGCCCGACGGTCGGGTGCACGCGGTGCAGCTGTGGGTGGGCCCCGGCGAGCCACCCGCGCCGCCGCCGGTCGCGACCCACCTGCTCGACGCGCGCACCCGGCGCACGGAAGTGCGTTCCGCCGGTCTGGGCCCGGCATTCGACCGCAAGCGCAGCGTCTGGATCGGAGCCGAATCCTTCGAACATGTCGAACGTTTCGACGATGCCCTGGATCTGGCCGCGATCGTGGCACGCGCCACACCCGGATCGCGCTGGTGCGGCGAAATCTGCGTGCGCACGCCGGACGGGCTGCGCACGTTGATGATGGCGACACGCAACTCCGCCGCCGATCCCTACCTGTGGCGCGGCATTCTGGCCGATGTCACCGACAGCGTTGCGCCGCAACCCAAGTCGTTCGAGGCGGCCACGGTCGAGACGCTGGTCAGCCGCAATCCCGGAATGTATCTGGCGGTGGTCGACACCGAGCGGGTCCGGGTGATCCGCTGGATCAGCGCGCCGGTGCCGGGACTGGACTGGTCCGGCGGCACGGACGAACGCACGCTGCCACATCCCGGCGACCGGGAGCGAATCATCGCCGCGCGCACGGCGATCCGGGCCGGCGCGCCGTCGTGGACGCTGCCGAACCTCCGGCTCGCGGATACGACCGGAGGCTGGATCACCGTGGACGTGGAGGTTTCACCCCTGCCCCACGGCCCGGACGGCACCGGCGTACCCCATTTCGCGCTGGCCCGGATCGATCTGCGTGAACCCGCCACTCCCTAGCGGTCGATGCGGTGTCAGGGCAGTTCGAACGGCAGCGCCACCCCGGTGTGCACGGTGCAGTGTTCGCAGGTATCCATGCCTTCGACACCGGCGACCGCGCGACGTACCAAGGTCTTGAACGGCACCAGGTTTCGCTCGAATTCGGCGAAGACGGCGGCCGCACTGACACCGTCTCCGGCCTCCAGTCCGGCATCGAGATCGGTCACCAAAGCGATGGCGGCATAACACATTTCGAGTTCGCGAGCGAGAACGGCTTCCGGGTATCCGGTCATGTTCACCAGTTCCCATCCCTGTCCGGCGAACCAGCGGCTCTCGGCACGGGTGGAAAAGCGCGGGCCCTGCACCACGACCATGGTGGCGGCCGGTTGCATCGGCAGCTCGGGCACCGCCGCGCGGGTAGCGACCGCACGCAGGTCGTCGCAGTACGGATCGGCGAAGGAGACGTGGATGCCGCCGTTGTCGAAGTAGGTCTGCGCGCGGCCGGAGGTCCGGTCCACCAGCTGGTCGGGGACCGCCACGGTGCCCGGTCCCCAGTCCGCCCGCAGGCTGCCCACCGCGCACGGCGCGAAGATCCGCCGCACGCCGATCGAGCGCAGAGCCCACATATTGGCCTGATACGGCACGGTGTGCGGGGAATACTCGTGCTTGCGCCCGTGCCGCGGCAGGAAGGCGACCTGGCGGCCCTCGACCTCTCCGACGGTGATCGGCGCGCTCGGCACACCATAGGGTGTCTCGACCTCGAGGGTGGTCGCATCGTCGCCGAAGAAATCGTAGAAGCCGCTACCGCCGATGATGGCCAGCGCGGGGCGGGGATCCGAACTCATGCCCGCAATTCTCGCGTACGCCGCGACGGCGGCCCCCGCCGCCTCACCCCGCACCCGCTACCCTGACAGTGCCCCTCACATAATGTACCCTAGGGGGGTATGGACCATCAGGGCGGGAGCGAGGAACAGCCGGTGACCGAGGATCAGAGCAACACGGTTCGGACCGCCGAGGCGGCCGTGCAGCCCGGGCACGACCACGCCACCCACGGCTATATCACCGCCAAGGACGACTACCTCAAGCGGCTGCGCCGGATCGAGGGGCAGGCGCGCGGCCTGCAGCGCATGGTCGAAGAGGAGAAGTACTGCATCGATATCCTCACCCAGGTCTCGGCCATGACCAAAGCCCTGCAGGCGGTGGCCATGGGCCTGCTGGAGGATCACATCAGTCACTGCGTGGTCGATGCCGCGGTCCAGGGCGGTCCCGAGGCCGAGGCGAAGATCAAGGAGGCCACCGACGCCATCGCGCGGTTGGTCCGTTCCTGAGCCGCGACGCCATCCCCGCACGACCGCCGCACCGCTCCGGTTGCCGGATGCGGCCGGCGGTCGCGTGAACGACGATCAGACTCGCGCGGCCAGCGCCGGCGCCAGCGCGCGCAGCACCCCGATGTGGTCCTCGTCGGTGACCTGGATGGCGACCTGATCGGCGCCCGCCTTCAGGTGTTCGACCAGTGCGTCGGCGATCTGATCGGCCGAGCCGTGCAGCGCGAGCGCGTCGATCAGCCGATCACTGCCGGGCGGGGTCAGGTCCTCGTCGCTGAAGCCGAGCCGACGCAGATTCGCCACATAATTGCGCAGGTTCAGGTAGAACTCCGTGCGCGGGCGGGCCGTCAGGCGCGCCTGGACCGGATCGGTGTTGAACGAGATCTTGTGTTCGGGCACGAGCAGCGCATCGGGACCCAGGATTTCGCGCGCCTGCCGGGTGTGTTCGGCGGTCACGAGGTAGGGCAACGCTCCCGCGGTGCGGTCGGCGGCCAGCTTCAGTACCCGCGGTCCGAGCGCCGCCAGCGCGAGCTGCTGTTTCGGGACTCCGTTGGCGTCGAGCACGTCGACATAGTCGACGAGCGCGTCGTAGGGCTTGCGGAAATCCGAATCCTGCTCGGGATGTCCGGCGCCGAAGCCGAGGATGAACCGGCCCGGAAAGCGGCGGTCGATGCGATGGAAGGACTCAGCCACCTGTTCGGCGGGCGCCGACCAGATGTTGACGATGCTGGTTCCGACCGTCAGCGTCTCGGTCTCCTCGAGCAGCGCCTCCACGGCCGGTAGATCCGCCGGGGGCGAGCCGCCCAGCCACAGCGTGCTGTAACCGAGACCCTCCAGCTCACGGGCCTGCCCCGGTTCGAAGCCGGCGTAGTACCGCCAGACGCCGAATTTGCCGATACTCGTGGTTCGCGCAGCCTCAGTCATATTCCTTGCGAACTCCGTTGCGCGGGCGACTATTCCGCCCGGCGCCGGAAAAAATTCCGGTCGCACAATCTGGCACTCGCACCATGAGAGTGCTAAATTGGGCATCGAACAGCTTACGGCGCTCGCCGCCGAGGCGGGCGTCACCACTGGATATGGAGGTGATTCCTGTGCTGAGGTTCGACCCGTTCCACGACATCGACACCGTCGCCCGGCAGCTCCTGGGGGATGCCGCCGGAACCACGCGCGCGCCACGTTTCATGCCGATGGATCTGTTCAAGGCCGGTGACCACTACGTCCTCAATGCCGATCTCCCGGGCGTCGATCCCGGCTCGGTCGACGTGAGCGTGGACAACGGCACCCTGACGCTGAAGGCGCAGCGCAGCCTGCCCGGTGACGAGCATGTGCAATGGATCGCGTCGGAACGATTCGCGGGAACGTACATGCGTCAGCTGTCGCTCGGTGAGGGCATCGACACCGACCACATCAGCGCCACCTACAACGACGGCGTGCTGTCGGTGACCCTGCCGATCGCCGAGAAGGCCAAACCGCGGCGCATCGAGATCGGCGGTATGGGACAGGGCCCGAAGACCATCGAGGCCGGCCACACCGAGAGCAGCTGACCGGTCGCGGCAGGGATGTGCCCGCGCCGGTCGGCGACAGATGAGAGTGCAAGCAGCACACCACCATTCACCGGTGCAAGGTGGCCGGGTGCGCGGGCGGAACCGAGGATCGTCGCAGCGAGAAGGAGGTGAGAGCGCGCAACCCTCGAATAGCGACTGCGTGCGGCCCCGCGATCTCGCGGGGTCGCCGCCATGTCCGGGCGCGGCGAACACCGGCGGACGACCGGAGTATCGCCCGTAGGCGGCTCAGTCGCCGCAGCACCCCTCGGCGGACGGAATCGTCCGCATCTCGCGGGTTTCGGCGTTGCGGGCGGCCAGGTCCGCATCGGCCGGATAGTCGACGGCGATCAAGCTCAGGCCGTGCGCGGGGGCCACGATGACGGAACTGGACCGTTCCCGTTCCGCGAGAAGACCTTCCACCCATTCGGGAGTGCGGCGCCCCTCCCCCACCGCGAGCACCGCGCCGACCAAACTGCGGACCATCGACCAGCAGAAGGCGTCGGCGCTGACGTAAGCGGTGAGCATGGCGGCTCCGCCGGCACCGTCCAGGGCCCCGCCGGGACCATCGATCGGCGTCACGGCCCAATCGAACCGCTGCAATTCCCGGACCGTCGTCGCCCCTTCTCGCCGACGGCAGAATGCGGCGAAATCGTGCAGTCCCAACAGCTTTCGCGACGCCTCCCGCATGGCGTCGAGATCGACACCGGGTCGGCATGCCACCACACTGCGAGCCAGCAGGGGCGGGGCTCCGTAGGGAGCCGTGGTGAGCCGATACGCGTAGTGACGGCGGATCGCGGAGAAGCGGGCGTCGAATTCCGGTGGCGCCGGGCGGATTCCGGTGACCCGCACATCCTTCGGCAGGAACCGCGCCAGCCGGTGCAGCAGCTTGTCGTGATCGGGCGGCGTGGTCGCGTCGAAATGTGCGACCTGTCCCTCGGCATGAACTCCGGCATCGGTGCGGCCGGCCACCGTCAGCTGAATCGGTTCGCGCAGGACCTTGCTCAGCGACTCCTCCAGCACACCCTGCACGGTCCGCAGACCGGGCTGGCGGGCCCAGCCGGTGAAATCGGTGCCGTCGTAAGCGATATCGAGCCGTACTCGAACCGCAACCGAGGTTGCCGCCGGATCCTGCATGGTCACAGCCATTTCCTGGTTAACATGAGCGAAGCCCGCCGACCCGGAGGGGACGGCGGGCTCACTCGTGAATTCCCGACGCAGATCGAGAGGTCCCCGCACGTGGCGGGGACCAACTCATTCCGCCTTGTCCTCGGCGGGAGCCTCGGTGGACTCCGCCTCGGCAGCCTCGTCGGCCTTCGCCTCCGCAGCCTCGTCGGCCTTCGCCTCGGTGGCCTCTTCGACCTCGGCAGCCTCGGTCTTGGCCTGCTGGGCGGCGACCCGGCGAGCGCGATCGGCCTCGTTGGTCACGGTCTTCTCCCGGACCAGCTCGATGATCGCCATCGGCGCGTTGTCACCCTTGCGGGGCACGGTCTTGATGATCCGGGTGTAGCCACCCTCGCGACCCTCGAACGACGGTCCGATGTTCGCGAAGAGTTCGTGCACCACGTCCTTGTTGCGGATCACCTTGAGCACCTCGCGGCGGTCGGCCAGCGAACCGGCCTTGGCCTTGGTGACCAGCTTCTCGGCGTAGGGGCGCAGCGCCTTGGCCTTGGCCTCGGTGGTCGTGATCCGACCGTGCTCGAAGAGCGCCGTGGCCAGATTGGCGAAGATCGCCTTCTGGTGCGACGCCGACCCGCCGAAGCGAGCACCCTTCTTGGGCTTGGGCATTGGTTGTTCTCCTTAGGAAAGGCCGAACGGGGCTGCCACCCCGGAAGGCCTAGAGCTGTTCGGTCTCGGCGTAGTCCTGCTCGCCGTTGTCTGCATCGCCGAAGGAGCCGCTGTCACTCCAGGTTCCGGTGGCGGCGTCGTAGCCGACGACGCTCGACGGATCGAAGGAGGCCGGGCTGTCCTTCAACGACAGGCCGAGCGAATGCAGCTTGACCTTGACCTCGTCGATGGACTTCTGGCCGAAGTTGCGGATGTCCAGCAGATCCGATTCGGTCCGCGCAACCAGCTCGCCGACGGTGTGCACACCCTCGCGCTTGAGGCAGTTGTACGAGCGCACGGTGAGGTCCAGGTCCTCGATCGGCAGCGCGAACGAGGCGATGTGGTCCGCCTCGGCCGGGCTGGGCCCGATCTCGATACCCTCGGCCTCCACGTTCAGCTCGCGCGCCAGGCCGAACAGCTCGACCAGGGTCTTACCGGCCGACGCCAGCGCATCCCGCGGGGAGATCGAGTTCTTGGTCTCGACGTCCAGGATGAGCCGGTCGAAGTCGGTGCGCTGCTCGACACGGGTGGCCTCGACCTTGTAGGTCACCTTCAGCACCGGCGAGTAGATCGAATCCACCGGGATCCGGCCGATTTCCGCACCCGAGGCCTTGTTCTGCACGGCCGGGACGTAACCGCGACCGCGCTCGACGACGAGCTCGATCTCCAGCTTGCCCTTGTCGTTCAGGGTGGCGATGTGCATATCCGGGTTGTGCACGGTCACACCGGCCGGGGGAACGATGTCACCGGCGGTGACGGTGCCCGGGCCCTGCTTGCGCACGTACATGGTGACCGGCTCGTCCTCTTCGGACGACACGACCAGGCCCTTGAGGTTCAGGATGATGTCGGTGACGTCTTCCTTCACACCCGGGACGGTGGTGAACTCGTGCAGCACGCCGTCGATGCGGATGCTGGTCACCGCGGCCCCCGGAATCGAGGACAGCAGGGTACGGCGCAGCGAATTGCCGAGGGTGTAACCGAAGCCCGGCTCGAGGGGTTCGATGGTGAACTTCGAGCGGTTCTCGGCCAGTACCTCTTCGGCCAGTGTGGGTCGCTGTGAAATCAGCATGAGGATCTCCTCCTTCAGGGGCGCCCGCTATTTGACGCCCACGAACTGGGGTGTGGATGAGCACGGAAAGTGCTCACCCACCAGCAGCACGAACGGCTTTACTTCGAGTAGTACTCGACGATGAGCTGTTCGTTCAGCGGCACATCGATCTGCGCGCGTTCCGGGAGCTGGTGGACCAGGATCCGCAGCCGGTTCGGAACCACCTGCAGCCAGCCCGGGATCGGGCGATCGCCCTGGGTCTCACGGGCGACCTGGAACGGCAGCGTCGGCAGCGACTTCTCCTTGACATCGATGATGTCGTACTGGGAGACCTGGAAGCTGGGGACGTCGACCTTGCGGTTGTTCACCAGAAAGTGGCCGTGCGAGACCAGCTGACGGGCCTGGCGGCGGGTCCGGGCCAGACCGGCGCGGTACACGACGTTGTCCAGACGCGACTCCAGCAGCTGCAGCATGTTGTCGCCGGTCTTACCCTTGCGACGGTTCGCCTCTTCGTAGTAGCGGCGGAACTGCTTCTCCATGACGCCGTAGGTGAAGCGGGCCTTCTGCTTCTCCTGCAGCTGGAGCAGGTACTCGCTCTCCTTGATCCGCGCGCGGCCGTGCTGGCCGGGCGGGTAGGGACGACGCTCGAACGCCTGGTCGCCTCCGACGAGGTCGACACGCAGACGACGCGACTTGCGGGTGATGGGGCCTGTATAACGAGCCATTTTTCGCTAAATCCTTTCCCGCTAGACGCGACGCCGCTTGGGCGGACGGCAGCCGTTGTGCGGCTGCGGGGTGACGTCGGAGATCGTGCCCACCTCGAGGCCGGCGGCCTGCAGCGAGCGGATCGCGGTCTCACGGCCCGAACCCGGACCCTTGACGAACACGTCGACCTTCTTGACGCCGTTCTCCTGCGCCTTGCGCGCGGCGTTCTCGGCGGCGAGCTGCGCGGCGAACGGGGTCGACTTACGCGAACCCTTGAAGCCGACGTGACCCGACGACGCCCACGAGATCACGTTGCCCTCGGGGTCGGTGATCGAGACGATCGTGTTGTTGAACGTGGACTTGATGTGCGCGTGGCCGTGCGGAACGTTCTTCTTGTCCCGGCGACGCGCCTTCTGGGACTTCTTGGGGCCGGAGGCCCGACTCTTCGGAGGCATCGGTTATCCCTACTTCTTCTTGCCGGCGACGGTCTTCTTCGGACCCTTGCGCGTGCGCGCATTGGTCTTGGTCCGCTGTCCGCGCACCGGCAGGTGGCGGCGGTGGCGGATGCCCTGGTAGCAGCCGATCTCGATCTTGCGGCGGATGTCGGCCTGCACCTCACGGCGCAGGTCACCTTCGACCTTGAACTCCGACGCCTCGATGTAATCGCGCAACCGGGTGACGTCGTCGTCGCTGAGATCCTTCGACCGCAGGTCGGGGCTGACGCCGGTGGCGTCCAGGATCTCCTTGGCGCGGGTACGACCGATGCCGAAAATGTAGGTCAGCGCGATCTCCATGCGCTTCTCGCGCGGGAGATCGACGCCCATCAGACGTGCCATGTGGCAGCTTCCTTAACTGTTGCGGAGGTCTGCTCCCTGTCCGTCCCCTCGAATGGGGCCCCGGCCTCCGTTCCGGGGGTAGGTCGTCCGTCCGCTCTCCGCTCGTTTCCGAGGCGGCGAGCTCGCCGACGGCGACTGGCGCTGGGAGGTCTTCTTTTCTGTGCCAATCCGAACTGCGTTCGGTGCTTGGCTGGTGAACCCCTGCGTCGGGGCACAGTCCAGGTCAGCCCTGACGCTGCTTGTGACGCAGGTTGTCGCAGATCACCATGACCCGGCCGTTACGGCGGATCACCTTGCACTTCTCGCAGATCTTCTTGACGCTCGGCTGAACCTTCACGTCCGTCCAATCTGGTTGTGGTCCACACCGGGTGTGGACACAGCTTTTCCCCAGCCGTGTGACTGGGGAAATCTTGGGTGCGGATTCCGGGGTGAATCCACCCCTGAACCTCGCGAGTCCGACGTCCGGACTCTCCCGGGAATCGCTTCCCGGAAACTCACTTGTAGCGGTAGACGATGCGACCGCGGGACAGGTCGTAAGGAGAAAGCTCCACGACCACGCGGTCCTCGGGCAGGATGCGGATGTAGTGCTGACGCATCTTGCCGCTGATGTGCGCGAGAACCTTGTGACCGTTCTCCAGCTCGATGCGGAACATCGCATTCGGCAGTGGCTCGATAACTCGACCCTCGACCTCGATGGCCCCGTCTTTCTTCGCCATATCCTCCGCGATCCCGCTTACGCTGAAACCCTGTGTGGTCTCAACTCTTCGGCTAGCTTGTCACTGCAGTTACCGGTGCACTCCAGTCGACCCGGTGCCATACTCTTCGTAGTCTCATGCGGACATGCGTTCGCATGAGCACAGACGTCGGGCAGGTGCACCGCCGACCAAGCTTACCCGTGCGCTCGCGATCCGGCCAAATGCGGTCCCCTCGCGGCGGTCCTGCGCACCGTTCGCGCCGCTTCGGTCAGTGGTCGGCGAGCGGGCCGCGCCCGGTCAGCGGGCCCCACGCCCCGATCAATCCGAGCATCAGCACCAGCGCGACCGTGATCACCGTGAACACCGCGCCGGGCCCGTGGTTGTCCAGCAGCGGGAGCAGCACGAACGGCTGCACGGCGGTGCTCAGTTTCGACAGGGAATAGGCCGTACCCGAGGCGGTGCCGCGCACGGACGTGGGGAACGATTCCGGCAGATACGTGTGCAAGGCGTTGGAGAAGATGTTGCTGGCCAGGGTGAACAGGCCGCCCGACAGCAGAATCAGCGACACGCTCGTCGCGAAGCCGAAGATCAGCCCGAACACCGCCATCAGCGCGGCCGACGCCAGCACCAGATATTTGCGCTCGGTGCGCTCGATCAGCGGAATCGACAGCAGCGAACCCAGCGGATAGCCCAGATAGGTAATGGTCAGATAGCCCAGCGAGTTCACCACCGTGAACCCCTTGTGCTGTAAGACCAGCACCGCCAGCGTGCCGAAACCGTAGTAGCCGAAGACCTGCAGGATCATCACCGCGGAGAACAGCAGGGTGCGGCCGCGATTGGCACCGCGCAGAATATCGGCGAACGGCACCTTCGCCCGTCCGTTCGCAGCGGCGGTGTCGCTCGTGACCTTGTCGTGCCGGGCCTGCCAGCGCGGGGACTCGGGCATGTGCCGACGGGCGACGAACACCAGGGCGGCGCCGAGTCCGCCGAAGACGAACAGCCAGCGCCAGCCGTCGGTGCCGAACGGTTCCAGCGGAACCAGCCACCGAGCCAGGAATCCGACGGTCGGGACGGCGCAGAATCCGATGGTGTAGGCGATGGCGATCATCCGCCCGCGGACCTGCGGCGGCATCGTCTCCGACAGATAGGTGTCGGAGACGGTCATCTCCGCACCGATACCGAGGCCCGCGAGGACCCGCGTCGCCATCAGGAACCAGACGTTGGGGCTGAACGCGCCGAGCAGCGTGAATCCCGCGTACACCCCGATATTGATCATGAACATCCGGCGGCGGCCGAAGAGGTCCGAGAGCCGTCCGATGAGCAGCGCGCCGAGGAACTGGCCGACGAAGGCCGAGGCGAGAATGCCGCTCAGCTGATAGGTCGACAACGCGAGCTGCTGCTTCAGCACGCCGGTGATGGTGCCGGCGAGGAACAGTTCGTAGAGATCGAAGAACAGGCCCAGGCCGACCAGAGCGACAAGTTTGCGGTGGACCGGCCGGACGGGAAGTTCGTCCAACCGGGCCGCGCGAGGATCATCGCCCGCGGTGATTGCCATTTCGATACGCTCCCGACCTCGCAAATAAGGGGCAACCGAACCACGCGGCGCGTCGGCCGACCGGCTTGTCGGCTGTGGGTAGGACGCCCGTCACGGCCGATAGCCCTCGCGTAAACTACCGGCTGTCCAGGAAATCGGTCCAGCAGATCCCAGGGGGACACCCGTGAGCGTGCGCAGCGAGCGAATTACGGACGCAGCGCCCTCGAACCCGATCGGCACGATCCTCGGCGAGGCCCCGACCACGAACCGCGGTGAGGTACTGCCGTGAGTCGCAACAACAACGATCTGCCCATGCTGCCCCCGTGGCTGTCGGAGAGCGACGTCACGCAAACGGGATACGAAGCGCCGGTCGAGAACCTCCCACACGAGGAGTACATCCCGGAGGACAGCGGTCCGCGACGGTTGTTCTCCCGCAAATCCGACGACCGGGCGGAGTCCGACAAGAAGGAGTCCGACCGGAAGTGGCGGAAATCCCGCCGCAAGGACAAGGCCGACGCCGAGCCTGCCGCCGGTGAGACGTCACCCTCGTGGGGGCCGCCGGGAACCGCCGGGCCGCACGGCGATGCGCAGCCGGGGCCGGAATCGTTGCGCGGCAACGGTGTTCAGGGCTCCGAGCCGATGCCGTGGCAGCAGCCGTCCGAGGGCTACGGTTCGGACGCCCAGGGTGTGATCCCGGCCGACTTCCGTGCGCAGCAACAGAATCAGTTCGCGCAGCCGCCGGCTCAACAGGGGCAGGCGTGGAATTCGTCGCCATCCGCAGCGTCCTCGGGCCACGACTTCGGCCGCCCGCCCGCTACCGCACAGCCGATTCCCGCTCCGGCGCCGCAGCAATCGCAGCCGACCACGCCGGGCCCGGACCAGGCGTCCGGCCCGCTGTCCTCCGCGCCGCTGTCCGGCGAGTTTCCGGCGGCACCGCCGCAGACTCCGGCCCGGCCGCCGATTCCGCCCGCACCGCAACATCTGTCGAACATTCCCCTTCCGGCCGCCGAAGGCTCGGATGCGGAGCTGACCGTGCGGGTGACCCGGCGGCCCGACCTGCCGCCCCCGCCCCAGCAGTCGGCCCCGACTCCGCCGCCGCTGCCCGAGTGGCCGGACCCGACTGCCCCCGCCCGTTCCGGACCGCCGCCGCGGCTGGGCGTGCCGGAAGGGTACGAGGACGCGCCGTCGGTCTCGAACAACGCCGCCGCACAGCAGTTTTCACTGCCCGACACTCCCGTCGCACCGACAACAACCGCGCCCGGCCTGCCGCAGCAGGAGGCGGATGCCCGCCCCGCCTCGGCCGAGATGCCGCCGACCGGAACCACTCCTCCCGTTCCGACGCACGGATCGACGGCAGGTCCGTTCGGTTCGGGTCCGGACGCGAGTGAACGGGCCGAGAACGTGGGCGGCGGGGCTTCCGGCGTCACCGAGGAGGCACCCGCCTGGCTCGGCCGCGTGCCGGAACAGTCGGCCGCGCAGGCCGATTCCGCGCCCGCGCGCGACGCCGCCGAGGCCTCGGTCGCGCCGATCTCGGATTCTGGTGCGCCCGGCGAGACCGCCGTATCGAATACGCCTCACGCGGACCTCCCCGCGGCAGCGGATGTGACGGGGAACGGTGGCGCCGGCACGTGGGATGCCTTCGCAATCGGCACTGCCGCAGTTCCGCACGGTGGCGCAGCTTCCGGACCGCGGGCTCTCCACCCGCCGACGGTGGGAACCCATGCGCCGGAGAGTGATTCGGGTGCGTCGTCGGTCGTCGGCGGTGTCGGCTTCTACGGCTCCGGAGATGCCGGCGCCGGTTCGGCAGATCAGCAGTGGAGCGGCCGCCATCGGCTCGACTCCGACCGGGTGCCGGCTCAGGAACCTGTCGTGCGCCCCGGACCGGATGCCGGTGCCGCCTGGAACGGACCGGATGCGCCGGCACCGCGGCCCGACACGCATCAGCAGCTGCCCGAAGGCACCGGTCCGCAGTACGGCGCGGCGCCGCAGACGACGCAGTACCAGCAGCCACCTGCTCCGGACTTCGCAACGCACACACCGCATTCCGGCCCGATGCCGCAGGCGCCGAATTCCGAATCGACGATGGTCGTCGGCCCGCAGGGGGTTTCGCAGCCTCCGATCCCACAGCCGGCCCCGGACGCCCAGTGGCACAGCGCGCCGCAACCGCCGCCGCAGGTGCCGGGCCCGGCGACCGGTCCCGAACAGCAGTGGGCCGCACGGCAGGCGGATCAGTATTCCCAGCCGCAGCAGTACGCGCAGCCGAATCCGTACATGCCGGGGCAGCAGGCCCATTCACCCGAGCAGTATCAGCAGGCCCCCAACCCGCAGGCCCACCAGCCGCAGCCGCAGCATCAGCAGTACCAGCAGGGTCAGCAGGGTCAGCCGCCGCAGCAGTACCCACCCAACGGCGTGACGCCCTCGCTGGAGGATGTGCCGATGCGCCGGGCGAAGAAGGCCCCCGGTTCGGGGTGGCGGCGCGCGGTGCACCACATGTCGGGCGGTGCCATCAATCCGGGTATGTCCGCGGAGGAGCGGCGCCTGCAGGAACTGGTGGCTCGCATCCGGCAGCCGGTGCGGGGCGACTACCGGATCGCCACCCTGTCGTTGAAGGGCGGCGTCGGCAAGACGACCACCACCATGGGCATCGGCTCGATCTTTGCCTCCATCCGCGGCGACCGCGTGATCGCCGTCGACGCCAATCCGGACTTCGGCACTCTCTCGCAGCGGGTGCCGCTGCAGACCCGGTCCACGGTGCGAGATCTGTTGCTGGATCAGCAGATTCGCAGTTACGGCGACGTCCGGCGGCACACCTCGCAGGCCACCAGCCGGTTGGAGGTGCTGGCCAGTGAGCGTGATCCGGCGGCGTCGGAATCGTTCAGCGAGGACGAGTACCGCCAGGTGCTGCGCGTCCTGCAGCGGTTCTACAACATCATCCTGACCGACTGCGGTACCGGACTGATGCATTCGGCCATGGCGGGTGTGCTGGATCTGGCGCATTCGCTGGTGCTGATCTCGTCGTCGGCGATCGACGGCGCCCGTAGTGCGGCGGCGACGCTGGACTGGCTCTCCCTGCACGGGCACGATCACCTGGTCCGCAATGCCGTGGTGGTGATCAATCTGCCGCGCGAGGGGTCGCCGAATGTGGCGATTCAGCATCTGCGCGAATACTTCCTGGCCCGCTGCCGCGCCGTGCACGTCATCCCCTACGACCCGCATCTGGCCGAGGGCGCCGAGATCGATCTGGCTCGGCTGCACAAGAACACCAAGCGGGTGCTGGTCGAACTGGCCGCGACGGTGGCCGACGATTTCGCCACCGACCATCGGCGGTTCGGCGGTTACTGAGTGCCGCGGTCCTGCCAGGTGAGCGGGGTCGCCCGGACTTCGGCGATACTGCGTCCGCGGCGGCGCCGGAACAGGCTGCGCAGAGTGCCCGCGTTGAGGTAGCCGACCCGGGCGGCCACCGTCTCCACGGTGGCGTTGGTGGTGCGCAGCAGCCGGGTGGCGCGCTCGAGGCGGATCTCGTTCACGAAATCCCGTGGTGACATCCCGATTTCGGCCTGGGTCGCGCGCTGCAGGCTGCGCACGGTGACGCCGAGTTCGCGGGCGGCGTCGGTGATCCGGAACTGCTCGGCGATATGGCCGCGCACCCAGCGTTCGAACGCCGCCACCAGCGAGTTCCCGCGCGCGATCACCTGCGGGACGATGTAGTCGCGTTGCTCGCCTCCGCTGCCGGCCAACAGCATCCGGGCCGCGCGTTCGGCTTGGGCGGGACTGCGACCGGCCACCGTGGCCAATGCGAGGTCGAGGTGCGCCAGGGCCGCCGCGGCCGTCGCGATATGACCGGAACGGCACAGGATGCGTCCCTCGTCCAGGTCGACGTTCGGATAGCGGCGGCGGAAGGCCGGGCCGAGCCACCAGCTCGTCGTCGCGGGCAGCCCGTCGAGCACCCCGGCCTCGGCGAGGAAGAAGGTTCCGGTGCACGCGGCGGCCAGCCCGGTCCCCGCCAGGTGCGCCTGCGAAATGCGTTCCAGTACCGGCCTGTTGGCGGGCGCGGCGATGAGGTCGACCACCGCGTCGGCATCCATGGCCAGCACGGCGGGCACGATGATCGGGCCGATGTCGGCGGGTACCTCGGCCAACGGTGTGGTGGGAATCAGATGGCCGTGGCCCGAGCGGACGCTGCCGCCGAGCGCGACGGTGTGCACCCGCCACGGCTCGGGTTCCAGCTCCGGATCGTCGACGAGCGAGTTCGCCGTGTTGAAGACCTCCAGGACGGCGGCGAGACCGAGGTCTCCGACGCCGTCCACGACGAAAATCGCGACATCCATGTCGCAAACAGTACTGAATGCGTCGGATACGACACTGCTATTGCGCGTATCCACCGCTTAGGGTTTCCGGTATGACGGTGTGGGCGAACAGAGGTGCACGATGCGCATCGTGAGCAGTGCGTGTCACCTCTTCGAATACGAGGTCACCGCGGCGGGGCCGTGCGCGGTCGCGCTGGATCCGGCGGCCGTGCGCGCCCGGAAGATGTTCGTGGACTGCCTGGTCCTGCAGATCGCGGTCGAGCCGGGCGATGCCGCGGTGCTTCCGGCGGCGGTCGAGGTCGTGAAAACCATTGCGCTACACAACGACGCCGGCTACATCGTCGTCGAGAGCGTGGCGCCGTGGGCACGAAACGATCGACGCGCCGGCGGTGGAGCACCCGACGACGTACTCACCGGCCTGGCGGATGCGCTGGACGTCGTGTCCGAGCTCACCGAGCGCCTGGAGGAACGCGGCGAACCGGTCCACCTGATGCCGTTCGGCTGGAACACGATTCGCTTCACCGAACTGGCCGGTGGGTCACGACCACGGCGGGTGACCCGATTGAATCCGGCACCGCTGCCGGCGGATCGGTCACGCCTCAGCCGCGCACCGCGGATGGCGGGCTCGTGCCGATCGCTGAGCTACTAGACCGGCTCACCAGCTCGGCAGGCGACGCCGTCCGGCGAGGACCTCACGCACCAGATCGTCGTAACCATCGGCCAATTCGGCCAGGTGATGCCAGGCACTGTGCAGCACATCGTCGTTCGCGTCGAGGGTCATCAGCGCGTGGTGCGCGCGGACCGACGCTTCGGCCAGCCGGTCGATGACGGCGCCGATCGTTTCGGTGTGCAAGGTGGCGCCGGAGCCCTGCTGCGGCACGGCGCGGACGATCCAATCGTCGATCGCCATCACCAATTCCATTCGCCGTCTGCCGATTTCGATCATCAGGGCGGAGTCCGGATCCGGTGTGGAACCGCCGCGGCCGAGCTGGCGTTCGAACAGCACCGCCAGGTCGCGCGCGAACCACAGGATCGGGCCGCCGATCACGCGGTGCCCCCGGCACGCACGCAACAACAGATCCGAACTCGGCAGAACTTCGGTCGTCAGGAACTCGACGGCCGTCGGTGTGTGTGGTGTGTCGGGCAATGCCACGACCACCATCGGGGACGTCTCCAAACCAGCCACGTTGCCTCGCCGTCGTCGCCGTACAACCAATGGTCAGGACGTTCATTACAATAAACCTCTGAATGTGTGTGTCAAGGGTCACACTGCCCCGTCAACCAGCAGAGTAGACTTTCCTTCCTTGAAGGTACAACCGAGGAGCGAGATGGCCGCCGGTCCGAGGTACCAGCGCATCGCCGACGTCCTACGGGAGGCGATTCGCGACGGCACGTACAAACCTGGTGATCGCCTGCCCAGCCACAACGAGCTGGCCGATCAGATGCATGTCTCGATCACCACCGCGCGCAACGCGATTCAGGTGCTCGTCGCCGAAAACCTGCTGTTCACAGCGACTTCCCGGGGCACGATCGTGCGCAGCCAGGAGGTCCTGGAATCCGTGGTGACCAGCCACATTCGGCGCGACCGCCCCAAGTCGGCACACGACATCTTCTCCGAGACCGCCCGCGCTGCCGGGCGGGAACCGGCCAAACAGTTCAGCGCCCGGATGGAACCGGCCGGTACGGACGTCGCGCATTGGCTCGGCGTACCGAAGGACTCCTGGGTCGTCGCCCGCACCGTGGTGCAGTACCTCGACAACGAACCGTGGTCGTGGGAGGTCAGCTACTACCCGCGTGACCTCGCCGAACTCACCGGAATCGATTCCCCGCACGACATTCCGGAGGGCACCACGCGGCGGCTGGCCGCACGCGGATATCCCGAAACGGCCCATCGGGATACGGTCGTGGCGCGCCCCGCGAGTGCCGACGAGGCCGCCGTCCTGGGTGTCGGAGCCGGCACCATGCTGCTCGACCATCTGCGCATCGGCGCCGGCAGCACCCGCATCATGCGGGTCACCCGCCAGCGGTCGCTGGCCGCACGCAACCGGCTGGCCTACGAACTCGGTGACGACGAGGGCACCGCCCTCATCCGCAAGACCCTGGGGGCGCCGCCTCCTCCGGGCAACTCCCATTCCTTCGGTAACTCGCTGGTTCCCGGCTCACCATGACGATCCGCATCCGCCGGGCCCGCTCGGCCGACCTCGGCAGCATCTGCCGACTACGGCTCCAACGGACGGCCTGGCTTGCGGCACGCGGGTCGGACCAGTGGACCCGGCAGGGCCGGGGGCTGCCGATCGAACGGTTTGCCCACGCGGTCGGCCGGTCGGTCTCGGCCGGGGAGACCTGGGTGGCGGAGGTGAACGGCGAATTCGCGGGAACCGTCACCGTGAACGATCGCGCCGACCCCGGTTTGTGGTCACCGCGGGAGATCGCCGACGCGGTGATCGTGCACTACATGATCGTCGATCTGCGCTTCGCCGGCTGCGGTGTCGGCCGCGCGCTGCTCGCCCATGCCGCCGCGGTGGCCGTTGCGCGGCAACGCAATTGGGTGCGATTGGACGCCTGGACCAGGAATACCGACCTGCACCGGTACTACCGCGCGGCCGGATTCCGGCTGGCCCGCATCGCCAACCCGGGGGTCACCGGACCGTCGGCCGCGCTGTTCGAACGGCGCACCGACAGCTGGGACTTACCGGAACCGATAGTGCGGCGGCACCTGCACGCCGACCGGGGCGATCCGGTGCCCTGACCTCAGACCGGCGGCAGATAGCTCACCTGCACCATTTCGTTCTCCCTGGCACGGGATACGAGCGTGCCCCGGCCCGGTGCCAGCTTGCCCGACCGTACGTCGCCGAGCAGTTTGCCCTCGTCCTTGGGCGCCGACATCAGCAGCGCGTCGACCGACAGGTCCTTCATCATGCCCAGCACCTTGTCGTACAGCGCCCGCGAGGCACCGCCGGAGCGCCGCGCCACGATCAGATGCATACCGATATCGCGGGCCTGCGGGATGAATTCCAGCAGCGGTTCGAGCGGATTGCCCGCACCGGTGGCGACCATGTCGTAGTCGTCGACCACGATGTAGATCTCCGGCCCGGTCCACCAGCTGCGGTCGCGCAACTGCTGCGGCGTGATGTCCGAACCCGGAATCCGCTGTCGCAGATAGGCGGCGACCTCCTTGATCATGTCGAACGACGTCTGGCCGGAGGTCGAGTAGCCGGCCAGCTGCTGGCCCTCCAGGACGCCGAGCATCGTGCGCCGGTAGTCGATCAGGATGACGCGCGCCTGCTCGGCCGTCGAATTCTCGGTGATGCCGAGCACGATGTTGCGCAGCAGCGTGGTCTTGCCGCACTCCACGTCGGCGAAGGCCATCAGATGCGGCTGGGCGTCGAAATCCATGACCAGCGGCGCCAATTCGTTCTCGCCGAGGCCGACCACCACCCGGGTGGCGCTGCATTCGATCCCGTGCTTCGCGGCCTCGGCGAGCACCTGTTCGCGCGGCACCCGCAGCGGCAGCATGCGGACCGCGGGCGCGCGTCGATCACCGTAGAGCTCGGCGAACTGGCTGCGCGCCAGCGCGATACCGTCGGAGAGAGTCGCCGGATCGGAGCTGGAATCCAGGCGCGGCAGGGCGACCAGCATATGCAGCTTCTCCGGTGTGAGACCGCGGCCGGGGCGGCCCACCGGTACCAGCACCGCGGTGCGGCGGTCCATTTCGGAATCGCTGGGGTCGCCGAGGCGCAGTTCCAGCCGGGTGCCGACGAGATCCTTGACCGCCGGGCGGATCTCGCCCCAGCGGGTGGCGCCGATCATGAGGTGGATCCCGTAGGACAGACCCTGCGCGGCCAGTGCGTTGAAGGCCGGTTCCAGCACGTCGAATTCGGCGCGGATGGTCGCCCAGCCGTCGACGACCAGGAAGACGTCGCCGAACAGATCCTGCGACAGCGGGTCCGCCGCCTGTTCGGCCGGACTCCGCTGTGCAAGTTCGGCTTTACGGCGGCGGAATTCGTGGATCGACTCGATGCCCAGCTCCCGGAACCGCTCCTCGCGCTGGTGCAGCAGGGTCACCATCTCGGCGACGGTACGGCGCACCCGGTCGATATCCATGCGCCCGGCCACCGAGCCGACGTGCGGGATGTCGGACAGGCCCGCCAGCGTGCCACCACCGAAGTCCAGGCAGTAGAACTGCACCTGCTCCGGCGTGTGGGTGGCCGCGGCCGCCATGATGATCGAACGCAGCGTGGTCGACTTGCCCGACTGCGGACCGCCGACCACGGCCAGATTGCCCTGTCCCGCCGACAGATCCACGATCAGCACATCGCGGCGCTGCTCGTAGGGCTTGTCGATCACACCGATCGGCCACCACAACCGGCCGTGCCGGTTCACCGGCGAGCGCCAGTCCGGATCGGGTAGCAGCATGTCCACCGACGGTGATTCGTCCAGCGGAGGCAGCCACACCTCGTGGGCGGGGCGGCCGTGACCGCGCAATCGGTCCACCACCACGTTGAGCAGTGTCTTGGGCACGGTTTCGGCGGGGGTGCCGGGCGGCAGCTCCAGCTCCGCTTCCGGTGAGCCGGGCGGCGGCGGAAGTTCGGGCCGGCCCAGCGGTCCGCGCGCCGGAGCGGCGGTGACCGGTGTGCGCACCGGGACCGGCGCCGCGGTGAACACCACCGGCTCCTGTCCGCCGCCGCGCTGCCCACCGCCGGTGCGGCCGGGCGCGTTGCCCGCGGGTGATTCGTAGGCGCCGGATACGTAGCAGGCGTTGAACCGCAGCGGATCGTCGGCATCGCTTTTGAGGTAGCCCGAGCCCGGCACACTCGGCAGGTGATAGGCGTCGGTGATGCCGAGCACCGCGCGCGACTCGTTGGCGGAGAAGGTGCGCAGGCCGATCCGGTAGGACAGGTGCGAGTCCAGGCCGCGCAGCTTGTTCTCCTCGAGCCGCTGCGAGGCCAACAGCAGGTGGACGCGCAGGGACCGGCCCAGACGGCCGATCATGACGAACAGGTCCGCGAAATCCGGCTTCTGCGAGAGCAATTCGGAGAACTCGTCGACGATGATGAACAACGCGGGCAGCGGATCCAGCGCCGCGCCGGCCGCGCGGGCTCGCTCGTACTCGGTGACGTTGGCGAAGTTGCCGGCCGAGCGGAGCAGTTCCTGGCGCCGGGTCATCTCCCCCGACAGCGCGTCCTTCATGCGGTCGACGAGGGCGATCTCCTCCTCCAGGTTGGTGATCACCGCGGCGACGTGCGCGAGCGATTCGAGTCCGAGGAACGTCGCGCCACCCTTGAAGTCGACCAGCACCATGTTCAGCTGATCCGGCGAATGGGTCGTCACCATGGACAGCACCAGGGTGCGCAGGAATTCCGACTTACCCGAACCCGTTGCGCCGATGCACAATCCGTGCGGGCCCATGCCGTTCTCGGCCGACTCCTTGATGTCGATCTCGACGGGAGTGCCGTCGGGCGTGATGCCGATCGGCACGCGTAGCCGCTCTCGATCGTTGCGCGGGCGCCACACCGACGCCGGATCGATCTGCGCGGCATCGGGAATCTTCAACAGCTCCATCAGGCCGGGCACGGCTCGCGATTCGTCGCCGAGGCTCACGATCTGGGCCGCGGTGGCCACCCGATAGCGGGCCAGCGCCCGCGCCAGGGTCTGCGCTTCGGCGATCGTCAGCGGGTCGGACGTGGCGAATTGCTCCACGCCCGCGGCGGATCTCGCGGCGACGGTACCGTCGGCGACCACCAGTTGCAGACCGCGGCGCACCGCGAGCCCGGCCTGCGGCGCGGTGAGGTCGAGCACGGTGACCGAGTCCAGGCCGGCGTCGCTGACGATCCGCTCGGTACCGCTGACATAGCCGTCGTCGATGATGACCAGCAGATGGATGCGCCCGGCGGTGGGCTGGGCGTTGCGCATGAACCGGCCGCGCTCGAGCAGTTCGGCCGCCATCGAGGTCTCGAGTTCGGCCAGCGAGCGATACATCATCCGGGCCGCGCCCATGCCGTCGCGGTCCACCGGATGTTGCAGGTGCGGGAGCCATTTCGCCCACGACCAGGCCTCGGCGTCCGGGTCGGCGCAGATGATCGCGACCGCGGCGTGGTCGGGGCCGTGGAAGGTCACGTATTCCATCAGCATGGCGCGCACCAGCATGCGCGTCTCGTCTGGCCGGCCCTCGATGTTGATCGCGGGGAACGCACGCAGCGACAGGGCCGTGGGCAGGCCGTGCACCACCGAGTGGGTGCGCACGAAGCGGCGCAGCGCCACCGTGGAGACCGGTTCGAGGTCCTCGAGCGGACCGGTCTCCGGGCGGGCCAGTTTGGTGGCCAGCCGGTGACTGCCGACCCCGACGCGCACATGCCCGAAATCCGGGTCGTTGGGGCGGCGTTCCCACATCCGGCGGGTGCCGGCCACCGCGCGCAGATCGGCCGGTTCCGGATGGCTCCAGATCAGCGATTGCAGCTGGGCGCCACCGGTTTTGCGCACATCGCGGCGGACCTGGTCGAGGTAGCGGAAGTAGTCCTTGCGTTCCTCGTTCAATTCGGCGGCGCGCTTGGGGCCGCCCGAGCCGCGCATCCCCGCCATCATCCCGACCATCGACATCAGCATCATCATCGGGAACATCAGCATGAAGGGGTTGGCGAGCAGATTGCGCCCCATCATCACCATCATCGCGAGCATGCCGACCACCGCGACCACCATGACCACGGGCATGAGCCGCATCAGCAGGGCGGGCGGCACCGGCCGCGGAATCTCCGGCGGGGCGGTCAGCGCCACCTCTCCGCCCGGTGCCCGCGGCGGGGCGATCCGCGGTCGGCGCACGAATCCGTCGGTGGACATGCCTACTCTCCTCGAGGCGAGTCGGTCCCGGTGGGAGCCGGGGTGGCGGACAGGTATCCGGCGGCCGGATCGTCGGCGACCGGTTCGGATCGCCTGCGCCGGTGGGGAAGGGCGGCGGCCCAGCCGACGGCCAGCAGGGCCAGCAACGCGCCGGAGCCGACGGTCGCCACCCGGCGCGGCAGCGGATCGGGGCCCGGATCCGGGGCGGGCGGCGCGATCGCCCGTGGCACCTGCGCGGCCTGGCCGGGTGGCGGCGGCAGCTGCGCGGTGAGCGCCGCCAGCGGATCGATGAGGCCGAATCCGACCCGATCGTCGCGGCCCGCGCCGGGGTTGTGCGCGGTTCGCTCGATCCGGTCGATCACCTGCGCCGCGCTCAGTTCGGGAAATCTGCTGCGTACCAAGGCCGCCAGACCCGAGACGAAGGCCGCCGAGAAGCTGGTGCCGTCGATGGTGAGCGGTCCGTCGTCACCGTGTTCGGTGTCGACCAGACCGGTTCCGCCCGGCTTGCTGTCGAGGGAGATGATCGACCGGCCGGGCGCGGCGACCCCCACCCACGGGCCGTGGATCGAGAACGGCGAGGTCGCGCCGTCCGGATCGGTCGAGGCGACCGAGAGCACGTACGGGGTGAACCAGGCCGGGCTGATGACGGTGCGCACTCCGTTCCAGCCGCTGGTGTCGTTCTGGGCCGAGCAGGCGGACTGGTCGAGATTGCCCGCCGCGGCGACCACGACGACATTGCGGTCGGCGGCGTATTCGACCGCCGCGCCCAGTGCGCCGTCGGCGGTCTCGGAACCGGCTGGGCTGCAGGACACTTCGGAGATGTTGATCACGGTGGCGCCCATGTCGACCGCGCGCACCACGGCGGCCGCCATCGTCAGCACGTCACCGTATCCGCCGGCGGCGACCTTGCCGGTCTCGTCGTTGTTGCGGTTCTTCGCCTCGTACTGCAGGCTCAGCTGCCGGATGGCCAGGATCTGCGCCTCTGGGGCGACGCCGGAGAAGGCGTCGGCGGGACTCGGGCGCGCGGCGATCAAGCCGGCGACCAGGGTGCCGTGGCCGTCGCAGTCCTCGGTGCCGTCGCCGGCGGTCACGAAGTCGCCGCCGGGTTGCAGATCCGGCAGGCGCGGATGGCGGTTCACCCCGGTGTCGATGACGGCGACCTTCTGTCCGGCGCCGCGACTGAACTTCCAGGCCCGGTCCAGATCGAGAATCCGCTGGGGCAGTGGCGGATCCCGCGGAATCGCCCCGGTCAGATACGGCTCGGCGCAGACCGCGCGCTTCTCGGTCTGGTCCGGCGGACCGTTCTTCGCGTTGACGGCCAGCGCCTGCCCGAGGGCGCCCTCGTCGATCGCCGGCGGTGCGACCGCGGTCGCGGGTCCACCGCCGAGCAGCGACGCGCCGAGTACCGCCGCGGCAGCGGCCACGCGCAGCCGGCGAGCCGCCCCGCGCGCGAAACCCGCTACCGGACAATCTCTTCCGTAGCGCAGCACAGTCATCGGCCCGATCAGATGTTCCGGGCGGCCGAATAGACGTCCATCAGCCACAGCGACAGCGGCACGATGGCGATGATCAGCAGATACTCGAAGATCTCGATCGCCCGCCGCACCACCGGCGACACGTCCGCGCGAGGTCCGAGCACACCGAAGGCGACCACCGCCGCGGCGACGATCAGCAACAGGCCCGCGCCGACCGCGCGCCAATCCTCGTTCGCCACAGCGGCTCCCGCGGTGACGGCGAGCGCCACCGCGGTGCCGCCCGCGATCATCGTCGACGCCTGGGTGAGATCGGCGTACGCCCGGCCACGCAGGCACAGCACCACCGCGGTGATCGCCGCCAGCACCAACCCCTGCCAGCGCGCCTCGCCCAGCGGATCGGCCCCCAGGACGGCGCCGAAACCCGCTGCGAGAGTGGCGCCCACCAGGACTCCGGACTGGTACTGATTCGCCGCGTGGGCCCGGCGCTCCAGCCCGGCCGCCGAGGGCAGCGCGGTCGCGCCGATGACGCCGATATCGGCGATGGTCGGGCGCGGTTCGTGATCGGTGGGGTCGATCGCGCCCCCGGCCGTCGGCACCGGGGGAACCGGCAGGCGCGCCGCGGCGACGGCCGCCCGGGGAGCCATCGTGATCAGCACCAGCCCCGCGATCAGCACGCCGACGGCGATCTTCGCGATGTCGAAGTCCCACACCATCCGTACCGCCGCCGCGACCGCGAGCACCGCGGCGCTGGTGACCACCGCGGCCACCACGAGCGACCCGGCGCGGGTCATCGAATACAGCGCCAGCGCCACCACCAGAGCCGCCACCGCCGCGAACAGGACGTGCGGTGATCCCACCCGGCCCGGTGTGAGCAGGCCCGCGCTCGCGCCCAGCAGCGCAATCGCGAACAGCGACAACACGTTCGCGGTCGTGCGCTCGGCCGGATAGCGGCGCGCGACGATCACCGCGGCGCCGGCGGCGAGCACGCCCACGCCGAGCGCGATGAATCCGTTCCAGATGCCGGTGCCCTTACCGGACACCAGGACCGCGACCGCGACGAGTACCGCGATCAGCCCGGCGCCCAACCCCATTCGGCGCGCCGCCGTCGGTGACCAGGCGTTTCCCGATTCGGCGGTGAGCCGCGAGACCGCGTCGATCACATCGTCGAAGAGCGCGGGCGCCTCCTTGGCGGTCACCGAGCGCAACACCAGCAACTCGCCGTCGAAAACCTCGGCGTCGGTGAGTGATTGGTGCGGCGGGATCGGATCGCGGCCGATCCGCGCCAGCGTCCAGTGCTGTGCGCGCACGGGCGCGCCCTCGTCGTGTTCGGTCAGGTCGGGATTGCGGGAATCGATCAGCTCGACCAGGTCGGTGATGTAGGCCGCGACCGGCACGGTCGCGGGCAGGCCCACATCGAGTTGAGTATTTCCGCCGATCACCGACACTCGGCACAATTCCGGGTCAACGGCCCCCACGCCGCTGCTCGACGACTCGGTCACGGATTACAGAACTCCCTACGATTTTCGTCGCTGTATTGCGATGTTCCAAACTTAACCGAGATCGGCTGTCACGGCAGCCGGTATGCTGAGCGAGAATTAGCACATTCACGCGTTTAGGGGACTGTCCGTATGACCGGCAACCGCCAAGCACAACGCGCCTTCGATGCCGGCGTATTGTCATTGGGCATCGCTATCGACGGCCAGGAATCCACGCCCGATCTCGAATATGCGAAGCTCGCATTCCAGCGCGCCACCGAATGGGATCCGGGCATGTGCGACGCCTGGCTGGGCCGGGCCGCGGCCGGGGAGACTACCCCCGAGGTGGTGTTCAACCTCCACAAGACCAGCGGCTCCACCCTCTACCGCGAGCAGCGCCGGCTCGGCCTGGCGCCGCGGCAGCTGGCGGGCCGGTTCGTGGTGGGCCAGTACATCGACTATCCGCTGGCCGGATACACCGAGATCTGGCTGGCGCAGGCGACCCAGCTGATCTCCGCCGGCGATTACGACGAGGCCGAGCAGGTGCTCGACGAGCTGGCCCGGCATCGCGCGGGTCTGCTGTCGCAGCCGGATCGGGATCTCGACGACCGGATCTGCCAGTACGTTCGCGGCCTGCTGCACTACACGACGCAGCGCTGGCCGGATGTGATGACCGTGCTGGCCGGTTCGGCGGACTGGCAGGACTCCTACCTGGCCGCGGGCGCACACGTGATGGTCGGCACGGCCTGTGCGCAGCTCGGCCTGTTCGGCGAGGCGATCCGCCGGATGGAGGCCGCCGAGAGCGGTCCGATTCCGGCCGCGGCCACCACCGCCCGATTCTGCCGCGGACTGTGCCTGCGCGAGATGGGCCGCGAGGACGAGGCACAGGCCCTGTTCGAGAAGGTGTTCTCCGAGGCGCCGGACTTCGCCGCGAACACCCAGGCCATGCGCGACCGCAAGTACCGCCTCACGGTGACCTCGAAAGAACTGATCGACGCGCGCACCGACCGCTGGGATCCGGCCTCGGCGCCCACCGCCGAGCAGGTCGAGACCGAGGAGCGCGGCGATCGGGCCAAGCGCCTGCTCGAGGTCGCCCGCGCGGAGTTGGACGAGCAGATCGGCCTGGCCGCGGTGAAAACTCAGGTGGCGAAACTCCAGGCCACCGCGCAATTGGCGAAGATTCGAGCCGAGAAAGGTATGTCCAGCGCGCCACGCGGACAACACCTTGCGTTCACCGGCCCGCCGGGAACCGGTAAGACGACGATTGCCCGAGTGGTGGCAAAAATTTACTGTGGGTTGGGTTTGTTGAAAACCGATCGACTGGTAGAGGTAAAGCGTTCGGATTTCGTCGGTGAACATTTGGGAAGCACCGCGATAAAAACAAATAAATTGATCGATTCCGCGATGGACGGAGTGCTGTTCGTCGACGAGGCGTACACACTCATTCAGACCGGCCTGTCCGGCGGTGACGCGTTCGGCCGCGAGGCGGTGGACACCCTGCTGGCCCGGATGGAGAACGACCGCGATCGGCTGATCGTCATCATCGCCGGCTACGACGGCGAGATCGACCGGTTCCTGGCCTCCAACGACGGTCTGGCATCCCGCTTCGCCAAGCGCGTGAAGTTCGAGTCCTACACTCCCGAGGAACTCGGCCGGATCGGTCAGTTCATTGCGAGCAAACGGGATTCGGAGGTCGCCGAAGATGCGCTGGAACTGCTCCAGGCGGCGTGCCGGGAGCTCTACGAGCGCCAGGTGGTGGATCAGAGCGGTGAGCAGCGGCGGGCGGTGGACCTCGCCGGTAACGGCCGGTTCATTCGCAATGTGATCGAAGCCGCCGAGGAGGAGCGCGAATTCCGTTTGGCCACAGACGAATCCATCGACCTGTCGGCGGTGGACGAGACGGTGCTCATGCGGATCGAGGGCGCCGATATGGCCAAGGCGCTGGAAGGTGTACTCGGCGGATTGCGCTGAGCCGCACCGCGATCGGCGGACCGGTCGCGCTGCCGGGCGGCCGTGGCGGTCAGTTGTTCTTGCCCGGCGGTGGGATCGGCCGGGCGCAGGCTACCGCGCTCGCGCCCGCGTCCGGGCACTGCGGCAGGCTGTCGTGACTCATCAGAGCGTCCTGCCGGGTCAGCGCCGGGCCCGCCGACAAGGCCTCCACGATCGGCTTCGGCGCCGGCTTCGGCGTCTTCGGCATTCCGAGGACCTTGGCGGTGTCGGCATCCGGGATGCCGTACCGAATCCCGTTGTCGCCCACATAGAACAGCGGGCCGTTGCTCACCGCGCCCGGCTCCGCGCCGACCGACCGCACGAACTCCCCCGTGCCCGGGCGCAGATAGACGCCGTCGATCCGATCGCCGGCGCCGTCCGCGGTCGCCGGGACGACCGGCTCCGCATCCGCGGGCAGGGGCAGCGCGCGGCCGGCGAGCAGAGTGACCGTGGCGCGCGCGTCGTCGGCGGCACGGGTCCACGACAGACAGGCCACCGGATCGGCGTCGGGCGCGAGCACGGACGGAACCTGCTGCGGGAAATCGTCGATCGGCAGCCGGTGCAGAACCGGGATACCGACGATGCGGTCCGGCGGAACGGTCGAGATCTCGTTCATCCCTTGCGAATTCGCGTCGCGGATCAGGCCCGCGGCGAACGGCGTGACCCGTTGCACGCCGTCGGCGAGGACCACGTACAGCTCGTCGGCGTCCACGCCGTGTACTCGGATCACACCGCCGACCGGCACATCCGACAGCTTGCCCGGACCGGGCGTCCCGTGCCGGTCGATGTCCGGAACTGCCAGCGGCGGAACGGGTTCGGTGGCATCGAGCAGCGCACCGCCGATCGGCCGTGGACGCTCATCCCGCAAACCGAGGGAGCGGACCAGAACGGAATCGCCGGGATCGATCTCGGCACGCTTACCGTCGTAGACGAGGAAGGTCTTACCGCCGTGGGTGGCCAGCAGCGCCTGGTCCGCGCGCACCGGCACCGCGCGGGCGCCACCGGCCGGATTGTCCAGCGGCCCGGCGATCACCGTGGTGAGCGGGCCCGTCGCGGCCGCACCACCCGTCGCGGAAGGCAGCAGGTTGTCACACATCGTCCAGGTGGACCGCCGGGGATCGCCCGATCCGGGCAGGGCACCGGGCGCGCCGGGAATACCCAGTAGCGGACCGCGCGGCTGGGTCAGTTTGCTGTCCTTGACCGAGGCCGGCGAGGCGTCGGCGCCGGTGACGAGGCGCGCCGAGGCCAGATTGAGCACCGGATGCAAGGTTCCGTCCACGAGGACGTAGAGCGCACCGGAATCCTTGCCCATCACGATCTTCGAGTCACCCACGGAGCCCTGCGGGTGCAGGAAGGCCAGGATCGCCGCACCCGCCACGCCCAAAAGTCCCAGTACGGCGCCGATGACGAGCGAACGGAACTGGGTCCGCATGGGGTCGTGCAGCATCCGGACGTCGCGCCGCACGAGCGCGTGCTCGTAACGCTTGAGCAGGAACCGGTAACCGTTGACTTGGGCACGGGTCGTCAACTGCGCCGGCACAACCGCCTCCCGATACCCACTAGCTGATTCCGATGACCCGATTCGAGGGCGCGAACCGATTCCGCCCGCGCTTCGACAGACTAGCGAAGCCGAACGAGTTCGGTCCATTATGTGCGCATGAACTCCACCGCGCGCGGAGAAAAAGTCACACCGCCTCGAGACGATTCATCCGATGCTTCCGAATCGCGCTCGAACGCACCGCAATTGCGTTCGACGGAATTCTGGCTCTTCCACCTGCTCCCCCTGCGCCTGGTGCTTCCGGTGCTGGTCACGGCGGCCGTGGGCGCCTTCGTGGCAAGGGTTTTCACACCGCTGTGGTGGGTCCCGGTCGTTGTCGCCGCGGTGGTGGTGATCGTCGCGCTGGCGCCGATTCGAGGCACTTCTCTCGCGCAATCCCTGGCGCGCGGAATTACCTTTCGTTGGCAATTGTTTCGTAATCGTTCCACCGCCGTTCAACATTCGCCATTCAATGTTCCACTGACGGAAGGCGGAAGTTACGGAATGCGCTGGGACGGTGGCCGGCTCATCACCATGTTGCGGATCGACGCGCAGCCGCGAACGGTCACCCGGCTCAGCCCGAGCGGTCTGCTCGGCGACGATATGCTGCCGCTCGCCGAGATCGCGCGCTGTCTCGATCAGTTCGACATCCGGCTGGCCGCCATCGATGTGATCAGCACCGGATCACGCAGTGCCGGCACCGGTGCGGTGGCGCGCGCCTACGAGAGCATCCTCGGGCCGCTGCCGGCCGTGGCGCATCGGACGGTCTGGGTGGTCCTGCGGCTGGATCCGCTGGCCAACGCCGCCGCCGTGGATCGGCGCGGCGGCGGGGCGGAGGGGACCCTGCGCTCGGCGGTCGTGGCCACGCGGCGGGTGGCCAATCGGCTCGCCGCGCGCGGTCTGTCGGCGGTCGCGCTCTCGGCGACCGAGATGAATCAGGCGGTCGCCCAGTTGACCCTCGGCGCGACGCCGGAGGAATTCGAGGAGACGACGGACAGTCTGATCCACAACGGTTTTCACCACACCACCTACCGGATGACACCCGAGGCCCTGGGCTCTCGCGGCATCGCGGAGGTGTGGTCGACGCCGACGGTGACCTCCACGATCACCGTGCGGCTGCAGCGGGTGCCGGATGCCGGGCCCAGTACGGCCGCGACCACCGACACTTCGATCGCCGTGACGGCGACCGCACGCTTCGCGACCCGCGACGCGCCGTGCCGGGTGCGCTCCGCCGGACTGATTCCTTTGCCCGGAAAGCAGCGGCGCGCAATGCTTTTCAGCCTGCCGCTCGGCACCGGCGTGCCGGCTCTGCCGCTGGACAGCTACCTCGGACCGCCGGACGCCCTGGACCGGGTGCCGATGCCGATCGCCGGCTGCGGACAGCTCATCGGCGCCGACAACTCGGGCCAGGGTGTGGCGCTGCCGCTGGTGAGCCGGCACGTGCGCCGGGTCGAGGTCATCGGCTCCCCCCTGGTCGCCAAACAGGTGATCCTGCGCGCGATCGCGTTGGGCGCCAGTGTGGTGGTGCACACCAATCGGCACGACGAATGGCGGCCGATGGTCGGTTACGTCGATATGCCGCAGGCGCTCACGCTCGCCACCTGGTCGGCCGGTTCCCAGCAGGCCAGCTCGTATCGGTTCGCGACCATGGTGGTCTTCGACGGCATCGCGCCGAGCGGGCACCACTCCGACGCGACGGTGATGCTGCTGCGCCGGCCCGGGCAGGCAGCGGACGGATTCGAACCCGACGTCACCCTGATCGAGGATCCCGAGACGGCCAACCTGGTCACGGTGCGCACCGAGGCCGGGGAGACCCGGGTGTACATGGTGGCGACACCGGAGGAACTGCGCTACGTCGGCGCACATCCCGCCGTTCCGGCCTGACGCCGGCCGAGCCCGCCTCGGCGGTTCCGGCATGTGAAGCGGCTGCCCGCCGAACCCGGGCGACGACAGCGAAAGGCCCGCCCGATCTGGGACATCGGACGGGCCCTTCGTGGTGGAAACTGCGGTGCGGACTCAGCCGCCGAAGCCGTTGGCGACGACCTTGTCGGCGGCGGTCGCGTTGTTCATCGCCGCGGCGACGGCCTTGGACAGCGCCGACACCTTGCCCATGGCGGTGCTGGGGTCGCTGTCGCCGTTGATGTCGCCGAACTGCTGGTCCCACTTCTGCTTCGACTGCTGGAACGCCTCGAGACCGGCGTTGCCCTCCCACGCCTGGGCCAGCTTGGCCGCGCAGTCCTGCAGGTTGCTCGCCTCGGACTGCAGATCCTTGTGGAAGCCGTTCAGCAGGTCGGAGAGCTCCTGGAGAACTGTTCTTTCGTAAAGCATGTCGCTACCTTTCGTACGTGTGCGGTGGAACGGTTGTGCTGGATTCGCCTCAGACGCCGAGGTTGGTCAGACCGCCGGTCTGCGAGATGAGCTGACGGAACTCGTTCTCGTTCTCGCTCTCCAGGCCGGTGTAGGTCTTGTTACCGTGGCCGACCTCCTCGGTCATCTCGTTGAGGATCTGGTTCAGCTTGGCCGCTTCCTCGTCCCAGTCCTGGGCGGCCTTGTTGCACGCCGAGAACGCGTCGCCCTGCCAGCCGCGCTTGGCGGAGTCGACCGCCTCGGTCACGCGGGCGATGGTGGCGCGGATGCGATCGACCGAGTTGGCCATATCGGTCTGCGCCTGCGAAGTACTCGCTGCATCGTTACTGATTTGCTGTCCGGCCATCGTCAGGCCCCTCTCTGTGTTTTCCGGTAATGCGGGTGGTCGGTACTACAGGTGGTCACTGGCACGGGATCTCGCGAGCTAGGGCATCCACCTTCCCCCGGGCAAGGTGCCGATCAGCGCCGTAATCGCCTGTGCGACGCGGTGATCGGATCCCGGCGTGAAGGTGGTCCACATCCGCTGGTCGGATGCGATGCCCGGGCTGGCCGCGATCCGGCCCCGGGCGGTGTCGTACACCACCGCGGCGCCGGAGGATCGGGTGGTGATGCCGTCGGCGTGGAGGTAGGCGACGATCTCGGCGTGCGCGTGGCACTGCGAGAGCGCCATGCCGAATTCGATCGCCGCGCGTTCCGCCACGTCCAGTCCGTACAGGGCTTCGGCGAATTCCGTTGCCGCCGTGGCAGTGTCCAGTCGCTGCGCCAGCTCGTCGGTGGGGGCGCTGAAGCTCGCGATATCCGCGGGTTCGGCGGGACCGAGGACCTCCAGCACGGGACGGGCCAGTGCCGCACCGTCGTCGTCCGCCCAGATGGTGCGGACGTCGATCCGGTCGCCGGTGCGGACGGCGACCGCGTGCCCGGCGCCGCGCCGCACCACCGACACTCGATGCACCCCGGCCGCGGTGACGATCCGCGCCGCGAGTTCGGACTCGGGCCGGGCCAGAATCGACAGGGCCGCACCGAGTTCCGGCTCGACGTCGTCGTAGCGGTCCACGAGCCCAGCGCCGCGCAACCCGCGCAGTGCCTCGGCTCGCGCCGCGGTGAAGGCGTCGATCGAGTCCTGTCGTGGTCCGACCTCCAGCACCAGCGGCAACGTCTGCACGCCGAGCAGTTCGGCGACGGCCAGGACGGCGTCGTTGGTCAGGGTCGCCATAACACTCCTTACGCGGGACTCGCGGTTCCGGATGCGGGCGGCGTCTCGACGCCACCGAGAACCGCTGGGGCGGCGGCCAATCCGGCGTCGATCTCGAATTCGCCGACGGCGGGTGCGTCCGCCGCCCCCGCCCGGGCGACGCGTTCCTCCTCGGACTGCGCGGCGGCGGGGCCGGCCGCGGCGGGAACCGCTTGGCCGGTGGCCGTCCCGGTCTGCGCGGGCGAGGCCTGCAGCGCGGTGAATTCGGTGGACCGCGCCACCTGGGCGACGGTCTGGACACGGGTGCCGGTGAGGGTGCGCGGCATATCGAAGGCGGCCAGGTTCGGCATGGCGGGCATCCCGGGAACGGCGGGCATCGCGGATGCCGATTCGGCGGCCACCGCGGCGGCCGCCTGCTCCCCCGCCAGGGCGTCGCCCGTGGCCAGCACCGGCGGCTCGATCTGCTGCCACGGCATCGCGAGCGGTTCGGTGGCGGCCTCGTAGGTGCGCATCACCCGGGCCGCGCCGGCCTTGGCCACGTCCTGATCGGCGCTGATATCGGCGGCGGCGCCGACCAGCGGCGCGCCCATCGCGGCCCCGATGGCCTGCACCGTGTGCATCGCCTGTTCCAGCGCCGCGATCTCCGCAATATGCGGCATCGCCAGCCGGGCCACCTCGTACGCCGCGGCCTGTTCGGCGGCGTGGGCGGCGTTGCGCCCGGCGGCCGTCGCGGCGTCGAGCAGCCAATCCCGCATCCGCGCAATGCGTTCCAGCACTTCGTCACTGCGGTCGGACTGCCAGTGCCCGCGGATCTCGGCGACGATCCGGTCGTAATCCACCACGGCGGCACCGAAGTTCGCGGCCAGCCGCCCCCAGGCCGAAGCGGCCTCGGCCATCGGCACCGATCCCGGGCCGGTCGTCAGTTCGCGTGCCAGCCGCTCGGTCGGCCTGGCTTCCCAGACCACCCCGGTGAAGCCGTCACCCGGTGGTTCGACCATGTCGTCGCGCCCCGATCAGGCCGTGGCGCCGAGGTCAGCGGCGTTGTCGCTGTCCATTCGGGACAGCCCGCGCGACTGCGCCCGCAGGGTGGCGGCCAGTTTGCGCAGCTCCTGCACGCCGAGGTTGCCCGACGAGTCGAACGACGCGCCGACCTCGGTCAGGGTCGTCGCCGCACGCAGCGACACCTCGTCGATACCGGGAGCCGCCACCGACAGCGCCGGGGTGTCGGCCCGCAGGCCCGCCTCCAGACGGTCGGCGAGTGCGTCGAGATCGGCGGCGGTGCGCGCCGCGACTACGGGATCGAATTCCATCGCGAACTCCTAGAGGGTGAGAGCTTTGTCCGGCGGCTCGGTGTCCGGTGTGGTGGTGACCGCGTCGGCGGCGCCGACCACGGGGAGGGAGACTCCGGCGATATCGCCCACGACGTCGTTACCGTGCGCGGCCGTGACGAGCTGTCCGCGCACCGCGTCGCTCGCGCTGCTGGAATCCGAAGCGGCGCGGGCCATTCCGGCCGCGCCGGCGCCCGGCGTCATCGGCATCATGCCCGGGCTACCCGCCGTACCGGACGAGGCGATCGCGGATTCGGTGCTCGCGGTGACGGCCGCCTCCGTCATGATCGACGGGGTGCGCGCGGCCTGCAGGGATGAGGACATCTCGGGTGGCCCGGCGGCCGGTGCGCCGACGCCACCGGGTGCGCCGGCTCCGGATCCGGTTCCGGC
>NZ_BDBN01000022.1 GCF_001613005.1 Nocardia nova NBRC 15556 | reverse complement strand
CACGGGCGGGTTCCGGCTCCGCGCTCCGCTTGGCCGCCCCGGACCCGCGAGCGGCCGAATCGCCACGCTTGGGTGTCTTGGCGGTCTTGGTGGCCTCCGCCCCGCGCTTCTGACCCCGGGAACTGCGCCGCAGGGTGTCCTCGGCGCCGGCTTCGCTCCGCGTGCGACGAGCCCGGCCGGCGGCCGAGCGCGGATTCCAGCTGTCGCTGCCGCGCGTGCGTTCCCGGCCGGGGCGCGCGGTGGTGTCGGCATTGCGGTACAGCCACACTCGCAGGGCGCCCACGCCCAGCACCAGGACCGTCGCCAGTGCCATGGTCGGGAATCTGTTCACCAGCGGAATCGCCAGATTCAGCAGAATGTCCTTCACCGAGGTCGAGCTGTGCCCGGTGAGCTGCTGATAGGCCAGCGGGACGGCGATGAACAGCAGTAGCGGCGGAGTCACCATGGTGGTGAACAGGCCGCGATAGCGCACCACGCATGCCGCGATCACACATCCGATGATGTAGAACGCGGCGAACACATGGGTCAGCTCCTTGCCGCTGTTTCCGGAGTCGATGAAGAATCCGATGAAAGTGCACGCCACCGCGATCAATACCGCGGCGCCGGCGGGGATGCCGGGCACCGACGGGACGATCGAGAGGTGCGAGGCGGGTACATCGGATCGCTCGCGTTGGGTAGCTGCCACGTAAAGCACACTATCTGCCGCGGCCGGAACGTGTGTCGAGGCCGGGCTGCTGCCGGAGTTACTCGTTGGTGTCCGAGAAGCCTACCGCGCGTGGCCACGACTGGACGGGAGCAATTGCCGGTACGGCGCGATCGCCGATATCGAGTTCGTGCAGCCGGCGCGCGGTGACCATCACGCGGGATTCGATCGAGGCCACTGTGTGGTTGAAAGCGTCGACGGCCTTACCGAGTTGGGTGCCGAGCTTGTCGAGATGGTTGCCCGTGGTGGACAGCCGGTTGTACAGCTCCCGGCCCAATTGCTGAACGGTTGCCATATCTCGGGAAAGTGCTTCCTGTCGCCAGCCGAACGCGACGGTGCGCAGTAATGCGATCAGGGTCGTCGGTGTAGCGAGGATCACGTTGCGGCCGAAGGCGTACTCGAGAAGACCGGCATCGGCGGTCAGCGCGGCGTCGAGGAACGGATCGCCGGGGATGAACAGGACCACGAATTCCGGGCTGGGATCGAAGGCCTCCCAATAGGCTTTGCCGGCCAGCTGGTCGACATGCGCCCGCAGGTGTTTGGCGTGCCGGGCCAGATGCTCGGTGCGCCGGCGCGGATCCGTCTCGCCGGTGGCGTCCAGATAGGCCGTCAGCGGCACCTTGGCGTCGACCACCAGTTGGCGGTCACCGGCCAGCCGGACCACCAGGTCGGGGCGGATCAGGCCGTCGCGGCCGCTCGCGGTGACCTGCGTGTCGAAGTCGCAGTGTTTGGCCATGCCCGCCAGTTCGACGACCCGCTCGAGTTGTATTTCCCCCCAGCGCCCGCGCACCTGCGGCGCCCGCAGCGCCGACACCAGCTCACCGGTCTGCGTGGACAACTGCTGGGAGATCCGCTGCATCCCCGCGACCTGTTCGCGCAGCCCGGAGTAGGCGTTGATGCGATTGTGCTCGACCTGCTGGATGTGCTGGTTCAAACTGCCCAGCGCCTCGCGTAGCGGCTCGACCAGCGTGCCGATGGCCTGCGAATTGTGCCGTGCCGCATCGGCGCTCGCGGCGCCGAGCGAGTGCCGCAGCAGCTGTTCGTTCTCCCGCAGCGCCGCGAGTTGAGCTTCGGCCGCGGCCGCCCGCTGCCCCGCCCGGGCGGCGTGCCCCAGCCACCCGAGGCCGGCCCCCGCGCAGAACACCAACAACAACGCGAACAGCATCGATGCGGTCATGAGCCCGATAGTGCCCTATCCCACCGACAAGTTCGCGAATCCCGGCAATTCCCCAGCACCACTCGTCGACACGCCGGAGCGATTCAACCTTGTCGGTGAGATGGCTTAGCCTCTTGCCACATGCGGATGCTGCATACCTCGGACTGGCACATCGGGCGCACCTTTCACGGTGTCGACCTGCTGGCCGATCAGGCGCGTGCGCTGGAGGCGGTGGCGGAGCTGGTGACCGCGCAGCAGGTCGACGTGGTCGTGGTGCCGGGCGACGTCTACGACCGGTCGATTCCGAGCGCGGACGCGATAGCGGTGTGCAACAAGGGCTTCGAGGCCATTCGCGCCGCGGGGGCGACGATCGTCGCGACCTCGGGCAATCACGATTCGCCGACGCGACTGGGCGCCCTGGGCAGCTTCGCCGCGGCGGGCGGACTGCATCTGCGCACGTCGGTGGCGGAGGTGGACCGGCCGGTGATGCTCGCCGACGAGCACGGACCGATCGCCTGCTACGGCATCCCGTATCTGGAACCCGAAATCACCCGCGCGGAACTGGATGTGCCGCAGGCGCGTTCGCACGCCGAGATCCTGGATGCCGCGCTGGCCCGTATCCGTGCGGACCGGCAACGCCGCGGCGATCCGCGAACCGTGGTGCTGGCACACGCCTTCGTGGTCGGTGCCGAGGCGACCGGTTCGGAACGTTCGATCGCCGTGGGCGGGGTGGAGACGGTGCCGCTCAGCGCGTTCGAGGGCATCGACTACGTGGCGCTGGGCCATCTGCATTCGCCGCAGACGTTGTCGGAGTCGGTCCGGTATTCCGGCTCGCCGCTGCCGTATTCGTTCGCGGAGCGTTCGCATCGCAAGGCGGTGTGGATCGTCGATCTGGACGCCGACGGGCTGGCATCGGTGCAGCGCCACGAACTTCCGGTGGTACGGGGCCTGCGCCAGCTGACCGGCGTGCTGGACGAGCTGCTGTCCGCGGCCGAATATGCCGATGCCGAGGATGATTACGTCTCGGCGGTGCTCACCGATCACGCGCGTCCGGTCGACGCGCTGCGCCGGCTGCGCGGACGCTTCCCGCACGCGGTGCATGTGGAATGGACCCGCCCGGAGGCGAATTCGCAAATGCGTTACCGCGAGCGGGTGCACGGCCGCCGCGACAGCGAGATCGCGCACAGCTTCCTCAGCGATGTGCGCGGTGAACCGACAGCGGGGGAGATGGCGCTGATCGAACAGGCACTGTCGGCGGCTCGGCGCGAACCAGTCTCCGAAGTGGTGGCGGCCTCGGCGGAGTTGTCGGCATGACCGGCGCCCGGGCGGGTGGCGCATGAGGCTGCATCGGCTGGAGCTCACGGCTTTCGGGCCGTTCGCCGAGACGGCGCGGGTCGACTTCGACGAGCTCGGCGCCGACGGGCTGTTCCTGCTGCACGGTCATACCGGCGCCGGGAAGACGACGGTGCTCGACGCGATCGCCTTCGCCCTCTACGGCCGAGTGCCGGGGGCCCGCGGCGAGACTAAACGCCTGCATTCCGACCACGCCGATCCGCAGACCGCGCCCCGGGTGGTGCTGGAGGCGACGCTCGGCGGCCGCCGGTTGCGCCTGACCAGGTCGCCGGAGTTCGAGCGGCCGAAGAAGCGCGGCACCGGTATGCGGACCGAACAGGCCGCGGCGACACTGGAGTGGCTCGACGGGCGCGGGCAACATCTGTCCCGCATCCCCGATATCGGCGACGAGGTGAGCCGGCTGCTGGGGATGAGCGCCGATCAGTTCTTCCAGGTCGTGCTGCTTCCGCAAGGCGATTTCGCGCGGTTCCTGCGCTCGGACAACGAAGATCGGGAGAAGCTGCTCGAGCGGCTGTTCGACACCGAACGCTTCGGCACGGCCGAGCAATGGCTGGCGCAGCGGCGACGCGAGAGCGCCGCGCAACTGGACAATCACCGCCAGAGCGTCGACCGCCTGATCGCTCAGGTCGCGATCACCGCCGGCCTGGGCGCCACCGAAGCCGTCGGGCCGCTCGAGGCCGTGGAATGGTCACAGCAGCTCCTCGCGCAGGCTCGCGCCGAGGCCGAGCGCTCCGCGACGGATTTGGCTCGCTGCCAAGAGGATTCGGCCCAGCGGCACACCGCTGCCGAGGAACACCGCCGGGTCCAGGAGCGTCGCGAACGCGCCGCGATCGCCCGCCGCCAACTCGACGACTACGCCGCCGGCGCGCCCGCCCGCAATCGTGTCCAGGCCGATCTGGACCGCGCCCGCCGCGTCGAACCGGTGGCGGCCGCGCTCGCCGATGCCCGCACGGCCGCGGTCACCCTGCGCCGCCGCACCGACGAAGCCCGCGACCTGGCCGAACGCCTGGCCGTCCGCCTGCTCGAACCCGAATCCGCCGAGCTTCCGGGAACGACATGGGCCGCAACCGAGCTCGCTGCCGCCGAATTGGCGGATACCGACATGGCCGAGGAGCTCTCCGCCATTCCGGCCATTCCGGACATCAGTCGCACCGCCGCCGACGACGGTGTGGTTGCCACGACACCCTCGCCGGAGGAGCCCGGTGCGGTGGACGAACCGATCGAATGGGAGTTGTTCTCCATCGACCTCGCCCGGCCCGCAGCGGCGCCGGAGTCGCGCGGTAACCGGACTCGCTCCGATGCGGGTGCGCAGAACCAGCCGGGCCGGTCGGGCGGGCAGAAGGTTGCCGGCGCGCTCGACGACTCGGGCACCGATGCAGCAGGAGCGGACCGTGGTCTCGACGCCGCGGTACAACGGTGGTCCGCGCATATCGGCTCGCTGGAAGAGGTTCGCGCGGACGCCGAGTCGGCCGTCCGCGTGACCGCCGAATTGGCCGGGCTGCGAACGGAATACGCCACCGTGTCGCGCGAGCTGGAACAGCTGTCGCAGCGCAGGGAGCAGTTGCCGCAGGCCATTCGGTCGGCCGAGGTGGCGCTGCGCGAGGCAGCGGATGCCAAGGCCGCGCTGCCGGGTCTGGAACGCGAATGCGAGCGAACCCGCGCCGCGGCGCAGGCGGCGGTCGAGCTCGTGGGCACGCGGAAGGAATTGGCCACAGCGACCGAGGAATTCGAGCGGGCTCGGGCGGACCATACCGATGCGCGCGAGCGCACCCTCGATCTTCGCGAACGTCGCCTGGCCGGAATGGCGGCGGAGCTGGCGGGTGCACTCGTCGAAGGGCAGCCGTGCACCGTGTGCGGTTCCGCCGACCATCCGGCTCCCGCCCGGCCCACCGCCGTCACCGTCGCGAAATCCGACGAGGACGCGGCGGTGCAGGCCGAACGCGCCGCCGAACAACGACGCGACCGCGCCCTCACCCGTCGCACGGAACTGGAACGCCGGATCGAACTGCTCGGGGAGCGCGGCGGCAACGGCGACCCCGCGGAATTGGCCGCCGCCGTGAACGCGGCGACCGAGCAGTTCCGCTCCGCACAGCAGAAGGCGAGCGCCGCCGCCGATCGCGGTGCCGAGGTGGAGCGGCTGCGCACCGCCGAAACCGAACTGCACAGCCGCCTTCGAGAACTCGAAAGCCGGTCCAGCGCAGTGCAGGAACGCATCCTGGCCGCCGACCGCCGGCTGGCCGAACTGACGGATCGAGTCCGGGTGGCGGCCGGCGCTGACGGCACGGTCGAGCGTCGCCGTGCCCGGCTGGACGCGCTCATCGCCGACGCCACGGATCTGCTCACCGCCCGCACCGACGCCGCCGTCGCCGACGACCAGTTCGCCGACCTCGCCCGCCGCGTCGAACAGACCGCCCGCGCTGCCGACCTGCCGGCAGCTCCGGAACCCGAGCATCCCGCGTCCGGCGCGCCCGACCGTGCCGTGCTCGCGGCCTACGCGAAAGTCGTTGCGGCCGCGACCCGTACACCGCAGCAGCAGAAGGAGATGGAGGCCGAGCTCGTCGCCGCCGACCGCCGCCGCGCCCACGCCGAAGCGGTTCTGGCCGAACCCGAGGTCCGAGCCGCGGCCGATGCCGACGCCGTGGACCTCACCGAGGTCGAGACGGCCGTGGCCGAGGCCCGCCGCGCGCTGGACGCCGCGGTCGCCGCGCACGCCGAGAGCACCCGCCGCGTGGCCCAACTCGAGGAACTCGGCAGTCAACTGTGGGCCGCGGCCGACCGCATCGCCCCCCTGCAGCAGGCGCACACCGAACTCGAGGGTCTCGCCGACGTGGTCGCGGGCCGCGGCGCCAACAACCGCCGTATGTCCCTGCGTTCCTATGTGCTCGCCGCGCGACTGGAAGAGGTCGCGATCGCCGGCTCGGCACGTCTGCGCCGGATGTCCGGTGGCCGATACGAATTCGTCCATTCCGATGCGGCAGGCCCGCGCGGGCGCCGCGGCGGTCTCGGTCTGGACATCCGCGACGACTACACCGGCGCGGTCCGTCCCGCGAAAACCCTGTCCGGTGGTGAAACCTTCATGGCCTCGCTGTCACTGGCGCTCGGCCTCGCCGATGTGGTCGCGGCGGAATCCGGCGGCCTGGTACTGGACACCCTGTTCATCGACGAGGGCTTCGGCAGCCTCGACGCCGACACCCTCGACGCCGTGATGGGCGTACTGGACGAATTGCGTTCGGGTGGACGGGTTGTCGGTGTGGTCAGCCACGTCGACGAGATGCGACAGCGCATCCCCAGCCGGCTCCACGTCATCCGGGAACCGACCGGCTCGCGGCTGCGTACGATCGTCGCCTGATCACCCGCGGCGCAATCTGCTCCCCGATTCGCGCAGCGCCAGCAGTTCCGCGGCGTGCGGGTCGGGCACGGTGGCCGAGCTCGGGAAGTCGAACATCCGCACCTGCCGGTCCGTTCCGAACGGCGCCCACCCCGGGTCGCCGTGCGTCGCGAAATCCACCCAGGCCCGGTGGACGTCGTCGGCCAGTGGTTGCGGCGGGTTCGGTCCGGTCAGCGGATGCGCCTCGGAGAGTTTGTCGAAGACGAACGGGATCTCCACCACGTGACAGGCGCCGAGATCGGGAACCCCACTGCGCCAGCCGAATTCGTACACGTGCGTCGGCGCACCGGCGGCGGCGTTGGCCGCCGCGATGCGCATCGAATCGTCGCGGAAGACCACGTCGGTGATCACGGCCGCGAACAGGTCGGCGGCTGTGGCCCGCGGCCGATGCTCGGCATACACCCGCACCACGGCGGGGTCGACGCCGTAGCGGGACAGCACCGGCCCCAGCGTCTCGTCGGTGAGCGTGGCCGCGATGCCGGTCGGAAAGGTGAAGAACCGGAATTCCTCGGCCGTCCAGCCGATGAGCAACGGCACCGCGTGGGCGGTGGAGCGCTCCAGCACATCGATCGGCCGGTTCTCGATGAGTTCACCGTCGATCACCGGGAAGAAACTCAGAAGCCCGAGACCGTGGTCGATGATCGTGCGGCCCCACCGATTCGGATCGGGATTGGTGATCAACTCCAGCGCCACCGCGTCCTGTGCGGTTCGCAGCCGATCCGGTCCGAGCTCGCCGAAGGCCGCCGCCGTCGGCTCGATTCCCATTGTGCGAGCGAGATTTTCGGCGACCTTGACCGCGTCCTCGGCCTCGGCGACCGCGGATCCGTTGCCGCTCTGCACGATCGCGCGACGGAACAGTCCCCGCGCCGGAGCCGCGGTCAGCAGATCGACCACGCTCATCCCGCCCGCCGATTCACCGAAGACGGTCACATTGTCGGGATCCCCGCCGAACGCCGCGATATTGTCGTGCACCCAGCGCAGCGCGAAGATCTGATCGTGCAGCCCGCGGTTGAGCGGCGCGCCGGGCACGGCGGCGAAGCCGGAGATCCCGAGCCGATAGTTGATCGACACCACCACGACCCCGTCGCGGGCGAACGTACTTCCGTCGTACATGGTCCGGGCGTTGGAGCCGCGGGTGAAGGCACCGCCGTGAATCCAGACCATGACCGGCAGACCGGAGCCGCCGACCTCGGGCGTCCACACGTTCAGGTTCAGGTACTCGTCTCCGGGCAGCCCGTCGCTGCCGATCAGGGCGTGGATCGGCGCGGGGTACTGCGACTGCACACAGGTCGCCCCGTAGGTCAGCGCATCGCGCACGCCGTCCCACTCCGGAACCGGCCGCGGCAGGTCGAACCGGGCCGGACCGACGGGCGCGGCCGCATAGGGAATACCGAGGAATGTGCTCACCGCGTTCTCGGTGTTGCCCCGGACCTTGCCACCTGTGACCGACACGATCGTTTCCATGCAGAACTCCTTCGTCGTTCCGCATTCTGCCTGCCGAAGCGAGGGTTCGACACGAGTTCGGCGCGGGGGATCCTGGGAGAGCGTTCAGCGGCCGAGGTGGGCGCTGTCCTCCGCCGCGCGCTCGTGGGCGAGCAGCCAGCGCTTACAGCCGAGCCCCCAGCGGAAGCCGCCGAGCGAGCCGTCCGTGCGGAGAATCCGGTGGCACGGAACGAAGAGGGCGGCGGCATTGCGCGCGCAGGCGTTGGCGGCGGCGCGGATGGCCTCCGGGCGACCGGACCGAACGGCGAAGGCGGTGTAGGTGATCGGCGCGCCGGCCGGCACCGCTCGCAGGACCGACCACGCGTGTTCGAGGAACGGACCGGACACCTGCCGGACCGCCACTCCGTCGACGGCATCCAGCTCGCCCTGGTGATACCGCTCGACGGTGTCGGTGAGCTCGTCCAGCGCGTCGTAGCGGCGCAACGCGTCCGGCCGCAGCCGCGGATGGACGAGACCGCGCAGACCTTCCGCGTCGGCGGTCCAGCCGGAGGCCAGGACCGCGCCGTCGGCATCGGCGATCACCGTGAACGGCCCGATCGGGGTCGGGACGGTCGCGTAATCGGCGGTGCTCATCGCCGCGCGCCCAGATAGGCCGCGCGACGGCCGGCCTCGGCGGCCGCGACTCCGGTGCGCGCGGCGTCGCCACGACGGTCGAGCGTGCTGCGCGCGGGTGCGGGCCGGGTGGCGTCGTCGCGGCCGGCGGGGTATCCACCGTTGCGTGCGAGGGCAGCTCGCGCGGTTGCGGCGCCGGCCACCGCGGTGCGTTCGGAGAGCGCGCGCTTCCACAGATGCATCGACAGATACGACCGCCACGGCGCCCATCGCGACGTATCGGTGAGATCGATGCCGTACTGGGCCGCGCCCTGCCGGACCACGAGATCGGTGTGCAGCAGGATGTCGGGGTCGGCGAGCAGGCGCATCGTCACGTAGTCGGCGGTCCACGGGCCGACCCCGTCGAGGGCGAGCAGATCGCGGCGGACGTCGGCGGCGGTCCGGCCGGCATGCAGACGCAGGTCACCGGAGGCGAGGGCACGGGCGGCGCCCACGATCGAGGCGGTCCGCCGGGCCGGTCCGGTCAGTACGTCGGCGCCCCGTTCCGCGATGGCTTCGGCGGTGGGGAACAGGCGCGGCATCGGGCCGTTGACGTTCTCACCCAGCGCGTCGACCAAGCGGGCGGTGTGCGTGGTCGCCGCCGACACCGAGATCTGCTGTCCGATCATGGTGCGCAGCAACAACTCCGAGCCGTCCAGGCAGCCCGGTACGCGAATGCCCGCGCCGATGGCCGGCGCCCCGGGCCCGAAGCCCTCGGTGAGGGCGGCATCGATCCCGACCGGATCGGCGTCCAGGTCGAGCAGGTGCCGGATCCGCGCGACGGTCGGCGCCAGATCGCGCATATCGTGCAGCGCCAGGCTGGCCCGCACATGGCCGGGGTGGATACTCGCGCGCACCGTGGCATGCCCGTGCGGAGTGCGCAGGCTGCGCGTGTAGACGCCGTCCTCCCAGCTCTCCAGCCCGGGGACGGCATGCGCGGAGAGGAACCATTCGAGCCAGCTCGCGTCGAGCGGTTCACGATAGGGCAGGCGCAGGGTGAGGGCGCCGTTGGTGGCGGGCAGTGCGTCGCCGCGCAGCCGCCGCGCCTCCTCGCGCAACACGGTCGGACTCACCACGAACACCTCGCGCACGGTGTCGTTGAACTGCCGGATGCTGGCGAAGCCGGCCGCGAAGGCGATGTCGGACATGGGCATTCGCGTGGTCTGGATGAGCAGCCGGGCGGTGTGAGCGCGATGGGCGCGAGCCAGGGCGAGCGGACCGGCGCCGAGTTCGGCGGTGAGTACCCGGGTCAGTTGCCGTTGCGAATAGCCGAGCTTGTCGGCCAAGCCGGGGACGCCGCTGCGTTCGATCACGCCGTCGGCGATCAGCCGCATCGCCCGCGCGGCCAGATCGGCGCGGGTGTTCCACAGGGGTGAGCCGGGCGCGGCATCGGGCAGGCACCGGCGGCAGGCGCGGAATCCGTTCTGCTGCGCGGCGGCCGCGGTGGGGAGGAACGTGACATTCGTACGCTTCGGAGTGATAGCAGGACACGATGGCCGACAGTAGATTCCGGTGGTGCGCACCGCCGTGACGAATTGCCCGTCGAAACGGGCATCGCGGGTGGCCACCGCTCGATAACAGCGCTCGAAGTCCAGACCGTTCACACTCACGCAGTCCACCTTGTCAGCCCGGGGCCGCCTGCGCTAGCGGGAATCAGACAACTACCCCGGATGGTCAACGTTTCAGCGACATAGCTGTCGGCTATCAACGATGCACTGAGTGAGAGCAGTTGGGTATAACCGCCGTAAAGGGCCTATTCCGCAGCGTCGCAAGGTTTTCGGGTCGGCCGGGGCGGGCGGGTGAGGTGCGAACGGTTGGTCGCAGATCACACGCGAACGTTTCGGCCACCGGCGCCGCGTGCGGACTGGCGAATCGCACCGGAACCGTACGCTCGCTGGAGGGGTGCGGCGGCCGAGGCGAGCCGGATGCCTGGAACCGCTTCCGGTTGCCCGGTCGACCGGACTCGCCGCCGATCATCGGCGGGGCGAGCTCAGCAGCACCGGGTCCCGGGGTTGCGATCGGCCGCCGCGTGCCGTTCGCGCCAGTATTCACTCTCGGTCGGAATCGGCCGGTCGGGATGCCGACGCCGCAGATGTTCCACATATCGCGGGTAGTCCTGCCCGCCGAGCACCGCGTTCATATAGCGGGCTCCCGCCCGGACCGCGCGCAGCGGCGCCCGCAGCACAGCGAATTCGCTTGCTAAGAAGCCGGTTCCGGCGTCGCCGCGCCGGGGACCTTCGCCGCGCCCGAACGCTCGTACTCCGCCCATTCGCGCTGCACCTCCTTCTCGGCCTTCGTCGTCACGAAACCTGACGGCCCGAAGATCTTCGACGGCACCTCCGGAGTCTCGGTGGTGGCCCCACCGCCGCGGCGCACCGCCTGCACACAGACGATCACACCGACCGCCGCCACGATCAGCACCAGCACCGCGAAAATGATCGACAGTGAGCCCTGGATGAACGTGTTGCGCACGACCTTGTCCATATCGGCCATGCTCTTGGCCGGCGCCAGCACCTTCCCGGCGTCACGAGCGTCGCTGTAGATGCGGTGCTGGGTCCAGTAGCCGATGTTCTTGTCGCCGGAGAAGATCTTCTGCCACGAGGCCGTCATGGTGACGATGAGATCCCAGATCAGCGGCAGCGCCGGAATCCAGGCCCACTTCCACAGCCGCTTCTTCATCACGATCACCAGTACCACCGTCAGCGCGACCGCGGCCAGCAGCTGATTGGCGATGCCGAACAGCGGATACAGCGTGTAGATGCCGCCGAGCGGATCGGTCACGCCCATCAGCAGCACCGAACCCCAGGCCGCGACCACGACGAACGTGCACAGCCAGGCTCCGGGCCGCCAGGACGGATCCTTGAATTTGCGCGCCGGGCCGCCGAGGTTGCCGAGCGTGTCCGAGAGCATGAAGCGCGCGACGCGAGTGCCCGCATCGATGGTGGTCAGGATGAACAGCGCCTCGAACATGATCGCGAAGTGGTACCAGAACGACTTCATCGCGGCGCCGCCGATGAAGTTGTGCATCACCTCGGCCATACCGACCGCCAGGGTGGGCGCGCCGCCGGTGCGGGAGTAGATCGCTTGCTCACCCACGTCGTGAGCGGCCTGGTTCAACTCGTTCGCGGTGATCGGTGTGCCGCCGAGCCCGAGGGCGTTCACCTTGTCGGCGGCGGCCTGCGCGCTGGTGAGGCCGCCGGTGTTCATCGCGAAGTACAGATGCTGGTCGAGAATGCTGGCCGCGATGATCGCCATCACCGCGACGAACGACTCCATCAGCATGCCGCCGTAGCCGATCATCCGTGCCTGCGACTGCTTTTCGAGCAGTTTCGGCGTGGTGCCCGAGGAGACCAGTGCGTGGAATCCGGAGAGCGCACCGCAGGCGATGGTGATGAACAGGAACGGGAACAGGCTGCCGGCGAACGCCGGACCCTTGGAGTTGCCGGCGAATTGGGAGACCGCGGGCGCGTGCAGCACCGGCATGGTGATCACCACGCCCAGCGCCAGCAGCACGATCGTGCCGACCTTCATGAACGTCGACAGATAGTCGCGCGGGGCCAGCAGCAGCCACACCGGCAGCACCGAGGCGATGAAGCCGTAGATGATCAGCATCCACGCGATGGTGGTGCCCGAGAGGGTGAACACGTCACGGCCCCAGCCGGATTCCGACACCCAGCGCCCGGAGACGATGGCCAGCAGCAACAGCACGAAGCCGACGACGGAAATCTCGCCGACCTTGCCCGGCCGCACATAGCGCAGGTACAGGCCCATCAGCAGCGCGATCGGAATCGTCATCGAAATCGAGAACACGCCCCACGGGCTGCCGCCGTGCAGCTGCCCGTCGGCCCCCTTGGTCGCGGCGAGCGCGTTGACTACCACGATGCCCAGCACGGCCAGCAGAATCACCATGATCACCAGCACCGCGATCAGCGCCGCGATACCGCCCACCACACCGAGTTCGTCGCGGGCCATCTGCCCGAGGCTGCGGCCGCGCCGCTTCACCGATGCCCACAGCACCAGATAGTCCTGGACTGCACCGGCGAGCACGACGCCGATCACGATCCACAGCGTGCCCGGCAGATACCCCATCTGCGCCGCGAGGACCGGCCCGACCAGCGGCCCGGCGCCGGCGATGGCGGCGAAATGGTGACCGAACAGGACCCGCCGGTCCATCGGCATGTAGTCGGTGCCGTTCTCCAGTTCCTCTGCCGGAGTAGCGGTGTCGTCGCGCGGTGTGGTGATCTTCCATTCGATCAGCCGGGCGTAGAACTGGTAGGCGATGATGTAGGTGCACACCGCCGCGATGACGATCCACACCGCGTTGACGTCCTCGCCACGAGCGACGGCGAGAATCGCCCAGGCGACCGCACCGAAGACGGCGACGGCCGCGAAGATCGCCTTCTTGGCCGGCGTGATCGGCCGGCGGTCGACGATCCCGACGGGAGGCAGGTCCGGCTCGGTTCGGAGGTATTCGATGGTCGCCATGCGAGCTACTCTCCCGTGCTGGTGTAGGTCCGATCGGCGACGAGTTTCCCCGCCCGCCCGGACATCAGGTGGAACTGACTCAAGGTAGCGGAATCCCGCCGAATCGGGCGAGCCCACTGTGGGATCCGCACTCCGTTCAGAAACTGTTCATCGGACCGGATCCCGGCGTCCGAGGCGAAACCGCAGGTGGCCGCGTGTCGTTCGGGCCGGACGCGGGTGCGATCCGTAGCTCCGAACCTGGTCTGCGGTTGTATAGGTGGGTGAGGACTGCGCGTTCGGTGTTGTCGGCGATCGCCATGCTGCTCGCAGCGGCTTCGGCGATCGGGTGCTCGAGACCGATGCAGGGGCCTGACCAAGCCGAGCGTGATAGCTGGTCGCGGGCGATCGAATCCGCGATACAGGCGTTGCCGGGGGTGGCCGACGCATCGCATACGTTCCAGTACCACAGGTACGGTGACTACAGCTCCGGCCTCGATGTTCGGTTGAAGGACGACGCAACGGCCCCGCAGGCAGAGGCCGTGGTGCGCGTGATGGCCACCCAGCAGCTACCGCCGCAGTACCGAGGTGACTCGACGGTGCTGAAAATGGTCCGGATGACGGACTCGTATTTCGCGTCCTGGCGTTTCGGTGGCGACACCACCAGGAAAGCCGAAGCGGCAAACACTTGGGCGCGAGTGTCGGCGAGCCGGCCTGGAGCCGAGATCCATTGGAGTGACGGCGGAACATTCGCAGCCGACGTCGAAGGCCCGGCCGAGAAGGTCATCGTGGCCGCGAGTTCTGGTACCGAACCCTCGAGCGCCACCGCGGCGATGCGAAAGATCGCCGGCGAGTTTCCCGAACTGGCGGCCCGTGACTGGACGGTGGCCTCCGGTTACCACGATCTCTCGATCGTGGGCTCGAGTCTGCGACCCGACTCGAGCACGAGCCGCCGTACCCGCTTCCCGTCCGACAGTGAACTCGAGTTGTGGGAGTGGTTGGTTACCGATCAGCCTTTCCCGTACTTCGCCGACATCCGTGTGTACGACCCGCCCGGTGTGGGTGGCCGCACACTGGGCGTCGCGATTCTTCCGCCGGCGGGCGAGGTGTTCAGTGCGGAGCAGGCTGCACAGTTGGCCGGTCAGCACCTTCCCCGCCTCGCTCGGTCCGGTGCCGTGGTCGAGTACACCCTCCGCGGGCACCAAGGCTTCCGCTTCGAGGTCCTGGTAGGCGGTTGCCCGGATCCAGGCCGAAAAGTTTCGGCCGAGGCGGAGCCCTTCGTTCGTCTGTACGAACGCTGTTAGTGCCGTATCGGCACCTCACAGGGCCGTCCTCGGGCCCTTTCCGGGGGCCGTCGGAAGCGCTATTCGGGTGGGACAGCCGACGAATAACGACGGCCCAGTGTCCGGATGTGGTCCACGAGTTCCGGCGGCTCGTCGACGCGGAAGTCCATCATCAACATGCTCAGGTAGATCGCGATGGTCTCCAGAGTGTCCGCACCGGTGTACAACACACACGATTGCGCGTCGACGGCTTCCACCACACCGACGGCCGGGTTGATGCGCGCGATCACGGTCTCGGCGGGCGCCAGCACCGTGACCCGGGCGTGGACTCGCCAACCGGCTCTGGCGATTTCCCGCAGGACGAAGGCCACCAGATCGTCATCGGGCAGCGTGCGGGCCGCGAAGTGGTGGGAGCCGGTCGCGACGTCGTCGACGGAGGCCACGGGAAGGGCGCGCCAGCAATGGCTTTCGAGATCGTAAGCGACGAGATACCACCGGCGTTGCCAATTGATCAGCCGATACGGCTCGAGGCGTCCGCCGTCGACGTTCAGGACCCGGGTACCGCGTATCGCCGACGCGATGGTGGCCAGAGTCTGCGCCGGCACGGGCGCATCGGGTTCGCGTGAGCCGGTCGTGGCGGGACCGATCTCGGTGGCCGTGCGCAACGCTGTCACCTTGCGCTGCAACCGAACCGGCAGAATTCGCTCCAGCTTGGCGAGCGCCCGCGCCACGTTCTCGTCGATATCCGCGACCCCGGTGGAGCCGTCCTCGGCGAGGCCGATCGCCACCGCCACCGCGACGGCCTCGTCGTCGTCGAGCAGCAGCGGCGGCATGGTCTTGCCCTGGCCGATCCGATAGCCGCCGACCGCACCGCGCTCGGCATGGACCGGATACCCCAGTTCCCGCAGCCGTGCGATGTCCTGACGCAGAGTCCGGTCGCTGACATCGAGCCTTTGTGCCAGCTCCCGACCGGTATAGGTGCGGTCCTGCAACAGCGACAGCAGCCGCAGCACACGGGTTGTGGTGGAGGTCACATCGAAGCGCTTTCCGTCGGCGAATTATTAGGAAGAAAACAAGCCTAATTGGCGCATAACCTGAGTTCAACGCCGAAAACGAAGAACGAAAGGCCCTCCGATGAACAGCACCTCCGTTTCCCCCGCCGCCGCTCTCGCCCCGGTCTGGCGTGACGTCGTCGCCGAGTCCTACCGTGCCCTCGCCGACGCGGTCGTGGGAATCGGCGCCGCCCAGTGGGACCTGCCGACTCCCTGCTCGCAGTGGACCGTCACCCAGGTCGTGCAGCACGCCGCCGGTGATCAGCTCGCCTTCGCCGCGGCCCTGGGACTGGGCGCCGGCCCCGCCTACGACCCCTTCGCCCCCTCCGGCTCGCTCGACGGCACCGGCACACAGCTTGTCTCCGCTGCCATCGAGCAGACCGCCGCCGCCTGGGCCACCGTCACCGACGACGCCGAAACCGTTCCCACCCCGCTCCCGCACGGCGTCCTCCCGACCCCCGTCGCCGCCGTCATGGCTGCCCTGGATGCTGCCGTCCACGCCTGGGACATCGCGGTCGCCACCGGCCGGCCGTCTCCGCTGACCGACACCCTGGCCACCCATCTCCTCACTGCCGCAACCGATCTGATCGAACCGCTGCGCCAGTGGGGCGCGTACGCGGCCGTGCTGGATGCCGAGCCCGGCGATACCGCCGTCGACACACTGCTGCGCTACCTCGGCCGCGACCCGCGCGTCTGAGTCTGCCGGTTGTCCAGCACGCGGGTCAGCAGCTCGACCAGGTGTTCGCGCTCCGCCTTCGTCAGCTCGCCGAATATCTCGTCCTGGGCGGCAGTCAACGTGGCATCCAGTTCGTGCAGTCGCCGCTCGCCGGCCGCGGTGAGGGTGATGAGGTTGCGGCGGCGGTCGTCCGGATCCGGCTCTCGCGCAACGTATTTTTGCGCCTCGAGCTCGGCCAGCATGGCGTGCATATCGCTGCGGTCGATCCGGCAGCGCTGGCCGATCGCCACTTGACTGGCGGGCCCGAACTCGTCGAGTGCGGCCAGAATCGAGAAATGGTAGCCGCGGGCGCCGACCGCCGACACGGCTTCTCCGATGCGCCGCTGGGCGAGTGCGGCGGTCTTGCTGACCAGCCAGCTCGGTTTGCCGCGCAGGCGTGCGGGTGTGTCGTCCATGCGTGAAGTCTACTGGATTCGTTGGACGAGCCAACGAATGTGGGGTAGCGTCGCCTGGGCGAACCGTTGGTACAGCCAACGATTATCGGAGGTGGAGAAGATGTTGCTCACGCTGCATGAAGCGCACGCCATCAGCACTCGGATACGCTCTCGCGCTGGGGAATTGGGTGCCCGAGTGACCGTGGCGGTCGTGGACGAGGGTGGACACGTGCGAGTGCTGGACCGGATGGACGGTGCGCCACCGCTGTCGGCCCGGATCGCTCCCGCGAAGGCGGCCGGGGTCGCCCTGTTTCATCGCGAGGGCGGTGAACTGCAGCAACTCCAGGCGGTGTGGCCCGCCCTGTTCGATCGAATCGATCAGCTGTCGCCGACGCCGATCGTGGTGGGTGCGGGCTCTCGGCTGATCCGTCGCGACGGTGTCGTGGTGGGTGCGGTCGCGGTCAGCGGCGGTCGGCCCGAACAGGACGACGAGTGCGCCGAGTTCGGGCTGGCTTGTGCCCGGCCGACGCCGGACCCGGTGTAGCAGAACGCCGGCGGGCGTGGTGCCACGCGCGCAACTGTGCCGGTCGCATGGTCGGATCCCGCTGCGTCGCCGGCTACCAGAGCATGTGCGAGTGTCTCGATCAGGCTGTGTGCGAACGATATTCGTGCCAGCGCTGCACGGCGACCTGCACGGCCTCTTCGTCCTGTGTCGCATGCGCACCCGAGGCCCCGGCGGCCCCGAGAATCACCCCGTTCTCGGTGACGAGCACCCCGCCCGCGAACGGAATGTAATCACCGTCGTAGAGATGCTGAATGCTGTCGACGATCTCACCCGGCAGGGGGAGTTGTCCCGACGGATGCAGTGTCAGTAGTGCGGTGCGCGCCTTGGCCACCGCGAGGCGACTCGTCATCGGCATCCCGCCGTCCGCCCGGCGCAGCGCGATCACCGCACCGCTCACATCGGTAACCGCCACCGCCAGCGGCGGAAATCGATGTTCGGAGGCCACCGCCAGTGCGGCGGTCACCAGCCAATCGGCATCGGCCAAGCCCAATCCGGGAAGTCGAGGGATCTGCGCCATGAAACGACCTTAGCCCGGTGTGGTCGCATGTGCGGGCTGCGGTGTGGGTCGTCGAATCCGTTGCGGCAGAGTATGTTTGTTCAGCTGCACAGCGGATCGAGCGCGCGTACGGGTGTTCGCGATTCGTTCCTGGGGTCGAGGGTCGTCGAACGGTAGGTTGACGGCATGTCCATCGACGATCTTCCGGCCGAGGTCGCGCGCAGTGTCGGGCTGTTCCTCACGGCCGTCGACGAGTTGTCGCCGGGCTTGATCAGCGGCTTCTATCTTGTCGGCTCGGTCGCGTTGGAGGATTTCCATCCACGCGGTGCCGGGCGAGGGCGGCTCGCCACCGCGAGCGATATCGACTTCGTCGCGGTGACCGATCGGCGCATCGAGCCCGACTCGCCGGAGATGGCAGCCGTGGCCGAGGCGCACAGCCGCACGGTCCGCGCCGCACGGCGGCCGAATTTCGATGGTGCCGTTGTGCATTGGGCGGATCTCGCGGCCGGGCCGGACGAGTGCCCCGATGTTCCCTGCGCCCAGGAGAGCCGGTTCACCACCTCCGGTCGCTTCGGCATCGACCCGGTGACGTTCTGTGAGCTGGCCTGGCACGGGATCACGGTTCGCGGCCCACAGCCGGGCGATATCGAGCTGTGGGCGGATCGGGTGGCCTTGCGCGACTTCACCGTGGACAACGTGCGCAACTATTGGCGGCCGTGGTGGGAACGTGCCCGGGCAGCGCATCCGCTGTCGCTCGCGGTGGGGCTGACCCCGTGGTTTCCGGTATGGGCAGTTCTCGGGGTGAGTCGCCTTCATCATGTGCTCGCGACCGGAACGATGACCTCCAAATGCGGAGCCGGCCGCTATGCGCTGCGGTCGTTCGACCCGCGTTGGCAGCCGATCATCGCCGAGAGCCTCCACCTCCGCACGCGCGGCGCCGAGGGGTGCCGCTCCTATCGCAATCCGCTCGCACGCCGCCGTGACACTCTCGCGTTTCTGGATGCGGCGATCGAGAGCGCGCTCGCGCTGCCCGCCACTTTCTGAGTAGCCGGTCGCGCGCGGGTGGTGACAGAACACGTCCGGATACCGGGCACTCCATCCGGTGGTCGCGACCTGGGCAGATTCGGTTGCCGAACGTGCGCCGCGTAGACTCTTGCACTCGTGAGTCTCACCCTCGGTATCGTCGGCCTGCCCAACGTCGGAAAGTCGACGCTGTTCAACGCGCTGACCCGCAACGACGTGCTCGCGGCGAACTACCCGTTCGCCACCATCGAGCCGAACGTCGGCGTGGTGCCGCTGCCCGACCCGAGGCTGGACAAGCTCGCCGAGATCTTCGGCTCCGAGCGCATCGTCCCCGCGACGGTGTCGTTCGTCGACATCGCCGGCATCGTGAAGGGCGCCTCCGAAGGCGCGGGCCTGGGCAACAAGTTCCTCGCCAACATCCGCGAAGCCGACGCTATCTGCCAGGTGGTCCGCGTCTTCGCCGACGACGACGTGGTCCACGTCGACGGCAAGGTCGACCCGCTCAGCGATATCGAGGTCATCGAAACCGAGCTCATCCTCGCCGACCTGCAGACGCTGGAGAAGGCGGTGGTCCGCCTCGACAAGGAAGCCAAGGTCAAGAAGGACCGCAAACCGGTGGCCGACGCCGCCAAGCAGGCCCAGGAATTCCTCAACGAGGGCAAGACCCTGTACGCGGTCCGCGACAAGCTCGACGCCGACCTCCTGCGCGAACTGTCGCTGCTGACCACCAAGCCCTTCCTCTACGTCTTCAACGCCGACGAGTCGGTCCTGACGGACGAGGCACGCGTCGCCGAACTGAAAGCCGCAGTCGCCCCGGCGGATTCGGTCTTCCTCGACGCCAAGGTCGAAGCCGAACTCCTGGAACTCGACGCCGAGTCCGCCCTCGAGCTCCTGGAATCCATCGGCCAAACCGAACCCGGCCTGCACGCCCTGGCCCGAGCCGGCTTCCACACCCTCGGCCTCCAGACCTACCTCACCGCCGGCCCGAAAGAGGCCCGCGCCTGGACCATCCACCAGGGCGACACCGCCCCGAAGGCAGCCGGCGTCATCCACACCGACTTCGAACGCGGCTTCATCAAGGCCGAAATCGTCGCCTTCGACGACCTGGTCGAAGCCGGCTCCATGTCCGCCGCCAAGGCCACGGGCAAGGTACGGATGGAGGGTAAGGACTACGTCATGCACGACGGCGACGTAGTCGAGTTCCGCTTCAACGTATAGCGGATCAGCGTCTAAGAAGAAGTAGGGGCGGGGCATGCACCGCTCCTGGTAGAGACTTTGCTGAGGCCCCGTCCGGTATTCGGGTGGGCGCTCGGTCGTTTCGCCGGTGCTGTGCGATGGCCGGTTCGGTCAGCGCGGTAAGCGGCATTGCCGGATGTCCCGAGCTGCAGCGGTTCCGTATTGTTCAGGCGCATGCCCAGCGGCTATAGCAGGACGTGTGCCAAGGGGTTTCACTCGTTGTCGGGAGGTCATGGTTGCGCGTCGCGTGCGGGCTGTTCGCCGGCGGGAAGGTAGATCGGCTCCGGGCGGGTTCCGGCCACGTAGTCGCGGAAGGCTCGCAGATACTCGCCTAGTTCCCGCTCGTCGGCGAACCTGATCCCGGTCGGGTCGAACCATTCCTGCGGTGTCGGGCGTCGCACGATCATGTAGTCCAGGGCTTCGCGCACCAGCACCCCGTAGGTCGGATCCCTGACGCACATATCACGCACCTGCGGGGCGTGATATCGCATTCTGCCGTCGCGGTGAACGTCCATCAGCGGCCACCACAGGGCATCGAAATGCGGGATTTCGTCCCACCACATGGAGCGCAGGGGCTCTTCGGTCCGCGTTCGGCGGCGGGATGGCGGAACTGGTGTCGGGTAGTCGCCGGATACGCCTTTGCTGTCGATGGCGCGGATCGGTCCGGTTCCGAGGTTCACCGGCGGGTACCACACGCCGCGCCACACCGGGACTCCGAGATGGCGAGGATTCAGCGGCAGCGGCGCGGCCAGTGAGATGTCGACCGTGATTCGACACACGGGTGGCAACGGTCCGTCGGTCACCAGATCTGCCGCCATCGACAAACAGTCCCGTACGTCGAATCCGGTCACACCGATAGCTTTTCCGAACCATGGGGCAGGGCAGTCCCGCACGTCGAATTCGATCCAGAACCGTCGCACCATCGACATATGCGCGCACTCCTCCTCGATCTGCTGCCGAGTGCGCAGCCGAGAGTGGACGGCGTCGTGCACGTGTCGCGGTCCACCTCGACGATCGCCGGGATATCACCCGCACGGTACCAACGTTCGTTCGGTAACCACCACTTGATAATCGGCATGGGTGCGCACTTGGGTCCACTAGCTGGGTGATGCGGCCAGAGGGGCGGCCTTGGGTCGCTGCCGGCATCGGTCGGATCGGTGGGTTGCGTGCAGAGGTTATTCGGCTTCGGAACGCGAGTCGAGCCCCGAGTACGCAACGCTCGGCCGAACGCGACCCGGACGCGGTCCTGCCTCAGATGGTGCCGTCCTGCACCGGATAGTCGATGACGACCGCACCGCCGGTGGCGTAGTTGACGACATCGGCGGCCGCCCGCCGGCCGGGCTGTGATGCCCGTGCCGCGGCCACGGCGGCGGCGTCGGCGAAGTCGGCTTCGAAGACCGCGAAATACGGCGAATCTCCGTTCGGGGCCGCCACGTCGAAGCTGTAGCGCCAGGCAAGCAGGCCGGGCATTTTCGTGACCAGTGGAAGGTGGTTGGTCACGTAGTAGTCGCGGAAGTGGTCGGGGTCGGCGGGCTCGGGATACAGGACTACCAACTTGTGCATGACTGCCTCCCGGTGTCTGTGGCTGCGGTGTTCGGTACCGCGGTCGGTTGAATCGTCATATGCGCAGGTTAGGGCTTGATGCATGGTCGAGGGAAAGACCGGAAGGGGATAGACTCAGAACGGATCGTTATCAATCGGCAGGGAGGGTATGTGGCGCCGGATACGGTGAGCCTGCGGTACTTTCTGGTGCTGGCGCAGGAGTTGAACTTCACCCGCGCGGCAGCACGCATCGGTATCGCGCAGCCCGCACTCAGTGCCCGGATGCGCCGATTGGAGGCGGAACTCGGTACGAGCCTGCTGGTTCGAAACACGCGTAGCGTCGTATTGACCACGGCCGGTGCGGCTTTGGCGGAGTCCGCGCCACCCGCGCTGGCGGCGCTGGATCGGGCATGGGACACCGCCCGGAATGCGGGGGCCGGTGAACTGGGCACGCTGCGCATCGGATACAGCCTCAGCACGGGAGCCGAGACGGCACCGGCCCTGGTGGACAAGCTCATTCGCAGCAGCCCGGGACTCGACGTCGGCGCGGTCCCGATGGCGACACCGGACATCTCCCCAGCGGTCGCCGACGGCCGCATCGATGCGGGGATCACTCGCGGTGAACAGCCGGGCCGTGGCGTGCGCCGGTTCCTGCTGCGGCGCGAGGGCGTCGGGGTCCAACTGGCGCAGCATCATCCGCTGGCCGGACACCCGGAGATCGAGATCGCCGACGCGGCCGCGTATCCGCTGCGACTTCCCGACCGTGCGGCCAACCCCGTGATCCACGATCAGCTCGCCGCACTGTTCCGCGACACCCGGCCGAGCCCCCGATTCGTCACGCCCGCAGTCTCTTTCGATATCTCTCAGCGCGACCTACGCGACGGGCTCACCCTCGCTCCGGCCGGTGAAGTAGCGGTCACGACACAACCGGCCGGTCTCACGTGGCGACCGCTGCTGGGCGCGCCCACCTTGACGATCCACCTGGTCCTCCCGCGCGTGCAGTCACCACTACACCGCCGCGTCCGCACCGTCGCCAAAACCCTGGCACACGAGCTGCACTGGCTGCCGGACTGACGCGCAGGAGGTCACGCGAGACGGACATCGGCCGCGTGTCATCGATGGTGCGTGAGACCCATCTATTGCTGCTGGTGGCGGCTTGCTGAGCCTGCCGAGAGAGTTGGTGCCGCCACCGCGGGCGGCCAATTCTGAGGCTCGATGTTGGTTGGCTTCCGACTGTGGTCCTGGCTCCAGTCGAATATAGGTATCGGAGGTCCCCACTGTCTCGGTTCGTCGAACGAGATGGTGCCGCTACCGAAGTCTGCCTCATCGAACCGGGCGTTGCCGGCGAAGGTCACACGATCGAACCGGGCCTCGGCGGCGAAAGTCGCGCTGCCGAACCATGTATTGCCGGCGAAATTCACTCGGTCGAATCGAGCGTTTCCGGTGAAGGTGGCGCCGCCGAATCCTGCGTCGCTTGCGAAGGTGGCGCCGCCGAACCCTGTGTTGCCGGCGAAGGTTGCGTCACCGAACTCGGCGCTGCCGGAGAAGGTCGCCTCGCCGAACTCGGCGTCACCGGAAAAAGTCGCGCTGTCGAATCCTGTGTTGCCGGCGAAGGTGGCGTCGCCGAATCCCGCGTCGCCGACGAAGGTCGCGTCGCCGAACCGGGCATTCGCGGAAAAGGTCGCGCCGTCGAATCGGGCGTTGCCGGAAAAGGTTACGTTGCGGAACCGGGCGTTGCCGGTGAAGGTGGCGCCGTCGAAGTGGGCGTTGCCGGTGAAGGTCGCGCCGTCGAACCGGGCGTTGCCCGAAAAGGTCGTCTCGCCGAATCCTGCGGCGCCCGCGAAGGTCGCGCCGCCGAACCGGGCGTCGGCGGAGAAGTTCGCGCCGGCGAACGCGGCGTGGTCGGCGAAGGTCGCGTCGTCGAATCGGGCGTTGCCGGTGAAGGTCGCGCCGTCGAACCGGGCGTTGCCGGAGAAGGTTGCGTTGCCGAATCGGGCGTCGCCGGAGAAGGTTACGCTGTCGAACCACGCATTGCCGGAGAAGGTTACGTCGTCGAACTCGGCGTTGCCGGAGAAGGTAGCGCTACCGAACCGGGCGTCGGCGGAGAAGGTCGCGCCGCCGAACCGCGCAGAACCCAGTAACTGTGCACGGCTGAAGTCGGCGTTCTCGAGATAGGCCGTGCGAAAGTCGAAATCGACTGTCGACCAGCTGTATGCGGCCTTGGGCCGAAGGTGGTCGGTAATGACGCGGAGGATGGTTGCGCGAACTTCTCGGTCATTGTGCCGATATTCGTGGTGGTGCTCCCGGTCGTCGGCGCGGGTGTTGTCCGCCGTCGCGCGGTGCTGTTTGACGACCAGTTTGCTCTGGTGGTTGGCGCCGAGCTCCGGGCTGTAGGGCAAGCGGAGGTATCCGCACAGCACGTCGATGCATTGCTGGCGGCGCAGGCCGTCGGATTCGTCGGCGACACCGGCCATCGCGTAGACCCCGGCGATTCGGACCGCGACATCCGTCGCGCCGAGTTGGGCGGCTGCGGCGCCGAAGCGTTCGACAAATCGGCTCTGTTCCAGATCGCGTTGACGCCGGTAGGCGATGACCAGGGCGACTACGCCGCCGACACCGGCGACAACGGTCAATGCGACACGAGTGATATCGATTTCGGCGGCTTGCTTGGTTTCATCGACGGGCGTGAGCCAGCGGAGGAATCCGTAGGCCGCGAAGGCCACAGCCAGTCCGGCGAGCAGCGCTGCGGTGACCGCGGGGAACAGCCGTATTCGTCCCGCCCGGCGGCTGAATGCCGCGCGGGATTCCTTGGTCGACGCCGCCCGCAGCGCGGTCATTCTCGAATGTGCCTGTGCGCGAAACGCGCTCACCCTCCTGGTCACTGCACGATTCTGCTCGATACCGAAAGTAAGCGCCATCGAGCGTGGGAACGGGCACCGCGCGAGACCTCCTCCGCCGTGGGCGTTCACCAGACCCGTCCGGAGGCCTTTCACGGCAACCGGTTGCGACTCGAGAGCCTCGACGACTACTTCACTCGCGACTACCGCAACAACAGGCATGCCCCGAACTTTTCGTGCAAACCTCCGCGTTGATGCGCGAAAACCGCCGAATGCGAGGCGGTTTGCACGATTTGTTCAGCACCGAGGGCCGGCGGCGCTAGAAGTCCATGCCTCCGAGCCCGCGGGGCGAGGATTCGGGTTCGCCGGGCTGTTTGCCGCCGGTGGGATCGCTCGTGGTCGAGTGGTGTTCGGCGGCGAGATCGGTGTTCGGTTCGCGGCGGGGGTGGTGGACCATGGCCCACGCCGAATGTGCCGCTGCCGATATTCGCTGTCCCAGGTGGGCCGCAACTCCTGACATCGGATTACTCCTCGTCGGACGACTGTTCTTGTCTCGCGCATACCCGGTGCTGCCCGGAGCATGCGCTCGCCGCCGAGAGGGCGCTTCGGCATGCAGGCCGGACCGGAAGCGGTATCGAGCGCGGGATATCAGATGACATTCTGCCCTTGGTTGGGCCGGGCGGGGACGTCACGCTCGACAGTGACGAATGGTGGCCCGGTCGAGGGTCGAACCGATCCGAAAGGACAAGGAAGATGAAGCCGTTGTCGGAATCGCTGACGGATCTCGCGGCTCGGGTGAAGCAGTTCGAAGAGTCGTCTGCTGCCGCGCGGGAACGGAGTCGCACCGCGTTGCAGGCTCGGCGGGAGGAGCTGAGCGAGACCCTTCAGAACGAGGGAAACGAGTTCGAGAAGACCGCGGCGGACCTGCGGAAAGCCGCGCAGAGTTGGTGGTCGGACACTCAGGACGCCCTGGAACGCCAGATCGATGCGATGCGGGCCGATTTCCAGAAGTGGCAGGCCGACCTCAAAGCGCAGCGTGCGGAACGGACGGCCGGGGACGGCAAGACCGTTGAACCGGCGAGCAAGGACTGACCAACGATCGCGCCGCAGCCGCCTACCGCCGAGGCGGCTGCGGGCGGTGCTCGGCCTCCAGTTCGCCACGCGAAGGGACCACTTCGAATGCCGCTGTGAAATGCCCGCACCCGGCGATGACGGAGAGTGACGCAGATCACTGTCTGGTCCTGTCAGGAATTCGCGCTCTGTCTCGTTCAGGCAGCACGCGAACCAGACAGGAGCGAATCATGAAGCACCGCATCGTCGTTCTCGGGGCCGGATATGCCGGAACCTTCTGCGCCGGATACCTGGCCCGCCAACTGCACGCCGACGACTTCGACATCACCGTCGTCAATGCCGAACCCGATTTCGTCGAGCGGTTGCGGCTGCATCAGCTCGCCGCCGGGCAGGAACTGCGCCATCGGCCGCTGGCGGAGATATTCGCGGGTACGGGCGTCCGGTTGCGCGTGGCACGGGTGACCGCCGTCGACGTCGAGGCCCGGACCGTCACTGTCGCCGACGGTTGCGGCCTCGATCGGCTCGAATACGACACATTGCTCTACGCGCTCGGCAGTACCGCCGCCGATCAAGGGGTTCCCGGCGTCCACGAGCATGCCTTCCACGTGACCGCGCGCCCGGCGGCCCTGCGTCTGCGCGCCCGCCTCGACGAGCTGGGCGACGACGGAAAAGTGCTGGTCGTCGGCGGTAACCTGACTGCGATCGAGGCCGCCACCGAACTGGCCGAATCACGGCCGGGACTTCGAGTCGGCCTCGTCACCAGTGGTGAATTGGGTGGCTGGCTGGGCGCGAAGGGCCGCGGTCATCTGCTGCGCGCCTTCGACCGTTTCGGCATCACGGTTCACGAGCAGACAACGATCGGGCGCGTCGGGAAGGACGCCGCGGTCGCGACCGACGGCACCGTTTTCACGTCCGACGCGACGGTGTGGGCCGCGGGCTTCGCCGTCCACCCGATCGCTGCCGCCAGTGGTCTCGAGGTGGTCGCCAACGGTCAGATCACCGTCGACCGTCAGATGCGGTCGGTCTCGCATCCGGACGTCTACGTCGCCGGGGACAGCGTCTTCGTCATCGGCGAGAACGGCCGCCCGTTGCCGATGTCCTGTGCTTCGGCCGGATTCACCGGCATGCAGGCGACCGCGGCGATCATCGGCGACCGGACCGGACGCAAGATACCGACGACCTCGCTGTCGTATGTCGGCAACCACATCAGCCTCGGTCGCAGGGACGGGATCTTCCAGCTGGTCGACGGCGACGTGCACGCGAAGTCGTGGGCTCTGTGTGGCCGGCCGGCCGCGGTCGTCAAGTCGAAAATTCTCGACACCGCCGCGTGGAGTCTGAGCCATCCGACCTTCGGGAAGCCGAGTCACAAGTACCGCTGGGCCGGTACCCGAGAGAACTCGGCGCCGGTGGTCGCCGCCTAGAGTCGTGCCCATGGATACCGCCACCGTGGCGAGTTTCGAGGCCAGTCGGAATCGGCTGGCCTCGCTGGCCTACCGTCTGCTCGGCTCGGCCGCCGACGCCGAGGACACGGTGCAGGACGCGTTCCTGCGGTGGCAGGCCGCCGACCGAGGGTACGTCGAGGTGCCCGAGGCGTGGCTGACCAAGGTCGTCACCAATCTGGCGCTCGACCGCCTCCGTTCGGCGACAACGCGGCGCGAACGCGCGGTCGGCGCCTGGATGCCCGAACCGTTGCTCGACGGCGACCCGATGCTCGGCCCGGCCGATACCGTCGAGCAGCGCGAATCGGTGACCCTGGCGGTGCTCATGCTCATGGAGCGACTGTCGCCGATCGAACGTGCCGTTTACGTACTGCGCGAAGCCTTTTCGTACAGCCACGCCGAGACAGCCGAAATCCTCGACATCACCGAATCCGCGAGTCAGCAATATCTGCACCGGGCGCGACGTCGAATCGCCGCCGCCGGCACGACCACCGAAACGGACCGGGCAACTGCGCGCCGGATCGTCGAGGCGTTCGTCGCCGCCGCCTCCTCGGGCCGGACCGAACAGCTGGTGGCACTGCTGACCGACGACGCGACCGGCATCTCCGACGGCGCCGGTCTGGGATGGGCCGCGAAATTCATCCGGTACGCGACGCCGCAGCGGATCGCCAGTGCGGTGCGGGCCGGCTTCAAACCGACTCCGGCGAAGCGCAAACTCGCCGGCGGCTCGCCCGCCATCCATGCCGCTGTGGTCAACGCCTGTCCGGCCATGCTCGCCACGCTCGACGATCGCGTTGTGGGTGTGCTGATCCTGGAGGTCCGCGACGACAAGATCGCGGGCGTGCGCGGTATCGCCGCCCGGCAGCGACTCGGTCGCCTTACCGAGGAATGGCAGCGGCAGGAACACGATGTCCCGCTGATCGAATCGTGGTGACTACGAGCGGCCTACACCTGCTCGTCCAGCACCGCCAGGACCGCCGAGGTGTCGTGATAGTACGGCCGGAACTCGGTGATGAGGCCGTCTCGAAAGCTGATCCATTGCAGCAGTGAGGTTTCGAGTTCGCGTCCGGTGCGGCGCGCCCGCAAGCGCCCCCGGCTGTAGACGACGACTCGGTCGCCGTCGCTGAGGAACTGCTGGTCGTCGAACCATAGTCCGTCCCAGCTGTCGCCCATTGCGGCGATGAACTGCCGGAAGCCGTCGTGTCCGCGCCATTCGCCCCCGTAGGGCAGGCTCGATGCCTGGTACATGACGACATCGGATGCCAGATGCCGAGCCATCTCCCCGAACTCGGCCCCTCCGTGAGATAGGCCGCTTCGGCCGCGTAGAACGCTCGCAAGGTGGTCATCACATCCGCCGTCATGCCCACGATCTTGGTGTTCGCGGCCTTGCCGTGCTGGCGAGAATTCGACGTCGTGATGGGCGATCAATCGTCGTAATGTCCGCCCACACCGATGATGACGATCTCGGTCTCGGTCACGTAGTAGATCAAGCGATGTTCCCGGGTTATTCGCCTCGACCAGTTTCCGGCGAGCTGGTGTTTGAGTGGCTCGGGTTTTCCGATACCTCGGAAAGGGTCGGCGAGGACTGCGGTGATCAGTTTGTTCGCCGCCCGCAAAACCGTTCGATCCCGAGTGAGCCACGACGAGTAGGTTTCCCAGCCGTAGGATGTGAAGACCAGCTTCCGGTCAGGCATCCGGGTCCAGCAACTCTCGCGCTTCGATCTCGCCTCGTTGCGCTTCGCGCGCCGACTCCAGCAAGCGAACCCCGCCGTGGGTCGCGAGTACGTAGAGCGTCTCCTGAATGGAATTCCAATCCGATTCCGCGACCAGAACCGCGTTTTCGCCGCTCTTCGTCACGACGGTGACCGTGTCGTGGTCGTCGTTGACCTGCTGTACCAGAGAAAACAGCTGTTGGCGCACGGTGGAGATCGGTAATGCGGTCATGGCGGCCCCTTCGTCTATCTTGTACAAGATATCGTACAAGACGACGCGGTGGGTGACGCAACGATCGCCGGCGAGCGGGTCCTCGCGGTGTCGGGCAGGCCGGCGCTGGTCCATACCTGTTCGACCAAGTCGCCGGGCGGCGTCTCGCCGGTCGCGAGCCGGGTGAGCAGGTCGATGCCGACCGCCCGGACGAGCGGTGCGGCGAACGGATCGTCGATGAGCTCCGGATCCGCGCGCGTCGCAATCGCCCGGGCCGCCGCAGCCATGGTGGCGGTCGAACCGACGCCCGTCGCCGGATCCCAGGTGTCTCCGTCGTGCCTGGAAGTCATGGTCTCCCTTGTCTGCACCGTAGCTCGCTGTCACCGGTACGGATGTGAGCTATTGCGTTGTCGGGGAACGATTCCCGTGGTCACGCCACGATACGCCCGCCGATCGTCCGAGCCGCTGAGATTCTCGAACGCTCATACGGAGATGACCCGGCGCCCGCGAGTGTGGCCGGCCCGGCTGTCGATGTGTGCCGCGGCCGCCTCGGCGAGCGAGTACGACTTTTCCACCGGGATATGAAGCTTCCCGCGCGCGATGAGATCGGCGGCCTCGCCGAGCGCATCCGGCATACTTCCCGCTACGCCGGAGAATCGGACGCCGAACTCGGGTGCGCCGAGGTCGGCGATGGTGATCACCCGCCGTGGGTCCCCGGTCAGTTCGACGAGTTCGCGGAGGACGCCCGAACCGGCCAGATCGAGGGCCGCGTCGATACGCCCGAGTCGGCGCACGCGCTCGACCCAGCCCTCGCCGTAGGTGGTGGCGACGGCGCCGAGGCTGCGGAGATAGTCCTGGTTGGCCGCCCCGGCCGTGCCGATGACCGTGATGCCGCGCTCGCGGGCGATCTGGAGCACGGCCGATCCGACGCCGCCGGATGCGCCGCTGACCAGCAGGGTCTGCCCGGGCCGCACGCCCGCCTGGTCGATGACGCGCAGTGCCGTCTCGACCACCGAGGGGTAGCCGGCCGCTTCGTCGAAAGGCAGCCCGTCGGGCATGTTGGCCCAGGCGGTCAGCACCGCGAACTCGGCGTAGGTGCTCGAACCTTCGCCGAAGACATGGTCGCCGATCGCGAAACCCGTTACGCCCTCGCCAATTTCGTCCACCACGCCGGCCGCGTCCTGTCCCACTCCGGCGGGCAACTCGAGCGGATGGGCCTGCTGGAACTGGCCTTCGCGAATCCGCCAGTCGACGGGGTTCACGCCTGCCGCGCGCACGGCGATGCGGATCTGCCCGGGACCCGCGTGGAGCTCTTCAGCATCGACGAGTCGCAGGACTTCCGGACCGCCGAACTCGGCGAAGCTCACCCTCTTCATACGGCGACGATAACACTAACCGTTAGTGTTTTGTAGTCGTTAGTTTTTCATAGTTGATAGCATCCAGAGGTGACTGCGCCGACCGGACGTCGTGAGCGGAAGAAGGCCGCGACCCGCCAGAAGATCGCCGATACCGCGTTGCGGCTCTTCCTCGAGCGGGGGTACGACGCGGTGGGCATCCGGGATGTCGCGGCGGAAGCCGATGTGGCCGTGACCACGCTCTTTTCCCACTTCCCCTCGAAGGAAGCGCTGGTATTCGAGCGCGACGACGACTTCGAACAGCGCCTTACGCGGGCGGTGGCCGAGCGGGCGGCGGATGAGCCGCTCGTGCCCGCGCTGCGTCGCGAGATCCTCGCGCTGGTGCGACATTGCACGGCAGCGGGCGCCGACCCGATCTGGCGCATGATCGACGAATCGCCGGCCCTGCGGCAGTACGAGGAATCGATGCGGCTGCGGCACGCCGAGTCGCTGGCCACGGCCATCGCCGCGGACCCCGAACCGGCCCGCACGCCGACGGCCTGCCGGACGATCGCGAGATTCGTGATCGACGCCTACTCTCTGGCCCGCGAGTCGGCCGATCCGGATGCCGCGGTGTACGAGATCTTCGCGATGATCGAGGGAGCGTGGGCGGTCGCGCCCGGGGCCGATTCCGCTGCGGGATAAGCGATTACGTGCCGTCGCGGAATCGGCTCCGGTGGGTTCAGCCGGCGACCGAACGGAAGAATTCGCGAATATCGGTGACAAGCTCCGCCGGCGCCTGGAGCGAAGCGAAGTGGCCGCCCACGGGGTATTCCTTCCAGCGCACGACCGTGTTGGCCGCCTCCGCCAGGCCCCGCACGGCCCGATCGCCCCGGAAGTTCGCGACCCCGGTGGGCACGCCCGAGGGCTCGGGTTTACTGCCCCACGACGCCCCGGACTCCCGGTAGATGCGGGCCGCGGAGCCGGCGGTGCCGGTGAGCCAGTAGGTCGAGACGTCGGTCAGGATCATGTCGCGGTCGATCGGCGATTGATCGGTGGCAGTCGGATCCCAATCGACGAACCATTCGAGATTCCAGGCGAGCTGGCCCACGGGTGAGTCGTTGAGGGCGTAGGCGATGGTCTGGGGCCGCAAGGCCATCTGGGTCGCGTAGCCGTTGTGTCCGTACCACCACATCTGGTTCGCGATCGCCTTCGCGCGATCCGCCTCCGACAGGTCGGCGAGTTCGCGGCCGGAGCCGCTCGCGGTCGCGGCGTCGGCCAGCGCGTTCACATGCACACCGATCACCTTGTCCGGTGCGACCCGCCCCAGGGCCGGGGAGATGAGACTGCCGTAGTCGCCGCCCTGGGCGCCGTAGTGTTCGTAGCCGAGTCGTGCCATCAGCGTTGCCCAGGCGCGCGCGACTCGCGGTACGTCCCAACCGGTTTCGCGGGTGGGTCCGGAGAATCCGAATCCCGGTACCGACGGCGCCACCACGTGAAATGCGTCGGACGGATCCCCGCCGTATGCGCGTGGATCGGTCAGCGGTCCGAGGATGTCGAGGAAGTCGGCGGGCGTGCTGGGCCAGCCGTGCGTGACGATCAGCGGCGTCGCGTCGGGCTCGGGGGAGCGAACATGCATGAAATGCACTGTCTGGCGGTCGATTTCGGTGACGAACTGCGGGACCTTGTTCAACCTCGCCTCGTGTTCGCGCCAGTCGTAGCCGGTGCGCCAGTACTCGGCCAGATCGATCAGGTAGTCGCGATCCACGCCGTAGGACCAGCCGACACCGGGCAGGGCATCGGTCCAACGGGTGCGGGCGAGCCGGAAATTCAGTTCGTCCAAGTCTTCCTGCGGGATATCGATGCGGAACGGGGTGATCGTCGTATCGGTCATGAGAAGAGCATCCGTCCCGTATAGGACGGAAACGGTCCTACACATGCGCGATGATCGATTCATGCCCGAGACCACGCCGGCGCGGCTGTTGCGGCTGCTGTCGCTGTTGCAGACACATCGAGACTGGACCGGAACGGAGCTGGCCGAACGACTCGACGTCACCACCCGCACCATCCGTCGCGACGTGGATCGGCTGCGCGAGTTGGGATATCCGGTGCACGGCGTGCTGGGACCGGTCGGCGGATACCGACTCGGCGCGGGTGCGTCACTGCCGCCGCTGCTCCTCGACGACGACGAGGCGGTCGCCGTCACGATCGGACTGCAGACCAACACCACCGGCACTGTCGCCGGCATCGAGGAGACCTCGCTGCGCGCGCTCACCAAGATGGAACAGGTACTTCCGGCCCGGTTGCGCCACCGCGTCGACACACTGCGTGGCGCGGTGGTCGCGATGCCGCCTCGCTACGACCCCGGTCCCGCCGTCGACGCCGGTCAGCTCACCGCCATATCCGCCGCCATCCGCGCCGCCGAGACGCTGCGCTTCGACTATCGCAGCCACACCGGCGACGACTCCCGGCGCAGCGTCGAGCCGCACCGCATCGCGCATTGGAGCCATCGGTGGTATCTCGTCGGCTGGGACCGCGACCGGGCCGACTGGCGTACCTTCCGCGTCGACCGCATGTCGCTGCGGACGCCCAACGGCCCGCGCTTCGCGCACCGGCCGTCGCCCGACGGCGATGTGGTGGCCTACCTGCGCCGCACCATGGGCTTCGCGATGTGGCCGTACCGGTCGGTCATGCGCGTCCATGTCCCGGCCGAGCGGCTCGCCGGCCGCATCGAAGGTCTGGTCACCCCCATCGACGAGCACACCTGCCGACTCGAAATGGGTTCGGACTCCTACGCTTTGGTGGCCCTGGTGGTCGGCATGCTCGATGTGGAATTCGAGGTCGAATCTCCCCCCGAACTGGCGGAACACCTGAGGGCGCTCGCGAGCCGATTCACCCGAGCGGCAGGTGGATAGAGGCCGCGATACTCGCACCGTTCAGCCGGAGAGAACGGGCCGGGCAGGGCGAGTGGCTCCCTGCCCGGCCTCGCTCGATCAAGGACGCTCAGGACGACCCGGTGCCGGCGCCGAGTTGGCCGCCTGCGCCGAGGTTGATGCCGAGCAAGCTGAGAAAGAGGTTGAATGCGGTGGACAGGTCCATAGGACTTCTCCTGTCGTTGTCGATACATGATTTCTTTCCGACACGATTTTCAGTTGTATGGCGTTTATCGGGCCGGTTCCGCGACCTGTTAGCAGCGTTTCGTGAAAATGATTCGGATCACATCAAATGAGTTGCAGATCGCTGGAGCGGGTAATTAGGTCATGCGTCCAATATTCGAGTTCGCCGCTATGACGACGCTGTCACGTCGGTGCATAAATGACGTATCTGACCAGCTAGCAGCGGTTTTTATTGGATAAAATTCGTATTTTCGAATTCGCGGAGGCTACTCATGTCCGAAGGTTTGGATCTTCCACTGCAGGCAGCTTGGCATACCCAACGAATCGAGGGTGAAACCCAGAGAGTTCGCTCTTTTCCGACCGATAATTTCTACGCGAGGCCGGGCGTCGGGGAGCAGTACGAACACCGCTTCGTCCGCGGTCCGGAGGGCACCGTCGTCGGCTCGGCCGAGGACATCGGCTGACGGCGGACACACCACCGGAAGACGTCGGATTCACCCCGAACGGTGGAGCAACCACCGGTTGTGAACAGCGATACTGGCCGAGGAGCGCCGTTGTCATTGATCACCGTTTCGAGGAAAGTGAGGATGATTCCCGATGTCCACTCATCAGGCTGTGCACATCCGATCCGCCGGTGACGCGTTGAAAGTGGTGGAGGTCGACACCACCGCGCCGCCCCGCGACCATGTGCGGATCCGGGTCTCGGCGTGTGGTGTCTGCGGCACGGATCGGGCGTTCGCCGGTGGCGGATTTCCCGGCATGTCCTGGCCGCTCACCCTGGGACACGAGATCGCGGGCACCATCGCCGAACTCGGCGACGGTGTGGACAACTACGCGCTCGGCGACCGCGTCGCGGTGGGCTGGTTCGGCGGGCACTGCGGCGAGTGCATTCCCTGCCGGCAGGGAGATTTCATTCATTGCGTGAATCTGCGGGTTCCCAGTTGGCACTACCCCGGCGGATATGCCGAGTCGGTGACGGTCCCGGCCAACGCGCCGGCCCGCATCCCCGACGAGTTGTCGTTCAGCGAGGCAGCGCCGATGGGGTGTGCCGGCGTCACCACCTTCCACGCCCTGCGTGAGAGCAGGGCACGGCCCGGCGACCGCGTCGCGATCCTCGGCATCGGCGGACTCGGACACCTGGGCGTTCAATTCGCGCGTGCGATGGGCTTCGAAACGATCGCGATAGCGCGCGGTGCGGGCAAGGCCGAGGACGCCCGCGCGCTGGGCGCCCACCACTACATCGACTCGACCGCGGTCGAGGTCGGCGAGGCATTGCGGGAACTCGGGGGCGCGGCGGTCGTCCTCGCGACGGCGGGCAATTCCGCCGCCATGGCCGATACGGTCGGCGGGCTGCAGCCGCGCGGTGAACTGATCACCATCGGCGTCACGGCCGATCCGCTGCCCATCAGCCCGATGCAGCTGATCGTCCCCGGCCTGCGCGTCATCGGCCATCCGTCCGGCACCGCGCGCGATGTCGAGGAAACGATGGAGTTCGCGGTGCGATCGGGTGTCCGCGCGCGCATTCAGGAACTACCGCTCGAGCAGGCGGCGCAGGCCTACGCCGATATGGAGCAGGGCCGCGCCCGCTACCGCATGGTCCTCACGATGTAATGCGGTGACCAGCGCAAACTCCATATCAGCGATCGTGTCAGGCCGACGTCAGGGGCGTATCAGCCGGCCACCGCACAGTTGTCCCCATGAACAGCACAGCAATTGCCGCCTCCGGGTTGCGGAAGGCGTACGGGGACAAGACGATCCTCGACGGGATCGACCTGACCATCGAGGCCGGGACGATCTTCTCGCTGCTCGGCCCCAACGGGGCCGGGAAGACGACGACCGTGAACGTGTTGACCACGTTGGCGAAGGCCGACGGGGGAACGGCTCGGATCGCGGGACACGACCTGGCCACCGAGGGCAAGGCCGTGCGGGCGGCGATCGGGGTGACCGGGCAGTTCGCGGCGGTCGACGATCTGCTGACGGGAGAGGAGAACCTGCGGCTGATGGCGGGGCTGCATCGTCTGCGCGGGGATGCCGGCAAGCGGGTGGTGGCCGAACTGCTGGAGCGGTTCGATCTGGTGGAGTCCGCGGGTAAGCGGGCGGCGACCTACTCCGGCGGTATGCGCCGGAAGCTGGATCTGGCGATGACGTTGGTCACCAAACCGCAGATCGTGTTCCTCGACGAGCCGACGACCGGCCTGGATCCGCGCAGCCGGCGCACCATGTGGGACATCGTGCGGGAGTTGACATCCGAGGGTGTGACGATCTTCCTCACCACCCAGTATCTCGAGGAAGCCGATCAGCTGGCCGACCGGATCGCGGTACTCGACCAGGGCCGCCTCGTCGCCGAAGGCACCCCCGACGACCTCAAGCGCCTGGTGCCCGGCAGCCACATCCAGCTCCGGTTCGCACAACCCGAGGAACTGGACGCGGCGGCGCACAGCCTGCCCGGCGCCACCCGCGACGACAGCGCACTGACCCTGCGCGTGCCCGGCAACGGCGGCACGAAATCGCTGCGCCACCTGCTGGATCGGCTCGCCGAATCCTCGGTCGAGGCCGAGGAGGTCACCGTCCACACCCCCGATCTCGACGACGTTTTCCTTTCCCTGACCGGTCACGCGACCACGGAGGTTTCCCCGCGATGAGTACGATCACCCTGCCCGCACCCCTGTCCGATGCGTCGATGATGTTGGGCCGCAACTTCACCCACATCGCCCGCACTCCCGTCACCATCTTCAACGCGGCACTGATGCCGGTCGTGATGATGCTGATCTTCGTCTACGTCTTCGGCAATGCCTTCGATGTCGGCGGCCACTACATCGATTACGCCACACCGGGTTTGATCCTGCTGGCCATCAGCTACGGACTGTCCGGCACCGCGGTGTCGGTGAGCTCCGACATGGCGAAGGGCATCATCAACCGGTTCAAGGTCATGGACGTCTCCCGCAGCGCGATCCTGATCGGTCACGTGGCGGCGACCATGCTGACCAACCTGGTGGCCATCGCGGCCGTCATCGGTGTGGCCTTCGCGCTGGGCTTCCGCGCGCCGGCGAGTGCGACGGACTGGCTGGCCGCCATCGGCATCATGGTCGCGACCTCGTTCGCGGCGTCGTGGCTCACCGTCGCGCTGGGAATGGCCGCGAAGACGCCGGAATCCGCCGGTATGAGCGTGGTGCCGCTGATCATGCTGCCCTTCGTGAGCAGCGCGATCGTGCCGGCCGACAAGATGGGCCAGGGCATCCGGCAGTTCGCGCAGTACCAGCCGTTCACGCCGATCATCGAATCACTGCGCGGATTTCTCGAAGGACACCCGTCCGGCGGCTACACCGCCGCCGCGCTCGCCTGGTGCGCCGGATTCGCCGTGGTCGGATTCTTCTGGTCGCGTGCCACGTTCAACAAGCGAGCGTAGCCGCCGCCAATTCCTCCCAATTCGCTTGTGTCCCTTCCGTCGTCGCCTCGGTGAACCGCTGGTCATCGAGGCGACGTCGTGCTGTCTGCTCGATCCGCTCCACATCCGGCTGGGATCGGTCGACCAGTCCGCGAACCGCGGCACTGGCCGCCAGCAACCGGACCGCCTGTTCGTCCTGTCCGGCCCGCGACGCCAGATCCGCGATTCCCACCAGCATCAAGGCGGTGAGCGGTGCGTAGCCGGCGCCGGTCGCGGCTCGCAGCGCGGCGGCGTGCAGTGGGCGTGCGACATCCAAATCTGTTGCGAGACAACCAAGTTGATGGTTCGTCAAGGCGTCGACGTAGTTCCGGTCGGTGTCGCCGCCCTGCATGGATGTCGCGATCTCGATCTGCCGGCGGGCTTGTTCCGTATCGCCTTGCCAGCGGGCCAGTTCTGCCTTGGTGAAGGCGAATTCGGCCAGAGCGTTCGGCCAGGCGGACCGGTCCGCGTACCGCTGCGCCTCGGTCATGGCGTCGGCGCTCGCCTCCGCATCGCCCAACAGCCAATACAATTGAGCCTGGCGCGCGCGGATCAGGAAGACGTCCTCGATGGCGCCGACCTCGGTGACGACCGCGATGGCCTCGTCGAGATGTGCGCAGGCGGTGGCGAATTCGCCGCGCATGGCGATCCTGTTCGCCAGCTCGGTCAGGGCGAACGACATTCCCCAGCGCTCGCCGAGCGCGCGGAATTCGGCCAGTGCCGTCTCGAGATGCTCGTCCGCCTCCCGGCCGGGGAAGCCGAGGGCGATCCGCGCCTTACCCACCTGTAACCGGGACAGCGCACGCACCCACGGATCGTCGTGGGTGAGCAACGGTTCGAAGGCGGTCAGGAACTCGTCTCCGCCGCGCAACATGCGTTGCAGGGCGCCGATGAATGCCAGAAGCGGATAGTCGGATTCGCTGTTCCGGCCGAGGTGGTAGGCCTTGTGGACCCATTCGGCGACCTGGTGCTCGTCGTTCGGGCCGGAACTCATGAAATGCACGATCAGGCCGTAGACCCTGGCCCGGAATTCGTCGTCGCCGGTCTCCGCCGCGGCGCCGGCACTGCGTGGTGAATCTTCGCTGCCGCCTTCGTGCCCGCCGATTCGCGCGGTTGTATCGGTGGCACTCTCGAGGGCACTGCGTGGTGATGCTTCGCTGCCGCCTTCGTGCCCGCCGATTCGTGCCGCGGCGGTGATCAGTTCCATCCCCTCGGCTTTGTGCCCGCCGAGCCACCAGTACCAGCCGGCGGCCGCCGCGAGCCGCAGCGCGCCCGCCGTGTCGTCGTCGGCGAGCGCGCCGCGCAGGGCGGCCGCGATATTGTCGTGTTCGGCCTCGAGCCTGGCGAGCCACTCCAGCTGCTCGGCGCGGCGCAGATGCGGCTCCGCGGTGTCGGCGAGGGTCGTGAAGTACGAAAGATGGTGCCGGCGAACGCGTTCCGATTCGCCGGCCGCGACCAGGCGGTCGTATGCGTACTGTCTGATCGTTTCGAGCATCCGGTAGCGGGGTTCGCTGTCGGCCGTGTTGAGCAGCAGCGACTTCTCGGTCAGTGCCGTCAGCAAGTCGAGCACCTCCCACTGCTCGACTTCCCCCGGTGCGTCTGAGATGGCGCAGATCTGCTCGGCCGCTTCGAGACTCGCACCGCCCGCGAAGACCGCCAGCCTGCGCAGCACCGTCCGCTCCGCGTCGGTGAGCAGTTCCCAGCTCCAATCGACCACCGCGCGCAACGTACGGTGCTGCGGGATGGCGGTGCGGCTGCCGCCGGTGAGCAGGCGGAACCGATCGTCGAGGCGGTCGGCGAGCTGGTCCAGGGACATGGTGCGCAGCCGGGCCGCGGCGAGCTCGATGGCCAGCGGTATGCCGTCGAGGGCACGGCAGACGCGCGCGATGGTCGACAGGGTGGCGGGATTCGTCATATCCAGATCGGTCCGGACCGCGCCGGCCCGGTCGCGCAGCAACTGCACGGCGGGGGAGGATTCGATCTCGGCCGGTCCGGCGTCCTCGTCCGGCAGCGCCAGCGGCGCCACCTGCCACAGCGCCTCGCCCGTGATGCCGAGCGGTTCACGGCTCGTGGCGAGAATCCGCAGGCCCCGGCATTCTCCGAGCACCCGGTGGGCGAAGGCCGCCGCGGCGTCGATCACGTGCTCACAATTGTCCAGGATCAGCAGCGTCTCGCGGTCGCGGATCGCCGCGACGAGCCGGTCGACCGGTTCCGCATCCGGTGCGCCGCCGAGCAGTGCGTCGCGCAGCCCGAATGCGGCCAGCGCCGACTGCGCCACGTCACCGCCGGCGCCGACGGACGCCAATTCCACCAGCCAGGCCCCGTCCGGCAGATCGTCGAGCAGGGTGCGTGCGGTTTCCAGCGCCAGCCTGGTCTTCCCCGAGCCGCCCGGACCGGTCAAGGTGGTGAGCCGGTGGTTCGCGATGAGTTCGCGCACGGCGGCGATGTCGGTGTATGTGCCGACGTAGCTGGTCAATTCGGCCCGCAGGTTGGTCTTGCGTTCGCTGTCTCGCGGTCCCGCTTCGCCGCGCAGCAGGGCCACGTGTAGATCGGACAGTTCCGGTGCGGGATCCACACCCAGGGTGTCGGCGAGTGCTTCGCGGGCCCGCTGGTAGACGAGCAGGGCCTCGGCGCCGCGGCCCGCCGCGGCCAGGGCCCGCATCAACGCGGCGACCAGTCGTTCCCGGACCGGATGCCGGGCCACCAACTCCGTGAGTTCGGCGACCAGTTCCGGTCCGCGCCCGAGGCGAATCTCCGCTTCGTACAGGTCTTCCAGCGCTGCCAGCTGCAGCCCCTCGAAGCGGGTGACCACCGCCTCGACCGCCGCACTGTCGCGCATATCGATGTCCTGCATCGGCGCCCCGCGCCACAGCACGAGGGCCTCGCGCAGCAGGTGCGTCTGCCGGACGACGTCGCCGCCACGCGCCTGATCGAGGAGCCGTTCGAACCGCAACGCGTCGACCGCGTTCGGATCCACCGCCAGCCGGTAGCCGCCCGCCTGCCCGTCGAGCGAACCGTCCGGCAGCACCCGGCGCAGCCGGGAAACCAACGCCTGCAACGCATTTGCCGCGTCGGCGGGCGGTTGCTCACCCCAGATCCAGTCGACCAGCGTCGCTTTGGGGACCGCGCGGCCGGGTTCGAGTGCGAGGGCGATCAACAGCGCCCGCAACCGGGCGCCCGGTACCTCGATCACTGCACCGTCATCTGCCCGGATGTCGAGCGTTCCAAGCATCCCGATTCGCACCCGGATCATTCTGCCGTGGTCGGCCGGCCGGTGTGAGATCGCCCGGTCCACGGCTGACAAGAACACCGGAGAAACCGGAATCGACCTGGGTGACCAGCGGAAACAGTATGTCAGCGGGCATGTCAGCCCGGCATCAGCCCGATATCAGCCGGGTTGGCGACAGTAGTTCTCGTGAACAGCACAGCGATCCGCGCCGCGGACCGGTTCACCGGCCGGATCCCCCGATCCCGCCGCCCGATTCCCAGCAGAGCCCAGGAGAACACCATGCCTACCTTCCAGACCCCGGAACCGATCGCCGTCGCCGTCGAGGTGCTGTCCGGCACTGTCACTGTCATCGCCTCGGACCGCACCGACACCGTCGTCGCGGTCCGTCCCGCCGACGCGGCCAAGAAGGCCGACGTGCGCGCCGCCGAGCAGACGCGGGTCGATTTCGCCGACGGCGCCCTGACCGTCACGACGCCGAAGGACTGGCGAACCTACACTCCCTTCGGCGGCAACCCGTCGATCGAGGTGACCGTCGAGGTGCCGACCGGTTCCGCTTTCCGGGGCACCGCCGGTGTGGGCCGAATCCTCGGCGCCGGCGAACTCGGCGACTGCGTGCTGGAGGTGTCGGCCGGGGACATCGTCGTCGAGCGTCCGCTCGGTTCGGTGACAGCGAAGACCGCCCAGGGCAATATCCGGATCGGCGAGGCCACCCGCGGTGTGCTGCGGCTGGAGACCTCGGTGGGCGATCTGGAGGTCGGTATCCGTCCGGGTAGCGCGGCGCGGCTGGAGACCACGGTGGCGAGCGGCGCCGTGCACAACCAGCTCGGGCCGGTCGACGGCGCGCAGGACGACGAGCACACCGTGCGGGTGTATGCGCGCAGCGCCCTCGGCAACGTCGTCATCCAGCACGCGTCCGCCGCCTAGTTCCCCTCGATATCCGCCGATCCGTCTCCCGAGAGGAATACGCCATGACCCGAACGGTTCCCGTCCCGCACGGCCTGCCCATGGAACGCGATGCGGGCCCCTTCGATCCGCCCCGCGAGATCACCCGCTTGCGTGATGCTCACCCCGTCGGCCCGATGATCTTCCCCGACGGACACGAGGGCTGGCTGGTCACCGGATACGACGAGGTGCGCAGCCTGCTGGCCGACCCGCGCTTCAGCTCGCGCCAGGACATCGGCGTTCTGCATGTGCCGTACGAGATTCCGGGCATGCCGGTCGCCACCGAGCCGTCGCCGCAGATCCCCGGCGTCTTCATCGCAATGGATGCGCCGGACCATACCCGGTTGCGGCGCAAGCTCGTCGGCGCCTTCACCGTCAAACGGATGAAGCAGCTCGAAGACCACATCGTGGACGTCGTCGAGCGGCAACTGGAGGCGATGGCCCGGCTGACCCCGCCGGTCGACCTGGTGGCGGAGTTCGCGCTGCCGGTGCCCTCGCTGGTGATCTGCGAACTGCTCGGCGTTCCCTACGAGGACCGCGACACCTTTCAGGTCAACTCGGCCAAGTTCCTCGTCAAGGACCAGGCGCTCGAGGAGAAGATGGCGGCCTACGGCGCGCTGACGTCCTATCTGGCCGAACTGGTCGTCCGCAAGCGCGCCGAACCGGGTGAGGACATCCTGTCCGACCTGGCCCGCCACGACGACCTCACCGTCGAGGAGCTGACCGGCATCGCCTTCCTGCTCCTGCTGGCGGGGCACGAGACCACCGCAAATATGTTGGGGCTCGGCACATTCGCGCTGCTCGAGCATCCGGAGCAGGCGGCCGAACTGCGTGCGGATCCGGCGCTGGTTCCCGATGCGGTCGAGGAACTGATGCGCTATCTCTGCGTCGCCGACATCTTCTACCGCTACGCCACCGACGACATCGAACTGGGCGGTGAAACCATCGGCAAGGGCTCGACCGTCGTCGTCTCGCTGCTGGCCGCCAACCGCGACCCGCGCCGCTTCGACGACCCCGACACTCTCGACGTGCATCGCACGGCCCGCGGCCACCTGTCCTTCGGCCACGGCATGCACCTGTGCCTCGGTCAGCAACTGGCACGGATCGAAATGCGCGCCGGATTCGCCGGCCTGCTACGCCGCTTCCCGACCCTGGCCCTCGCCGTCCCGGCCGATGCGGTGAGGTTGCGGACCGATATGAATATCTATGGGGTGCACGAACTTCCGGTCACGTGGACGGATGTCGCGGAGTAGCCGGAGCGGTCGGGCGCGGCGGTTCAGGCGGCCGGGGTGATGTGCTCGGCCGATCCGCCGATCACAGCCGCATCGGGTCCGGCGAGGGTGCGGATGAAGGCCAGTTGCGCGGCCCGGCCTTCGGCGACGACGCGCTCGAACTGGCCCGGGATCAGCCGGGCCCGCGCCGACCGCGCGAGGTTGACGGGTATGCGCAGCACGGGATACCAGGGCAGGGTGCGACAGGGCAGGCCGAGTCGCTTCATGGCGGACGGGCCCAGATACATCATCGCGATCGACAGGTGCTGGGACCGGGCGATCCGCCGCCGCAGTCCCGGCAGCCGGTCGTAGTGCCAGCCGAGCGGTTCGTCACGCATCGGGATCGCGAGTTGGCGGGAGGTGTCGTCCGGGTTCGTGATGGCGGTCATCGTGTGGTAGAGAATGCGGACGCTGTCGCGAAAGTCGTTGGGCAGGAAGCGTTCCTCGACACCCATCACCCAGCCGACGTAGCGGGCCAGGTGGGCCATGGCCTCCGCGTCGCGGGGCGTGATGACGACGCCCATGCCGATGGCGCCGATCATCGGGGCGATCAGCGCGCCGACCAGTGTGGCGGCCATATCGGTCTGATTGATCGGCAGTCCCCACTCCTCGGCCCGCCAGTCCGGCATGGCGGCCACGTGGCGCCGCACCAGCGAGTGGATCAGCCGGACGTGCACGGTCGAGCGAAAACCGTTGCCGCCCGGCGCCATTCCGCCGGCCGCGGTGACATCCATCGCCCACTGCGTGGTCTCGGCGAATCGCTTGGCCGGGCCCTTTTCCAGGGCGCCGGTGCGCAGCAGGGTCTTGTTGAAACCGGAGGCCAGGTATCCGCCCAGGAACGACATGTCGCGGGCGACGTAGATCCCGTCGCGGCCGCCCAGGCAGGAGACGCGCTCCGCGTGGCGGATCTTTCGCCGATCCACCCACTCGGGTACCGCTTCGACGTATTCGAAGAATTCGCGCAGGGGCGCCGGGGCATCCGGTACCGCGGCGATGCCCTCCCGCAGGGCGCGGTCGAACAGCGGCCGGGTCGTGGCCATGCCCTCGCGATACATCCAGTCCACGAGCTCGTCCATCGGCCGGTCGCCGACGGTCAGTGCCTCGCCCAGTTCGCGAAATTCGGCCGGGCCCGGTGCGCCGAGCCCGAGCATCCGGGCGAGCGTGCCGAGACCGGGCCCGGGGACGGGCCGGGGTGAGCTCGGGTGCCGGAGCGGAACGGTCGGCGTCACGATGTCCTCCTCGTCGAAGATCTGGCAAGATCCTCTACCAGAAATCGACTTTTGGCAAGACCGCCTACCAAAAGCGGCGACCCGCAGTCCGCCGTGAGTCTCGGTCGATGTTCCTTTTGTACGCCGTCCGATTCCGGTGGATGATGCTGCTTACCATTCGTCGTCACCGGAGGTCATGGTGGAGATCGCGTACTGGATCGTCGGCGCGCTGCTGGCGGTCTTCTACCTCTACTCGGGCGGGATGAAGATGCTGCGGTCGAAGGACCGGCTGCGCCCGATGATGGGGTGGATCGACACCGTGCCGCTGGGCCTGGTGCGAGGCATCGGCGCGAGCGAGGTCCTCGGCGCGGCCGGGCTGATCCTGCCGCCGCTGACCGGGATCGCCGTGGTTCTCGCGCTCGTCGCCGCCATCGGATTGGCGCTGGTGCAGGTCGGTGCGATCGTGGTGCATCTGCGGCGCGGCGAGGTGAAGCTGATCGGCCTGAATGTGGTCCTGCTGGCGCTGGCCGTCGTCGCCGCGTGGTTGTCCACCGTGTGGTTGTGAGCAGGGTTCGAAACTCCAGGTGGGGAATCCTCGGCAATTCGGTATGGTGCCTCGAAATTACTTATAGCCCCACGTAGATTGCAGAAATCGGTCGCGGCTCGGAACTCGCGACCGAATGACAGCGAGCCTGTGGCAAATAAATCGCTCGTGCGGCCGAAAGGAACGGCGGATGGGCACCGTGATCGGGAGGACCCTGCCCTTGGCCGCCGCGATCGCGGTGAGTCCACTGCCGCTGATCGTGGCGGTCCTGATGCTGGTGTCGGGGCAGGCGCGGGCGAAGAGCAGTGGATACCTGCTCGGCCGGATCTGCGGGTTCGCGGTGCTCGTCACCGCGGTGGCCTGGCTGATCGGCGCGTCCGCGGCCCGGCATCTGCATCCCCATCACGCCTCGACCGCGACCTCGCTCATACGCCTCTTCGGCGGGATCGGGTTGCTCGGTGTCGCGGCGTGGTTCGGGTTCCAGCGCGGGCGCGGCGAGGCGAAGCCGCGGAAACTGTGGGACCGAGTCGACCGCGTGACTCCGGCGGGCGCCTTCGGGCTCGGTGTGGCGCTCGTCGTCGTCGACGTCAGCACCCTCGTCCCCGCCGTCATGGGCGGGCTCGACATCGCCGAGGCGCGGCTGCCGGCGCCGAGAGCGGTGGGCGCCGGTGCGATCTTCCTCGTGATCGCGCTGGCCTCGTGCATCGCGCCGGTCGTCGCGTACCTGGTCGCCGGCGAGCGGCTCGATCAACCCCTGGCCGCCACCAAAACCTGGCTGGTCGCCAACGACCGAACCGTGATGATGGTGCTGCTGCTGCTCGTGGGAACGATGCTGATCGGCCGAGCCATCGAAGCCCTGACCTCCGGATAGCCGCGGCGGTTCAGCGGTGGCGCACCGGTGATGTAGATCACTGTCGCGGGTTGTCATGCGACGGGCTCGACGGGCGTCTTGTGTGCGTCCACGCAACGAAGGGGGCTCGGCGACGGCGGCGGATTTCGTCTCGCCCGCCGCCGGTCCGCCTCCTCTGTCCGAAGGAAAAGTCATGCGTATCACCATCTTCGGGGCCAACGGCCCCACCGGCCGCCAGCTCACCGCGCAGTCGCTGGCCGCCGGACATCAGGTCGCGGCGGTGACGCGGCAGCCGGGCGAATTCCCGCTGCGCCATGAGCGGCTCGACGTGATCGGCGCCGATGTGCTCGACCCGGCCGCGGTCGACACCGCGGTGAAGGGGTGCGACGCGGTGCTGTCCGCGCTCGGGGTGCCGCCGAGCAAGGAACCGATCACCACGTATTCCGAGGGCGTGTCGAACATCGTGACGGCGATGCGGCGGCACGGGGTGAGCCGGATCGTGGTGGTGAGTTCGGCCGGCGTCGATCCGCGCCCCTACAGCGAGGGCGGCTTCCTCTTCAATCGGCTGCTGGTGCCGTATGTGACGCGGGTGGCGGGCAAGACGCTCTACGACGATATGCGGCGGATGGAAGCACTGCTGCGCGACAGCGATCGAGAGTGGACCGTGGTGCGTCCGAGCGGACTCTACGACCGCCCGGACGTCACCGATTACACGATGGTCGAGGACTACGCCGACGGGATCTTCACCGCCCGAAGCGATCTGGCCGCGAGCATGCTCGCCGCCGTGACCGAGGGCCGTTTCGTCCGCGCCGCGGCCGGTGTGATCACCACCGATTCCGGTAACCCCACCCTGCTGCGATGGATCCGGCAGCAGGCGAGCGGCGGCCACTGAACCACACCGGCACAAGGTATGGAAATTTCATTCTCGATGTTGGAGAATCCGATTAGCAAGTGAGCGATCGCTCGGCGCGGGTGGTCGGGAATCCGGCATCGGGCATCGGTGTGCCCGAGTGGCAATGAACGAGGTGCGTTATGGCTGGGCGGGTAGAGGGCAAGGTCGCCTTCATCACTGGTGCGGCACGTGGCCAGGGGCGAAGTCATGCGGTGCGGCTCGCGGAGGAGGGCGCCGACATCATCGCCGTCGACGTCTGTAAACCGGTGAGCGGTACCGATCTGATCCCGGCTTCGACCCCGGCCGATCTGGCCGAGACGGTGGAGCTGGTCAAGGGTCTCGGCCGGCGCATCGTCACCGCCGAGGTCGACGTCCGCGATTTCGACGCGTTGAAGGCCGCCGTGGACAACGGGGTCGAGCAGCTGGGCCGGCTCGACATCATCGTGGCGAACGCCGGGATCGGCAACGGGGGTGCGACCCTGGCCGAAACCAGTGAGCAGGACTGGAACACGATGATCGGCATCAATCTGGAAGGTGTCTGGAAGACCGTGAAAGCCGGTGTGCCGCATCTGATTTCCGGCGGCAACGGCGGCTCGATCATCCTCACCAGTTCGGTGGGCGGACTCAAGGCCTATCCGAACACCGGGCATTACGTCGCCGCCAAACACGGCGTGGTCGGCTTGATGCGGACCTTCGCGGTCGAGCTGGGCGCGAATTCGATCCGGGTCAATTCGGTCCATCCGACCAACGTGAACACCCCGATGTTCATGAACGAGGGAACGATGAAGATGTTCCGCCCGGATCTGGAGAATCCGGGCGTCGAGGATTTCGAACCGGTGGCGAAGTTCATGCACGTCCTGCCGGTCGGCTGGGTCGAGCCGGTGGATATCAGCAATGCGGTGCTGTTCCTCGCCTCGGACGAATCGCGCTACATCACCGGCCTGCCGGTGACCGTCGACGCGGGCAGCATGCTCAAGTAGGCGTGCCGGCGAGTACGGCCACACCCGTCCGGCCGCCGTCGACGTCCACGACGGTGCCGTGCACGAACGATGCCTCGTCGGAGGCCAGGAAGACCGCGGCCGTCGCGATGTCCTCGGCGGTTCCGGCCCTTCCGGCGGGTGTGCCGTGCATCATGGCGCCGGCGGCGGGGTCACGCTCCGGCGGCAGCACGACGCCGGGCGAAATGGCGTTGACGCGAACGCCTTTCGGGCCGAACTCCGCCGACCACGCCCGCGTGAGGGTTTCCACCGCTCCCTTCGTCGAGGCGTAGAGGGCGCCGACGGGCACGCTCAGCCGCGCCACCCACGAGCCGAGATTCACGATCACGCCGCCACCCGCCTCGACCATCGCCGGAGCCACCGCCTGGGTGAGGAAGAACGGCGCCTTGACGTTGACGGCGTAGACGCGGTCGAACATCTGCTCGTCGGCGGTCGTCGTGGTCGCCGGCGGAAAGATCCCGGCATTGTTGACCAGGATGTCGATGCGCCCACCGAGCGCTCGGGTGGCCGCATCCGCGAGCGCACGGGCGGAGGCCGCACTGCCGTCGAGGTCGGCGTGCACATAGTCGGCGCGGCCGCCGCCCGCGCGGATCTCGGCAACGACCGCGGCACCGCGCTCGTCGTCGCGGCCGGAGACGACGACATGCGCCCCCGCCGCGGCGTAGGCCACCGCGATGGCGCGTCCGATATTGCTGGTGGAACCCGTGATGAGGGCTGTTCGGCCCGAGAGTCGTGACATGAGACCGAAGCTACGAGCGATTTTTTGGACCAGCAAGTCCAAAGTTGCCCCGGGGTGACTTCGGCTAGGCCCCGCCGAAACCCCGGTACGGGCTCAGGGGGATCACGGTGAATTCGGAGACTCCGGCCGCGGCCATGGGCAGTTCCGCGACGATCGCGTTCGCCTGTTCGGCATCGGCCGCCTCGATCGTGAAGCAGGCACCGGCGATATCGCCGCGCAACCAGATCTGGCGGACGACGCCGTCGAGATAGAGCTTGCGGACGTGCTCGGTTTCGGCCGGTAGTACTTTCTCGAAATCCGCGTCGGTGAACGATTCGGTGCGGCGCCGGGAAAGAACCATGAATTGCACTGTGCCTCCTGGTGTTCATCGGTTCGGACGACCATTCTCTCGCCTCGGTGCCGCGGCATCCGGCGTCGTCGCTTCCCATCAGTTGGGCGAGAGAATGTGACGACTCTTCACTCACCGTTGACCGTCGATGCCCGGCTGCCTACAGTGATCGGAACCGGCTCGGTGCGGCTCGGCCCTCGGATCGAGGTCGCCGCGGGTCGAAACCCGCTGTCGCGCACGGAGGTTCGAATGAACGACGCTCGTCGGTTCGTGGTGATCGGCGGTGGTCTGGCCGGGCTGGCATCGGCCGTCTGGCTGGCCGAGGCCGGGAAGCGGGTGACGTTGCTGGAGCGCCGGGCCCGGCTCGGTGGCCGCACCCAGGCGATGACGGTCGCCGAGGTCGGCGATACGCCCGACAATGGTCAGCACGTGATCGCCAGCGGCTACCACCACCTCTTCCGGTATCTGGCGAGCATCGGCACCGAGAAATATCTGGAATTTCCCACCGGGGGAACGCTGCGCTGGCCGGGTGGACGCGCAACGGCGTTGCACACCAGAGGTATTCGAGCCTTCGGCACACTGCTGGGCGCACATCCGGATGCCGGGTTCGGCGAGCGGCTGGCCGCGGCGCGGGCGACGATGCGGTTGGGTATGCAGTGTCTGTTCCAGCCCGCGGATCTGGCCGACATCACCACCGAGCAGTGGTTCGAGCGTATCGGTATGCCCGCGAAAGCGCGTGAGGCGCTGTGGGATTGGCTGGCGCTGGGCATCGCCGCCGAGCCGGTGCAGCGGGAATGCGCGAAGGTCTTCGCCGATGTGCTGGCCACCGGCATCCGGCTGGGAGTGCGGGATCGGCGAGCGGTCACCATCGGCTATCCGACCGTCGACCTCGATACGCTCTACATCACCGGTGCGGAGGAGGTGTTCCGCCGCCACGGAGTCGAGGTCCGCTATCGCGCGGTGGCGGACCGGATCCGGATCGTGGACGGCGCGGTGACCGGTGTCGATCTGGTGGACGGCACCACGGTCCCGGCCGATGCCGTGATCTGTGCGGTACCCAATTCCCGGATCCACGGCCTGCTCGACGATCTCCCCGAACACGCCGAAATCTACGCCGCGGCAGACAAATTGGGTGCCACGCCGATCGTCAGCACCAATCTGTATCTGGACCGGCCGCTCGGCACCCGCAGTGCGATGGAGGCGATCATCGGCGGGACGGGAGTGATCGACGAGGTGTTCGACCGGCAGCGCATGCACGGCCGCGAACCGAACGGCACCTGGCTGTACTGCCTGACCACCAGCGGCGCCTACGAACAGATCCACAAGAGCAGCGACGACATCATCGACGAGCAGATGGACCTGCTGCGCCGCTACTACCCCGAGGCGGCCGATGCGCGGGTAGTGCACGGCCACGTGGTCAAGATGCCGAAGGCGACCTTCTCCCAGGCCCTCGGCACCGACGGCCTGCGACCCGATCAGCGCACCTCGGTGCCCACTCTCATGCTGGCCGGGGACTGGACCAGCACCGACTGGTCGGCCACCATGGAAAGCGCTGTTCAGAGCGCCTCCAAGGCGGTGGCGGCGCTGCTGCGACTGCCGCCGCTCTAGCGAGTTCGCGGCCCGCGAAGCGGCTCCAGGAACGCCCGGGCGAGCTCGAGGTGGTCGGGAGTCAAGCCGGTGTGGCGATCGACCGGGACGAGCAGGGTCGGGGCGACGGTGGCGGTGCGGCGCTCGGCCCAGCCCTGGTCGGCGTGCTGGAATTCGTCGTCGAACCAGCACAGCGGCCGGCGTCCGGCCCAGCGGTCGATGGTCGGAAGCTTGCCGTGGTGGCCCTCGCGATGCCGAATTCCGGTGTCCTCGAAGATGATCACCTCCAGCGGCGGCAGGCCGAGGACGGGACCGAGGACAGTATTCGCCGCATATTCCCACGCGGTCGCCCACACCAGTTCGGCATCGGTGATGTCGGCCAGTTCCAGCAGCCGCGAGCCGACGGCCGCGTCGAGCAGCACCTGCTGATCGATGGGCGGAATCGCGGGAATGATGCTGTGCTGCAACACATAAGACCGGTAGCCGTGCGGGGGTGGGTGCGTGGGCCGGGGGTAGGGATTGAGGGGGCCGTCGACATCGAGCAGGATCGCGGCCCGTGATGTTTCGGTCATGACGCCCCCCGTTCGCTCATCCCAGGCTACGACGGCACCTGCGGATGAGTCCGCCACTCGCGGCAACGGTTTCGTGTCGACCCGATAACCGGGGCGAACGCACCGAAAATCGCCTCGGGAACCGCCCCGGCGGGCCGTCTGCGACGCGCCGAGCGACACGCGAGCAATCCCGTTAAATTTACGCCAGACCTGCATTCTCGACGGCACACGTTCGGTTATCGTTCATCTCACTGTCCGATGCTGCTGCCGGCGCGCCAGGACTGGTCGTCGATCCGGAGCGTTGTGGGCCGGTGTGACGATCGTTGGGCGTTACCGGAGTCCGTCCCGAAAGATCGAGGGAACGTGCCTGCACCCGTCATCCTGACCGGCCGCCACGTGCGGCTGGAACCTTTGGCACCGCACCATGTTCCGGGGCTCGCCGAGGCGGGCGCCGAGGATCGCGATGCGTTCGCGTTCACCCCCGTACCGCACGGCCGGGCCGAGGCCGCGGACTACGTCGCGCAGGCCGCGGCGGCGCACGCCGTGGGTTCGGCGCTGGCCTTCGCGGTCGTCGCGACGGCCGACAACCGGGTACTGGGCTCGACGCGGTTCAACCGCTTCGACTACTGGCAGGGGCCGCTGGTGTGGCCGATCGTGCATGGTATGCCGACCGGAGATCCGCTGCTCGCGGTGCCCGACGCCGCCGAGATCGGCAATACCTGGCTCTGCTCGCAGGCGCGCGGCGCCGGTATCAATCTGGAATCGAAATTGTTGCTGCTCGAGCACGCCTTCGACGTGTGGCGGGTCCGCCGGATCGCGCTGCGCGCCGATGTGCGAAATGTGCGCTCGCGCATGGCGATCGAGCGGTTGGGGGCGACCAGCGACGGCGTCCGCCGGGCGCATTCGCGCGGTCTGGACGGAACCGTGCGCAGTACCGCGTTCTATTCCATCCTGGACGAGGAATGGCCGGCGGTGCGCCGGCGCATCGACTCGGAGCTGGCCGGTCTGCCCCGGTTGCTGAACGCCTGATCGCACCCCGGAAGCAACCGGATAGCGAATTCCGGATATCGCGTCGTGCCCCCGGCTCCTATAATTCATGGCACAACGGTCGGACGTCGAGGAGATCGGTCCGAGTCGGGTAACTCGGCGGCCGGCGCATGCTTCGGACCTCGTACCAGCGCGTTCGCGGGAGGGTCGATCGCCCTCCCCTCCAGGAGACCGCATGTCCGACCGGATCCCCACGCCCCCGTCCACCCCCGCCGCGCCGCGAGCGCACGATCGATCCCATACGCGGATATGCCTGACCGATGCCGCCCATACCGGCCCGATGGTGAGTCTGTTCCTGGTGCCCGAGCCGCGGGTGCGGGGCGCCTCCATGCTGCATCTGCTCGAACAGGTTCCGGTGCGTGATGTGCCGGCGGCGGATCCCGAGCTGACCGCCGCCCTGGAAGCGCCCAGCCTGCCCGGTGCGGCAATCCGGTTGTTGCCCTGCGTTTCTCGACGCTCCGATACCTCGGTGATGCGCCATATCTTCCATGATCACTACATCGCCGACGGGCCGATGGGCCTCGACGTGTGCGATCCGGAGGAGATGGCGCGACTGGCCGCACTGCCCGAACGTGCCATCGGCCCGCGCCGCATCGACGATTTCGCCGACTACTCCGTGCGGCAGGCGATGCTGGCGGTCTTCCGCTATTTCGGTGTGGACCAACGGATTCCGCTGATGTACCACGGCTACGCCGACCCGGGCGGCCGCTGGCTGGCGGTGCGCACGGCACTCGCCTGATCTCAGCCCGCGGTGACGAATCCCTGCCGGATCAGCCAATCGCGCGCGACGGTGGCCGGTTCGGCGCCGTCGACGTCGACCTTGCGGTTCAACTCGGTGATCGTCTCGTTGGTGAGCAGCGCGGAGATCGGCGCCATGACCTGCGCCACCTGGGGATGCGCGTCGGCGAACGATTTCCGCATCACCAGTGCCGCATTGTATTTGGGGAAGAAGCTCAGATCGTCGGCGAGCTGTACCAGATTCAGTGCTTTGGTGCGGCCGTCGGTCGCGGTGACGTCGCCGAATTGACAGGTCCCGTTCGCCGTGGCCGAGTACACGAGCGAATCCTGCATGATCTGCTTGTGCACCTTGCCGAGGTCGATACCGTATTTGCGGGCCAGGCCCGGAAATCCGTCCTGCCGGACGCTGAATTCGGTGCCGAGGCAGGTCGATCCGGTGCTCGGATCGGTATTCACCAGACGGGCATAGTCGGAAATCGTCTTCGCGCCGGTGCGGGCGGCACTGTCCGCATTGGTGACCATGGTGTAGGTGTTGTTCATCGGCGCCGGATCGGCCCACACCATGCCGTGTTGTGCGAGATCCGTATCGCGCACCGCCTCGAATTGCCGGGTGGAGTCCGGAATCGGTGTCTCGTTACCCAGATAATTGATCCATCCGGTCCCGGTGTAGTCGTAGGCGACATCCACCTGTCCGTGCAATTGCGCATCGCGCAGGCTGTTGGATCCGGTGATATTGGTGAGGTCACGGACCTGAGCTCCGGCCGCTGTGAGCGCGAATTCGATGAGGTAGCCGAGGATGTTCTGTTCGGTGAAATCCTTGGAGCCCACGGTGATCTGCACACCGTCGAGGGCGGGAATCGGCTCGATACTGCCCGGCCCGACCGGCAGCGGGACGGCGCCTCCGGCCTCGAGACCGCAGGCGGCGACCACGGCGACCAGTAGCGTCGCCGCCGCGGTGGCCGCGCTGCGTCCGAGGTGCCGTGCTCGCCGCTTCATCGCAGCCCCCGCGGTCCGAGGAATTGTTCGGCCAGCGCCCCCAGCCAGTCGACGAGCAGTGCGAGTGCCACCGCGAGAATCGCTCCCACCCACAGCGTCACGTTGTCGCGCAGTTTGTAGCCGGTGTCGATCAGAATGCCCAGACCGCCGGCGCTGACCAGGAACGACAGCGTGGCCGTGCCGACGGCCAGCACCAGCGAGGTGCGCAGCCCGGCCAGGATGTAGGGCACCGCGAGCGGGAATTCGATCCGGCGCAGTACCGTCATCGCCGACATGCCCTGTCCTCGTCCGGCGTCGACGAGTGCGGGATCGACCTGCTGATATCCCAGAATCGTATTGCGCAGCACCGGAAGTAGCGCGTAGAAGGCGATCGGCGCGACACCCACCCAGAAGCCGGTCTGCTCGGTCCACAGATAGGTGAGCACGATGAGACCGATCGCCGGCGCCGCCGCACCGATATTGGCGATGCCGACGAACAGGGGAGTGAGGCGCCGGTAGCGTGGCCGAGTCAGCAACGTGCCCAACGGAACCGACACCACGACGACGATCAGCACCACGGTCGCGGTGATCGCCACATGCTGGCGGACCACGGTGCCGATCGTGGTGGGATTGATACTGGCCTGCTGCGTCGCGGTGAGGGTGCGGTCGAAGGCCCACACCAGCACGCCGGCCGCGAGGGCCACGGCCAGCACCGGCTGGGCGAACAACCGGATCCGGTCGGCGCGGCGCTCGTGTCGCTGAACGGGACTCATGGCCGGTCGCCCGAATTCGCCGCGGCCGCTTCGTGTTCGGCGCGGGTGCGCGACAGGTGTGCGACCAGGGTGTCGATCGCGACCAGGCCTGCGTATTCACCGCGCGGCCCGGTCACGACGGCATTGGCGGTGCTTTCGGCCAGCAGCGTCTCGAGTGCCGCCTGCAGCGTCGAATCCGCCGTGACCGTGCCGGTCACCGGAACGCCGGCGTCGTGTAGCGAGCGTGCCTGCGCCAGTTGCGGTTCCGATACCCAGCGCAGCGGCCGGCGGTCGGAGTCGAGGATCAGCCCCCACTTCCACTCCTGAGCGGCCAGCGCCGCGCGCAGCGTGTCGACCGGATCGTCCTGCGCGGCCGTGGCGCAGCTGCCCAGTTCCACATCGGCGACCCGGACCAGCGTGAGCTGTTTGAGTGCGGCGTCGGCGCCGACGAAACCGGCGACCGTCTCGTCGGCGGGTCCGGCGAGGATCGCGGCCGGGGTGTCGTACTGGAGGACGCGGGAATTGTTGCCGAGCACCGCTATTCGGTCTCCGAGCTTGACGGCCTCGTTGAAATCGTGGGTGACGAAGACGATCGTCTTGTGCAGTTCGGTCTGCAGCCGCAGCAGTTCGTCCTGCAGCAGTCCGCGGGTGATGGGGTCGACCGCGCCGAACGGCTCGTCCATCAGCAGTACCGGCGGATCGGCCGCGAGCGCGCGGGCGACACCGACTCGCTGCTGCTGGCCGCCGGACAGTTGGCGCGGATAGCGGCCGCGGAAGGTCTCGGGGTCGAGTCCCACGAGATTCAGCATCTCGTCGACGCGCGCCCGGACCCGGCCACGATCCCAGCCGAGCAGTCCCGGAACCGTGGCGACGTTGCGGGCCACCGTCATATGCGGAAACAGGCCGGCCTGCTGAATCGAATAGCCGATCCGGCGCCGTAACCGGTCCGGGTTCACCGCGGTCACGTCCCGCCCGGCGATGGTGATGGTGCCGGAGGTCGGTTCGATCAGGCGGTTGATCATTCGCATCGTGGTCGTCTTACCGCAGCCCGAGGGGCCGACGAACACCACGATCTCACCCGCCGGAATCGTCAGCGAGATCCGGTCCACCGCCGGATCACGTTGGCCCGGATAGTGTTTGGTCACCGCGTCGAGCACGATCTCCGCGGGTTCGTGGTCGGTGCGGTCGGCGGTCGCGGTATCAGTCACGGATTCCCCTCGAGGTGGTGAGCCGGCCGATGCCCACGAGGACGGCATCGAGCAGCAGGGCCAGCACGATGATCAGCACCGTGCCGGACAGTGCCTGCGGGACGGCGGTCGGACTGCCCAGCCGGGCCAGGCCGGTGAAGATCAGATTGCCCAGGCCCGGCCCCTTCGCATAGGCGGCCATCGCCAGAATGCCCATGCTCATCTGGGTGCTGATCCGCATTCCGGCCAGAATCGACGGCCACGCCAGCGGCATTTCGATCCGGGCGAGGATCCGGGCGCGGTTCATGCCGACCCCGCGCGCGGCGTCCGAGACCGCCGGATTCACCGATGCCAGCCCGATGATCGTGTTGCGCAGAATCGGCAGCAGCGCGTACAGCACCAGCGCGGTGACCGTCGGCCGCACGCCGAGGCCCAGCACGGGAATGAGCAGTCCCAGCAGCGCGAACGAGGGCACGGTGAGGACGATGCTCGCCGCCGCGGTGGCCGCCGCCGAACCCCACGGGCTGCGATAGACGACGACACCCAGGCACACCGCCACCGCGGTCGCGATCAGCACGGACTGCACGACGGCCGAAACATGCAGATAGGAATCGGTGAGCAGTTGTCTGCGATGGTCCACCAGAAAGGTCCACAGAGTATCCAGGGCGATGACCTCCCAGAGCTCGGCGGCGTCCGAGCAGTCTATCGATCCCGCGGCGCGGGCGCAGGAAACAAGCGAGACCGGCGTGTGTGTACCGGCGCCGGATGCGGCGGAACCCTGACCGTCCCTCGTACGTCCTATATCTCAGGAGGCCGATTTCCGGTCGGGGACGGAGGGATTCATGAGTGCCACAGGTGCTCGAAGGCTCGGGCGTACTCGCTGGGTGTTGCCGGCGGCGCTGGTGGTGATCGGCGTGCTGGCAGCGGGAGCCGTGGTGGCCCTGCCCTGGTGGCACGATCGCACCGCCGCCATCGCCGGGCAGCGGCTCGACGATTTCCCGGATATCGATGTGAGCGCGCTGGATTCGGATCGCGGTCGCATCGTCGCGGTCCTGCGCACGGAATACGCACACCCCGGCGACGGACCCAAATACGCACAGGGCGCGGATGAGCCGTGGTGTGCCGATTTCGTCAGCTGGACCATGCGTCAGGCCGGCCGGCCGCTGTCCAATCCGAATTCCGGATCGTGGCGGATTCCCGGTGTGGCGACGCTGCAGGAGTATTTCGAAGCGAACGGCCGATTCTCGGCGCTGGGTTCCGGATATTCGCCACGCCCGGGCGATGTGGTGATCTATGCGCCCGGCAGTCCGTTCGGGCAGCACACGAATATCGTGCTGGCGGCCGGTGACCACACCCTGACCACGATCGGCGGTAACGAGCGCGGTTCGCTGCGCATTCACCGTTACGACCCGGCGGCGGTTGGCGGTATCGTCGGGTTCGGCCAGATGTGAAACGTTTTCGTCCACCGTTGGGCGATCGACGGGGATCTGCGTGCAGGTGATCGGTGGAGGAGTGGGAGCAGATGGCAGAGCCCGGCGCGCACGACGAGACCGAATGGATGGACTACTCCGACTTCGGTGAACGTTTCGTGGTGCACGCGGTCAACCGGGATCGGATCGAGGCCGCGGTGTCCGGGATGGCCGGACGGGGAATGAGTATCGGGCCGTTCTCGATCGGTCCGGCGGGGCTGGCAGGGCTGGTGGCGGAGGGCAAGGTCGGCAAGCCGGTGATCGCCCGCAGCGAACCGCATGTCACCTTCGAGGTCCGGGTGCCGGTGTCGATGCACCTCACGGTGACTCTCGGTGGGCAGCAGTTCCGGATCGAAGCCACCGTCGAGATCGACCTCACCCTGCACGCGCGAACTGCCGATCCGCTGCTGATCGTCATCGACATTCCGCGGGTGCGCTCGCGCGACGTGAGTTTCGCCGTCCGCGCGGAGGCGGTCGGCGCCGCCGTCGACGTACTGCTCGACCCGATCGCCACTCTGGTTCAGCGTGAGGTCGCGAGCCGGCTCAACGCCATGCTCGCCGATCCCGCTGCTCGACGCGGCCGGGTGTTCGACATCGAGGCGATCATGAACGGCACGCGTTCGGAGCATGTGCTGCGCACGGACTTCGAATGGATCGACTACGCCGAGTTCGGCCGGCGTTTCTTCCCGCTCATCGTCACCCCGGATCGGGTCCGCGACGTGGTGGAAGGTCTGGCCGGTCGCGCGGTCGAAGTGGGTCCGCTGCGTACCGGGCCCGGTGAGGCGGCGACGGTCGAGGTGCAGGGGGCCGTGCGGATGCCGCGGCTGGCCCGGCGGGACGGCGACCATCCGGTGTCGTTCGATCTGACCATTCCGGTCGGGCTCGACATCACCGTCGACGTGCTCAAGGCGAATCGCTATCGCGCCGAGGTGGAGGTCGGGTTGCTCCTGGTGGCGCGGGCGGGTGAACCGCTGCTCATCGTGATCGATGTGACCCCGCCGCGCAGCGCCGATGTCGCCGTCGAACTGCAGGCCGAGGGATGGCGCGCGAAGGTGCTGGGGTCGGTCGGCAAGATCCGCCGCCAGATCGCCGCGCAGGTCGCCCAGGTCATTCGTGCGGAACTGGCCGATCCTCGGGGCCGCACCATCGACGTCGCCGGCCGGATCGATGCGGCCACCTCCTGACACCTGTTACTTGTGGTGTTCATGTGACCGGATTGGCCTAGCGGTTCATATGTGCATGTGGTGAAATGAGTCCACGTTCGAGGCTTCCGGCGCGTGGATGACAGCAGTGTTGTCGTCGGGGAAGGCGCGCCGGACACGCTTGCATTTCCACCGGTCCGCGGGGTGGCCGGCATCAGGTGAGATCTCTATATCGCTGCAGCGCGAAGGAGTTTTCGATGCGTTCCGTTCCGATGACCCGCCGCACCTTGTTCGGATATGCCGGTGCCGCCGCCACCGCAGCCGGTCTGGCCGCGCTCGCACCCGCCGTCCTCGCACCGACCGCCTCTGCCGACAACGTCCTCGGCACCCTGCTCGACTATGCCGGCGGCGTGCCCGAAGCGGCGGCGATCCGCGCCGCGGGACATGCCGGCGCGATTCGCTATGTCTCCGACCGGCGCCCGGGCGCGGAATGGATGGTGGGAAAGCCGTTGCGCGCGAGCGAGGTCGACGCGCTGCACGCGGCCGGGCTCACCGTGGTGTCGTGCTACCAGTTCGGCAAGGGTGCCACCGCGGATTGGAAGGGCGGGCTCGAGGCCGGCAAGCGTCACGCCGACCGCGGTCTGCAGTTGCACCGCGAGGCCGGCGGCCCGGACGGGGTGCCGATCTACGCCTCCATCGACGACAATCCGACGCCGGTCGATTTCGCCACCCTCATCGCGCCGTACCTCGAGGGCTGGAAATCGGTGCTCGGCAACGAGAATGTCGGCGTCTACGCCAATGCGCCGACCATCGAACTGGCCAAGGTCGCCGGCCTGGGTTCCTGGTACTGGCAACACAATTGGGGGACGCCGAAGGGGTTCGTGCACCCGGCAGCGAATCTGCACCAGGTCGAGATCGACGATCGCACGGTCGACGGGGTGGGAGTGGATGTGAACAACATCCTCACCGCGCAGTACGGGCAGTGGTGATCACCAGCGCGTGGTGAATCGGCAGCTACCTACGTTTGGCAGTGGCAGGTGGGGTCGGCGAGCAGATCGGGTTCGTCCGGGACGACCGTCAGTGCCGGGCGCGCCTCGGGTGCGTCGCGCACGCCCATCCAGGACAGCAGCGACCATCGCGACAGGCCCGAGAACGCCGAGCCGAGGCTGAAGAACGAGCCCACCGAACCGACCGACAGCACCGATCCGACGCTGCCGATCGACAAAACGGAGTAGGCCGAGCCGATCGAGAGGATCGACCGTTCGGATCGGAACGACAGGATCGAGCGATGTGATCGGGTGGACAACACCGATCGGTAGGAGCGTCGCGACATCACCGAATGCCCGGCTTTCCCACGCCGGCCGCGGGGGACGGCGCCGGTGTCCGACGTGACGGGTGCAGACCGTTCGAGCTGATCGACAGTCGACATACCTAGCGGTCTACCACAGTCGGGGACATCCCACGGCGCATTGACAGCAAACGGCCCGGAGTGTCGCCTTCGCGACATCTCCGGGCCGTCGGGAGCTCGAGATCAGTTCTGCGGGCGTACCGCTGCGGGCTGCTGCACCGCGTGCGCGGCGGGCACCGTGCCGGCCGGGTTCACCGGAGCCGCGGCCTGGGCGGGGCCCGACGCCACCGTGAACAGGCCCAGCGTGGGCAGGAACGAGCAGGTGATCGGCGCCTGATCGGCGGCCGGCTGGGTGGTCAGGGAACCCGCGATCACCGAGACGACGCGACCCGGGCCGGTGTCCACGATGGCCGACAGGGTGGCCGGACCGTCGGGGTTGATGTGCGCCTCGTCGGTCAGCGCCACGGTGCCGCCGCGGTGGTTGTCCAGGTTGTACCACTGGACCGTCATCGGCGGATTCTGCTGCGGCGTCAGACCTTTGGTGCCCAGCGCGGTGAACACGAAGCCGGCCTGACCGGCGGCCGGTCCGGGCGGGGGCAGTTCGGCCGGACCCGGAACCGCGAGCGCGGTGCCGACCGAGTCGGAACCGGGGCCGATGCAGTCCTTGCCGATGGTCGGGTACAGGAACTGCGCGATGGCAGGACCGTTCTTCGGGATCTCGGGACCGCCGCCACCGCTGCCGTTGAGGAAGGCGACGATGGCCTGCAACGTCTGCTTGACCTGCGGCGGCAGATTGGACTGCTCGAGCAGCTGGATCGCCTGATCGAGAATGGTCTGAGCGCCCGGCGAGGCGATGTTGCCCGCCTGGGCGGCAGCGCCGACGATGGCCGGAGCCAGCGATGCGATCGCGTCGACCGGAACGCCCTCCGGGACCAGCGGAACATCAACGGCCTGGGCCTTCGGTGCCGGTTCGGCAACCGCGATCGTCGACGCGGCGAGTGTCGCGCCGGCTGTCAGGGCCAGCACGGACAATGCGAACCGCGTTCCTCTGGTGCGAAGCACTGGTGTTGCCGTCCTTAACCTCGGGGTTACCTCGTCATGTGATGCGAGAACATCGTGCGATGCGGGCATCGCTTCGCGACACTCTAAAGACAGTGCCGCCGTGTTGTACAGCCATGGGTGTGATCTTGCCTGCACCGCCCGGCAATTCCGATCACCGCGCCCGGCGCGTTATCAGAACATAACCTGTATCTTTGGCCTCCGCTTCGCTTCGGCGGGGTCTCGGCCCCCTAGGCCTCGATTTTTCCCTCCTCCGCTCAGTCGCTGCGCTCCTTCGCTCCGTCAGTCCAAAATCGAGGCGGGCCGAGACCTGCTGAGGGTGGACACGTCGTCGACGTATGCCCGGGGCTACGCACGACGGGAAGCGAGGGCAGAATTACCGCCCGTGACCCGACACCTCCGTTTGGCCGACATCCGCGTGGCCGGGGCTGTTCTGGCCGTATCGGTCGTGGCCCGTCTGGTGCTGATGTTCGTGCTTCCACACGGGCTCGACGTGGTCGACCTGCGCGTATACGTCGAGGGCGCGGCCAATTTGGGCAGTGGGCATCTCTACGACTTCGTCTATGCCGACAAGACTCCGAATTTCCCGCTTCCGTTCACCTATCCGCCGTTCGCCGCCGTGGTGTTCTATCCGCTGCATTTCCTGCCGTTCGGGCTGGTGACGCTGCTGTGGTTCGGGTTGATCGTGGTGGCGCTGTACGCGTCGGTGCGGATCGCTTTCGCGCTCTTGCCGGGTTCGGCGGCGGAGTCGGATCGGCGGGCGGCGGCGATGCTGTGGACCGCGCTGGGGCTGTGGCTGGAGCCGACGCGGACGACGCTGGACTACGGACAGGTGAATGTGTTCCTGCTCCTGGCCGGGCTGGCGGCGGCGTACTCCGCCCGCTGGTGGCTGTCGGGGCTGCTGGTGGGTGTGGCCGCGGGCGTCAAGCTGACGCCGGGGATCACCGGTTTGTATTTCCTGGCGCAGCGGCGGTGGGCGGCCGCGGTGTGGTCGGCGGTGGTGTTCGCGGCGACGATCGGAGTGAGTTATCTGATCTCGCCGTCGGAGACGCGGACCTATTTCGGGCCGCTGATCGGTGACGCCAACCGCATCGGCCCGGTCGGTTCGGTGGTCAACCAGTCGCTGCGCGGGGCGCTGAGCCGCATTCTCGGCCACGACGCGGGAGCGCCCTGGTATGTGGCGGGGCACCGCATCCCGTTCGGGCCGTGGTGGCTGGGTGCGGTGCTGCTGACCGTGGTGCTGGCCTGGTTCGCTTGGCGCGCGGTCGATTTCGGCGATCGGCTCGGAGTGCTGCTGGTGGTGCAGCTGTTCGGGTTGATGGTGTCGCCGATCTCCTGGTCGCACCACTGGGTGTGGTTGCTGCCGCTGATGATGTGGCTGGTGCACGGTCCGCTGCGTTCGATCGCGGGGGCACGGGTGGTGGCCGGATTCTGGCTGGTGACCACGCTGGTCGGCATTCCGTGGATCCTGACCTTCTTCCAGCCGACGATCTGGGAGATCTCCCGCCCGGCCGTCCTGGCCTGGCTGGGTGCGATCTACGTTTTCGGCGTGGTCGCGACCTATCTGTGGATCATCTGGGCGGGCGCGCAGCGCGGGCGGCCGGGCACACCGGTGTCGGCGCCCGCGGTCGCGGCGGGTTCGGTGGCGGGTTAGGCCGGTTCAGCTCTGATCGGCGAGGCGGTCGATCTGGCCGGCCAGCGCGAGATCCTTGCGGGTGATGCCGCCCTCGGAGTGGGTGGAGAGGGTGAAGGTGACCCGCCGCCACCGGATATCGATATCGGGGTGGTGGTTGACCTTCTCGGCGGATTCGGCCACTCGTCGCACCAGTTCGATGCCGGCCATGAAGGACGGGGCCTCGACGGTTCGGGAGATGCTGCTGCCGGTGTGGGTCCAGGCGGGTAGTTCGCGCAACCCAGTGGCGATCTCGCTGTCGGAGAGCAATGGGGTACTCATACTTTCGGTTCTACCCCAGCGGTCGTGGCTCAGGCCGCCCGCGCGAGTTTGAGAGCCTTTTTGAGATCTTTGCCCTTGACCCCGGCGGCCTGGCACTTCTTCATTTTCGAGACCACGACAGGGCATTTCAGGCAGCGCTTCTTCTTGCGGCAGCACTTTTTCTTCGGTGTGAGGTGTGCGACCTCCTTGGCCTTCACCTTGCCCATGCGGCCCAGGGTAACCAACCATGATGCCGGAAACGGTGGCCGACCGGGTTTCGGTACTGTGTAGCTGGCCGCATGTCCGGTGAGATCAGTCCACCTGCCTTGTTCGGACCCGCTACGGCGCGGGTCGGCCGCAACCCATTCATTCAGCAGGAGGATTCAACGTGTCGTCTGTCGAGTTCCGCAATGTCGCCATTGTGGCTCATGTCGACCACGGCAAGACGACGCTGGTCGATGCCATGTTGCGGCAGTCCGGTGCCTTCGCCGAGCGTGCCGAGCCGGTCGACCGGGTGATGGACTCCGGTGATCTGGAGCGCGAGAAGGGCATCACCATTCTCGCCAAGAACACCGCGGTGCATCGTCATCACGGCGACGGCAGCGTCACTGTGATCAACGTCATCGACACCCCCGGTCACGCCGATTTCGGCGGCGAGGTCGAGCGCGGTCTGTCCATGGTCGACGGTGTCGTACTGCTGGTCGACGCCTCGGAGGGGCCGCTGCCGCAGACCCGGTTCGTGCTGCGCAAGGCACTGGCCGCCTCGCTGCCGGTGATCCTGGTCGTGAACAAGACCGACCGTCCCGACGCCCGGATCGAGGAGGTCGTCGAAGAGAGCCACGACCTGCTGCTGGATCTGGCCTCCGACCTCGACGACGAAGCGTCCGAGGCGGCCGAGCTGGCGCTGGATCTGCCGGTGCTCTACGCCTCCGGCCGCGAGGGCAAGGCCTCCACCCAGCGCCCCGAGAACGGCAGCGCGCCGGATGCGGAGAACCTCGACGAGCTGTTCGAGGTGCTGCTGAAGTACGTGCCCGCGCCCAAGGGCGACCCGTCGGCCCCGCTGCAGGCGCACGTCACCAACCTGGACGCCTCGCCGTTCCTCGGGCGCATCGGGCTGGTCCGCATCCACAACGGCACCCTGCGCAAAGGCCAGAATGTCGCGTGGATGCACGGTGACGGCGTCAAGACCGTGAAGATCACCGAGCTGCTGCAGACCATCGGCGTCGAGCGCAAGCCGGGTGAGGAGGCCGTGGCCGGCGATATCGTAGCCATCGCCGGTATTCCGGAGATCATGATCGGTGACACTCTCGCCGATGTGGACAACCCGGTGGCGCTGCCGCGTATCACCGTCGACGAGCCGGCCATCTCGGTGACCATCGGCACCAACACCTCGCCGCTGGTCGGCCGGGTGCAGGGCCACAAGCTGACCGCCCGCATGGTGAAGTCGCGCCTGGATCAGGAGCTGGTCGGCAACGTCTCGCTGCGCGTGCTCGATATCGGCCGTCCGGATGCCTGGGAGGTGCAGGGCCGTGGTGAGCTGGCGCTGGCGATCCTGGTCGAGCAGATGCGCCGCGAGGGTTTCGAGCTGACCGTCGGCAAGCCGCAGGTGGTCACCAAACAGGTCGACGGCAAGGTGCACGAGCCGTTCGAAGAGCTGACCATCGATTGCCCGGACGAGTACCTGGGTGCGGTCACGCAGCTGCTGGCCGCCCGCAAGGGCAAGATGGTCCAGATGAGCAACCACTCCGCCGGGTGGGTGCGCATGGAGTTCATCGTCCCCTCGCGCGGTCTGATCGGTTTCCGCACCGACTTCCTCACCGAGACGCGCGGCACCGGTATCGCCAACGCGGTCTTCGACGGCTACGCGCCGTGGGCCGGCGAGATTCGCGCCCGCCACACCGGCTCGCTGGTCTCCGACCGTGCCGGCACGGTGACCCCGTTCGCGATGATTCAGCTCGCCGACCGCGGCCAGTTCTTCGTGGAGCCGGGCGCCGACACCTACGAGGGTCACGTGGTGGGTATCAACCCGCGCGCCGAGGATCTCGACATCAACGTCACCCGCGAGAAGAAGCTGACCAATATGCGCTCGGCCACCGGTGACGTGCTCGAGACCCTGGCCAAGCCGCTGCAGCTGGACCTCGAGGGCGCCATGGAGTTCTGCGCCGCCGACGAATGCGTCGAGGTGACCCCCGAGATCGTGCGCGTGCGCAAGGTGATCCTGGGCGCCACCGAACGCGGCCGCGAGGCGTCGCGTCGCAAGGCCCGCGACCGCGCCGCCCAGAACGCGTAGGAGGCCGAAAACACTAGAGTACGTCTCGTGATGTCGGGAGTTCGTATGCGTGCAGGGCGGCGCGTGGTACTGGTGCTGATGCTGGCGCTCGGAGTGCTCACCGCGTGCACCGCCAATCCGCCGCCGCCGATCGAGAGCACCGACAGTCCGAAGACGACTCCGGCTACGCCGACGAAGTCCACGGTGGTGGTGGCGGTCGACGACATCGGGATCGGATTCAATCCGCATCTGCGGTCGAACCAGTCGCCGGCGACGAATGCCGTTGCGTCGATGGTGTTTCCGAGCCCGTTTCGTCCGGTGCCGTCGCCGACCGTGCCCGGGGGAACGGATTGGGTGCCGGATGCGGCGTTGATGGTGTCGGCGGATGTGACGCCGTCGGATCCGGCGCAGCCGGATCAGTTCACGCTGACCTACAAGATTCAGAATCAGGCGTCGTGGTCGGACGGGGCGCCGATCGCGGCCGAGGATTTCCGCTATCTGTGGCAGCAGATGATCAGCCAGCCCGGGGTGGTGGATCCGGCGGGCTACCGGTTGATCAACGATGTGAAGTCCTCGGAAGGCGGCAAGACGGTCACGGTGACGATGAGTCAGCCGTATCCGGCTTGGCGGCAACTGTTTTCGGATCTGCTGCCCTCGCATCTGCTCAAGGACGCACCGGGTGGTTTCCAGCGGGCGCTGGCCGTGGAACGTGGGCTGATCGATCAGAATCCGATCTCCGGCGGGCAGTTCCGGGTGAAGCAGGCCGACGCGGGCCGCGAGGAGATCCTGCTCGAACGCAACGACCGCTACTGGGGTACTCCGGCGGTGCCGGATCAGATTCTGTTGCGGCGCGGCGGAACTCCGGCGCAGCTGGCCGAATCGCTGCGCGCGGGGGACGCCCAGATGGCGCTGGTGCACGGCGGTGTCGCGACGCAGGCGCAGCTGGCCGCGATTCCGCAGGTGCGCACCGCGATCATGCCGCAGGCGCGGGAAATGCAGATGGTGCTCAACGGGCGGTCAGGGGATCTGGCCGATCCGCGGGTGCGCCATGCGGTGCTGGGGCTGCTCGATCCGGCGTTGCTGGCCTCGGTGGGCGCCGAGACCGGCGCGTGGGTGGATCCGGTGCGGGCGCAGATCCTGGCGCCCTCGGATCCGGGATACGCGCCGACGGCCCCGCCGCGGCCGTCTCCCGACCAGGCGTTCGGGCTGCTGGCCGACGCCGGATTCGGCCGTGCGCCCGAGTCTCCCGCGGCGGGTAATCCGACGACCTCGCCCGCGCCGCAGCCGCGTCCGGTCGCCAAGAACGGCCGGACCCTGACGATTCGGATCGGCGCGGTGGACAAGGATCAGACCACGCTGGCCGTCGCGAACACCGCCGCCGACCAGCTGCGCAGCGCCGGAATCGATGCGTCTGTGCGCAGCCTGCCGGCCGATGAGCTCTACGGCAAGGATCTCGCGGACGGAACCGTCGATGCCGTGGTCGGCTGGGAGCGGGCCGGTGAGGATCCGGCGACGATCCTGTCCTCGCGGTACGGCTGTCCGCCGGTCGCCGCGCCCGGTCAGGAGGACACCTCGCAGATCGATGCCATCCGCAAGGCGCCGAGCAATGTGGCCGGGATCTGTGATCCCTCGCTGCAACCGCAGATCGACGCGGCGCTGCGCGGGGTGGATGTGCCCAAGGCGATCGGTGATGCGGAGCCGAAGCTGTGGGATCTGGCGACCGTGCTGCCGATCGTGCAGGACACCGGTGTCGCCGCGGCGAGTTCGCGGATGGACGGGGTTTCGCTGAGCGGTTCGATTCAGGTCGGAATCTTCGGCGGCGCGAGTACCTGGCGGCGGCTGTCGTGACCGCAACCGGCGGACTGGTTCTGGTACACGCCCACCCCGACGACGAGTCGATCGCCACCGGCGGCACCATCGCGCACTACCGCGCCCGTGGGGTTCCGGTGACCGTGGTGACCTGCACGCTCGGCGAGGAGGGCGAGGTCATCGGGGAGCGTTGGCAACAGCTGACCAGCGCCCACGCCGATCAGCTGGGCGGCTTCCGCATCCACGAGCTGACCGCAGCGCTGGCCGCCCTCGGTGTCGATGCGCCGCATTTTCTCGGCGGGGCGGGTCGCTGGCGGGATTCCGGGATGACCGGTACGACCGCCGACCCCAAGCCCTTGGTGCCGACGCACCCGCGTGCCTTCGTCGATTCCGGGCCGGCCGCGGTGGCGGAGTTGAGCGAGGTGCTGCTGCGGCTGCGCCCGCGCGTGGTGGTCGGCTACGACCCGCGCGGCGGCTACGGCCATCCCGACCATATGCGTGCCCATCGGGTCACCATGGACGCGGTGGCCGCGGCGGCCGAAAAGGGTTGGGATACACCGAAGGTGTACTGGACGGTGACCGACGCCGACGTGCTGCGCCGGCATACCGAGGCCTTGGCCCGCCGCACGGTCGATCGTCTGCCCGGGGCCCTGCCGAGCGGATGGCGGTTGCCGGCGGTGGGCGAGCTGGCCTGTGTGTCGAGTGAGACCGTGACCACCACGGTCGATGTCTCGGATGTGCTGGCGGCCAAGCGCGCCGCCTTGCGCGCGCACGCGACTCAGGTGACGGTCGCGCCCTCGGGCCGCGAATTCGCGCTGTCGAACAATGTCGCCCAGCCGGTGTTGCCGGAGGAGCACTACGTGCTGGTGCGTGGTCGTCTCGGGCCGGTGGGCCCGGACGGACACGAGGACGATCTGTTCGCCGGGCTGGATCGACCGTGGGAGCCTGCACCGGGGCTGGCCTGATCGTGGGTGCTTCGGCTTAGACTGCTGGGCATGTACAACTGGAGCCTGCAGGACGCCATCGTCGCGTTCGTCGAGAGCCAGAAGCCGAACTGGCAGGCGCAGCACGATCTGTACCTGTCGGTGCTCTACGGATTCGTCGATATGCAGAGTCATCTGTTGACCCTGCTCGGCTTCCCGCCGGTACCGTGACGGCCGCGACGACCAGCCGGACCGCGTATGTGCCCGGCGGGTCGAAGTATGCCTGGCCGGTGCTCGGCGGCGTGCTGGCGGCGGTGCTGGTGTTCGACGGGCTGCTCTCGGTCGTGCTCGAGGTGCTCTATCTGCCGCTCTACATCGGCGCCACGCCGTTCCCGATCGCGGCCCTGGTCGCCGCGGTGGTGAACGTGCTGCTGGTGCGGGGAATGGGTGTGGTCGTGTCGCGCCCGGCCGCGATGGGGCTGCCGGTGATCGCGTGGCTGTTCGGATTCCTGATCTGCTCGACCACCGGGCCCGGCGGCGATGTGCTGCTGACCGATTCGTGGACCTCTCCGCTCTTGCTGGCGTGCGGCATCGTGCCGGTGGGTTTCTATCTGTTCCGCCGCGCGTTCCTGCGTCCGAAGGCCACGCCCGCCACGCTCTGAACCGGTGCCGGTCGCGGGAAAGGCATTGCCGGAAAGAGATATCGGCGAACGGCTGTAGCGGGCCGGAGGGTCGGTTAGTCTCTCAGGCGTTATCTGTGGTTCTGCCGCCCGGCGGGTGGTGTGGTTAGGAAGTGGGGGCCGGTTGCTCAGCTGGCCGGTTGGCTCGGGTGCGCCGAGATCCGAATGCGCGCGGACATCGCCCGACAACAGGAAGATCACCCGTGGTTGAGTGGTCGAAGCTTCCTGGATTGCCTGTGAACACAAAGGATTCGCGCTGGCTCGGCCTGATGAGCCGGGGTGTGCGCGGGCGGGTCAGTGTGCGCGTGCGCCTGCTCGCGATCGTGCTGATCTCCAGCGTCACGTTGCTCGCCATCGGCGTGGGCGCGGCGTCGTATCTGGTGCGGTCGGGCCGCGATGCCCGGCAGTGGGCCGAACTCGCCAGCAGCACCGCGGCTCCCGCGGTCGCCATCATGGAGACCTTCGGCGAGGAACGCCGGCTCTCGATGCTGCAACTGGCGGGTGATCCCAGCGCCACAGCACAATTGACGGTGGCGCGGCAGCGCTCGGATGCGGCGCTGGCCGCCCTCACCGCCAAGGGCGACGAGGCGCAGAAGATGAATCCGGACAACTCCGGAGCCGATATCGCCGCCTACGGCCAGCTGCTCGCACAGTTGCCGCTGGTGCGTCGCGGCATCGATTCCGGCCAGGCACCGGCCGATCAGGTTTTCGGACTGTTCAGCCGCTTCACCGCGGCGATCATCGATGCCTCGATGCTGGCTGCCCGGGTCGCACCGGACGCCGGCATCGCCGTGCAACTCGGCTATGCCGTCCAGGTGATGCGGGCCGCGGAGGCGCTGTCCGAAGCCACGACACTCGGTGAATTGTTCCTGGTGACGAACACGTCGACGCCCGCGCAGTGGACCCAGTACATCAACTATCTGGGTGAATACCGCGGCCAGATCGCCTATTCGCTCTCGGTGCTGAAGGGCCAACGCGCGGATCAGCTCGACGCGATCGTGAACAGCCCGGCGTGGGCCCAGATCAACGAGATGGCCGATGCGATCGCCGCGCGCGGTCCGACACCGGGCACCGACGATGCCGACTCGAGTACCCGGGCCGGCGACACCACGCGTTCGCGTACGACCCGGCAGACCGCGAAACCGCTGCCGATGACCCTGCAGGCCTGGCAGGACGGTTCCGCGCAGATCGCGTCCGGACTGCTGACACTGTGGCAGGACAAGAGCCGGGACGCGCATGCCGAGGCGCGGGATCAGGGTGACCGCACCGCCATCGGATCGCTGGCCGGCGGCGGTGCGGTGTTGCTGGTGTCGGTTCTGGCCTTCCTCGCCTCGCTGGTGCTGGCGAACCGGTTCATCGGCCGGATGCGCCGATTGCGCCGCGACACACTGGAATTGGCCGATGAACGGCTTCCCGACATCATGCGCCGGGTGTCGGCGGGCGAGACGGTGGATGCCCCGTTGGAGGTGTCGCGGCTGGACTTCGGTTCCGACGAACTCGGCCAGGTCGCGCAGGCGTTCAACCGGGCACAGGTGGCGGCGGTATCGGCCGCGGTCGCGGAATCGAATACCCGCGCCGGTATCAACACGATCTTCCTGGATATCGCCCATCGCAGCCAGGCGCTGGTGCATCGTCAACTGGCGCTGCTGGACCAGGCCGAGCGGCGCGAGGAGAATGCCGACCAGCTCGAATTGCTGTTCCAGCTCGACCATTTGGCCACGCGCGCCCGCCGCAACGCCGAGAATCTGATCATCCTCGGCGGTAAGCAGCCCGGCCGGCGCTGGCGCAATCCGGTGCCGCTGATCGAGGTGATTCGCGGCGCGGTCGCGGAAAGCCTCGACTACACCAGAATTCGCATCGGCCGCATTCCACGCACCCGGGTGATGGGCACCGCGGTCGCCGACCTGATCCACCTGCTGGCCGAGCTGATGGACAACGCCACCTCGTATTCGCCGCCGCAGGCGCGGGTGGAGGTGCATGCCGCGGTGGTGGGTCGCGGGGTAGCGGTGGAGATCGTCGACCAGGGCCTGGGCATGACCGCCGACGAGCTCGACCGGCGCAACGAGATGCTGTCGCATCCGCCGGAGTTCAGTGTGGCCGCACTCTCCAGCGACACCCGGCTCGGACTGTTCGTGGTCGCGAAACTGGCCAACCGCCACGGTATTTCGGTGAAGCTGCGCGAATCGGTGTACGGCGGCGTGCGCGCGGTGGTGCTGATCGGAACGCCGGTGCTGGAAGCCGGCGACGTGAACGGTACGGAGTTCGAGGATCCGGGACCCGCCACCGGTGAGTTCGCCGTGCTCGGACCGGCGACCAACGCTTCCGCCGTCCGTGCCGAAGTGGTTGTCGCCGAGGATGTTCCGGTGACCGAAGTGTCCACGCCACCGGCGACCGATCCGGACCCGGGCACACGACGCTCGGCCTGGTTCACCTCGGCCTCCGAGCACATCGATTCCGCGCCCGCGACCGGGGTGTTCGGTGCGCCCGTGACCACTCCGGGCGTGGTTCGCGCCGGTGAGGGCCGCCCGCCGCTGCCGCGCCGGGTGCGTTCGGCCGATCGCGCCGATACGCCCGCGGCCGGCTCGAATACCGTTCGGCAACGCACCGCCGATCAAGCTCGCAACCTGATCAGCGCCGTCGAGCAGGGCACTCGGCAGGGCCGCCGACCCGCTGCCGAAACCGGCTCCACGGCATCACAATTCGACACAGACGAGGGTGAAGATGGCTAATCCCAACCGAAGTGACGTCGGCTGGCTGCTCGATGATCTGGTGAAGGGTCTCACCGGCGTGCGCTACGCGGTCCTGCTGTCCACCGACGGACTGCTGCTGGGTAACTCCTCGGAGCTCGAGAACTCCGATGCCGAGCGGTTCTGTGCGATGGCTTCCGCGCTGCACAGCCTGGCCCGCAGCGCCGGACACCATTTCGACGCCGGCGGTGTCTGCCAGACCATGGTGGAACTCGACCGGGCGGTGCTGTTCATCACCGCCGCGGGCGACAACGCCTGCCTGGGCCTGCTGGCCGCGGACAACGCCGATCTGGGCATGGTCGCGTATGCGATGAACCAGACCGTGCAGCGGGTCGGTTCACATCTCGCCGTCGACCGACGATGAGTCACCGTGAACGACGGTGACGCCTGGTTCGACGACGAGGCCGGACCGCTGGTCCGGTTGTACGCGGTCACGCACGGGCGTGGCCGCAGCAACCGGCCGGAGCTGGACATGCTGACCCTGGTGGTCGATATCGGCCGGGGCGCGGCGCTGCGCCGCCACGAACCCGAGTACGCCGCCATCGTGGAGTTGTGCCGCACACCGCAGTCGGTCGCGGAAGTCGCTGCGCGGCTGGAACTTCCGCTGACAATGACGAAGGTGCTCATCGGCGACCTCATCGACGACGGCCGCCTCGAATACCGCCAGCCTCGTCAGGACGAGGCATCCGACGTAGGCCTGCTGCAGGCGCTGCTGGACGGTATTCGCGGGCTCTGACACGGCGGAGTACCGCCGGCACTGCTCAGCGCAACCGCGCCGCAAGGCGTTTCGCGTTCATATGGGCGATCGCCTCGATCGAGACCATCGGATTCACCCCGGACGCGGTGGGGAAGCAGGACGCGTCGGCGACGACGACGTTCGGCACGTCCCAGGTGGCGCCGTCGGGGTCGGCCGCCGACATGTCCGGGGAGCCGCCCATCCGCGCCGAACCCATGATGTGCAGCGCGCCCATCGCGCACTGCCCGGGTTCGTAGCCGGCGGCGGCGCACGCGGCGGCGAATTCGGCGTGCGACCCGGTGCGTCCGGGCTCGTAGGCGGGGCCGGCCTGCTGGCCGGAATAGATGCGGCGTGCCCCGGCGGCCTCGAGAATCTGTGCGGCGCCGAGGATTCCGGTGTGCAGATGGCCGCGATCGTGGTCGGAGAGCCGATAGGAGACCACCGGTTCACCGTTCTTGTCGACGCCGACACTGCCGTGGTCGCGGTCGCGGGTGATCACTCCGAGGGCCACCGACTTGTTCAGTTCCAGCAGATTCGTCCGGTAGGCCGCCGCGCCGCGCCAGTTCATGAAACCGACGCCCATGCCGGGATGGATGGGACCGGTCTCGTAGATGACGCCGTAGCCGTTGCCGTCCAGATCGCGGTGCTGACGGCTGATCCGGGCCTGCATACCGCCCTCCCACGGCCGGATCGGCTCGTCGAAGACACCGAAGACCGCCGCGGCGGGATGCAGTCGCAGATAGTCGCCGATGTTCTTGTTGCCCAGACCCGATCGCTTCAGCAGCGCCGGGGTCTGCACCGCACCGGCGGCCACGACCACGGCGCGGGCCCGCACCTCGATCGGGGCGCCGTTCGAGCTCACGGCCGAGACTCCCTCTGCGCGACCGTTGTTCACGAGGATGCGCCGCACATTCGCGTCGACGACGAACCGGGCGCCGTGCTCGGCGGCATCGGCGAGCCAGGTCTTGGTGACCGACTGCTTGGCGCCGATGCGGCAGCCGTAGGGGCAGCGACCGCATTCGACCCCGGCGTCGCACGCGTCGCCGACATTGCGGGGCAGGGTGTCGATATGCCAGCCCAGAGCGGTGGCGCCGCGTTCCAGCACGCTGTCGCGCGCCGAGAGCGGGGAGTGGCGGTCGTTGACGCCGAGACGGCCGGTCACCGCGTCGAGGGCGGCGGTGAATTCGTCCTGCGCGAACTGCGGCACACCGAGTCCGGCCCATTCGGCGCGCACCTCGTCGGGCGTGCGCAGCGAGGTGCTCCAGTTGACCACCGTGCCGCCGCCCAGGCAGGTGCCCGCGACCAGGGTGATCTGGCCTTCGCTGGTGGCGGGCGGGCCGGGTGCGTACAGATTGAGCAGGGCGTCGAGTTCCCCGGTGCCGAAATCCCGGTCGTCGTAATAGTTTCCGCGTTCCAGCACGATGACGTCGAGACCCGCCTCGGCCAGTACGGCGGCGGCGGTGCCACCGCCGGCCCCCGAACCGACGATGACGACATCGCAGGTCAGTGTGGTCGCTGCGGTCGGACGCAGCACGGAGAGGGCGGGCGCCGGCGCCGAGGCGAGCGTGCCGGGCGGGCCCGGATAGTCGATGGCCTTCCACAGCGGGTGGCTACCCGTGGGGCCCGGCGTGACGTTGTAGGACAGCAGAGCGGCCTGCTTGAGCGCCTGAAACAGCTTGCGCTTCAGCGCGATTCGGGAATCGCCGAGGCGGAGCAGGGTGCGCTCGCGCTCGTCGGCGGTCAGCGCCGAGAAGCGCCGGCCCCGGTTGCCGAGCAGTACCCCCGCCAATCGGGAATCCCACAGATCGAGCAGGGTGGCGAGCTGTTTCGCCTCGGAGGGGCGCGGGTTGCGGCTCAGGATGTCGAAAACCGTAGCCACGGAACCTAATTCGGTCGCCGACGGCAAACTCAGCCCGTCGCCCGGTGTGAACGTATCGCAGATCAGGCCCAGGGCTGCGCGCTGCTTCGCTGTCGGATCCATAAAAGCTCACCTTTCACAACACTGGGGTGAGTTGTATCACGATGCGTGAATCCGCGCTTACTTATCTGCCACATACACGCAGATATGGCTCATTTTCCGGGTGCGACGCCGAGTTTTGACGGGAGAACTGCCGGTCACATGCAGTTCGGTGATCGGTGCCGCGCAGCAGCATCGGCGTCAGGTTGCACGCAGTTTCGCGACGGTGTGGTCCGGTGTCGGAACGGGCGTCGTCTCGTGTTCCGCACGCACGCCCAGCTGCCCGGGCGTCACCTGGTCGATCAGCGCCCACGCCCGTTCGATGGGCAGATCCACGATGCCGTACTTCTTCTTCCCGGCCGCGCTGGCCGCGATCACGGTCGCCAGTCCCGCCCGCCGCTGGAAAAAGGTCTGCCGCACGGTCCACCCGATCACACCCGGCGCCTCCAGGCAGTCACGGTCGCGATCCAGCGATCCGCGCCGGGTGATCAGCCAGACCGGACGCGCGCCGTCCGACGGGATCACCGCATGCCCCAGTCCGCGATATCGATCGTGTGCCAGCGCCGCCGCGAAGAGCGCGACGACCGCGAGGAGAATCCAGGCCCACAGCGGAACATGAAGTCCGGCAAGGGATATCGCGACCAGGAGGGCGAGCAGGACCCACACGGGCATGAAAGCGCGAGTGTAGCGCCGGCGCCGTGCGCGCGGGCCGTGCTGTTCGAGCGCCACCAACGCGGGGGCGGCGGCGGACGTGATCGCAGCGCCGCCCGCCGGGGTGGCGTCGGTGCGGCGGGATCCGCTGGTGAGGAGCTGGGCGAGGGTGCGGTCGACGGCGGCGCGCGGCGCTTGGGGGAGGAGCTTCTGGCGCGGGCTGGTGCCGGTCATGATGGCCTCGAGTTCGGCGCCACCGGCCAGCCGGAGCAGCAGCGGTTCCTTGACCGTCGCACCGCGCAGTCGGGACAGGTCGAGCGTGGTCTGACGGGTGGTGAACAGGCCGCCGCGGATATGCAGCGCCGCGCCGTCGTCGAGTACCCGCAGCCCGAAATACGTGGTGAGGTAGCGGACGCAGGCGGCGATCGCGGCGATCACCAGCAGCACCGTGACCGCCCCCGTCACGGCGAGGGCGATGAAAACCGCACTGTGCTCGGTCAAGTCCTGCACGGCGTGCGAACGCACCAGCACATCGGCGACCCCGACCTTCGCGGCCAGGCCGATCACCGGCCCGACGATGGCCAGGCCGGTCAGCGACAACGGTGCGTACCGAACCCAGCGCGGCTGCCAATGCCCGATCTCGATCGCTTCGTCCGCGAGATCGTCGGTATCGCCGCTCAGGGCTCGCTGGAGTGCGGACCGGCCGGCGGTGATCCCGTTGTGGACCGAAGTGCCTTGATGTGCGGGCGTATTCGAATGGGCACGGATCCTAGGTTCGGTCGCCGATCCGCTGTCGGCCGTGTGACCGAAAGACCCGGGATTCGCGTTCGGCGTGCCGGTTGCCGCACCGGTGCCCGGCTCCGTGTTCTCGGCCGGCCGCAACAGCAAGGCCCGCAGTTCGGGAACCTGCCGCGCATCCACCCCGTCGAGGTGAAACCGCTTCTCCCGATCGGCGTGCTGCCCGGTGCCGATGACGAGCACCACCAATCCGAGCAGCCGATGCATCAGGTCCGCGTGCACGTCCACCGACCGAATCCGGGTCCGCGGCACGGTCAGGGTCCGTCGCTGCAGCAAGCCCCGGCGCAGTTGCACGGAGTCGGCGCCGATCCGGTAACTGGTGGTGAACCACCGCGTCAACGCGAACGCCACGATCACCACCGCGACCGCCACCGGACTCCACGCCGGCCCGCCGCTCTGGGTCCCCACGATCACCGCGCCCAGCAGCACGGGAATGTATTTGAACAATTCCCGCACCGGATGCACGAGCAGCATCCGCATATCCAGCCGGCGCCAGTCGGCGGTTGCCCCCACTTGCGGATCACTCACGTCGCATCCTCCCGATGAATCGACGCGATATCGGTCAGCCGGTTCACGGTGCGCTCGGCGACCTCCAGATCCAGCGCCGCGATCCGCACCGCGCCCGCCGAGGAGGCCGTGGTCACCGTCACCGTCGCCAACCCGAACATCCGCTCCAACGGCCCCCGATGCGTATCCACCGTCTGCACCCGCGTAATCGGCGCGACCCGGCTCTCCTGGTTGAACCACCCCGTCCGCGTGTAGACCGCGGTGTCGGTCACCTCCCACCGATGCACCGCGTATCGCCACACCGGCACGACCCCGACGCCGAACCCGGCAGCGACCACCGTCGCCGCCACCAGAGCGAGCGCCCACGCCCGATGCGAGCCGTCCAGCACCACCCACACCAGCTCACCCACCAGCACGAACGCCCAGAAGATCGCCGGCCCGGCCGCCCACAACAGCGGTGCCCGCCGACTGGCCCGCCACGCCGGAGCGGCCGATATCGTGCGCGCGGGCGAGACTTCCGGCGACCGGGTCATACCAGCCATCGTGACATGTTTCAGGTGATCCATCGGTCGGCGAGCCGATCGACCCAAACGGGACATTCCTCGGCGCTGTCCGGTGGGGCGTCGACGAGCACCAGTTCCGTGATGCCGAGATCGCCGAGCAGGGCGACGTCGGCGCGGGCCGGGTTTCGCAGGGCCACGGCCAGGTACAGGTCGGCGATATCGCGTCCGGCGTCCGCGCAGAACCGGGCCAAGAGTTGTAGCCGGTTGCCAACCGCGGACACGCCGTCGAGGTTGAAGCCGTACCAGCCGTCTCCCCAGTCGGCGACCCGCCGCAGCGCTCGGTCGCTGTTTCCGCCCACGAGGATCGGCAGATGGGGCTGGGTCGGTTTCGGGTTGACGCGGATGCTGCGGAAGGAGACGTAGTGCGAGTCGTAGGTCGCGGGGTCGTCGCGCCACAGCGTTCGCAGGGCGTGCACGTAGTCGGCGGTGCGGGCCGCTCGCCCGTCGAATGCGATGCCGAGTGCGTCGAACTCGTCCCTGGACCAGCCGATTCCGATGCCCAGACCGAATCGGCCGCCGCTGAGCCGGTCCAGTGATGCGGCCTGTTTGGCCATGATCACCGGGTTGTGCTCGGGCAGCAGGACGATGCCGGTGGCCAAGCGGATGGTCGACGTGACCGCGGCGGCGTAGGTCAGGCAGGCGAACGGATCGAGCCAGTCGGCAGTGGCCGGGACGGCGATCCGGCCGTCGTCGGAGTAGGGGTAGGGAGACGACGAGTCGTCGACCATCACCACGTGCTCGCCGCACCACAGTGTCGCGAAACCGCGGCGTTCGGCATGCCGGGCGGTCGCCCGGACGATCTCCGGCCGGGAGCCGGAGCCGATTCCCAATCCGCGTAACCCGAATCGCATGGCATCGCCGCCTCGTATGTATCCGGTGTGACCGGCAGCCTAACGCGCCCGCCACCTGTCGACGCTCTCACCAGCGCACTCGTCGGCGGCGTCGTTCCGGGCGCAAACTGGTCGCCCGAAGCAGGAATAACCCGTGAAGGCCCCCGGGTTGTCTCACGTCACAGGGCACCGAAGGGAGAACACTCGGATGGTTGGCGCATGATCGACGGCGTGAACGAACAACCGCACACTGGGCTACCGACTCCTGGTGTACCGCCCGTTCCGCCGAGTTCTTCGGCCATGCGCAGAGCCTTGCGGCGTGCGCGCGACGGGGCGACGCTCAATCTCGACGAGGCCGTGGTGCTGCTGCACGCGCGCGGTGCGGATCTCGAGGATCTGGCCGCCTCCGCGGCGCGGGTGCGGGATGCCGGGTTGCGGGAGACGTATTCGGGGGACACCCTGCCCATCACCTATTCCCGCAAGGTGTTCATTCCGCTCACCCGCCTGTGTCGCGACAAATGTCATTACTGCACATTCGTGACGGTGCCCGGCAAGCTGCGCGCCGACGGCCACGGCATGTATCTGGAACCCGACGAGGTGCTCGAGATCGCCCGTAAGGGCGCCGAATTGGGTTGTAAGGAAGCGCTTTTCACGCTGGGCGATCGCCCGGAGGACCGCTGGCCGGAGGCGCGGCAGTGGCTGGACGAGCGCGGCTACGATTCCACTCTCGACTACGTGCGCGCCATGTCGATCCGGGTGCTCGAGGAAACCGGCCTGCTGCCGCATCTGAATCCGGGGGTGATGAGCTGGGCGGAGATGTCGCGACTCAAGCCGGTCGCCCCGTCGATGGGCATGATGCTGGAGACCACCTCCGAGCGCCTGTTCACCGAGCGCGGTCAGGCGCATTACGGCAGCCCGGACAAGGATCCGCAGGTCCGGCTGCGCGCCCTCACCGATGCCGGACGGCTGAGCATCCCGTTCACCACCGGCATCCTCGTCGGCATCGGTGAGACCTACGCCGAGCGCGTCGACTCGATTCTGGCGATCCGCAAGTCGCACAAGGCTTTCGGGCATGTGCAGGAGGTGATCGTGCAGAACTTCCTGGCCAAGTCCGATACCGCCATGCGCGACACCCCCGATGCGGATCTCGCGGAGTTCCGCGCCACCATCGCGGTGACCCGGTTGCTGCTGGGGCCCAAGATGCGGATTCAGGCCCCGCCGAATCTGGTGTCGCTCGACGAGTGCCGGGCCCTGATCGATGCCGGTATCGACGATTGGGGCGGGGTGTCGCCACTGACCCCGGACCATGTGAATCCGGAGCGGCCGTGGCCGAACCTCGAGGTGCTCGCCGAGGTGACCGCGCAGGCCGGCTATGTGCTGACCGAGCGGCTCACGGCCCATCCGAAATATGTACTCGCCGGCAATCCCTGGATCGACCCGCGCGTGCTGGGACATGTCGGCGCACTGGCGGATTCGCGCACCGGACTGGCCCGCGACGTGTATCCGTCCGGTCGACCGTGGCAAGAACCCGACCAGTCCTGGGAGTCGCTGGGCCGGGTGGATCTCAACACCGCCATCGACACCGAGGGCCGCAATACCGAGTCGCGCAGCGATTCCGGGCTCGACAGCGACGGCCTCGGCGCCTTCGGCGACTGGGAAACCGTTCGGGAACAAGTACTTTCACTCAGCGCGCCGGTGAAGCTCAACACCGACGTGTTGAGCGCCCTGCGCGCCGCGGAGAAGGATCCGGCCGGGCTCACCGACGACCAGTACCTGGCGCTGGCCACTGCCGACGGCCCGGAACTCGACGCCATCGCCGCGCTGGCCGATCAGCTGCGCCGCGACACCGTCGGCGACGACGTGACCTACGTGGTGAACCGCAATATCAACTTCACCAACATCTGCTACACCGGCTGCCGGTTCTGCGCGTTCGCGCAGCGCAAGGGCGATGCCGACGCCTTCACCCTCTCCGCCGACGAGGTCGCCGAACGCGCCTGGGAAGCGTATGTGGAAGGCGCGACCGAAGTGTGCATGCAGGGTGGCATCGACCCCGACCTGCCGGTCACCGGGTACGCCGATCTGGTGCGGGCGGTCAAGAAGCGGGTGCCGTCGATGCATGTGCACGCGTTCAGCCCGATGGAGATCGTCAACGGCGCCTCGCGCGGCGGGCAGAGCGTGCACGATTGGCTCTCGGCGCTGAAAGAGGCCGGGCTGGATACGATTCCGGGCACCGCGGCGGAGATTCTCGACGACGAGGTGCGCTGGGTGCTCACCAAGGGCAAGCTGCCCACCTCGGCGTGGATCGACGTCATCACCACCGCCCACAAACTCGGCATTCCGTCGAGTTCGACGATGATGTACGGCCACGTCGACAATCCGAAGCACTGGGTCGGCCACCTGCGGGTGCTGCGCGGCATCCAGGACGAGACCGGTGGGTTCACCGAATTCGTGCTGCTGCCGTTCGTACACCAGAGCGCGCCGCTGTATCTGGCGGGCGCGTCGCGGCCGGGGCCGACGATCCGGGACAACCGCGCCGCGCACGCGCTGGCCCGCATCATGCTGCACGGGCGCATCGCCAACATCCAGACCAGCTGGGTGAAGCTGGGCATCACCGGCACCCAGGTGATGCTCAACGGCGGCGCCAACGATCTGGGCGGTACGTTGATGGAGGAGACCATTTCCCGGATGGCCGGATCGGAGCACGGCTCGGCGAAGTCGGTGGCCGAACTGGTCGAGATCGGCGCCGGGATCGGTCGCCCGGTGCGGGAGCGCACCACTACCTACGGGATACCGAAACACCAGGTGTCGGCCCTGCCGCTGACCGTCGGCTGATTCGTCGGCGCCGCCTGGCGGACCCGCGCCGCGGAACTTCGGAGGCGGGCGTCGCGCACACCGGCGGCTCCGGCGATTCGGACACCGCCGGACCGGCGAATCGGACACCGCCGGACCGGGCGGCGAACAGCGCCGGAGACGGTGTGTCGCATCCCGTCGGGATCGACAAGTTAGGCAAGGCTGACCAGTTGTAATGTGAGTCCCCGGGATACTGTTGCGCGGGCGGAAGTGTCCCGCAGGCAAGGACAGACTAGGAGAACGGCAGTGCCGTACATCATCGCTGAACCGTGCGTTGACGTGAAGGACAAGGCGTGCATCGAGGAATGCCCCGTGGACTGCATCTACGAGGGCAATCGCATGCTGTACATCCAACCCGACGAGTGCGTGGACTGTGGTGCATGTGAGCCGGTGTGCCCGGTGGAAGCGATCTTCTACGAGGACGACACCCCGGACCAGTGGAGCGGGTACATCAACGCGAACGTCGACTTCTTCGACGACCTCGGCTCGCCCGGCGGCGCAACCAAGGTCGGCAAGACGGACTACGACGTGCCGTTCATCGCCGCGCTGCCGCCGATGGCGAACGAGTAGGTAGCGCCTCGGTGATCCGCGATCGTGTGCGGGTCAGCAGTCTGCTGCCCGATTTTCCCTGGGACACCATCGCCGGGGCCAAGGCTCGCGCCGCGGCGCATCCCGACGGCATCGTCGACCTGTCGGTAGGCACACCGGTCGACCCGGTCGACCCGCTGATCCGCGCCGCGCTCGACTCGGCCGCCGCCGTCCCCGGGTATCCCGCCACCTACGGCACTCCCGAACTGCGGGAGGCCGCGGTGGCGGCGGTCGCGCGCCGCTTCGGCATGTCCGGCATCGGCTCCGATGCGGTGCTGCCGGTGATCGGCACCAAGGAACTGATCGCCGGATTGCCGCGACTGCTGGGCCTCGGCCCCGCGGATCTGGTGGTGATTCCCGAGGTGGCGTATCCGACCTACGAGGTGGGTGCGCTGTTGTCGGGTTCGCGAATTCTGCGGGCGGACGGCATGACTCGGCTCGGCCCCGAATCGCCGGCGCTGATCTACCTGAACTCACCGTCCAATCCCACCGGCCGGGTGCTCGGCATCGACCATCTGCGCAAGGTGGTGTCCTTCGCCCGCGAACGCGGCGCGATCGTCGCCTCCGACGAGTGCTACCTGGGCCTGACCTGGGACGCCGAGGCGGTATCCATCCTCGACCCGCGCGTCAGCGACGGCGACCACACCGGTCTGCTGGCCATCCACTCGCTGTCGAAGACGTCGAATCTGGCCAGCTACCGGGCCGGTTTCGTGACCGGCGACGTCGAGTTGATCCGGGAGCTGCTGGAGGTGCGCAAACATTCCGGCATGATGGTCCCGTACCCGATCCAGGCCGCGATGACCGCCGCACTGGCCGACGACCGGCACGAGGCGCAGCAGCGCGAACGCTACCGCGCCCGCCGCGAGGTGCTGCGAAAGGCGTTGGAGGAGGCGGGTTTCCGCATCGACCACTCCGAGGCCGGCCTGTATCTGTGGTCCACGCGCGGCGAGAACTGCCGCACCACGCTGGACTGGCTCGCCGAGCGCGGCATCCTCGCCGCACCCGGTGACTTCTACGGCCCCACCGGCACCGAGCACGTGCGCATCGCCCTGACCGCGACCGACGAGCGTATCGCGGCCGCGGCGGTCCGGCTGTCCGCCTGAGACGGCGGCCGGGCCGCGGCTCGGTTTTCTCAGCAATCAACCGGCGACGCGACGCACGTCGTACTCGTCGGTTTATCGCAGCATCGCCCCGATGCGGGACTAGCCTGGCGTTATGGACGCTGTCACGGTTGTCCCGACTCCGGCGAACGAGCCGGTTCACTCGTATGCGCCGGGGAGCCGGGAACGAGAACTATTGATCGGCAAACTTGCCGAAATCTCCGGGCGAACGGTCGATGTGCCGCTCGTGATCGGCGGCAAGCATCGGCCGGGGACCGGGCCCCGCTCCGAGATCGTGATGCCGCATCGGCACGAGCACGTGCTGGGCACCTACGCCGATGTGACTCAGGAGGAAGGCCGGGCCGCGATCGAGGCGGCGACGGCCGCCGCGCCGCAGTGGCGCGCGCTGCCGTTCACCGAGCGCGCCGCGGTGCTGCTGCGGGCCGCCGACCTGCTGGCCGGGCCGTGGCGGGAGACGGTGGCCGCCGCGACCATGCTGGGGCAGTCGAAATCGGCGCACCAGGCCGAAATCGACGCACCCTGCGAGCTGGTGGACTTCTGGCGGTTCAACGTCGCCTTCGCGAGCCACATTCTGGCGCAGCAGCCGGAATCGTCTGCGGGCGTGTGGAATCGGATGGATTATCGCCCGCTCGAGGGATTCGTCTACGCGATCACCCCGTTCAACTTCAGTGCGATCGCCGGGAATCTGCCGACCGCGCCCGCGCTGATGGGCAATACCGTGGTGTGGAAGCCCTCACCCACCCAGACGCTGGCGGCGTACTACACGATGCGGGTGCTCGAGGAGGCCGGGCTGCCGCCGGGGGTGATCAATCTGGTCACCGGTGACGGCATCGAACTGTCCGAGGCCGCGCTGACCGATCCGCGCCTGGCCGGCATCCACTTCACCGGCTCCACCCGCACCTTCCAGCACCTGTGGCAGCGGGTGAGCGCGAATATCGGCCACTACCAGGGATATCCGCGGCTGGTGGGAGAGACCGGCGGGAAGGATTTCGTCCTGGCGCACCGCTCGGCCGATCCGGACGCCTTGCGCACCGCGCTGATTCGCGGCGCCTACGAATATCAGGGACAGAAATGTTCGGCCGCCTCCCGCGCCTACATTCCGCGCTCGCTGTGGCGGGAGATGGGCGACGATTTCCTCACCGAGGTCGACGAACTGAGCTACGGCGACGTGGCCGATCTATCCAATTTCGGTGGGGCCGTGATCGATCGGCGCGCCTACGACAAGAACGTCGCCGCGATCGAGCGGGCCCGCGCGGCCGGTTTGGGCATACCGGCGGGCGGCACCTACGACGACAGCGAGGGCTACTTCGTCGAGCCCACCGTGCTCCTGGCCGATACCCCGCGCGACGAGGCGTTCACCACCGAATACTTCGGGCCGATCCTGGCGGTGTACGTGTACGACGACGATCACCCCGAAGCCTTCGATTCGATACTGGCGGAAGTGGATTCGGCGGCGCCCTATGCGCTCACCGGCGCCGTCTTCGCCCGCGATCGGGCCGCGATCGACCGGGCCGCCACCACACTGCGCTTCACCGCGGGCAATTTCTACGTCAACGACAAGCCGACCGGCGCGGTGGTCGGCCAGCAGCCCTTCGGCGGTGCCCGCGCGTCCGGCACCGACGACAAGGCCGGGTCGTATCTGAACCTGCTGCGCTGGGTCGCGCCCCGGACACTGAAGGAAACCTTCGTGCCGCCGACCGATTACCGCTATCCGCATATGGAGTCGGAATGAACGGCTTATCGGTGGCCCCACCCGGCAGGCGACGATGAACCCGCTGCGCCCCGCGATCCTCGCCGCCGCCGGATCGGTGCGGATGAAGCGGGCGATCACCGGGTTTCCGGTCACCGCCGAGGTCGTGCACCGGTTCGTGGCCGGTGAGAACCGCGCCGACTTGGCCCCGGTCGTCGGCGAGCTGCTGGGCAGCGGCCGGATGGTGAGCGTCGACTTTCTCGGTGAGTACACGACCGAACGCTCGATGGCCGATGACGCCGTCGCCGAATACCTCGCGTTGATCGATGATCTGGCCCGATGGAACCGCTGGCAATCGGCGCAAACCGTTGCGCCGGTAGAGGTTTCGGTGAAGCTCTCGGCGCTGGGACAGTCGCTGGGGCTGGCGGGCCCGGAGATCGCCACCGCGAATCTGCGGACCCTGTGCGAGCGGGCGCAGCAGGCGGGGGTGTGGATCACCGTGGACGCGGAGGACCACACCACCACGGAAACCACCGAGTCGACCGTGCACATGATGCGTGCCGACTATCCCTGGTTGGCGGTCGCCACCCAGACCTATCTGCGCCGCGCGGAGGATCGCTGTCGCATCGCCGCGGCCGAGGGCGCGCGAATCCGGTTGTGCAAGGGCGCGTATCGCGAGCCGGAGTTCGTCGCCTACCAACGCGCCGCCGATGTGGACGAGTCGTATCTGCGGTGCCTGGAACTGCTCATGGCCGGTCCGGGGTATCCGATGGTCGCCACCCACGATCCGGTCATGATCACCGCCGCCCACGACCTGGCCGACCGGAACGGGCGCGCCCCGGGCGATTTCGAATTCCAGATGCTCTACGGCATCCGCTCGCTCGAACAGCGGCGCCTCGCCGAGGACGGGCACGCGGTGCGGGTCTACATCCCCTACGGCAACCAGTGGTACGGCTACCTGATGCGAAGGTTGGCCGAACGTCCGGCCAACCTCGGCTTCTTCCTCCGCGCCCTCGCCGAGCGCTGAATCAGACCAGCGGTCGGCCGAAGCGCCGGCGCAGCCGCATGTCCGCGAGATAGAAGTTGAACGGGAAGACCCGGATCACCGTGGGCATCCGCGTCCACACCGCCGAGATCGTGCGCAGGACGAATCGGAACCGGCGTTCGTCGCGCGCGGTCCAGCGCATCCCCATCTCGTCGCGCAGATGCTGCGGCAGCAGGGCGGTGACGGTGAAGCGATGGAACCGCCCGGCCAGCAGCTGAATCAGGCGCGGCTGCATCTTCAGGTCGATCAGATCGTTGAAGTAGCGGCGTACCGGCTCGTCGATGGTCTTCGTCGCGAGGTTCTCCTCCCAGAACGCGTAGAACGCGTCCCGGTCGGCCGGCCACATCTCCGGACGCATCTGCAGCCCGGTGCCGAGCCGGACGCTGTAGCGGTAGAAACGCTCGGCGAGTTCGGGATCCATCGGTCCGCGCATGCGCCGGTACAGATCGTCGACGCCCCAGTACAGGCAGGCCGCCACCCACAACTGCAATTTCGGATCGAAGGCGTTGTACTTGACCGGGCTGTTCGGTCCCGAATGCACCGGGCGGTGCGAGGCGTTGACCGCCTCCCGATAGCTCTGCACGTCCTCGTCGTTGCCCAGCCAGGCCACGGCCAGATAGGTCAGCGTGGTGCGCAGCCGCTTGAGCGGGTGCAACGTCACCTTGCCGCTGTCGACCGTGCTCTCCAGTACGCCGTAGCCGACCGGCGGATGGCTGAGCTGCATGATCACGTTCGCGGCACCGCCCAGGAAGGCGGCCACGCCGTCGATGTGTTCGCGCACCGTCTCCGGGGTCAGTTCGTTGCCCGGAATCTCGGGCAGCGGCTCGGTCGCGCGCAGGGGGGCGGTCATCGTCGACTCGTCTCCTGTTCCTCCCCGCCGGATCGGCGAGAGAATATGAGAAGCTTTCGTATAAACCTTCTCATCGGTGTGGCATCGTGTCAATCGAGGCCGCTGACCATATGGGATGATGAGAGCGTCACCGTGTCCGCGACCCGGGCGAACGAGAGGAACCACCATGACCGGCTCGACCAGACTGTCGACTCGGCTCCTGCCGCTGGTTCGCGGCGCGGGTCCGGAGGACCGCAATCAGACCACGGTACTCGACGCGGCACTGCTGGCTTTCCTCGATTTCGGCATCAAACGCACCAGCATGGTCGAGGTCGCGCGGCGCGGCCGGCTGTCGCTGGCGACGCTGTATCGGCGCTTCGCCGGCAAATCCGATCTGATTCAGGCCGTCGGGCTGTGGCAGGCACGCCAATTCGTGGAACAGGTCGACGCCGCGGTGCAGCGTCAGATCGATCGCGACGCCAGCGCCGAGGATCAGATCGTCGAACTGTTCGTCGCCTTCCTGGACGGGTTGCGCGGCAACAAACTGTTGGACCGGTTGTTGACCACCGAACCGGAGGTCGTGCTGCCCTACCTCACCGTGCAGGGCGCGCCGGTGATCGAGCTGGGGCGCGACTACGTCGCCGAGTTCATCACCCGCCTGCAGACGGAAGGCAAACTGCCACAGTATGATCCGCTGCCGCTGGCCGAACTCGTCGCGCGCAACGCGCTCTCGCTCGCGCTGACTCCGCAGACGCTGATCCCGGTCGACGACGAGGCCGCCTGTCGGCAGTTCGCCCGCGACCACGTGGTCCCCGGCTTCCGAATTCCCTAGTCACGGGATCAGCCCATAAGGTCCGGCTCGTCGGGCCGTGGTGAAATCTGTTGTGCCAGTGTTAGACTGGGGTATCGGGTACCGAGTATCTCGGTGCTATAGCATTCGCTCGACGCATTGGTCTGCTGTTCCATCGCTGTCTTCGTGACCTCTCCAGATCTTCGCGGCGGTGCCACGCCGCGTACCGGTTCATAGAGCCGGGCCCGCGCCTCGGGGGCTGCCGGGTGAGCGCGCACAGAACATCACGATCGAGCTGTGGGGACCGGCGGAGATGAATTTCCCGGGGGCACTTCGGCGTATCGCCAGCACGGTCCCCAAGAATCCGGGACGAGTCCGGTCCGGATCAAAGCTCCTCGAACCCGAGAAGGAGATGGTCGACATGTCAGAACCCGGCAGTACGGTACCCAGGCGGCAACTCGGCCGATACCTTCGCGACCTGCGATCACAGACCGGGATGACGCTGCACGAGGTTGCGCAGAAGGCCGAGATCAGCGCGAGCACGGTCCAGCGCTACGAGAACGGCCGCTTTCCGACCAAACTCCGCACCGCCGACATCCGCGAAATCTGCGCGGTGCTAGGCGCGGACGACACCCTGACCGCAGCGCTGGAAGGGCTTGCGCAGCAAGCGAATGTGCAGAACTGGTGGCACGAGTACGACGACGTGATCCCGCAGGATTTCGATGTGTACATGGGGTTGGAGGCGGCGGCGGAGCAGTTGGTGGTCTATTCGCCCGGCGCGGTGATGGGTCTGCTCCAGACTCCGGATTACGCAGCGGTGCTGACGCGCGGAGTCTTTCCCGACGCCACACCGGAAGAGATCGCGCAGCGGGTGCACATGCGTATGCGTCGGCAGTCGCTCATAACGCGGCGTCGCGGCGCAGCGGAACTTCGGATTGTGCTGGGGGAGGCGGCTATTCGTCGCGAAGTTGGCGGACGCCGCGTGATGGCGGCTCAGCTGAAGCGGTTGGCCGACATCAGCACTATGCCGAATGTTTCATTGCGAATATTGCCGTTCGCGGCGGGCATTCCACTCGGTCGTGCATACAGCCGCTTCATCATCCTGACGTTCCCTGACGACGCCAAAGGCAACCCCATCGAGCCGCCTGTCGTCTACCTCGAAAATTCAACGGGCGACATGTATCTCGAGAAACCGAACGATGTGCGCCACTACACTGAGGCATATCAGGGCATCCTGCGGGCCGCCCTGGATGAGCAGGCGAGCAGGGACCTGCTTCGCCGGGTAGCAAGGGAGTCGGGATCGTGACGAGCAAGTACGACGTAGATCTGTCAACTGCCCAGTGGTTCACCAGCACCCGCACCGATGGCGGGAAAGAGTGCGTTGAGGTCGCGTTCCTGGACGGCGGTCTCGTCGGCGTGCGGGACAGCAAAGATCGCACTCGCCCGGCGCTGGTCTTCACTCCCGGCGAGTGGCGGGCGTTCATCGGCGGCGCGAAGGACGGCGAGTTCGACCAGGCGTAGTGATCACAGGTCACTGATTGCAAGGTCTCGAGAGTCGTGGCCACATCTCGAAATGCTTGGCCACAGGTTGGCCGGCCGGCCACGATTCTCGAGGCGCCGCGCCCTCAGCGCGGTGTCCGCGATCAGAGTTTCTGTTGGTGGGCGGATCAGAAAGGTGCCTACGGTGCTACTACAGCTATTCGGCGCGGCAATCATTCTGCGGCGATGAGCACTCGGGGGTGGGCAAACGATATGGAATTTCCAACCTTCGACGAGATCGAAGGTTCGGTCGACGACGAGGTGACTCGTGCCGTCCTGGGGGGGGGACTCGGTGCCTACTTCGTCGTGCCTCACACCAGCCGCAGTCCCAAACGCCGCCGTAGGCGCATGTCGAACATATACGCGTTGACCGGAAACATCTTGAGCTGCTTGGGGACTCGCTCCTCCACCGCGCCGACCGCGTGCAGTAACCGGGCCAAACGGCGGTCGTCGGATTCGGTCCACGGCATCTCCATCTGCGTGCGGAGATTCGGCGGCAGCAGTCCGGCGACCACCCAGCGGTGAAATCGCCCGAACGCCAGGCGGATCGGCGGCGGGAACATCTTCAGGTCCACCAGATCGTCGAAGTACGCGCGGATCGTCGGATCGATCCGGACCTCGGCGATCTGCCGGTTCCAGTAGGCGTCGAAAGCGGCGCGGTCGGCCGGCCACAGTGCCTGCGGCATCTGCAGGGTGGTCCCGAACCGGGCAGCGTGACGGTAGAAGGCCTCGGCCTCCTGCTCGGGCATCGGGCCGTGCATGCGCTCGTAGAGGTCGCGCGAACCCCAGTACAGGCAGGCCGCCACCCACAGCTGCAACGTCGGATCGAAGGCGTTGTACTTGACCGGGCTCTGTGCGGTGGAGCGGACCTGACGATGCTGCCAGTTCACGGCGGCGCGGTAGGCGGCGCGTTCGTCGTCGCTGCCCAGCATGGCCACGGCGAGGTAGGTCAGCGTGGTGCGGGTGCGTTTGACCGGATGCACCATCACCTTGCCGCTGTCGACGGTGCTCTCCACCACGCCGTAGCCGACGGGCGGAAGCGACAGCTGCATGATGACGTTGGCCGCGGCACCGAAGAAGGCGGCCGAACCGTCCAGGTGTGCCGCGACATCGTAGTCGGCGACCGGTTGCCCGGGCGACGTGCGAATGGACGTGGTCATCGTCGACCCCCATCTCCGCGTGAGAAGGCTGCACTTCGACAGTCTCACCACCTCAATGCGCTGTCAACGGCCGCGGGGCGACGAGACGAATTCGCAATCGGCCGCTCGGCCGGGGAGAGTGCCGGCAGTGCCGGATCGTCGAGCCGGATTGATAGGTTGGCGCGATGTCCTACGGTTCGCTGCCGCTGTTGCCCTCGCTGAATCCGGCCGCCGTGGCCGCCGGATACGACATTCCCGATGCGGTCACCATCGACGGTGAGACGCTCTCGCGCAGCGACCTGGTCGGCGCCGCGACCTCGGTGGCCGAACGCATCGCCGCCGCCGGCCGCGTCGCGATTCTCGCCCGCCCGACCGCCACCACCGTGCTGGGCATCCTCGGCTGCCTGATCGCGGGGGGCGCCGCCGTGCCGGTGCCGCCGGATGCCGGATCGGCCGAACTGGACCATATCCTCGCCGATTCCGGGGCGCGGGCCTGGCTCGGCGCGGCGCCGGACAACCCCACGCTGCCGGTGATTCCGGTGCGCAAACACGCCCGCTCCTGGCACAGCCATCCCGAACCGCCCGCGAACACAACGGCTTTCATCCTCTACACCTCCGGGACCACGGGTGCGCCCAAGGGTGTCGTGCTCAGTCGCGGCGCGATCGCCGCCGGTCTCGACGCCCTGTTCGAGGCGTGGGCGTGGACCTCGAAAGACACACTCGTGCACGGCCTTCCGCTGTTCCACGTGCACGGTCTGATCCTCGGCGTGCTCGGGCCGCTGCGAGTCGGCAGCCCCCTCGTGCACACCGGAAAACCCACGCCTGCCGCCTATGCGGCCGCGGCCGGCACCCTGTACTTCGGCGTGCCGACGGTGTGGTCGCGTATCGCCGAAGACCCGGATGCCGCAAAGGAATTGGCGAATGCCCGGTTGTTGATCTCCGGCAGCGCGCCGCTGCCGATTCCGGTCTTCGAACGGCTGCGTGAGCTCACCGGTCAGGCGCCGGTGGAGCGTTACGGCATGAGCGAAACCATGATCACGCTCTCCACTCGGGCCGACGGCGAGCGCCGGCCGGGCTGGGTCGGCCTGCCGGTGGCGGGTGTGCAGACCCGGTTGCGCGACGAGACGGGCGCGCCGGTTCCGCACGACGGCGAAAGTATCGGCGGACTGCAGGTGCGCGGGCCCATGCTGTTCGACGGCTATCTCAACCGGCCGGAGGCCACCGCCGACAGCTGGACCGAGGACGGCTGGTTCGTCACCGGCGATGTCGCCGCGATCGACGCCGAGGGATTCCATCGCATCGTCGGGCGCGAATCGGTGGATCTGATCAAATCCGGTGGCTATCGCGTCGGGGCCGGGGAGGTCGAAACCTGCCTGCTCGGTCACCCGAATGTGGCCGAGGTCGCGGTGGTCGGGATCGAGGACGCGGATCTGGGGCAGCGCATCCGGGCCTACGTCGTGCCGCGCGCGGACACCCCGATGTCGGAGCGGGAACTGATCGACTTCGTCGCCCAGCAGCTGTCGGCGCACAAACGGCCGCGCGAGGTGCTGATGGTGACCGAGTTGCCGCGCAATGCCATGGGCAAGGTGCAGAAGAAGCAGTTGCGCTGATCCGACCATCCGGTGCCGGGAACGTGGCGGGTTGACCTGTACCGCACTCGAGGTTCTAAGGTCGGCGCATGATCGCAACGCTGTCTGCAGCCCAGATCGAGTATCTGGCGGGCCAACGCCTGGGTCGGCTGGCCACCATCCGCCCGGACGGATCGCCGCAGAACAACCCGGTGGGTTTCCGCTACAACGAAGCCCTCGGCACCATCGATATCGCGGGCCACAACATGGGCGCCTCGCAGAAGTTCCGCAATCTCGCCAAGGAGGAGCGGGTCGCGTTCGTCGTCGACGATATCGCCTCGGTGAATCCGTGGCAGGTGCGCTGCCTCGAAATCCGTGGCGTGGCACAGGCTTTGCGAGATGTCGACACCTACCTCGACGGCGGCTCGCGGGAACTGATCCGCATCACCCCGCAGCGCGTGCTCGGCTTCGGCATCGACTAGGCCGGCACCGACTAGGCCCGGCACGAGACACGAAACGCCCCTTCCGCCGAGCGGGAAGGGGCGTTTCGCGTGAGATCAGTTGGCGTGCAGGGCGGCGTTGAGTTCGATGCCGGTGCCCTTGCGCGCGACCACCTCGACGCTGCCGGTCAGCGAGTTGCGGCGGAACAGCAGATTCGACTGGCCGGACAGTTCGGCCGCCTTGATCGTGCGGCCGTCCGGCAGCGCGACCTTGGTGCCCGCGGTGACGTAGAGGCCGGCCTCGACGACGCAATCGTCGCCGAGCGAAATACCCAGGCCCGCGTTCGCGCCGAGCAGGCAGCGCTCGCCGATCGAGATGACCTGCTTACCACCACCGGACAGGGTGCCCATGATGGAGGCACCGCCGCCCACATCGGAACCGTCGCCGACCACCACACCGGCGGAGATGCGGCCCTCGACCATGGACGCGCCGAGGGTGCCGGCGTTGAAGTTCACGAAACCCTCGTGCATGACCGTGGTGCCCTCGGCCAGATGCGCGCCCAGCCGCACCCGGTCCGCGTCGGCGATGCGGACGCCGGCGGGCAGCACGTAGTCGACCATGCGGGGGAATTTATCGACGCCGTAGACGGTGACCGGACCGCGGGCGCGCAACTTTCCGCGCACCAGCTCGAAGTCCTCGACCGCGCACGGGCCGTAATTGGTCCACACCACATTGGCCAGCAGGCCGAACTGCCCCTCCAGGCTGAGCCCGTGCGGGCGGACCAGCCGGTGCGAGAGCAGATGCAGGCGCAGATATTCGTCGTGGGTGTCGATCGGCGGCGCGGACAGGTCCGCGATCGTGGTGCGCACCGCGACGACCTCGACCCGGCGGGCCTCGTCGGGGCCGACCAGATCGGCGAAGCGCGCGTACTCCGGGTCGCTCGGGCTCAGCCGCGTGGTCTCGGACGTCTCGAACGTGCCCAGTTCCGGATACGGGTACCAGGTGTCGAGGACCGTCCCGTTCACGGTCACCGTCGCTAGGCCGACTGCGGATGCTCCCTGTGTGCTCACGGCCCCTCAGCCTACTGGGTGCGGATCGCGAGGTGGCGGGCTCCCTGTGCCGCCAGGGCCGGAGCCGCTCGGCCCGGTCGTGAGACGTGCGAACAATTAGGCTGGTCCGGTGACCATCGATCTGCGCGCCGACCCGATCTCGATCACCGCGACCCTCGTCGACATCCCGAGCGTCTCCCGCGACGAGGCGGCGATCACCGACACCGTCGCCTGGGCCCTGCGTGAGCAGACCGAGGGCTTCGAGGTGCTGCGGCACGGCAACACCGTGCTGGCTCGCACGAATCGCGGGCTGCCGCACCGGGTGATCATGGCCGGTCACCTGGATACCGTGCCGATCGCCGACAACGTGCCGGGCCGGTTCGAGACGATCGACGGTGAGGAAGTGCTGTTCGGCTGCGGCAGCGTCGACATGAAATCCGGTGACGCGGTCTTCCTGCACCTGGCCGCGACCGTCGCCGACCCGGTCTGCGATCTGACCCTGATCTTCTACGACTGCGAGGAGATCGCCGCCGAATACAACGGTCTCGGCCGCATCGAACGCGAGCTGCCGGAATGGCTGGACGGCGATCTGGCCATCCTCGGCGAACCGTCGGGCGCGTGGATCGAGGCCGGCTGCCAGGGCACCCTGCGCGTCCGCCTCGGCCTCGGCGGCACCCGCGCCCATACCGCGCGAGCGTGGCTGGGCGACAACGCCATTCACAAGCTGGCGCCCGTCCTGCAGCGGCTACGCGACTACGTGCCGCGCGAGGTGGACATCGACGGTTGCGTGTACCGCGAGGGGTTGTCCGCGGTGAAGGTGGAGGGCGGTGTGGCCGGCAATGTGGTGCCCGACGAGGCCGAGGTGCTGGTGAACTTCCGGTTCGCGCCCGATCGCACCCTCGACGAGGCGACCGAGCATGTGCGCGAGGTGTTCGACGGACTGGATGTGAGCTTCGAGCGGACCGACGGTGCGCCCGGCGCGTTGCCGGGTCTGTCGGCGCCGGCCGCGAAGAACCTGGTGGAACGCGTCCATTCCCACGGCGGTGGCGGGGTGCGCGCGAAATACGGCTGGACCGATGTGTCGCGATTCGCCGCTCGCGGCATTCCGGCGGTCAATTTCGGGCCCGGCGACCCCAACCTGGCGCACAAGGTGGACGAGCGCGTACCCACCCGCCAGATCACCGTCGTCACCGAGATCCTGCGCAACTACCTGACCGGTCACAAGGGCTGAACCGGTAGGTTCGGTCCCATGTCCACCGCGTCCGAGCCCGCACCGACCAGATCACCGAAGTCCACTCCGAAGTTCAGGGGCCCGATCATGTTGCGCCGGGCCCGCAAACAGGGCACCGGAACCACCGATCAGCATCTGCTCGACGGCCGCGGACCCACCGACTGGGTGCACACCGACCCATGGCGGGTGCTCCGGATCCAGAGCGAATTCGTGGAGGGCTTCGGCGCCCTCGCCGAAATACCCAGGGCCGTATCGGTTTTCGGTTCGGCGCGGACGCAGGTGGATACCCCCGAATACGAGGCGGCGCGGGCCATCGGCGCCGCGCTCGCCGAGGCCGGTTTCGCGGTGATCACCGGCGGCGGCCCCGGCGTGATGGAGGCGGCCAATCGCGGCGCCTGCGAGGCGGGCGGATACTCCGTGGGCCTCGGCATCGAACTGCCGATGGAACAGGGCCTCAACGAATGGGTCGACCTCGGTATCAACTTCCGCTACTTCTTCGCCCGCAAGACGATGTTCGTCAAGTATTCCCAGGCGTTCATCTGCCTGCCCGGCGGCTTCGGCACCCTGGACGAGCTGTTCGAGGCGCTCACACTGGTGCAGACCAACAAGATCACCCGCTTCCCGGTCATCCTCTTCGGCAGTCGGTACTGGGCGGGGCTGGTCGACTGGCTGCGGGATTCGCCGGCCGGCTCGGGCAAGATCTCGCCCGGTGATCTGGGACTGCTGCACGTGACCGACAGTGTGGAGGAGCTGATCGACATCGTGCTGCAGGCCGCCGCGCGCCGCGGCGAGGAGTCCACGGGGACGGAGGACAAGTGGTGAACGGGCAGCCGTTCGCGGTGTGTGTCTACTGTTCGGCCAGCGCCACGGATCCGGACGCGCTGCGGCTGGCCGCCGAGGTGGGCAGTGAAATCGCCCGGCGCGGTTGGCAATTGGTCTCCGGCGGCGGGCATGTGTCGATGATGGGTGCGGTGGCGGTGGCCGCGCGCGCCGGGGGCGCTCGCACCACGGGCGTGATCCCGAAACGTCTGGTGCATCAGGAAGTCGCCGATGTGGACAGCGACGAGCTGATCGTCACCGACACCATGCGCGAACGCAAACAGATCATGGAGGATCGCGCCGACGCCTTCCTGACCCTGCCGGGTGGAATCGGCACGCTGGAGGAATTCTTCGAGGCGTGGACCGGCGGATATCTGGGACTGCACGGCAAGCCGCTGGTGGTGCTGGATCCGAACGGCCACTACCGCGGGCTGTTCGCGTGGCTGGACGAACTGAGCGCGGCCGGATTCATCGGACGGCCCGCACTGGATCGGATTACCGTGACCGCGGATGTGGCATCCGCATTCCGAGCCCTGACCGCGCCGCGCATCGGCACTGCCTGAGCGATTCGACACCGCTCGACCGGAACCCGTTGGAGGAGAATGTGAGCACCGAGGCCCGCAACACGATCAGTCTCTGGGATCTGGTGCGCAGGCTGCCCGCGATGGCGGTGGAAACGCCGGGCATGCTGCGCGGCGCCACCGGCATGCTCGTGCGCGCCGACGACAAATCCTCGGTCGGGCTGTACTTCCAGAAGGCGGCACGGCGGTATCCCAATCGGCCGTTCCTGCGCTTCGAGGGTCGCGAATACACCTACGGCGAGGCCAATACCGAGGTGAACTGCTTCGCGCAGGTGCTGGCGCAGCGCGGTGTGCGCCGCGGCGATGTGGTGGGCGTGCTGATGACCAACCGCCCCGACACGCTGTTCGTGGTACTGGCGACGGCGAAGCTGGGCGCGACCGTCGGACTGCTCAATCACAATCAGCGCGAACAGGTGCTCGCCCACAGCTTCGGTCTGCTCGACAGCGCGGTCAACGTGATCGGCGAGGAATGCGAGGACGCGGTGCGCTCGCTGCCCGAGCCGCCGCCGAATCTGCTGTATTCCGAGGAACTGCGGGAACTGGCCCGCGACGCCGATCCGGCGGACCCGGAGGTGTGCGCCGATATTCGTGCCCGGGAGCGTGCGTTCCTGATCTTCACCTCCGGCACGACGGGCTTGCCGAAGGCCAGCGTGATGACCCATCTGCGCTGGACGAAGAGTATGGCCGGGCTGGGCGGTCTGGGCATCCGCCTGCGTGGTGGCGACACCATGTACTGCTGCCTGCCGCTGTATCACAACAACGCGCTGACCGTCGCGCTCGGCGCGGTGCTCGGCTCGCGCGCGACGTTGGCGCTGGGACGCAAATTCTCGGTGTCGAACTTCTGGAGCGAGGTCATCGCGACCAGGTCGACGGCCTTCATCTACATCGGCGAGCTCTGCCGCTATCTGCTCAACCAGCCGGAATCGTCTCGCGAACACGAACATTCGGTGCGGCTGGCCGTCGGCAACGGCCTGCGCGCGGAGTTGTGGGACGAATTCCGGCGGCGCTTCCGCATCGGCCGGGTGGTGGAGTTCTACGGCGCGAGTGAGGGAAATATCGCCTTCATCAACGCCTTCGGCGTGGACCGCACCGCCGGATTCGGGCCGCTGCCCTACGCCGTGGTGGAATTCGACGAGGAGACCGGCAAGGCGCGGCGATACCCCGACGGGCGACTGCGCAAGGTTGCCTCCGGCGGTGTGGGCCTGCTGCTGGCGAAGGTCACCGACCGTTCCCCGTTCGACGGCTACACAGACAAGTCGGCGACCGAATCGAAGTTGGTGCGCAACGCATTCGACGAGGGCGACTGCTGGTTCGACACCGGAGATCTTGTGCGCGACCAGCATTGGCGCCACATCGCCTTCGTCGACCGCCTCGGCGACACCTTCCGCTGGAAGGGCGAGAACGTCGCGACCACCGAAGTCGAGGGCGCCTTCGACGGCGCGCCCGGTATCACCGAGGCGGTGGTGTACGGCGTGGACGTGCCCGGAGCCGACGGCAAGGCGGGGATGGCCGCGGTGACCCTCGCCGCCGGCGCCGCCTTCGACGGCTCCGGCCTGGCCGCTCAGCTCTACGACCGCCTGCCCGGATATGCGGTGCCGCTGTTCGTCCGCGTGGTGCCCGAACTGGAGACCACGTCGACCTTCAAGAGCCGCAAGGTGGACCTGCGCAAGCAGGGATTCACCCCGGACGATTCGACCGAGGTCTATGCGCTGAAGGGCCGCGACCAGGGATATGTGCCGTTCTACCCGAGCTATCCCGACGAGGTGGCGGCCGGTACCGCACCCCGAGGCTAGGTCGTGTCCGAGGGCGCCGACGGCCCGGCAATTAGACTCACCTCCATGAGTTCTGCGTCACCGCTGTCCACCCTGTGCGGTAAGCCGGTGGCGACGGATCGGGCGCTGGTGATGGCGATCGTCAACCGAACCCCCGATTCCTTCTACGACCGGGGCGCCACCTTCTCCGACGACGCCGCGATGGCCGCGGTGGCGCGCGCCGTGTCCGAGGGGGCGGATCTGGTCGACATCGGCGGGGTGAAGGCCGGGCCGGGCGACGAGGTCGACGCCGTGGCGGAGGCGCGGCGCGTGGTGCCGTTCGTGGCGGCCATCCGTGCCCGCTATCCGGACCTGTTGATCAGTGTGGACACCTGGCGCAGTGAGGTGGCGCGGGCGGCGGTGGCCGAGGGTGCGGATCTGATCAACGACACCTGGGCCGGGGCGGATCCGCAGCTCGCGGGCGTGGCCGCCGAACTGGGCGTGGGGATCGTGTGCAGCCACACCGGCGGCGCTCGGCCGCGCACCCGCCCGCATCGGGTCCGGTACGCCGACGTGGTGTCCGAGGTCACCGACACATTGGTGCGGGCCGCCGAGGCGGCGCGCGCGGCAGGGGTCGCGGCGGATGCGATTCTCATCGATCCGACCCACGATTTCGGGAAAAACACGTATCACGGGCTCGAACTGTTGCGGGCCGTGGACATTCTTGTAAATACCGGATGGCCGGTCTTGATGGCGCTGAGTAATAAGGATTTCATCGGAGAGACTCTTGGTGTCGGACTTTCCGAGCGATTGGAGGGGACATTGGCGGCAACCGCGTGGGCGGCCGCGGCCGGCGCCCGGGTCTTCCGAGTTCACGAGGTCGCCGCAACCCGGCGAGTAGTGGACATGATCGCGGCGATTCAGGGCATCCGGCCCCCCGCACGAACCTTGCGAGGTCTGGTATGACGTTCGATTGGACTGCCACGAATACGTGGGACCGACCACAGTGGGCGATCGACGAATTGGTCGACGCGAAGGATGGGCGCACCGTGTCGGTGGTGCTGCCCGCATTGAACGAGGAACGCACGGTCGCCGATGTGGTGGCCAGTATCCGGCCGCTGCTCGGCACGCTGGTCGACGAATTGGTGGTGCTGGATTCCGGGTCCGTGGACGCGACGGCCGAGCGGGCCCGGGCGGCCGGGGCGCAGGTGGTGACCCGCGAGCAGGCCGTGCCCGAACTGGAGCCGGTGCCCGGCAAGGGCGAGGTGCTGTGGCGCTCGCTGGCCGCGACCTCCGGCGACCTGGTGGCGTTCGTCGATTCGGATCTGATCGATCCCGATCCGATGTTCGTGCCGAAACTGCTGGGTCCGCTGCTGACCGTGGACGGTATGCATCTGGTGAAGGCCTACTACCGGCGGCCGCTGCGCCAGGGCGCGGCGGTGGAGCAGCACGGTGGTGGCCGGGTGACCGAACTGGTGGCGCGGCCGCTGCTGGCGGCGTTGCGTCCGGATCTGTCGAAGGTGTTGCAGCCCTTGGGCGGTGAGTACGCGGGAACGCGCGAGCTGTTGACCGCGGTGCCGTTCGCCCCGGGATACGGTGTGGAGATCGGTCTGCTGCTGGACACTTTCGACATGCTGGGCCTCTCGGCGATCGGCCAGGTGAATCTGGGCGTGCGCACGCATCGCAATCGTCCGCTGTCGGATCTGGGTGTCATGAGCCGGCAGATTCTCGGAACCGTGCTGGGACGCAGCGGAATTCGAGATTCGGGTGCGGCATTGACGCAATTCCCGCTGATCGGTGAGGAATTCACGGCATTGACCACCGATGTGCATCTCGCGGATCGGCCGCCGATGAACACCCTGCGCCCCGAAGAGGTTGCCGCCTGAATCCGCTACGGGCCGAAACCCCGCCGGAGCGAAGCGGAGGCCGAGAACTCAGCGTTCGTGACGGTAGATCGGGGTCAACAGATCCACTTCGATCGGTTCGCCGGTGTGGCGGTCGTAGCGGACGCCGACCACCGTCGAGAAGGCGCGGGTGTCGGCGCGTTCGTGCAGAGTCGCCAGCCGTGTTCCGAGAAGCCGTATCGCGCCCAGCGATCCGGGCGGATGTAGTCCGTCGATGACGAGAATGGTTCCGTGGCCGTCGGGGCGGGGCAGGCGCGCCAGATAGGCGATGTCGTAGGGTTCGGTGCCGCCCGGCCGGTAGATCCGGCGGGCGGCCCGGTCCTCGATCGCGCGGCGGACCCGCCCGGCCCGAGCCAGGGTCCGGCGCAGCCGCGGATCGGCCGACACCAGATAGCGCAGACTGGGCGACAATTCGGGCCCGCCGAGCACGATCAGGCCCTCGCGGTCGAGATTCAGGGGACGTCCGGGGAGGAATCGTTCGACCGTGACGGTGAATCCCAGCTGTCGCAACAGTTCTGCCAGCCGGTGCGGGGCGGCGGCATCCGGCGCGCCGATCAGCGGCGTGGCGCGTGTGACCGCGCGCAGGTCCGGGGTGAGCACGGTGAGTGGTCCGTGCCCGAAGAACAGGCCCTCCGGCACCGGGCCCTGGGTGCTGACCTGGTGAATCCGGGCGCGTGAAAGTCCTGCTGCCGCACCGATCCTGGCGAAGGTCCAGCCCTCGGCGTGCAACTCCCTGATCACCGCTCGGCGGATGCGGGTGAGCTCGTTGATGGTCTGCTGGGCCGCCGCGACCCCTTCGGTGGCAGCCTTGAGGCGTTCGACCTTGTCTTCGATCGCGAACACCCGTGCCACCTCGTCGGCTGACATGTGCGAAGTCTAGATAGCTCGACAGCCGGATGTGTCTAGTCCGGTTGACGAATCCGCCGCGGGGGCCGAATCCATCGAGCGCACCGGGCATTTGGGCCGGATCGGACGGTCCGTAATGGGTGCTATCAGTGCTTTTCGGTCAGGTGGCGTCGAAATCGATCGGCGGTTTTTCGTTGCGGTCGAGCGGTTTCGGCGGCTCGGGCACCGAATAGCTGGGTGCGGTCACAGAATTCGGCGAGCCGGTCTGTGAGGTGCCGGAATCGCCGGACGAGCCGTTGCCCGGATTGGCTGCCCCGAAGGTGCCGGTGAACAGCGAATCGTCACCGTCGAAGAGGTGCTTGGTGACCATCGACCGCGGCGTCATACCGCGCAGACCTTCGAGTGGTTTGCGCAGCTCGTTGAGCTCTTCGAGTGGTTTGCGCAGTTCGTCGAGCTCGGGTCCCAGATCGTTGCGCAGCTGGCTGGTGGCGCCGGAGGCGTAGTCGCGGACCTGACGCAGACTCTGCGCGGTCCAGCGAATCGCCCCCGGCAGCCGTTCCGGGCCGAGAATCACCAGCGCGGCGACCACCAGGATCACCATCTCGGGCCAGCCGATATTGAACATAAGACCAGGCTACTGGGGTGCTTGCGGGGCGTTCTTATCGGATTCCAGCGTCACCGGCACATCGACCTGACGGCCGTCGCGGATCAGTTGGAAATTCACCGTCTCGCCGATCTGGTGGGACTGGACGGCGACGGTGAGTTCGGCCGGTTCGGTGACCTGCCGATCACCCACCTTGACGATCACGTCGCCCTCGGCGATACCCGCCTTGGCGGCCGGGCTGTTGCCGACCACATCGGCCACCGCGGCGCCGCTCATGACGTCGTTCTCGACCTGCTTGGTCTTCGCGCTCACGCCGAGCCACGGGTGGTACATCACACCGTCGCGGATCAGCGTCTGCGACACCCGCTGCACCAGATCCACCGGAATCGCGAAGCCGAGGCCGACCGATCCGCCGCTCTCGCTGCGGATGGCGGTGTTGATCCCGATCAGCCGGCCCTCGCCGTCGACCAGGGCGCCGCCGGAGTTGCCGTGGTTGATCGCGGCATCGGTCTGCACGGCGTCGAAGGCGCCGGCGGTGTCGTCGCCGGCCTCCGGGCTCTCCTGGATCGCGCGATGCAACGCGCTGACGATGCCGGAGGTGACGGTCTTGCTCAGGCCCAGCGGTGAGCCGATGGCCAGCACGTCGTCACCGACCTGCACATCGCTCGACTTCCCGAGCCGGGCCACGGTGAGGTTCTTGACGTCGACCTTCAGGACCGCGAGGTCGGTCTTCGGGTCGCGGCCGACCAGCCGGGCCGGTGCCCTGGTGCCGTCGGAGAAGGTGGCCTGGATCTTGGCCCGCCCGCTTTTGTCCTGTGCCGCCATCGAGATGACGTGATTGTTGGTGACGATATAGCCGTCGCCGTCGATGACCACGCCCGAACCGAGGGCGCCGTTGTCGCCGACGGTCTCGCGGATCGAGACGACCGAGGGCAGTACCGCGTCGGCCACCTTGGCGACCTGACTGTGCGGTTTGTCGGTGTTGCTCTCCTGCTGCAGCGCGATCTTGCGCGAGGTCAGCGCCCCGGTGTTCTCGGCCGTGAACCGGCCCACCAGGCCGCCGAGCACGCCGATGATCAGGGCGACCACACCCAGGACGGCCAATGCCTTGGGCGCTACCCTGCCGCCGAACAGCACCTCGCGAGCGCCGAGTTTGGTACCCGGCGGCAGCGGCTGCGGGGCGGGGGTGTGGATGGCGGGATCACCGAGACGGGCCGCGGCGGCGGGATCGCGCCAGGGATCGACCGGTGCGCCGCTATCGGGCGTGTCGGTTGCGGCGTCCGGATCGCGCTGCAGGCGCTCGTCCGAACCCGCGGGCCGGCCGAAGGCCTCGGCCAGCACCGCGTCCGGCGGGCGATTGACCAATTCGGGACTGTCGTGGCGCGGCGCGGACGCGGCCTGGGTGTGCGATGCGAAGGATCCGGCCTGCCCCTCGGGGCGGCGGAAAGCGCGGGCGGTGTGCTTATCGATATCCGGGCGGTACACCGGGCGCGGCCCCAGCACGGGCGCGTCCGACGGCCTCAGGTTCCCCCTGGCCGCCGAATCCGATGAAGCGGACGGCGTCGATTCGGTGGTCACGTTCGCAAACTCTACTTGCGCCACCATCCCGTCCACCGCCTGCTCTCGAATCCCATTTCTCGATTCGAGGAGGAAGCGAAACGGAACGAATCCGCCCGCAGCCCGAGGAAACTCGCGCCGCGCGACATATCTTCGGTGCTACGTCCGGTCAGGTCGGCCAGCGGAATTCTGCTCAGCGTGTCCTGCAGGTCGGTCGGCGCGGAAATCTGCATTTGTGCCGCCCGGCGCAATGCCACCCGGGCCTGCTGCTGCGCCTCGACCTCGGCGGCGCATTCGGGGCAGCGGGACAGATGTTCGGCCGCGCGCAGATAGGCGTTCATTCTCAGCTCGCCGTCGACATATGCGACGACGGCCTCATTGGCCAGGTGTTCGGTGGGGGCGAAACGACCCTCGCCGGTCATACGGATGCACACCCTTCCGACGGACTACAGCTTCGCCGGGCACGGCCGCGGCGCTGCACCGCTGTTTACCCGACTTTCTCCTCAGCGGCGAACCGCTGCTGAGAACCATTATGCGCAAGGTATTCCCGCAGTGCCTGACGGCCGCGGTGGATCCGGCTGCGCACGGTACCCAACTTCACACCGAGGGTAGCGCCGATCTCCTCGTAGGACAGACCTTCGATATCGCACAGCACGACGGCCGCGCGGAATTCCGGCGCCAGCGCGTCGAGCGCCCGCTGCAGGTCCGGATCCAGCCGGGCATCGTGATAGACCTGCTCGGGCCCGGGACCTTCGGACGGCACCCGGTCGTAGTCCTCGGGCAGCGCCTCCATCCGGATGCGGTTGCGCCGGCGGACCATGTCGAGGAACAGATTCGTGGTGATCCGGTGCAGCCAGCCCTCGAACGTGCCGGGCTGGTAGTTCTGCAGCGAGCGGAAGACCCGGATGAACGTCTCCTGGGTCAGATCCTCGGCATCCTGCGGGTCACCGGTCAGGCGGTAGGCCAGGCGGTACACCCGGTCGGCGTGCTCGCGGACCAGTTCGTCCCAGGTCGGCATCATGGTGCGGTCGCCGGTGGCGTCGAAGGCGGCGGTACCGCTGAGCGCGTCGTCGTCCGCGGCCTCGCCCGCGACGGATTCGGTATCGTCGAAGTCGGCGCCGTTCGCGACGACGGCCCGGGCTTCGGGACCGACTTCGGCTTCCGGACGAACTTCGACTTCGGTACGGACATCGCTACGAGCGGCAGCGGGCAGCTCGTAATCGGCCGAGACGCCGATCGGCAGACTCGACTCGGGCAGGGTGGCGTACTCGCGCGCCGCATCGACCTTGTGGATGGGGTGACCTCCTACTCGGGACCGTGGAAGGCGCACGACGACTGGTGGTCGTCGCGTACCGGGTACAACCCCGGACCCGAGTCCGGTGTTCCCGGGCGCCGTCCGGCGGTCGGCCGGCCCTTGCTTGGTCAATACTCTGGCGGTTCCCGATGTGCCGGTGGTATGGGGAGGCTGAGGGACACCTGAGAAAAACACCGGCCGTCGTAGCGCAACCGGACAGCCACGCCGTTAGCCTCATATTCGTGAGCCACATCCCAGCGGCATCGGCCCTGCAGCGCAACCTCGCCTACGTGGAGGAATCCGTGGTCGAGGACGAGATCCTCATCGCCGCGCGGGAGCGGGCCACCGAACTGGGCGCCGCGCCGGTGCCGCCGTCGGTGGGAGCGCTGCTCAGCATGTACGCCCAGCTGCTCGGCGCCCGAGCGGTGGTCGAGGTCGGCACCGGCGCCGGAATCAGCGGCCTGTGGCTGCTCGACGGCATGCGCGAGGACGGGACGCTGACCACGATCGACTCCGAGCCGGAGCATCAGCGTGCGGCCAAGGACGCCTTCCGCGCGGCCGATGTCGCGCCCGCGCGCACCCGGCTGATCAACGGCCGCGCTCTGGACGTGCTGCCCCGGCTTGCCGACGGCGCCTACGACCTGGTGTTCATCGACGCAGCCCCGCTCGAGCATCCGCAATACGTCGAGCAGGCCGTACGTTTGCTGCGCGAGGGCGGGGCGGTGCTGATGTACAACGCGCTGCTGGGCGGGCGGGTGCCCGATCCGGCGCAGCGCGACGCCGCGACCCAGGCGGTGCGGGCGGCGACCCGGGCCGTGGCCGAGGACCCCGCCCTGACCAGCGTGCTGATCCCGGTCGGAGACGGACTGCTCTGCGCCTCGCGCGGCTAGTCGCCGCTCCCCGTGGTCCGGCGGTTCGATCGAGCCGGTTCCGGAAATAGCTCGCTGAAAGCTATCTACCTGCGCGTTCGGCTTCCGAAATTTGTCACGGGCCGAGTCTTGCGTGCGGATTGAACGAGTGTTTAGTATATTGAACATGTGTTTAAGGGAGCAGCCGTATCGGAAGGATCCGCCTCGGATCTGAGCACGCCCGCCCGGATCCGGGACGCGGCGATCGGCGTCTTCGGCGAAGAGGGATTCGGGGTCGGGGTGCGGGCCATCGCCAAGGCGGCGGGGGTTTCGCCCGGCCTCGTCAATCACCACTTCGGTTCCAAGGACGGCCTGCGCGAGGCGTGTGACGAGCACGTACGTGCCGTCATCCGGGCCGCGAAGACGGAATACGTCCAGCAGCCCTCGCCGAATTCGACCCTGAAGGCCCTCGCCGAAATCGAGGAGTTCGCGCCCTACACCGCGTATCTGATGCGCAGCTTCCAGGCCGGCGGAACGCTGATGACCTCGCTGTTCGACCAGATGCGCGCGGACGTGGAGTCCTATCTCGAGGTCGGTATCGAGGCCGGCACCCTGCGCCGGCCCAGGGATGTATCGGCGACGGCGAACTATCTGGCGGTGCAGAACGGCGGCGGATTCTTCTTCTTCCTGCAGCTCTACGCCGCCCGCCACGAAGGAAAGCTCGACTTTCGAAAAGCGTTGCGCGAGTATGCCGACCAGATGATGCTGCCGGCCGTCGAGGCCAACACCCACGGCCTGTTCGCCGATTCCTCGGTGCTCGACTCGTTGCTCGCCGAAATGTGAACCCTTATCTCACAAGGAGATTCGATGTCATCGGCAATCGAGGTCCGGAAGCTGCACAAGCATTTCGGATCGGTACGCGCCCTGGACGGCCTCGACCTCGAGGTCGCCGAGGGAGAGGTGCACGGCTTCCTCGGGCCCAACGGGGCCGGCAAGTCGACCACCATCCGCATTCTGCTCGGCATCCTGGCGCGCACCTCGGGGCAGGCCCGGGTGCTCGAGCGCGATCCGTGGACCGATGCGGTCGAGTTGCATCGCGATATCGCCTACGTTCCGGGCGATGTCACGCTGTGGCCGTCGCTGTCTGGCGGGGAGACGATCGATCTGCTGGCGCGGATGCGCGGCGGCATCGATACCGCGCGCCGCGCCGAGATGATCGAGCGTTTCGAACTCGATCCGCGCAAGAAGGCGCGCGCATACTCCAAAGGCAACCGGCAGAAGGTCGCACTCGTCTCCGCGTTCTCCTCGAACGCGCGACTGCTGTTGCTCGACGAACCGACCTCGGGCCTGGATCCGTTGATGGAACAGGTCTTTCGCGAATGCGCGCGAGAGGCGGCCGAGCGCGGCGCTACCGTGCTGCTGTCGAGCCACATCCTCTCCGAGGTGGAGGCGCTGTGCGATCGGGTCACGATCATCCGCGCCGGTAAAACCGTCGAGAGCGGCACTCTGGCCGAGATGCGTCATCTCAGCCGCACGTCCATCAAGGCCGAACTCATCGGCGACCCGGGCGATATCGGCGCCATCGCGGGCGTCGAGGACGTCACGATCGAGGACCACACCCTGCACTGCCAGGTCGACAGCGAACATCTCGGCGAACTGATCCGGGTGCTCGGCGCCGCCGGAGTGCGCAGCCTCGTGAGTCAGCCGCCGACGCTGGAAGAGCTGTTCCTGCGCCACTATTCGCTCGACGGCGACGCGCCGGCCGATGCCCGGCGACCCGCGCACACCTCCGCGTCGCGAGACGAGCAGGCATTGAGCGAGGCGACGAAATGACCACCGCGACCCTCGACCGCCCGCACGGCGGATTCGCCGAACGCTCCACTCGGTCCTCGGATTTCACCGGCACCGGGCAGCTGCTGCGCCTGTATCTGCGGCGGGACCGCATCGTATTGCCGCTGTGGGTGCTGCTGCTCTCGGCGCCGCTGGGCAGCGTCTACGTCTCCAGCGTGAAGAATCTGTACTCGTCGCCGGCCGATCTGCAGAATTTCGCGCACACCATCCTGTCCAGTCCGGCGCAGCTGGCGTTGTACGGCCCGATCTACAACACCAGCATCGGTGCGGCCGGCGTGTGGAAGGCAGGGGCGTTCTACACCCTGATCGGCATCGCTACCATCCTCACCGTCATCCGGCACACCCGCGCCGAGGAGGAGACGGGACGCGAGGAGCTGCTCGCCTCGACTCGGGTGGGCCGCTTCGCCGCCCTGACCGCGACCCTGCTGCTGACCTGTGCCGCCTGCGTGGCGGTCGGAATCGTCGCGACGCTGAGCATCGCCTCGGCGGGAGTGCCGTTCGACGGCTCGCTGGCCTTCGGCGCGGCGCTGGGGGCCTCGGGCATCGTCTTCGCGGCCGTCGCCGCGGTCGCCGCGCAGCTGAGTGCGAGTGCCCGGCTGGCCCGCGGCATCGCGCTGGCGGTGCTCGCGGTGACCTTCACCCTGCGCGCCATCGGTGACGCGCGGGCCGGAGACGGTCCGACCGACATCCTGACCTGGCTGTCGCCGCAGGGCTGGTCGCTGCAGGTCCGCCCCTTCGCGGGCGATCGCTGGTGGGTGCTGCTGCTGCATGCGGTGACCACTGTCGTGCTGGTCGCGGTCGCCTACACGCTGCTGCGGCGGCGCGACATGGGGGCCGGACTGATCGCCGACCGGCCCGGTCCCACCGCCGGATCGGCCCTGCTGAGCGGGCCGTTCGGGCTGGCCTGGCGGTTGCAGCGCGGCACTCTGGCGGCGTGGACGGTCGGGCTCGCGCTCTACGGCCTGATCATCGGCAGCGTGGTTCACGGCATCGGCGACGAGATCGGCTCCAGCCAGACCGTCCGCGACATCATCGCCCGGCTCGGCGGTTCGCAGGGGGTGGAACAGGCCTTCCTGAACACCGCCTTCTCGATGGTCGGCCTGGGCGCGGCGGCCTTCTCGATCTCTGCCGCGCTGCGGATGTACGCGGAGGAGAGCGACGATCGCGCCGAAACCGTGCTCACCGGCGCCGTCGGCCGAATTCGCTGGGCCGCAAGCCATCTGATCTTCGCCTTCGGTGGTCCGGTGGTGGCGCTGTTCGCCTCCGGCGTGATCGGCGGCCTGTCCTACGGGATCGCCGCGTCGGATATGGGCGGCAAGTTCCCGCAGGCGCTGGAAGCGGCGATGATCCAGATTCCCGCGGTGTGGGTGTTCACCGCGATCACCGTGCTGCTGTTCGGACTGCTGCCGCGCTGGACCCCGGTGGCGTGGGGTGTGTTCACCGCGGGGGTGGCGATCTATCTGCTCGGCTCGATCTCCGGTATGCCGCAATGGGTTCTGGACCTCAACCCCTACGGTCATTTGCCGAAACTGCCGGCGGAGGACTTCCGCGCGATGCCGGTGATCGTGCTGCTGGTGCTCGCGGCGGTGATCACCGCGGTCGGACTCGCGGGCTGGCGCCGACGCGATCTGCGCTGATCCGCAAGGTATTTCGCCGCCCGGTCGCTCCTCTCCCGGAGCGCCGGGCGGCACTTTCCGTGGCCGGTACCACCGGACTGCCGATACCATTGGCACAGTGGGTAATTCGGCGGTACCGGGAGGCGGGGAGTGTACGAGCGCGGAATCCTGATCGAGGTCGCGCCTCGCGGGTGGCTGGTCCTGGCTCTCGTCAGCCTCGGCGCGGCGGTCTTCGTGGCACTGCTGGTGATGCTGCTGGTCAGTGACGACAAGTTCGACGATCCGTCGAGATATCCGAGAGTGCCGCACGGTACCTGTGCGCCGTTCTGCTACACGCCGGAAAGTCCGGGCGTCACCGAACCGGCCCCGCCGCCGCAGTATCCGATGCCGGGCCGCTGAGCCGGTTGCTCACCCCGACATCGGGGGCTCAGACCCAGACGCCCTTGCCGACGGTGACCACGCCGCCGTTGCTCACCGCGAACCGCTCGCGGTCGCGGTCCAGATCGACGCCGATGATCTCGCCCTCGCCGACCATCACGTTCTTGTCCAGGATCGCGTGCCGCACCACCGCGCCGCGGCCGATCCGCACTCCGGGCATGAGCACACTGCCCTCCACGGTCGCCCCGTCCTCGATGAACACATTCGAGCTCAGCACCGAATTGCGGACCGTCGCCGCGGACAGGATGCTGCCCGCGCCCACGATGCACTCCTGGGCGAGCCCGCCCTGCGCGAATTTCGCCGGTGCCAGATTCTCGGCCGTGCCTCGAATGGGCCAGTGCTTGTTGTAGAGATTGAAGATCGGGTGCACCGATACCAGATCCATATGGGCCGCGTAGAAGGCGTCGATCGTCCCGACGTCGCGCCAGTAGCCGCGGTCGCGGTCGGTGGAACCGGGAACGTCGTTGCGCGCGAAATCGTAGACACCGGCCTGCCCCTGGGAGACCAGCGCCGGGATGATGTCGCCACCCATGTCGTGATCGGAATCGACATCGTCGGCATCGGCGCGGATCGCGTCGACGAGCACCTTCGTGGTGAAGACGTAATTGCCCATCGAGGCGAAGGTCATATTCGGATCGTCGGGTGTGCCGGGCGGATGGACCGGTTTCTCCAGAAATTGCGTGATGCGGCCCGATTCGTCGGAATCGATACAGCCGAAGGCGCTGGCCTCGCTGCGCGGCACCCGGATCCCCGCCACGGTCACCCCCGCACCGGAATCGATGTGATGGGCGACCATCTGTTCGGGATCCATGCGATAGACGTGGTCGGCGCCGAACACCACGATGTAGTCGGGGTCCTCGTCGTAGATCAGATTCAGCGACTGCATGATCGCGTCGGCGCTGCCGGTATACCAGCGCGGTCCCAGCCGCTGCTGGGCCGGGACCGGAGTGATGTATTCGCCGCCGAAGCCGGACAGCCGCCAGGTCTGCGAGATGTGCCGGTCCAGGGAATGCGATTTGTACTGGGTCAGCACACAGATGCGCAGATAACCGGCGTTGACGAGGTTGGAGAGGACGAAGTCGATCAGGCGGTACGCGCCCCCGAACGGGACCGCCGGCTTGGCGCGGTCCTTGGTGAGGGGAAAGAGTCGTTTGCCCTCACCACCGGCTAGCACTACTCCGAGTACGTGCGGCTGGCTCCTCACGGAATTCAACCTACCGTCCCAGGCCACGGCGTGTCCGATGCCGGTTCACTCCGGCGTGGCCGGGCAGGTGTGGTGGGGCGGGGGCGTACCGATTAGGTTGGACCGGTGAGTTTCGCGGATGGCGGCCGCGAGCCGATATCGCCTGCCGACCCCGACCGGCTCCGGGTCGCGATGTTGACCCGCGAATATCCCCCCGAGGTGTACGGCGGGGCCGGAGTACACGTGACCGAACTGGTCCCGCAGTTGCGCCGGCTGTGCGACGTGACGGTGCACTGCATGGGCGCCGAACGCGGTGATGCGGTGGTCCATCAGCCCGATCCGATGCTCTACGCCGCCAATTCCGCCCTGCAGATGATGTCGGCGCAGTTGCGTATGGCCGATGCCGTCGGCGCGGTCGACGTGGTTCACTCCCACACCTGGTACACCGGGCTCGGCGGACATCTGGCCGCGAGTCTGTACGGCATCCCGCACGTCCTCACCGCGCATTCGCTGGAACCGCGCCGGCCGTGGAAGGCCGAACAACTGGGCGGCGGTTACCGGTTGTCGTCGTGGTCGGAGCGCACCGCCATGGAGAATGCCGATGCGGTGATCGCGGTCAGCGAGGGCATGCGCCACGATGTGCTCGATGCCTACCCGACCGTCGACCCCGGGCGAGTACACGTCGTGCACAACGGGATCGACACGCGGGCCTGGTTCCCGGGCGGGCCGGTGCCCGAGGCCCGCGATGTCCTCGCAGAATTGGGGGTACGCGACGATGCGCCGATCGCGGCGTTCGTCGGCCGCATCACCCGGCAGAAGGGGGTCGCCCACCTGCTCGCCGCGGCGCGCGATATCGACCCGGGGATTCAGCTGGTGCTGTGCGCCGGCGCACCGGATACGCCGCAGTTGGAGGCCGAGGCGGCCGCGGCGGTGCGCGAACTCGCGGCGACACGCGGCGGCGTGTTCTGGGTCCGCGATATGTTGCCGACCGAGCAGGTGCGCCAGATCCTTTCCGCCGCAAGCGTTTTCATCTGCCCCTCGGTGTACGAGCCGCTCGGGATCGTGAATCTGGAGGCGATGGCCTGCGGTACCGCGGTGGTCGCCTCGGATGTCGGCGGGATTCCGGAGGTGGTTCTCGACGGGCAGACCGGACGACTGGCGCATTACGACCCGCAGGCGCCGCGCGACTTCGAACGAGACCTCGCCGACCTGGTGAACGACCTCGCCGGGGACGCGGAGACCGCGGCGCGGTTCGGGGCGGCCGGCCGGGCACGCGCGACGGCCGAATTCAGCTGGGCGCAGGTCGCCGCCCGCACGACCGACCTCTACGACCGCATCCGCAAGGGTTGACGGCCGGGCAGGCAACGGTCGGCGGGCCGTAGCGCCCAGGACGTGACGGTCAGCGCGGTCATGACGCTCAGAATCCCGACCTCCGCGCGGGCGTAACCGGTGACCAGATGTGAGGCGATCGCGCCGGTGTAGACGAAAAACGTTCCGGCATAAGCCCATTCCTTGCACAGTGGGAGCCGGGGAGCGGCCAGCACGATCGCGGCCGGGATCTTCCACACGCCGAGCAACACCAGGAAATAGCGTGGGTACCCGAGCTGGGTGACCACATCGGTCACGAAAGGGATGCGGGCGAGATCCCAGACGCCGCCCACCCCGGACTCGGCGACAATGGCCGCGGTGGCGACCCGATAACCGACGGTGCGGTAGCGGCCGTCGGCGATCGCGAGCACGGGTGGGCGGGCAAGGCGTCCGATGGTGCCGGCCGACGTGGTCGTACCGTCCGGCGCGGAGCGGGAAAGACTGCGCATGGCTGCCTCCTGGCTGATGATGGTGAGTGGTCGCACTGATACGGCCACACTTGATACGGCGTAGCGCGTGGCGAGGATGTGACCGGCGTGAGCGAGCGCGAGCAGGCCCTGCAACGGCTGCACGACCAGCGGCCGCGATTACGGGCGCTCGCGCACCACATGCTCGGCTCGGCGACCGATGCCGAGGATGCCGTCCAGGAGACCTGGCTGCGCGTGCATCGCAGCCCGCCCCGCACGGTCGGCAACCTCGATGCCTGGCTCACCACGGCTGTGGCGCACACCTGCCTGGATCTGTTGCGCACCCGACGGTCTCGGCCCGAACAGCCGAGCGGCACCCAGCTGCCGGATCCGCTGCTCGTCGCCGCCGACGGTCCCGCGGCGCCGGAAGAGCAAGCGCTGCTGGCGGATTCGGTGGGCCTGGCGATGCAGATGGTGCTGTCACAGCTGGAGCCGGCCGAACGTATCGCCTTCGTCCTGCACGACAGCTTCGCGGTGCCGTTCGATCACATCGCCGCGCTGTTGGACCGGACCCCGGCCGCCACCCGCCAATTGGCCAGTCGCGCTCGTCGCCGACTGCGGGCCGCGCCGACACCCGACGGGGAACTCGCCGACCAGCGGGCGGTGGTGGAGGCGTTCTTCGCCGCCGCCCGCCGTGGCGACTTCGAGGCTCTGGTGGCGCAGCTGGCCCCGGAGATCGTGCTGCGCGCCGACGCCGGTGCGGGAGTCGGTTGGGAAATTCACGGCCCGCGCGACACCGCCACCCGCGCCCTGCTGTTCGCCCGGCCGTCCTCGGATGTGCGGCCGGTGCTGGTGAACGGCGCCGCCGGTGCGGTGATCATGTTCGACGGGCAGCCCGGGGTGCTGCTCGCTTTCACGGTGACGAACGGACGCATCGCGGAGATCTACGTCTATGCCGACCGGGAGCGGGTTGCGGCCTTCTTCCGGTGAGCAGGGTGGCCGCCGGTCAGCGGTGGTAGGACGCGACGGTGACCGAGGCCGTCACCGGCATCGCTTCGGGGAGGCCGGCGATCAGGTGGTCGCGGGATGCGGCGGCGTGATGAGCCGACGGACCCATGCCGACCACATTCGCGATCGCGGCGTGATCGAGGGTCATCTCGTATTCGACCGTGACGCGTCCGGCGGGCCGGAAATCCGCGGACAGCGCGTCGGTCAGGCGCGCGTCCTTGTCCGTCTGCACGCCCACCATGTCCAACGGGGCGATGAGTTCGGCCAAGTGGCGCGGCGTGGGTGTGACGACGACGAAGGCGCCGCCGGGGCGCAGCACCCGCGCGACCTCGGCCGGATTGCGCGGGGCGAAGACGCACAGCACTTGGTCGAGCGCACGGTCGCGGATCGGCAGCCCCCGCCAGACGTCGGCGAGGATCGACGCCGCACGCGAATGGGCGCGAGCGGCCCGGCGCGCCGCCGGTTTCGAGACGTCGAGTGCGATGCCGTGCGCGTCGGGCGCCGCCTCCAGCCCGGCGGCCAGGTAGTAACCGGTGCCGGCGCCGATTTCGAGGATCGTGCCGGTCGGTGCGCCATCCGCGACGACGTCGGCCGTCGCGCGCGCGATCTGGTCGAAATGGCCCGCGCTCTGGAATCGCGCCCGGGCGTCCAGCATGTCGGCGGTATCGCCGGTCATCTTGGTGGCGGCGCCGGTCAGCAGGCTGACGTAACCCTGTTTGGCGATGTCGAAGCTGTGGCCCGCCTCGCACATCAGGCGACGATCCCGGAGCTCGACGCCCGCACGACATTCCGGGCAGGCCACCGCGGATGCGATCGCGGCCAAGGACGAGGCGTGGTCTGTGGGCGGCTCCGGCGTCGTGCCGGGTGCCGCCTGCCGTGTTCCGCGGTTCGGTCCGGTCATACGATCCGCCGGGCATTCTCGGCCGCCCGGCCGAGGAGGCCGACGCGACGGGCGCAGATCCAGCCGGTGACCCGGCCGGATCTGCGCGCGCGGGTTCGCGCCGGCAATTTCATCACCGGTGTATTTCGTTGGGTCGAGCGGCTAGCTGGTGACCGCGGTGAGCTCTTTACCGAGAGCTGCCGCTTCCTCCGGCGTGAGCTCGACGACCAAACGCCCGCCACCCTCGAGTGGAACCCGCATGACGATTCCACGCCCTTCCTTGGTTGCCTCGAGGGGACCGTCCCCGGTGCGGGGCTTCATGGCCGCCATCCTCTGCTCCCTCCAGATCCGCGCGGTCTGCTGCGCACTTCTCGGAACTAATGTGTTGTCACCAACAGGCAGCCGCCGGACGCGACAGGCATGTCCGGTTGGGCTGCACCACGCCTATTCTTCCTTATCAGCGAACCGGCCGGGTACCTGAGTTCGAAAACCGACCGGCGTGGCGCGTGATCAACGCCGCAGATCGACCCAGCAATCGGCCAGATGGTCATCGACCATTCCGGTCGCCTGCATCAATGCGTACGCCGTGGTCGGACCTACGAACCGGAACCCGCGCTTCTTGAGTTCTCTTGCGAGAGCGACGGATTCGGGTGTGACGGCGGGCACGTCGGACAGTTCGCGCGGGCGCGGGCGAGCGGGCGGCGCGAACGACCAGAGCAGCTCGTCCAGCCCGGGGCTCAACTCCCGTGCAACCCGGGCATTGGCGACACACGCAAGGATTTTGGCGCGATTGCGCACGATGCCTGGATCGGCCAGGAGCCGCTCCACATCGTCGTCCCCGAATTCGGCCACCCGGTCGATGGCGAATCCGGCGAAGGCCGCCCGGAACGCCGGCCGCTTGCGCAGGATCGTGATCCAGGACAGCCCGGACTGGAACGCCTCGAGACACATCCGCTCGAACAGCGCGTCGTCGCCGTGCAGCGGCCGGCCCCACTCGGTGTCGTGATAGTCCCGGTAGAGCTGCGAGGACTGCGACCAGCCGCAGCGCACCTTCCCGTCGTCCACCACCGCCTCGACGCTCATCGAGGCCCTCCGGCGGCCGAAGGGGGGTCTCCCGGTAACGGCGGCGGCGCCCAGCCGGTCGCGGGTGTCTCCCTCGCCGGGGCGAATCCGGTCGTCGAGTCCGGTCCGGGGGGAGCGATGTAACCGGTGGTTCCGGCCACTCCCGCTTCGCTCGTGGTCTCCGACTCGGGGCGGACGGTCGTCGACCGGTCGGTCGGCGCCACCCCGTCGTGCCCGGCGGAAGCCTGCGGGGTGGTGCCCTGCTCGACGGAGCCCGCTGCTTGCGCGGCGGCGTCGGTCGGTGAAGCGACACCGACCGTGCCGGGGGCCTGCCCGATGCTGCCTGGCTCACCGACAGTGGACCCGGTGGGTGTGGCGGCGTGAGGGCCCGCGACGGTCAAGGCGGTACCGATGGCCGGTGCATATCCGTTCACCGGGTAGCCGGTTCCGGGGAGGGCGGTGCCGGTGGGCATTCCCGCCCCGGCGGGCAGGCTGCCGAAACCGACGCCGGGGGCGAAGCCCGCGCCAGAGGTGAAGCCCGCGCCCGGGGTCAAGCCCGCGCCAGGGATAGGTCCCGCCCCGGGGGTGAAGCCGGCGGCGGGGGTGAAGCCGGCGGCGGGGGTAGAGCCCGCGCCGGGTGTGAAGCCTGCGCCGGGGGCAGAGCCGGTGCTGGAGGTGGAGCTCGCGCCGAGGGTGAAGCCGCTGCCGGAGCTATCGGCAGGAATCTGACCGGTCGCACCGCCGACAGCCGGGGTACCCGGACCGGCCGGAGCCGGTCCGCCCAGGCCGTTGGGATTCGCGCTGCCGGGACCGGCGAAGGTGGCGCCGCCGAAGAAGGTTCCGGTGCTGAAGTTGGTGGTCGTGGCGTTGCCGGCGGCCGGGGGCGTGTCCGTGGGAGGGAGCGTGGTTCCCGTATTCGGTTGCGCCGGTGTGATTTCGGGTTCTCCGGCGGCGGATGGGTAGGTGCTGCGGCTGCGCTCGAGTTGCATTTCCAGCTCGTCGATCCGGGCGGCCAATCGGCTCAGCGCCCAGTCGACCTCGCCCGCCTTGTATCCCCGGAACACCTGCTGGAACCGCAACGCGCGCACATCCGAGCCGCGAATACCCGCGGCGGGCAGAACCGTCACCGTTGTCCCCTCCGGCAGCGGCCCCAATTCCTCCCCGCGCCCGAACACCGCACTGGCCACCAGGAACAGCAACGCGGCCACCAAGCCGACGATGAGCACGTACAACAGCAGCGTGAGCATAGGTCGAGCTTAGGTGGCGACACCGACAGCGATCTCGGCAGCTGTGGCGGGCCGGTACCGCCCTACAGGTGACGGGTGGTGTCGATGCCCAGCGACATGCCCGCCAGCCCGCGGCGGCGCACCGCCAATTTATCGGCGATCCCTTGAAGGGCCTGTGCCGCGGGGTTTTCCGGGTCGCTCAGCACGATCGGGGTGCCCTCGTCACCGGCCTCGCGCAATTCCTGGGTGATCGGGATCTGGCCGAGCAGTGGCACCTCGGCGCCGACCGCGCGGGTGAGCCGGTCGGCGACGGCCTGGCCGCCGCCCGACCCGTAGAGCTCCATGCGGGATCCGTCGGGCAGATCCAGCCACGACATGTTCTCCACCACACCGGCGATGCGCTGGCGGGTCTGCAGGGCGATGGCCCCGGCCCGTTCGGCGACCTCGGCGGCGGCGGGCTGCGGCGTGGTCACCACCAGGATCTCGGCGTTGGGAATGAGCTGAGCGATGGAGATCGCGACGTCACCGGTGCCGGGCGGCAGGTCCAGCAGCAGCACGTCCAGATCGCCCCAGAACACGTCGGCCAGGAACTGCTGCAGCGCCCGGTGCAGCATCGGGCCGCGCCACACCACCGGGGTATTGCCCTGGGTGAACATGGCGATCGAGATGACCTTCACGTCGTGGGCGACCGGCGGCATGATCATCCGCTCGACCTGCGTGGGCCGCTGGTCCGTGCCGAGCATGCGCGGTACGGAGTGGCCGTAGATATCGGCGTCCAGGACGCCGACCGACAGACCGCGCGCGGCGAGCGCGGCCGCGAGATTGACCGTGACGCTCGACTTTCCGACACCGCCCTTACCGGAGGCGACCGCGTACACGCGGGTCAGCGATCCGGGCTGGGCGAACGGGATCACCGGGTCGGCGGAATCGCCGCGCAGCTGCTTGCGCAGTTCGGTGCGCTGCTCGTCGCTCATCACATCGAGGTCGACGGTTACGGCACCGACGCCCGCGACGTCGGCTACCGCCTTGGTGACCATCTCGGTGAGCTTGGTGCGCAGCGGGCAGGCCGCGGTCGTCAGATAGATCTCGACGTGCACACTGCTGTCGTCGCGGACCGAGACGCTCTTGACCATGCCGAGTTCGGTGATCGGCTTGCGGATCTCCGGGTCGTCCACCTTTGCGAGCGCGCCCCGCACATCCGTTTCCGTAACCACTGGCATAGCCGTGAGTCTAGCGACCGGAGCGACGGGGCCGGAGGCGGCAGCCTGCGTAACCCCGGAGGCCGCCGCGTAGGTCGCCATAGACACAGCGACCGGAGCGACGGGGCCGGAGGCGGCAGCCTGGCCCCGTCACTGTCCGGCTCAGATTCGCGGCAGCTGGCTGGGCTTGGGCGCCACACCCGTGCGGTACGCGACCTCCCATGCCATCACATTGGCGACGTAGGCCATCGAGTTGTTGTAGCGCATGATCGCCTTGGACTGCTGCGACAGATCCGTCATGTTCAGTCCGCCCGAGCAGAGGTAGTTGCCCGCGGTCAGGGCGGCGTCGAACAGATTCTGCGGATCGGCGATGCCGTCGCCGTCGCCGTCTCCGGCGAATTTGCGCCACGTCTCGGGCAGGAACTGCATCGGGCCGACCGCCCGGGTGAAGCCCTGCATACCGCCGTCGAGGTCGTCGCCGTTCGCGTGCACGACGTTGTTGCCCGCCAGGCTGCCGTCGAGAACGGGCCCGTAGATCGGGTCGAGCGCGACGCCCTTGGAATCGGCCTTGCCGTAGGCGTGATGCGATTCGACCTGTCCGATACCGGCCAGCACCGACCACGGCATGTGGCAGTCCGGTTCCTCCTGGGCCAGAATGCGTTCCGCGTTCTGGTAGGCCGCGTAGGCGATGCCGGGCATACCGTTCGGTCCCGGCGGCAGATCGGCGGCGACCCGGCCTTCCGGCTGCGCAACGGTTTTCACGATCGGCGGGCCGGGATGCTTTGCGGCGCGCATCATTTCGTCCGGCGCGGCCTGCTGGTCGACGGCCTGCTGGGCGTCCGGAGTGTGTTGCGGCAGAGCCACAGCGGTGAATTCGCCGGTGTTGACCTCGGCGGCAGAGGCGCCGACGGCGACGAGTCCCGCGGGGACGAGTCCGGTCAGAGCGATAACGGATCCGCGCCGGACAGGGGTGGCCGGCTGCTTACGGTGACGTCCCACGATGTGGTGACCCTCCAATGCTCGCTGTGAGCTTTTCGTGACACAACGAGATCAGATTACCGCATCCGAGACCTTTTCGTTACTGCTTCGTGACCGCCTCTCCCGTTTACGCCGAAACCCCCGTCTCAGCGGGGGTTTCGGATCGGGCGAGGGTATCGAGCGACTACTGCGGCGGCGCCGGCGGACCCGGCAGGACGGGCAGCGGGACGACGATTCCGAACGGCAGCGTGATTCCCGGCTGCTGGGTCGGGCTCGGCGGCGCCGCCGGTGCCGGCGCGGCAGCCTCCGGGCCGGGTTCCGGTGTCTTGGAAGGCGTTTGCGACTGCTGCTCGGGCGCGGCCGGTGCCGGTGCCCCGTCCGGCTGTGCCGGTGCCCCGGGCTGGCTGCCGGGCGCCGGTTGGCCCTGCGGCTGCGTGCACGCCGGGGCCGCCGGCTTCGGTGCGTTCGGATCGGCCGGGGCCGCATTCTGATTCGCGGGCGCGTTCGGATCGATGGGCTTGCCCTCGGCGGCCTGCGGATCGATCGGGCGCACCGGGTCGCCCGCCGCCCAGCGCTGAGTCTGCGCGGGTGCGGCCGGTTGTGCGGGTTGCCCGGGTTGCGGCATCGGCGCCGGCACCACGGCCGGGTCGCACGGATTCGGCTTCGGCGGCGGGCAGAAGATGCCGCACGGAATCGGCGGCAGCCCCGGAATATTGATCATCACTTGGGTCGGCTGCTGCGGCGTCGGCGCGGTGGTGGTGGCCTGCGACGGCGGCGCGGTGGTGGTCGGAATGCTGCCGTTGGCGGCGAGGATGTCCGGGCCCGCGGGCGGGGCCTGCATCGTGCCCGGCGGAATCAGATCGGGCGAGATCTGCACCTGGGTCGGCGCGCCGCCGGTCTTGTAGGCATTGGCCCAGCTCAGCACGTTGGCGGCGTAGGCCATCGAGTTGTTGTAGCGCAGGACCGCGCGCAGTTCCTGCTGCGGGTCACGCAGATTCAGCCCGCCCGAGCACAGGTACTTGCCCGCGGCCAGCGACGCGTCGAAGACGTTGTTCGGATCCGCGACGCCGTCGCCGTTACCGTCGGACGCGTACAGCGACCAGGTGCCGGGCAGGAACTGCATCGGGCCGACCGCCCGCACGAAATTGCCGTCGGCGGCCTTGATGACCTCGTTACCCGGCAGCGTGCCGTCCAGCGACGGTCCGTAGATGGTGCCGATGGTCGTGCCCGCGGCGTCGGTGCGGCCGTGCCCGGCGTGATTGGACTCGATGCGCCCGATCCCGGCGAGCAGGCTCCAGCTGAGACCGCAGTTCGGCTCCGAGGACTGCAGTGTCAGTTCGGCATTGCGATAGGCGGCGAGCACGATCTCCGGAATTCCGAAGGCTCCGCTACCGCCCGGCAACGCGATGTCCTGCAGCGGCACGGTACCGCCGAACAACGGCGCCCCATCCGCGGGCGCCGTCATAGCTCTGAGTTTGCGAGGAGGTTCGGGAGCGGCCGGTACCAGCCCCACCGCCTCGGGGTCGGAGTTGCCGGCGTCGGTGGGGGAGCTTGCTGCCGCCAAGCGCGCCTCGGCCGTCCTGGGCGCACTGGTTCGCGCGGTCGTGTGCGCCGCCGAACCTGTAGCCATCAAACCCGCAACCACCAGCGCCGATACGGTAATCGGTCCAGATATTCGCATCGGCACAACCAATCCCCTCGTAGTCGTTGAGCGACCTGATTCGCGCGGGGCCGCCACGGACAACGTGATCCAGGTTACCTGTCGGTCAGCACCTTGTTATCGATAATTGCGGTCAGCCGCCATCTATTTGAGGCGAAATCGGTACTCGACCCCTCTTTCGATCGGTACTTTTCTTGGACTTCGCCGTCTCGACAGCATCTTCGTCGTCCAGAGGCGCATGGAGTTGGAGCCGCGCCAGAGCGTCTTTGATGTCCTCGAGTTCGCGGCGCAGATAGTCGCGAGTAGCCACCTCGCCCACCGCGATCCGCAGCGCCGCCAGCTCCCGGGCCAGGAATTCGGTGTCCGCCTTGGTCTGTGCCGCCCGGCGGCGATCTTCCTCGAGAGATACCTTGTCGCGGTTGTCCTGCCGGTTCTGGGCCAGCAGGATCAGGGGTGCGGCATATGCGGCCTGGGTGGAGAAGGCCAGGTTGAGCAGGATGAACGGATACGGATCCCACTGCAGGCTGACCGCGAAGACGTTGAGGCCGATCCAGACCACGACCACGACCGTCTGCAACAGCAGATAACGACCGGTCCCCAGGAAGCGGGCCACGGTCTCACTGCCCCGCGCCACGGCCTCGGGGTCGATCTCGAATCGGAACCGCGATTCGACAGGTGTCTCCAAGCGCGCCCGGGCGATCGGCTTGTCCGGGCGGCTCGCGCGTTCGCTGCGCTCACTCATGCTTTCGCCCTTCCGGCCGCCGCTTTACCCGCCCCCGCGTTACCCGTCGCCGCCGCGCGCGACGCCGCCGCGATGGAATGGATCGTGCTCGCCGGTTCGGTGGCGTCCTCGTCCTGTTCGCGCCAGTCCTCGGGCAGCAGATGGTCCAGCACGTCGTCGACGCTCACCGCGCCGAGCAGGTGATTCTCCTCGTCCACCACCGGCCCGCAGACCAGGTTGTAGGTCGCGAAGTAGCGGGTGACCGCCGTCAGCGCGGCATCGGGATGCAACTGGGTGAGGTCGCTGTCGACCAGCCCGCCCACCATGGTCGCGGGCGGTTCCCGCAGCAGCGCCTGGGTGTGTACACAACCCAGATAGCGGCCGGTCGGCGTCGCGGTCGGCGGGCGGACCACGAACACCATCGACGCCAGCGCCGGGGTCAGGTCGGGGTCGCGGATGCGGGCCAATGCCTCGGCGACGGTCGCCGCGGGCGTGAGCACCACCGGGCGCGGCGTCATCATGCCGCCCGCGGTGTAGGGCGAATATTCGAGCAGGCGCCGCACCGGCTCCGATTCCTCCGGATCCATCAGCGCCAGCAGCGCCTCGGCCTCGCCGGTGGGCAGCTCGCCCAGCAAGTCGGCGGCGTCGTCGGGGTCCATCGCCTCGAGCAGGTCGGCCGCGCGTTCGACGCCCAGATTCTGCAGCACGTCGACCTGGTCGTTCTCCGGAAGTTCCTGCACGACGTCGGCGAGCCGTTCGTCGTCGAGGGCCCGGGCCAATTCGATCCGGCGCTTCTCGGGCAGTTCGCGCAGCAGATGCGCGACGTCGGCCGGGCGCAGGCCCTCGAACTGGCCGAGCAGCTGGGTGACGTCCTGCCCGGGCAGATTCAGTTCGTGCTGGGTCAGCCCGCGCACATCCGACCACTCGACCACGTGCACCTCGCGTCGCCGGCCCAGGCGCCGATGTCCGCGCACCGCCACCCGCGAGAGCACCCAGTCGCGGGTGCGGCTCTGTTCGATGCCGAGGTCGACGACGAAGACGTCCACCCCTTCCAGGTCCGGGAGTTCGGGATCGACGACGCGCACCTTGGAGTCGAGCACCTGCGCCAACGCCAGCATTTCGCCGGGCCGCTGTTCGAAGCGGCGCAGGCTCACGGTGCCGGTGTTGAGGTTGACCGAGTTCGGCTCGATCGCGTTGACCCGGAGCATCGGGACGAAAATACGTTTGCGCGTGGGTAATTCGACCAGTAGTCCCAGCACCCGGGGTTGCTGGCGGTCGTAGCGGATGGAGATCACCACGTCCCGCAGACGGCCGATAGACTCGCCGTCCGGACCCAGTACCACCAGGCCCGCCAGCCTGGCGGCGAAAACTTTCGTTGCTGCCATAAGTGCAAGGCTATGTGGTGCCGCCCCGCGAGACGATTCAGGAGCCGCCCATGTCAACGCGTCGATCGGTGCTAGCCGTACCCGGCAGTAATCTTCGGATGATCGACAAGGCCAAGGGTTTGCCCGCCGACGAGATCTTTCTCGACCTCGAGGATGCCGTCGCTCCGCCCGCCAAGGCCGCTGCCCGCGCCAATATCGTCGCCGCGCTGAACTCGCCCGGCTGGGGCAATCAGATCAAGGTGGTGCGGGTCAACGACTGGACGACGGAATGGACCTACGCCGACGTCATTTCGGTGGTCGAGGGCGCCGGCCGCGATCTGGACGCGATTCTGCTGCCCAAGGTGCTCGACGGTGCCCAGGTGCGCGCGCTCGATCTGCTGCTGACCCAGCTGGAGAAGGCCAACGGCCTCGAGGTGGGACGCATCGGCATCGAGCCGCAGATCGAGAACGCGCAGGGACTGCGCAACATCGACGAGATCGCCACCGCCAGCCCGCGCGTGCAGACCCTGGTCTTCGGTCCCGCCGACTTCATGGCCAGTATCAACATGCGCACCCTGGTGGTCGGTGAACAGCCCGAGGGCTACGCGCCCGGCGACGCCTACCACCACATTCTGATGACCATCCTGCTCGCCGCCCGGGCCCACGGCCTGCAGGCCATCGACGGTCCCTATCTGCAGATCCGCGATCTCGACGGCTTCCGCCGCGCCGCATCCCGCACCGCGGCCCTCGGTTTCGACGGCAAATGGGTGCTGCACCCCACGCAGGTCGAGGCGTGCAACGAGATCTTCAGCCCGCGCCAGGCCGATTACGACCGCGCCGAGGAGATCCTCGACGCCTACGCGTATCACACCTCGACCGCCGGCGGCGCCCGCGGCGCGGTCATGCTCGGCGACGAGATGATCGACGAGGCCAGCGCGAAGATGGCGCAGGTCGTCGCGGAGAAGGGCCGGGCCGCGGGGATGGCCCGCAGCACGAGTTTCGTCCCGCCGCAGGCATAGCGACAACTCACAATCGGCCCGCCCGCGTGTCGTGAAACCTTCCGAAAGGTAAGCGGATCCGGCGACCGGTGGCTGCGGCGTGCTTACGCTCCAGCGCAGCCGAGCGTTGAGGAGTGTGGCTTGTCCGAGCTAACCGTGGATGTGGCGGCATACACGCGGTCCCTGGTGGGATATGCCTACCGTGCCGAGGACTACTACGAGGTCGGGCGGGAGAAGATTCGCGAGTACGCCCGTGCGGTGCAGGATCACGGCCCGGTGCACTGGCGGGAGGCGGCCGCCGCGGAGTACGGCTACGGCGCGGTGGTCGCGCCGCCCACGTTCCTGTCGATTCCCGCGATGCTGGCCAATCGCCGGCTGTTCGAACGCGTCATCACCGGCTACGACGTGTACGTGCAGACCGATCAGGTTTTCGAGTTCCATCGGCCGGTGGTCTCCGGTGATCGTCTGGTGAGCGACGTCGAGGTCGCCGCGGTGCGCACCATCGCCGGAAAGGATCTGATCACCGTCACCAACACCTTCACCGATCAGTTCGACGAGGTCGTCCACGTGATGCACACGACCGCGGTCGGTGTCGCCGGCGACGATATCGACGCGGGTATCGGCGGTGCGATCGAACGCGTGATCATGCAGGGTGTCGGGGCGCCGTCGGCGGCGCAGGGGCTTTCCGAGGCGGAAGTGCTGGAAGCCGCCGTCGCGCCCCGCCGCGACCACCGCTTCTCCGAGGTATCGCGAAAGCGCGTACTGCACAATGTCATTCGCTTCGAAGAGGTCGCGGTGGGCGACGAGCTCCCGCCGCGCACCGCGCGGGTCACACGCGGTGATCTGGTGAACTACGCGGGTGTCTCGGGTGACGCCAACCCCATCCACTGGCACGACGGCGTCGCCGCGCTCGCGGGCCTGCCCGACGTCATCGCGCACGGCATGCTCACGATGGGGCTCGGCGCGGGCTTCGTCACCGGATGGCTGGGCGACCCCGGAGCGCTGACCCGATACGCGGTGCGGCTGTCGAACTACACGATCGTGGACGCCCGGTCCGCGGGCGTCGTCGAATTCACCGGCCGGATCAAATCCCTCGATCCGCAGGCCCGCACCGCCGTCGTGGTGGTCGTCGCGAAGTCGGCGGGCCGCAAGATATTCGGTCTGGCCACCGCCGAGGTCCGCTTGGCGTGAGCCGGGGTTCGTCCGGGTCGATGCATGCGGTCCACCCGGTGTGATCCTCGGCGGTGCAATGTCCGAACTGCTGCCTTTCGGCGGTAAAATCGGACACGCGGTGCGCCGCTGAGTCGTCGCATCCAGCCGCAGCGGCGATATCGACCTAGGATCGTGGAGTTATGACCAATCCGTTGGGTAGTCCGAATCGCAATCGGCCCGGCTTGCCGACGCCGCCGTCGGGGTGGCCGGTCGCCTCCTATCCGACCTACGCCGAGGCGCAGCGGGCGGTCGACTATCTGGCCGACAACCAGTTCCCGGTGGAGAACATGACCATCGTGGGTGTCGATCTGATGCAGGTCGAACGAGTGCTGGGCCGGCTTACTTGGGGCAAAGTCATTGGCGGCGGCATGGTTTCGGGCGCCTGGCTGGGCCTGTTCCTGGGGTTGCTGCTGAGCCTGTTCACCACGGGCGGCGTGATCGGGCCGCTGGTGGTCGGCCTGGTCGGCGGCATCATCTTCGGGCTCATCTCGGCGGTGATCCCGTACGCCGCCACCCGCGGCACCCGCGACTTCGCCTCCACCATGCAGCTGGTCGCCGGCCGCTACGACGTGCTGTGCGACCCGAAGGTGGCCGAGCAGGCGCGGGATATGCTGGCGCGCCTGGCGCTGTAGGGCTCTGGCACGCTCTAGGGCTATGGAACTCGATCAGGTGCGGTCCGCGGTACTGACGCATTTCGGCATCCCCCGGACGGGGTCGGGATTCGACGATACCCGCTTCGACTCCGCGTCGGTGACCTTCCTCGGCCTGGAGCCGATCGACATCCTGCGCATCCCCGACGGCGAGTTCGTGCACTACGTCACCCTCGGCGGCTCCCGGCATCCGATGACCGATTCCGCGGCGGCGCTGGCCGACCCCGTGCGCGGCCCGCGCGCCGAACTGGTGCTGACGCTGCGCGGCGGAGCCGGTGCCCAGGCGGGCCTGCCGCGCGGACTCGGCGTGCTGATCGCCGCGCCCGCGGTGGAAGGCGTTGTGCTGCAACCGGATGCGCTGCTCGACCTCGGAGAACCGTTGTGGCACAACGCTCCCTTCACCGCGGTCCTGCTGGGCGAGGCCGATATCGCCGAGGTGGCACTGCCGGAACCCGCCGATCCGGTGCGATTCCTGTCGGTCGCGCCGATCACCGCCACCGAGGCGGCGTGGGTGCGGGTGCGCGGGGCCGCGGCGCTACGGGACGCGTGGGCCGAAGCGGGGATCGACATCCGGGATCCGCACCGGGCCGCCGCGAATCTGTAAGACCGTGCGGGCACCCGGCAGCGAAACGTCCAGCCTCACAACCACTTGTTGCGCCGCAGCGCGACGAACAGCGCACCGCAGATGACCAGGATCACGATCCACACCATCCCGTATCCGTAGGTCCACGACAGCTCCGGCATATGGGTGAAGTTCATGCCGTAGATGCCGGCGATCATGGTCGGCACCGCGGCCATCGCGGCCCAGGCCGAGATCTTGCGCATATCGGTGTTCTGCTGCACGCTGACCTTCGCCAGCGCCGCGTTGATCAGCGCGCTGAGCGCCTCGTCGAAATCGCTGATCCGCTCGGCGACCGCGGTGTGGTGGTCGGCGACGTCACGCAGATAGCGGCGGATCTCCTTCGGCATCGGCAGTTCCGAACTGCGGCTGAGCACCTGCAGCGGCAGCGCCAGCGGGTTGACCGCCCGCCGCAACTCGACCACCTCGCGCTTGAGCTGATAGATGGCCTCGATGGTGAGCCGGCTGCGCGGGGTGAAGACCTCTTCCTCCATGCCCTCGACATCGTCTTCGACCGACTGCGTCACCAGGAGATACGTATCCACCACATGGTCGGCCACGGCGTGCAGGACCGCGCCCGGTCCCAGCGCCAGGCGTTCGGGATGCTTCTCCATCTCCTCGCGCACCACCTTCAGCGCGGTGTGCTCGCCGTGGCGGACGGTGACCACGAAATCCGCGCCGATGAAGATCATGATCTCGCCGGTCTGCACGATCTCGCTGACCGAGTTGGGGTCGTGTTCGAGGTATTTCACAGTGCGCAACACCAGGAACAGGGTGTCGTCGTAGCGTTCCAGTTTGGGGCGCTGATGGGCGTGCACGGCGTCTTCGACCGCGAGTTCGTGCAGGCCGAAGATCTCGCCCACCTCGGCCATCTGGTCGGCGTCGGGAGCGTGCATGCCCACCCAGACGAAGCCGTCGCCACGCTCGCGCACCTGTGCCAGCGCGGCCGCCGGGGTCACATGTCCGGACTGGCGGCGGCCGTCGACATAGACGCCGCAGTCGACGATCGCGCGGGCGGTGGGAACCGGAATCCGGGGCAGCTGCGGCCCGCGCCGCGACCTCCCGGAGCCACGGAACGGGGGAAACGGCGGTATCGAGGGCACGCCCCGGATGCTAGTTGGGCAAGATGGAACGCGTGCGTATCGACCTCCACACCCATTCGACCGCATCCGACGGCACCGACACTCCCGGCGATCTGATGCGCGCGGCCGCGGCGGCGGGGCTGGACGTGGTGGCGATCACCGATCACGACACCACCTCCGGATGGGACGAGGCGGTTGCCGCGCTGCCGGCGGGACTGCGGTTGGTGCGCGGGATGGAGATGTCCTGCGTCGGTATGGGGGAGGACGGCTGGCCGGTGCCGGTGCATCTGCTGGCCTACCTGTTCGATCCGGCCGATGCCGCCTTCGCCGCCGAACGCGAGCGATTGCGCACCGAACGCGTCTCGCGAGTGCGCGCGATGGCCGATCTCATGGTGGCCGATGGCCTGCCGATCGACCCGGACGCGGTACTCGCCGCGGCGGGTCCGGCAGCGGGACGCCCGCATCTGGCGCGAGCGCTGGTCGAGGCCGGTGTGGTCCCGACGGTCGGCGCGGCCTTCGACGATCTGCTCGCGCCGCGCGGCCGCTATTACGTCGAGAAGGCCGACACGCCGTTGCGGCAGGCGGTGGAGATGGTGGCCGCGGCCGGCGGGGTGACCGTGGTCGCGCACGCGCGCGCCCGCACCCGGGGGCGGCTGCTGGCGCTCGACGACATCCGCGATCTGGCCGAGCGCGGGCTGGGCGGACTCGAGATCGATCACCCCGACCACAATCCCGCCGACCGGGCGGTGCTGCGCGAGCTGGCGCGCGAATTGGACCTCATCGGTACCGGATCCTCGGATTACCACGGCGCCGACAAACCCGTGGGCCTGGGCGAATGCCTCACGGACGGAGAGCAATTCGAGCGTCTGGCCGAGAAGGCGAGCGGCGTCGCGGTGGTCGCCCCGTGAGGGTCGTGCGGGCGCTCAGCGGAACGGTGGCCGCCGGATTGGTGGTGCTGGCGGCGGTCGTCGTCGGCGCGGCGGTCCTGGGGGTGCGGCGCGGATTTCCCGGACCGGGTGCGAGCAGTGTCGGCTGGCATATCGGAATGGCGGCGCTGGCGCTCGGCGCGCAAATTTTTTCCGACCGGCGTCGGGGAATTCCGGCGTTTTTCGGATCTCTGGTCGTCTTTGTGGCGGCGGGTTACCTATTGGTTACGCAATGGTGGAATTGATCTCCGCGTAACAGTTGCGGCCGGATGAATTGTGGCCGAATATTTTCCTTTGTGAGCGTGCGTAGCCGGTCCACTATTCGCGCGGAATCCGAGTTCGCGGCGGAGACGTCCGCCGATGTGCTGGTGGTGGGTGGCGGCCCGGCGGGTGCCTGGGCGGCGTTGACGGCGGCGACGGCCGGAGCGCGCGTGATCCTGGTCGACAAGGGTCGTTGCGGTGAATGCGGTCCGACGTCGAAAGGCGTTGTCGCGCTGTGGGATATCCCGCCCGGGCCGGAGCGGGAGCGGGCGCTGGCGCACAGTCTCTCGCGCGGTGGTGACCTCGGTGACCCCGAGTGGATGGACCGGGTGCTCGGCGAGACCCATCACCGCATCGCCCACTTGCTGCGCTGGGGATACCGGCAGGCCGGAGACGGGCCGTCGACGCGCGTCCACCTCGAGGGCCGGCGGTATCTGGCGGCGCTGCGGCGCACGCTGTTCCGATTGGGTGTCCAGGTCGTCGATCATCACCCGGCGCTGTATCTGCTGGTCGACGCCGACGGCGTGGTGTGCGGGGCCGGTGGGCTCGCCGGTGACGACCGATACCGCGGCTGGACCATCCGCGCGGGTGCGGTGGTGCTCGCGACGGGTGGGTGCGCGTTTCTGGCCGGTGGCGCGGGAACCGATGTCGATACCGGTGAGGGCCTGCTGATGGCGGCGGAGGCGGGCACCGAATTGTCGGGCATGGAGTTCTCCGGCGCCTACGGTCTCGCGACGATGAGCGATCTGCGTGAGCCCCGGTTCGCCTCGCTGTACGACGAATCGGGGGCTCGCATCGACGGTGACGACTTCACCGTCCGGTCCGCGGCCCTCACCGCGCTGGCGGAGGGGAGGGCGGTCTACGCCGAGATTCCGCCGGAGTCCGCCGTACGGTACGGCCCCGCGTCGGCGGCGCCATCGGGAACCACGGCGGTGCCCGCGAGCGCCGGTGCCGACGCGTCGCCGTCGGCCGGCCGGGTGCGACTGCGTCCGGTCCTGCAGGGTACCGTGCGTGGTTCCGGTGGCATCAAGCTGACCGGATTCGATTGCGCCACAACGGTTCCCGGACTGTATGCCGCGGGGGACGTGGCATCCCGGGAACCGATCACCGGTGCGGTCGGCGGGTTCGACGGGCACGGCGGCGGGTGGGCGATCTCGTCCGGAATGTGGGCCGGATCGGGCGCGGCGCGGTTCGCTCGCCACCGGGGCCGCGTCGGCGACGCGCGGCCGGTTCCGGGGGCCGGGCTGAATTCCCATCCTGGCGACGATCCGCGCGCGGATATCGATCCCCGTGCGGTGATCGGGCTGGTGCAGGAACATACGTTGCCGCTGCGGCGCAGCTATTGGCGCAGTGCGGGCAGCCTGCGCGACAGCATCGCCGAACTCGACGCGATGTGGCCGGTCACCGAATACGGGCTCGGCGGCGCCGGCGCCGACCAGGTGCGGGCCCGGCAGGCCGCGGCCTTGCTGGCGGTGGCCCGCTGGACGAAGTACAGCGCGTTGGCGCGCACCGAGACCCGGGGCCTGCATCGGCGCACCGATCATCCCGGCCCGGCCCGCAACTGGCGGCGCCGCCTGCTGACCGGCGGCGTGAACGAGATCTGGGTGCGCCCGGCGTAGCGGACAGGCCCGGAGGTGACAGCCTGCGTCACCCTGAGCTCACATCGGCGTTCCGGGTGGCGGTGGGACTGTTCACCGCTGCTTCCCAGCAGGGGCGAGTTTCCCCTTACGCGCAGGTAATTCGGGGGCCCTACCCTCGGAAGATGGCAGTAGACACCCGCGCTAGGGCCGGCCCCGCATCGAGAGGATCGCGGCCCGGTCGAGGAGCGATTTTGCAACTCCCTGTCGGTACTGGCAGAATGTTGCGGATTCCCGGCCGACGCCACCGCCCGGTCCGGGACGGTTGGTGACCTTCGGTTCGTGACGCACGGCTCCGATCCGCGGATCACCCCGCAGCCTTGCCCGGACCACCCGTCCGGTTCTCGCTCGACGGATCGTGCGCGGCCAGATCGCAAAGAAGCAAGCCCGCAAAGGCGCGAACGCGCGTATGCCGTACCAGCCGGTACCCCCACGGCATGCCGCGATGTAATCACCGAACGGTTTTGCGCGGCCACGTGAACGCGCGGTCGGCGCACATCGTTCGAATTTCGAAGACCTTTTATACGAAAACCCGGCGGTAACCGTGAGCCGGTTCAGCCCGGACCGAGCAGGAGTGAAATCGTGTCATCTGTGACTGACGCACCGAATGCCACTACAGCGAGCCGTGAAACCGATACGACCGATCTGTCCGCTATCACGCACGAGGAAATTTTCGCCGGCCATCTCGGTGGCAAGCTTTCGGTGGAATTGTCCGCACCGCTGGAGACCCAGCGTGATCTGTCCATCGCGTACACGCCGGGCGTCGCGCAGGTGAGTCGCGCCATCCACCAGGACGAGGCGCTGGCCAAGCGCTACACGTGGACCGACCGTCTGGTGGTCGTGGTCAGCGACGGCACCGCGGTCCTCGGCCTGGGTGACATCGGTCCGCGGGCGTCGCTGCCGGTCATGGAGGGCAAGGCCGCGCTGTTCAAGAAGTTCGCCGGGCTGGACTCGATTCCGATCGTGCTCGACACCAAGGATGTCGACGAGATCGTGGAAACCCTGGTGCGCCTGCGTCCGAGCTTCGGTGCGGTGAACCTGGAGGACATCTCCGCCCCGCGCTGCTTCGAGATCGAGAAGCGCGTCGTCGAGGCGCTGGACTGCCCGGTCATGCACGACGACCAGCACGGCACCGCCATCGTGGTGCTGGCGGCGCTCAACGGCGCGGCCAAGGTGCAGGGGCGCGATATCGCCGACCTGAAGGTGGTCGTCTCCGGTGCCGGTGCCGCGGGTGTGGCCTGCTCGAACATCCTGCTGGCCGCCGGCGTGTCGGATGTGGTGGTGCTCGACTCGAAGGGCATCGTCAGCCGGGAGCGCGCGGACCTCAACGAGGTGAAGGCCGATCTGGCCGCCCGCACCAACCCGCGTGGCGTCACCGGCGGTGCGGCCGAGGCGCTGGCCGGTGCGGATGTGTTCCTGGGCCTGTCGGCCGGGACCATCGCCGAGGAACTGATCGCCTCGATGGCGCCGGAGTCCATCGTGTTCGCCATGTCGAACCCGGATCCGGAGATCCACCCGGAGGTCGCGCGCCGCTACGCCGCCATCGTGGCGACCGGCCGCAGCGACTTCCCGAACCAGATCAACAACGTGCTCGCCTTCCCGGGCGTGTTCAAGGGTGCGCTGGATGCCGGTGCGCGCCGGATCACCGAGGGCATGAAGGTGGCCGCCGCCAACGCCATCTTCGGTGTGGTGGCCGACGAACTCTCGGTCGACAAGATCATCCCGAGCCCGCTCGATCCCCGGGTCGCTCCGGCGGTCGCCGAGGCCGTGGCCGCGGCCGCGCGCGCGGAAGGCGTTGCGTAACACCAGGTTCGATCACAGCGAGGGCGCCCCGGGAACTCCCGGGGCGCCCTCGCCGTATTCGGACGCCGACGCGCGGCCGCTACTTCTTGTGGCAGGCCCTGCGGTAGTCGATCATCGGCTGCCGCACCCCGCGGAAGTCCTTCAGCTCCTGCTGGTGGCCCTGGCGATAGGCCTGCATCTCGGCCTTGCGCTGATCCTTCGGCATACCCTTCACCTTGGCCAGTTCGGCGGCCAGATCCGGGTGGCCCGCCAGGAATGCGGCGACCTGCGGGGCGGTCTGGGCCTGGACCTGGGCGCGTGCCTGCGGGCTGCACTGCGGGGCGTCGGCCGAGGCGACGCCGGGCACGGCGATGGCGAGGGCGGCGATTCCGGCGGTGCCGGCCAGCAGGGCGGCGACAGTGCGCTTCATACCGGTAACTCCATTCATACGGGAACGTGTCGGGTCCGAATCTGCGCGCCGAATCTGAAAGGACCCTGAAAACGCCGAGTGGGCCGGACGGATCTTCAGCCGAACTTCAGAAAGGCGGGCGGCCTTCGGCGCTCACCGCGCGGCCGGTGTGACCATCGGCCGTCGGCGGGGCCGGCGGAAGCGTCAGTACGAATACCGCGCCGGCGGTTCCGGGCGGCGGCTCGACGCAGCGGAGGTCACCCCCGTGGGCCCGGGCGATCCCGCGCGCGATCGCCAGGCCCATACCCGCGCCGTCGCGGCGCCGGTCGCGGGCGGCGTCGAGGCGGACCAGGCGGTCGAAGATGTGCTCGCGTTCCGCGGCGGGCACGCCCGGACCCGTATCGGCGACACGGATTTCGGCCATGGGGGGCAGGATGTCCGGCCGGCCGCCGGGCGCACCGGGCTCGACGACGGTGACACTCACCGTTCCGTCCTGTCCCATGGCTTGGCAGGCGTTGGCCAGGAGGTTGATCAGGATCTGGCCGATGCGTTCGGGGTCGGCGACCGCCGGCACCGAGGGGCCGGTGAGGCGGAAAGCTGTCCCGGGATGCAGGACTCGCATCCGGTCCAGCTGGGTGCGGGCCAGTTCGTGCAGGTCGACCGGCTGCGGTTGCAGGGTGAGCCCGGCGTCGATGCGCGCCATGTCCAGCAGATCCTCCACGAGGCGGCCGGCCCGCTGCGCCTCGCGCACCAGCAGCAGGTACATGCGCTCACGCTCTTCGGTGTCGATATCGGCGGGTTGATGCAGCACCGCTTCGGCCATGGCCTTGATCCCCGCGATCGGGGTGCGCAGTTCGTGCGCGGCATCCCCGACGAAGGCGCGCATCTGCTGTTCCGAGGCCCGGGCCCGGGCCTCCGCGCCCTCCAGGGCGTCCAGCATTTCGTCGAATGCGCTCGCCGTGCGGCCCAATTCGGTATCCGTACGGGCGGGGGAGAGGCGGCGTCCACGGCGGCCGCGGGCGATGTCGCGGGCCAGCCGGGTCATCGAATCCAAGGGTGCCAGCGCTCGGCGCAGTCCCCACCACAGCGCCGCGGTGATCACGACGAGGGCGGTCGCGGTCACCCCGATCAGGACCAGGCCCAGGCGCGACCGCAGCTTGGTCAGCAGCGGGGTGTCGACCTGCAGGGTGAGCCGGGCGCGGTCCACGGTGCCGCCACCGCCCAGGGTGATGGTTCTGGTCCGGATACCGCTGTCGCCGGCGTGCCGGGGCGAGAGACTGCCGTAGGCGGTGCCGTCGGCCAGGACCAGCCGCGCCCGGACCGAGCGATTGTCCACGCGGGCGATCAATTCCGCGGGCGGAGTGTTCTGCTGCGCGAGTTGCCGGGCCAGCTGCGCCCGATCGGTGAGCACGGTGTTCTCGCTGCGCGCCGCCACGATGCCGAACAGACTGTGCACCGCCAGCGCCACCACGACCAGTGCGAGCCCGGAAACCGTTGCCGCCGTGAGGGTTACCCGGCGGCGCAGCGATATCGTCGGCAACGTGTGCGGTCCGGATTCGCCCGCGTCGTCCGGGAGATCGGGCGGTGGGGGCGCGCGGTGGCCGGGGGTGCCGCTCATCGCGGATTCGCCCGTAACGCGTAGCCCATACCGCGCACCGTGTGCAGCAGTCGCGGTCCGTGTTCCTCCAGTTTGCGGCGCACCGCGCTGACGTAGACCTCCACGAGGTTCGGGTCGTAGTCCTCGTAACCCCAGACCGCGGTGAGGATTTGGGTTTTGGTGACGACTCGGTCGCGGTGCGCGGCGAGGTAGGCGAGGAGTTTGAATTCGGTGGCGGTGAGGCTGATCGGTTCGCGGCCACGCAGCACCACGCCGGAATCGGTTTCCAGCACCAGATCGTCGATGGCGATGCGACTGTGCATGCGCCCCATCCGCCGCAGCAGCGCCTCGATCCGTGCCACCAGTTCGGCGAGGTCGAAGGGTTTCACCACGTAGTCGTCGGAACCGGATCGCAGTCCGCGCACCCGGTCCTCCACACCGTCGCGCGCGGTCAGCATCACCACTCCGGCGCCGCTGCGGGCGCGCACCACCTCGAGCAGGCCGAAACCGTCGCGGCCCGGCAGCATCACGTCGAGCACGACGACATCGGGACGGAATCGCTCCAGGTCGGGCTCGAGCCGGTCGCCGTGTTCGCGTGCCAGAACCTCGTGCCCGGCGGCGTGCACGGCCGCAGCGACCGCCGTGCGAATGGCGTCGGCGTCTTCGATCAGGAGAATGCGTCCCGGCTGCACCCGCACATTATTCGTCGCCCCGGCTGAGACCCGGCTGAATACTGCTCGAGAGTCCGGTTCGCGGGCCGGCAGGGGTGCGGGGCGTCGGCACGGACGCGGCCCACCTACGATTCCTGTGCCGGGGCGCCCCGGCCGCCGGATGTGGTTGTCGCTGACTATCGGGAGTGGGTGTCGCCGGATGGGATTGGCCGGATCGGTGCGAGTGACGGCCCGGGTTCTGGTCGCCGTCACCGCCGCCACGCTGGCGGTGGCATGTGCCAACGAGGACGGTGGAGCGACGATCACCGTCGGCGCCGGCGATTCGGCGCAGTCGGAGGTGCTCGCCGAAATCTACGCGCAGGCGCTCGCGCGCGCCGGCACGCCGGCGACGGTGAAGAAGCATCTCGGACAGCGTGCGGACTATCTGGCGGCCCTGGACGCGGGCACGATCACTCTGGTCGGCGATACCAGCGGCGATCTCCTGACGACCTTCGACTCCTCGTCCTCGGCGACCGCGCCGGACCGGGCGACGGCCGAGAGCGTCGCGGCACACCATGCCCCCGGCCCGGCGGTCGACATGACGGCGGGGTCGCCGGTCACGCTCGAGGCGCGCTATGTCGGCTCGGTCGCCGACGACTTGAGCCGGGCCGTTCCGGAGGGACTGGCGGTGTCGGATCTCGCCGACGCCACGGACCTGCGCCCGCAACTCGCGCTCGGCGCCGCCGCGGCCGCGCGCTATCCGGCGAATGCCGCCGATCTGGCACCGCATTGCGGTGAGCTGACCGTCGGCATCGCCGGCGGACGCGAACTCGACCCGCTGCGGCCGCCGCCGGACCCGCAGCGCGACGTCGTGACGCCGCTACGCACGGTCTACGGCTGCGATATCACCCGTCACGTCGAATTTCCCGGCGATGCCGAACTACGAAAGGCATTGCGCGACGGAACCGTCGACGCGGGCGTGTTCACCTCGGCCGTCGCACTGCTGCCGGGTGGCCCCGGCGATTCGGCCGCCCGCACGGATCCGGCCGTCGTCACGGATCCGGCATATGCCTTCCGCGCGCAGAACGTCGTCCCGCTGTTGCGTCAGGGCGCCTTGGACCAGCGGCAGATCAAGAAACTCAACTACGTCGCCGGCGAGCTCACCACGGCCGAATTCGCGACCATGATCCGCCGCGTGCGTGACGAACACGCCTCGGCGGCCGACCTCGCCCGCACCTGGCTCGACGAACACGCCCTCTGAGCACCCCGCTCGTCCGCCGTTCCCGCTCATCGTTCATGATCAGGTTCGACACGGAGTCGGGCGTACAGTGCGAATAGATCACCTGAGCGGAGTTCCGCATGGTCCTGGTCATTGCGTTGGGAGTGCTGGCCGCATTCCTGTTCGCCGCGGCCGGTTATCTGCAACAGCGCGCGGCACGCACCGTGGTCGCCGAACAACCCCGGGCGGCCCGGGTCTTCGGTATGACCACACTGATGCACCGTCTGCTGCGCAGTGGCACGTGGCTGCGCGGCTGGATCACGAATCTCGCGGGTTTCCTCACCCAGGCGGCAGCGCTGCATCTGGGTTCGGTGGCGGCCGTGCAGCCGCTGATGTCGACGCAGTTGTTGTTCGCGGTTCCGCTCGAGGCGTTCGGCCGCCGTCGTCGCCCGCGCGGGCGCGACATCTGGTTCGCGCTGCTGGTCTGCGCCGGGCTGGGAGTGCTGTTCGGCGTCGGCGGCGTGGCGCCGCTCGAGGGCGACCCGGATCGCGGCCGCGTACTGCTGGCCACCTTCTCCGCCGCGGCGCTGGTGGCGTTGCTCGCCCTGATCAGCATCCGCTGCCCGATCTGGGTGGCGGCGAATCTCGTCGCGGTGGCCGCCGGCGTCTGTTTCGCGATGAGCGCGGTCTTCATGAAGCTGACCACCGAGGATCTGATCTATCGCGGCATTCCCGCCACCGCCGGCGACTGGCCCGGCTATCTGCTCGCCGTTTCCACCCTCAGCGGGCTGGTATTGGAGCAGACCGCCTTCGCCGCCGGGCCGCTGCCATGGGCGATCGCGGCCATGAGCGTGACGAATCCGATCGTCAGTTACGTGGTCGGCGTGCTGGCCTTCAAGGTCGCGCTACCGCACACCGCCGGGGCGCTGGCCGGGGTCGCGGTCGCCGGAGCGCTGATCGCCGCCGGTATCGGCGGACTCGCCCATTCGCCGCTGGCCCGCGCCTTCTACGCCGGTAACAAGGAGATAACCGACGAATCGCCCAGCTTGATGTCGTAAAAGCTTGCGACACATGTGTTATGACGGTTGTGTGGGCAATCCGTCGCGTCCGGTGCTGTGGCGGGACTGTGTGGTCGGGCTCGCGGTATTCGGGCTGTACCTGGCGGTCGACGCGCTGCACACCCCGGCCCGCCGCGAACTGGCCGATCGCAATGCCCATCGCATCTTCGATCTCGAGCAGTGGCTCGCCATCGACTTCGAGCGTCCACTCAACCACTGGCTGGAGTCGCGCGTGCTGCTCGCGACCCTGGCCAACTACGAGTACGCGTTCACCTACATCGTCAGTGCCTTCGCGCTGCTGTTCTGGATGTATTTTCGCCGCCGCGCCGACTACGCCCGCGCCCGCGACTCCTTCCTGCTGCTGAACATCCTGTCCATCGCGTGTTTCGCGCTCTTTCCGGTCACCCCGCCGCGGCTGCTGCCCGAGCTGGGCTTCACCGACACCGTCGTCGACGGCCACACCTGGGGGTCCTGGGGTTCGTCGCTGGTGTCGGGGGCGAATCAACTCGCGGCGGTGCCCTCGCTGCACGTCGGCTGGGCACTGTGGGTGAGCGTGGTGCTGGCCCGCGTCTCCGGCGGCTGGGTGGTGCAGGTGCTCAGCGCCTTCCACGTCGGGCTGACCACCTATGTCATCGTCGCGACCGCGAACCACTTCGTCCTCGACGCGGTGATCGCGGTGGCCTTCGTCGCGGTGAGTATCCAGCTGGTCGATCGCTGGTACGCGCGGCCGCCCGTGGTGCCTCCTGCCGACGCGTTCTTCCTGCACATCGAGAAGTCCGGCATTCCGCAGCAGGTGGGCGGCATGGTCGTGTTCCGGCCGCGGGCCGACGGCGGGCCCGGCCTCGACGTGGTGCGGGAACTGGTCCAGGGCGAGCTGGCCCATCTGCCGCGGTTCCAGCAGCGTCTGGACCAGCCGGGGCGGTGGCGCAGGGCACGCTGGGTGGACAGTCCGGTCGACTGGGACTGGCATGTCACCGAGCGCACGGTTCCGGGCACCGATCCGGCTACCGTCGCCGACCCGAGTGGTCGAGAGGCCGGCCCCGGGACGGCTTTCGGTGCGGCGACGGCCGAAGCGACCATGACGCCGAGCGCGGTGGCGCGGCGAGTGGACGGAATCGGCCGGGTGGTGACGGATCTGGCCGCCGAGGTGCTGCCCAAGGATCGGCCGTTGTGGCGCCTCGTCCTGGTGCGCGACCCGGAGGCCGGCGCGATCGGCGTGGTCCTGCTGCTGCACCATGTGGTCGCCGATGGCATCGGCACCGTGGTGCAGGCGCTGCGCCTGCTGCGACCGACCATCGATCTGCCGGTGGCCGAGCGCAAACCGCCGAGCTGGGGCACCCTCGTCGCCGGTACCGCGGCCGGTCTGGCGCAGTTGGCCGCCGACGCGCAGCCGAAGGGAATACTGCCCGACGACTGTCTGCGACGGGTGTTCACCGTCTGCTCGCTGGACCTGGAAACCGTTCGGGCCGTGGCTCGTTCGCACCGTGCTCGGGTGACCGACGTGCTGCTGAGCGTCACCGTCACCGCGCTGCACCGGCTGCGCCCCGACCTGGACGAGCGATTGCGCGGGCAGATCCGGGTGGCGGTGCCGTTGATGGTGCGCGACCCCACGTCGGGAGCGGAGGGCAATTCAACCGCCGCCGTGATGATCGATATCCCGCTGACGGCGGCGACCCCGGCGCAGCGACTGGCCGAGATCCGCTCCCGCAGCGACCGGCTGCATTCCGGAACCCGGGCGCTCGCCTCGCATTTCGTGATGGATCGGGTGCTCCGGCTGTTTCCCGAACCGGCGGTGGGGGCCTTCGCGCGGTCGGTGTACGGCGGGCGGTTCTTCCACGCGATCGTCTCCAATATGGCCGGCCCCGATATGGCGATGACTTTCGCGAATATGCCGATCACCCAGGTATTTCCGATTCTGCCGTCGGCGCCTGGAGTGCCGCTGGTCGCCGGGGTGCTGAGCTGGAACGGCGAATTGGGGATCGGGCTTTCGGTGGATCCGGCGATCCTCGATGCCCGGGCGGTCGCCGCCGAGTTGCCCGACGTACTGGCCGAACTCGCCGATACCGCATTCGTGGCCGATAAGCGTCCGTAGCCCCGGTCCGGCGAGTAGTCTTCGAGCGAGTTGATCACCGAGCCTACCGTCACCGAGGGAGGCCGCATTATGTTCGATCATGGGATCGCGGCGAAAATGCTTGCGGCATGCGCACTTACCGCGCTGGTGACCGTGGCGGCCGCCTGCGGCAGCGATGATTCCGGCAGCAAATCCGCCGAATCGTCCAGTAGCGGGACCCCGACGGTGACCCAGGCGGTCAGCCGGAACTTCGAGCGCTTCTTCGACGGATCCACCCCCGCCGACCAGAAGATCGCCCTCCTCGAGAACGGGCCCGCATTCGCCGCCGCGATCAAGGCACAGGCCGATTCGCCGATGGCCAAATCCGCCTCGGCCAAGGTCACCAATGTCGCGAGCACCAGCACCGACCACGCCGACGTCACCTTCGACGTGCTGTTCAACGGCACCCCGGCCCTGTCCGGGCAGCAGGGCGGCGCGGTGCAGGTCGAGGGCACCTGGAAGGTGACGGCCGCGACCTTCTGCGCGTTGCTCACCCTGGAGGGCGCGGCCCCGCCGGTCTGCGGAACGGCCTCGGGCGCCCCGAGTCCGGGTGCGACGCCGGCCCCCGGCGCGACACCCGCGAACCCCACCATCCTTCCCGCGCCGACCAGCTGAGATCGCGATGACGTCGTCGGACCCGTCGGACCGCCGCGGCGCCGGATC
>NZ_BDBN01000021.1 GCF_001613005.1 Nocardia nova NBRC 15556 | reverse complement strand
TATACGGACCCGGTCGGGTCGATGCGTGCGTCGCCGGCCGAGTCGACTTGCGACTCGCCCGGCGGATTTTCGGGCGAATGGGATCGGTTCGGGTGGGTATCCCCGGGTTCACAGGACTTTCCTAAGTAAGCCTGACACCATTCGGGGGATCGATCGGGATCATGGATGGTGTCGACCCGGTGCAATCGGTACCGGTCTGGTAGCGGAAGGTGATCGGAATGGTTCTACTCCAGGAGCCGGCCACACAGTCAGCACTGGAGTCCGGCCCCGCGCAGGCCGGCCGTTCCCTCACGCTGCGGGATCGATTCAAGCTGCCGATGACCTACAGCTACGGCGCCCTGCTCATCGCGGTGACCGTGCTGGTGTCGGTACTCAGCGATACGCAGCAGACCCGCGTCATCCAGCATGCGAGCACCAATCTGCACAATCTGCTGGCCGGACGGTTCGGCACCCTGTTCTCCAGTGCGTTCGTGATCGGTGACGGCACCGCGGGCGCACTGCTCATCCCGCTGCTGGTCTGTCTGCTCATTCTGGCGGAGTGGCGATTCGGCGCCCTGTCGCTGCTGCGCATCTTCATCGCCGGCCATATCGGCGCCACGCTCCTCGTCGCCGGCGGCCTGTGGGTGGCGGTGAGCGTGAAATGGCTGCCGACGAGTATCTCCCTCGCCGAGGACGTCGGGGTCAGCTACGGCGCGCTGGCGGTCATCGGTTCGCTGATGGTGGTTCTGCCCGCCAAGTGGCGACCGACATGGGCCATCTCGCTCGGTGCCGTCGCCGTCGCGGGCGTCGTCATGGGCCACACCTTCACCAATGTCGGGCATCTGATCGCCCTGACGATCGGACTGCTCACCGGGTGGCTGCTGTTGCGCAGCGGTCATGCCCGCGCACACCGGCTCAACCGGTTCGAGACGGGTCTGCTCGTCATCGCGGCCGTACTCGGATACATCTTGCTCGTCGGCTGATCGCCCCGCGCGCAAGCGGTCTCGGCGAGGGCCTAAACTCGACCGGTGCGCCTTGTGATTGCTCGTTGCCAGGTCGATTACGTGGGTCGGCTCACCGCACATCTCCCGATGGCCCGCCGGCTGCTGATGATGAAAGCGGACGGCTCGGTGCTGGTGCATTCCGACGGCGGTTCCTACAAGCCGCTGAACTGGATGAGCCCGCCCTGCTGGATGGAAGAGCGCGAGACCGATGTCGAGACGATGCCCGACGGCTCCCAGCTCTGGGTGGTGACCAACAAAGCCGGTGAGGAGCTGCGGATCACCGTCGAGGACATCGAACACGACTCCGCGCACGAACTGGGCGTGGACCCCGGGCTCGTGAAGGATGGCGTCGAGGCCCATCTCCAGGAGCTGCTCGCCGAACACATCGGCACGCTGGGTGACGGCTATACGCTGATCCGCCGCGAATACATGACGGCCATCGGTCCCGTGGACATCCTGTGCCGCGACGCCGCCGGCGCCACGGTGGCGGTGGAGATCAAACGCCGGGGCGAGATCGACGGGGTGGAGCAGCTCACCCGGTATCTGGAATTGCTGAACCGGGATCCGCTGCTGGCACCGGTCACCGGTGTCTTCGCGGCACAGCAGATCAAACCGCAGGCGCGGACCCTGGCCACCGATCGCGGGATCCGCTGCGTCACACTCGATTACGACGCCCTGCGCGGCACCGACAGCACCGAATTCCGGTTGTTCTGAGGGCGCTCGTGCCACGCCGGAAACCCCGTCCGACATCGTCGCGGCTCCCTCGGGAACCGCGGCCCATCGGTGACGTCTTCGGGCGCACCGAGGACGGGCCCGGTGGCGCGGAAACCTTCGTGGTGCGCACGATCCCGGGCTCCCGTGCGGTGAAGACCTACCGATGTCCGGGCTGCGATCACGAGATCCCGCCCGGCACAGCGCATATCGTGGCGTGGCCGGCCGACGGCGGCGAAAACGACCGTCGCCATTGGCATTCCGGTTGCTGGCGCGGGCGCCATACCCGCACGATCACGCGGCGCTGGTCGTAACCCGGCCCCGGGTGCGGGCATAGGGAAGGCCGCCCCCGCGGTGCGGGAGCGGCCTCGAAACGGGTGGTGAATGTGTCGCCCTGAGGGGGTGGCGCGTGTTGTCAGCTCGAGACTTCGGCGCTTTCGCGCTCTTCGTCGACGGACTCTTCGTCTTCCGCCTTGACCTCGGGGATGGCCTTCTGCCGGCCGGAACCGGACTGCTTACCGGACAGCGAACGCTGCTCCGGTGCACCGTCGAGCAGCTCGCTCTCGCGGTTGACCGCGGCCAGCATGGCCGGGACCGAATCGAGCTGGCCGCGGATACCCAGCAGCTGGGCCAGAACTCGGCCGCGCAGGACGCGCATCTCCTCGGCCAGTTCCTTGGCGTGCGCGATCTTGCGATCGGCGGACTGGGTGGCGGAGGTGACCAGGCGGTTGGCCTCGTCGGTGGCCTCTTTGATGCGCTGGGCGGCGTCGGAGCGGCTGGATGCCTCCAGCTCCTCCATGGCCTTGGTGAGCTTGGTACGCTTCTCGGCCATCGTGGCCTCGAAGTCCTGCTGGGCGGCCTTGCGCTTGGCCTCGGCCTCCTTGGTGATGCGGGTGGCATCGGCCTGGGCGGCCTCGACGATCTTGGCCGACTCGGCGCGCGCGTTCGACAGCGTCTGCTCGAATTCGACCTCGAGCGCCTCGCGCTTCTCCTTGGTCTCGGCCAGCAGGGATTCGTACTTGCCACGCATCTCGGTGGCCTGCTGCTCCGCGATGGAGATCATCTCGGCTGCCTCGGCCTGCGCCTGCGCGCGGACCTCGGACGCCTCGTCGGATGCCAATCGCAGCATCCGGGAGATTCGGTCGCTCATGCCTTCCGCGGTGGTGGGCGGAACCGACAGGCGATCTACTTCCTTGCGAAGCTCATCGATCTCGTCGCGGGCGTCCTCCAGCTGGGCGGCCAGGTTACGGGCCTGAGCGGCGGCGGCATCGCGATCTGTTGCGGTGACCCTCAGCTCGGCATCGAAACGGTCGAAGTAATTGCGTACTTCGTCACGGTCGTAGCCTTTACGTACTACCGTGAAAGGCAACGCGACGAAGCGATTGCGATCGGGCTCAGTGGACGACATGCCCCACAAACTACAGCCTGTCGACCCACCATGGTGAGTCGACTGCGAATGTCGTTATGAACTGTTTCCGTGGCCGGATTGCGGTACTAGTGAGTAGGATTCGCGGCCGGTTCGACTAGTTCGACGAGCACACCGCCAGCATCCTTGGGGTGGATGAAATTGATCCGCGAGTTCGCGGTTCCGGCGCGGGGAGCGTCGTACAGCAAACGGACGCCGCGGCCTCGCAGGAAAGTAGCTACCGCGTCGATATCGGTCACGCGGTAGGCCAGTTGCTGCAATCCGGGGCCGTTGCGGTCGATGAACTTGGCGATCGTGGACTCCTCGTTCAGTGGCGCCAGCAACTGCAGAGCAGTGGCGTCGTCGCCGGAACCGGGCAGCGACAGCATCGCCTCGTGCACGCCCTGGGCCTCGTTGACCTCACGGTGGGTTTCGACCATGCCGAGATTGTCCGAATACCACGCCACGGCGGTATCGAGATCGGGCACGGCGACGCCGACGTGATCGACGGCGATGACGTAATCGGCGGGAATGAAAGCGGACGTATCGGTAGTGCTCACTCTACGAAGGTAGCGCGCACCTACCTGGAGCTGCCGGGACGGGAAGGGTTACCGTTGAGTACGAGAGCGGCCCGTCGCCGAGTACGAGGGCGGCACGCCGCTGCGTCCCCGAATGTGAGAAGCGAGGTTCATCGTGGCCACCACCTCTGTCATCGTCTCCGGCGCCCGTACTCCGGTGGGTCGGCTGCTCGGTGGATTGTCCGGGTTCTCCGGTTCGGATCTGGGTGGTTTCGCCATCAAGGCGGCGCTGGAAAAGGCTGGGGTGGCGCCTGAGCAGGTAGACTACGTGATCATGGGTCAGGTGCTGACCGCGGGTGCGGGCCAGATTCCGGCGCGTCAGGCCGCGGTCGCGGGTGGTATTCCGATGGATGTTCCGGCGGTGACGCTGAACAAGGTGTGTTTGTCGGGTATCAACGCGATCGCGTTGGCGGATCAGCTGATTCGCGCCGGTGAGTACGAGATCGTGGTGGCCGGTGGTCAGGAGTCGATGAGCCGGGCCCCGCACATGCTGGAGAAGTCCCGTGAGGGCTTCAAATACGGCGATGTGACCCTGCGTGACCACATGGCCTACGACGGGCTGCACGACATCTTCACCGACCAGGCGATGGGCGCGCTGACCGAGTCCCGCAACGCCGGTGACGGGATCGGCCGCGCCGAGCAGGACGCGTTCGCCGCCGCTTCGCATCAGAAGGCGGCCGCGGCGTGGAAGAACGGTGTGTTCACCGACGAGGTGGTGCCGGTGTCGGTGCCGCAGCGCAAGGGCGATCCGATCGTGGTGAGCGAGGACGAGGGCGTGCGCGCGGATACGACGGTGGAGTCGCTGGGCAAGCTGCGCCCGGCCTTCGCCAAGGACGGGACCATCACCGCGGGGTCGGCGTCGCAGATTTCCGACGGTGCGGCCGCGGTGGTCGTGATGAGCAAGGCCAAGGCCCAGGAGCTGGGGTTGAGCTGGCTCGCCGAGATCGGGGCCGCGGGTGTGGTGGCCGGTCCGGATTCGACGCTGCAGGACCAGCCCGCCAACGCCATCGCGAAAGCCTGCGCGAAGGAAGGTATCTCCCCGGCGGATCTGGATCTGGTGGAGATCAACGAGGCCTTCGCGGCGGTCGGGATCGCCTCGACCCGCAAGCTGGGGATCGATCCGGAGAAGGTCAACGTCAACGGTGGTGCGATCGCGATCGGTCACCCGCTGGGCATGTCGGGCGCGCGGATCGTGCTGCATCTGGCGCTGGAGCTGAAGCGCCGCGGTGGCGGTGTGGGTGCGGCGGCGCTGTGTGGTGGCGGCGGCCAGGGCGACGCGCTCATCGTCCGCGTCTGACCTCGATTCGCGCTGTGGCATGACCCACACCTACTACGACGCTGCGTAGTCGTTGGGCACAATGGTGGCCATGGGCGAATTCTTCGACGTGAGCACCGTGGCCAAGCGGGTGCGTCTGTTCGGACTGCTGGAAGCGCCGTCGTGGGCGTTGTTGCTGCTCGGTTCCGTGCTCAAGCGGCTGCCCGAACCCATCACCTGGCCGGTGATGGTGTTCGGCATGCTGCACGGGCTCATCTTCGTGTTGTACGCGGTGAGCCTGCTGCTGGCGTGGCGCGAATACGAATGGCCGGGTAAGACGATCCTGCTGGGTCTCGTCTCGTCGGTGGTGCCGTTCTCCTCGGTGTGGTTCGAGCGCTGGGCGATTCGGACCGGACAATTGGGAGAGCTGAGCCCGGCCGCGGCCCCGGCGCCCGCCGCGTCGTGACAAACTGGATGTCGTGACTCGACCTGCTGCACGTCGTCCCTCGCCCGCCGCTGCCGCTGCCATGTCCGGCGCGGTGGATCTGTCCGCTCTGAAACAGCCGGCCGCCACGGACGTCCCGGGCGATCACGCCGTCACCGAGGCCGATTTCGAGACCAAGGTGCTGCGGCGATCGCTCGAGGTGCCGGTTGTCGTCGTCCTGTATTCGCAGCGCAGCCCGGGAAGTGTCGAACTGGTCAAGCTCTTCGAGCGGCTGGTCGGCAGCGCCGGGGGCAGCTGGGAGCTGGCCACCATCGAGGCCGAGCCGAATATGCGGATCGCGCAGGCCTTCGGGGTACAGGGCATTCCGACCGTGATCGCGGTGGCCGCCGGGCAGCCGCTGGCCGACTTCCAGGGCTCGCAGCCCGAGGAACAGGTCAAGCAGTGGCTGGCCGCGGTCGTCGATGCGGTGCGGGGCAAACTCCCCGGCGCCGGTGACGACCAAGGCCAGGCGCCCGTGCCCGAGGATCCGCGGTTCGTGGCCGCCGAAGAAGCGCTCGATCGCGGTGATATCGCCGGGGCCGAAGCAGCCTACGAGGCGATTCTGGCCGCCGAACCCGCCAACGAGGAAGCCAAGGCGGCGCTGCGCCAGGTGCGGTTCTTCGGCCGTGCCCGCGAGCTGCCGGCCGATGCGATCGCGGTGGCCGACGCCGATCCCGGCAATATCGACGCCGCCTTCACCGCCGCCGATGCCGAACTGTTCAACCAGCAGCCCGAGGCCGCTTTCGATCGGCTGATCGGGTTGATCAAGCGGACCGCGGGCGACGACCGCAACCGCGTGCGCACTCGCCTGGTCGAACTGTTCGAGCTGTTCGACACCGCCGATCCGGTGGTCGTCGCGGCCCGGCGCAAGCTGGCGACGGCGTTGTACTGAGCCCGGCACTGTACTGAGCCACGCCGGTCGTCGCGGTGGTCGACCGATCGTCCGCGACGACCGATAATCGGCGCAGGCGCCGGCGGAATCCGCCGTCGGCGCGGGGACGGGAGGCCGATGTGAAGGCGACGATGCGTGGTCTGATCGGCGCCGCATGCGCCGCGGCAGTGCTGATGCCGGTGGGCAGCGCCGCGGCCCATGATGCGGCCACCCAATTGATCTTCACCCGCACCGAACCCGATCGCTCGCCTCGCACGGTCACGTTGACCTGCGATCCGACCGGCGGCTCACATCCCGAGGCCGCCGCCGCGTGCGCATATCTGGCCGATGCCGAACTGGCGTTACCCGATTCGGATTCCGGAGTTCGCTGTTTCCGGTACTACCCCGTGGAGTTGCGTGCGCACGGTACGGTTCGCGGCACCCCGGTGTCGATCGAGCACACCTATGGGTGTGTGGTCCCGGATCTGCCGGCGCCCTGGAAGTTCTGAGCCCGGGGCGACCGTGCGCGCCGCCCATCCGATCGTCACCGCCGAGAACGCAACGCGGTGCGCGCTGCATCATCCGTTGCGGCCGTTGCCGATGCTGCGGTGGTGATCGGGGTCAGCCAGATCGCGCTGTTGGCGGCGACGGTGACCTCCGCCGAATAGGGCCGGCCGTGCCAGGGGCAGGCGGATGCCGATACCGCGCCGAGGTTGCCGGTGCCGCTGCCGCCGTACGAGGTGGCGTCGGTGTTGAGGATTTCGCGCCAGGTGCCCGAGGCCGGCAGGCCGATGCGGTAGTCGCGGTGTTCGACGCCGGAGAAATTGAAGACGCAGGCCACGACCGAGCCGTCGGTGCCGTAGCGCAAGAAGGCGAGCAGGTTGTGCGCGTGGTCGTCGGCCTCGATCCAGGCGTAGCCACCGGGCGCCGTGTCCTGGGTCCACAGCGCGGGGTGGGCGCGATAGACGGTGTTGAGATCGGCGACGAGAGCGCGGATACCGTCGTGCAGGGGGTTGGCGAGTTCGTCCCAGTCCAGTCCGCGATCGTGTGACCACTCCCGGAACTGGCCGAACTCCTGGCCCATGAACAGCAGCTGTTTGCCCGGGTGCGCCCACATATAGGCCAGCAACGCGCGAACGCCGCAAGCCTTGGCGTAGTCGTCGCCGGGCATGCGGGTCCACAGCGTGCCCTTGCCGTGCACCACCTCGTCGTGGCTGATCGGCAGCAGATAGTTCTCACTCCACGCGTAGACCGCCGAGAACGTGATCTCGTTGTGGTGCCAGCTGCGATGCACCTGATCGCGTCCGAAGTAGCCGAGGGTGTCGTGCATCCAGCCCATATTCCATTTCAGGGTGAAGCCCAGCCCGCCGACCTCCGTGGACCGGGTGACGCCCGGCCAGGTGGTGGATTCCTCGGCGATGGTCACCACGCCGGGATGATCGGCGTGGACGGCGGCGTTCAACTCGCGCAGGAAGGCGACGGCCTCCAGATTCTCCCGTCCGCCGTGCACATTGGGCTCCCAGCCGCCCGGTGGACGCGAATAGTCCAGGTACAGCATCGAGGCGACGGCGTCGACGCGCAGCCCGTCGATATGGAACTCCTCGAGCCAGAACCGCGCGTTGGCGACCAGGAAGTTGCGCACCTCGTTGCGGCCGTAGTCGAAAATGTAAGTGCCCCATTCCAATTGCTCGCCGCGGCGAGGATCGGGATGTTCGTAGAGGGCGGTACCGTCGAAGCGGGCCAGGGCCCATTCGTCGCGCGGGAAATGGCCGGGAACCCAGTCGAGGATGACACCTATCCCGTGGGCGTGCAGGTGGTCGACGAAGGCGCGGAAATCGTCGGGGGAGCCGAAGCGAGCGGTCGGTGCGTAGTAGGAGGTGACCTGATAACCCCAGGAGCCGCCGAAGGGATGTTCCGCCACGGGTAACAGTTCGACGTGGGTGAAGCCCTGGGCCCGAACGTATTCCGCGAGCTGTTCGGCGGCGGTGCGATAGTCCAGCCCGGGCCGCCACGAGCCGAGATGAACCTCGTAGACGCTCATCGGCTCGCGGGTGGGGTCGCGCCGGGCACGGGTGGCGCACCAGTCCTGATCGGTCCACCGGTAGCCGGCGTCTGCGACGACCGACGCCGTCGCGGGCGGGGTCTCGGCGGCGAAGGCGAGAGGATCGGCATGGTCGGCGATCCGTCCGTCGGCGCCGTGGATGCGGTATTTGTAGCGCGTGCCCGCCGCGACGCCGGGTACGAACACCTCCCACACCCCGGACGATCCGAGCCGGCGCATCGGTGCACTGGTTCCGCTCCAGCTGTCGAAATCGCCGAAGACGGTCACGCCGCGCGCATTCGGCGCCCATACCGCGAACGACGTGCCGGTGACCTCGCCGTCGAGGGTGGTGTAGCGGCGCGGATGGGCGCCGAGTACCTCCCAGAGCCGCCGATGTCGTCCTTCGCCGAGCAGGTGCAGATCGAGTTCGCCGACGGTCGGCAGGAAGCGGTATCCGTCGGCGGTCAGCACGGTCCGGCTGCCCGGATACGACACGATCAGGCGGTAGTCCCACAGATCCGGAAATTCGACCACGCCCTCGAAGACCCCGTGGCCGATGGGGCGCAGCGGATGGTCGACGCCGCCGATGCGCGCCGACACCGAATCGGCATGGGGGCGAAGGGTTCTGATCACCGTACCGTCCGGATGCGGATGCGCGCCGAGGACCGTGTGCGGGTCGGTGTGGGTACCGGCGGCCAGCAACATCAGATCGCGCCGATTCATCGGCGCGGCCGCCGTGCCGTGGTCCGGCGTGCCGTCACCGGAAGGTCCTGCGGTAGGCCGATTCGGTGCGCGCGGCCGCGGAGACCGCCGGGAGGGCGAGGATGTGAGCGGGCGCGCGCACGGGGTCGAGTCGCACGTAATTGGTTTGCGCCCAGTGGTATTCCTCGCCGCTGATCTCGTCGTGGACCGTCGGCCGGTCGTGCCATTCGCGTCCGATGGCCGGCATGTCGAGCGAGATCATCCCGTCCTCGGCGCCGAACGGGTTGAGGTTGACCACGACCAGCACCGCGTCTCCGGAGCTCGGGTCGATCTTCGAGTACGCCAGCAGTGCCTCGTTGTCGACGTGGTGAAAGGCGATGCAGCGCAATTGTTGTAGCGCGGGATGGGCTCGGCGAATCTCGTTCAGCCGGGTGATCAACGGTTCCAGCGACTCGCCGCGGGCCGCGGCCTCGGCGAATCGTCGCGGGCGCAACTGGTACTTCTCGGAATCGAGATATTCCTCGCTGCCGGGGCGCACCGCCTGGTGCTCGAAAAGTTCGAAGCCGGAATACATACCCCAGCTCGGACCCAGCGTCGCCGCCAGCACGGCGCGCACGGCGAACATGCCCGGACCGCCGTGTTGGAGGCTCTCGTGCAGAATGTCGGGAGTGTTGACGAACAGATTGGGCCGGGCCTCGTCGGCCTTGGCGGCGAGTTCGCGACCGAATTCGGCCAGTTCGTAGGCGCCGGTGCGCCAGGTGAAATAGGTATAGGACTGGGAGAATCCGCGCCGCGCCAGACCGTAGAGCCGGGCCGGGCGGGTGAATGCCTCGGACAGGAAGATCACGTCGGGATCGGTCCGGCGCACCTGCGCGATGAGCCATTCCCAGAAGTCGGCCGGTTTGGTGTGCGGATTGTCGACCCGGAAGATGGTGACTCCCAAGGCGATCCAGTGCCGCACGACGCCCAGGACGGCGGCGTAGAGCCCGTCCGGATCGTTGTCGAAATCCAGCGGGTAGATGTCCTGATATTTCTTCGGCGGATTCTCCGCGAACGCGATGGTGCCGTCGGGGAGGGTGGTGAACCATTCCGGATGGCTGCGCACCCACGGGTGGTCGGGCGCGCACTGCAGCGCCAGATCCAGCGCCACCTCGAGACCGAGTTCGGCTGCGGCACGGACGAATTCGGCGAAATCCGCCTCGGTTCCCAGGAGCGGGTGGACGGCGTCGTGGCCGCCTTCGGCCGAGCCGATCGCCCAGGGGGAACCGAAATCATCGAGACCGCAGGTCAGAGAGTTGTTGGGGCCCTTGCGATTCACCGTTCCGATCGGGTGGATCGGCGGCAGGTAGACGACATCGAAACCCATGGCCGCGATGCGTGGCAGTTCTTTCGTTGCGGTGGCGAAGGTGCCGTGCACCGGATTTCCGTCGGCGTCCCAGCCGCCGGTGGAGCGGGGGAAGAATTCGTACCACGAGCCGACCAGCGCTCGCCGCCGCTCGACCAGCACGGTGTGGGCCGGACCGCGGGTCACCAGATCGCGCAGCGGCGTCTCGCGCAGAATCTCGGCCACCTCGGCGCTGAAGGCGGGTGCCACCCGCGCCGGCAGTTGCCCGTCGCTGCGCAGCGCGGCCGCGGCGGCGCGCAATTTCTCCCACTGGCGTTTCGGCACCGCCTGGGCCGCCCGTTCGAACAGCCGGGCACCGATCTCGAGATCGTTGGCCAGATCCGCCGCGCTCTGGCCGACGGCGAGTTTCGCCTCGACCGCGGCCCGCCACCCGGTGATCGGATCGCCCCAGCCTTCGACGCGAAAGGTCCACAGCCCCGGCGTATTCGGGGTGAAGACCGCGTTGAAGACATCGGGTTCGAACTCGGGCGCCATCCGGATCCGCTGGGTGCGTCCGCCGCCCGGTCCGCGCACGGCCAGAGTGGCCGCCACCGCGTCGTGGCCCTCGCGCCACACCACGGCTCGTACCGGCACCACCTCGCCGACCACGGCCTTGGCCGGATATCCGCCCGCGACGGCCGGGGCGGTGTCATCGATGGCGATGCGACCGGTCACGGCACCAACCGTACCGGTAGTCCGGGCGCGACCACGAACACGCGCGACGTGGGCCTGGGCGATTGCGGGCCGGAGGTGCCCGTGGCAGACTTTCCGGGGCGTTGGTTCCGTTTCTGTGGACGCCGGTGCGCACTACCGGCACGAACGAATTCGCCGAGAGAGCCGAGAGAAAGGGAATTGCGCATGACAGCGGTGCAGGGGCAGGCCGTGGAGATCGCGATGCCCGACGGTGTCGCCGACGCGTACGTCACCTATCCCGCGGCGGGCGGGAAGTACCCCGGTGTGTTGCTGTACATGGACGCGTTCGGACTGCGTCCGAGCCTGCGCGCGCTGGCCGACGATGTCGCCGCGGCCGGATACACGGTGCTGGTGCCCAACGTCTTCTACCGGCACGGCCGGGCGCCGCTGGTCGAGCTGCCGGATTTCATCGACCCGCAGCAGCGTCCGGACCTGTTCGCCACGATCGTCCCGATGCTGCGGGAACTCACCCGCGATCTCGTGGTCCGCGACGCCGGTGCCTATCTGGACTGGCTCACGGCGTTCGAGCACACGGCCGGCGGGCCGATGGCCACCGCCGGCTACTGCATGGGCGGCCGGTTGACGGTGTACACGGCCGGCGCGTTCGGTGACCGAATCGCGGCCGCGGCCGGATTCCACACCGGGGGATTGGTCGTCGACGGCCCCGACAGCCCGCATCTCGCCGTCGAGAGTGCCACGGCGGAAATGTATTTCGGCCATGCCGACCAGGACCGCTCGCTGACGCCCGACCAGATCGAGACGTTCGACAAGGCGCTGGCCGCGGCCGGAGTGCGCTACCGCACCGAGGTCTACCCCGGCGCACACCACGGTTACACCCAGACCGACACCGCGGCCTACGACCGCGAAGCCGATGCGCGGCACCGGCGCGAACTGCTGGCCCTGCTCGCTCGGACGCTGCGGGGATAACACCTTTCGCAGCAGGTCAGCGCGCTGGCCCGGTCTCGGCGTGCGGGGTGCGGCCCGGTGCCGCCGTGTAGGGTCTACCCGGTGAAGGCATTGCGTCGATGCAGCGCCCACCCTCGCCCGTAATGGGCCCTCAGCACCGCATACGGTTCCCTGAATCGGGGCCGGATTCGAGCCCGTGACGCTTTTGTGAACGTTTTCCCCGCGTAGCTGTCACAGAGCGTCGGCGAAGTCGACCACAACGGCCGTGCTGCGGCCCGGCACGTAGTGCTGTGTGGTCACCGGAGAGTTCTTCTCATGGCCCAGGATGAGCCGCGCCGCATCGATGCCGTGAGCCTCCGCGACGCGCGTTGCCCGGGTGCTGCGGAGTGTGCGCGGCGTCGACCACTCGAGCTCTGTGCCCTTCACGATTCGGCGCCACACCTTCGAAATCTGGTCGGCGCTGAGGACGTGACCTGACTGGCCGGGAATGACGAGCGTCTGCCCCGGCGTGGCCGCGAGCTTGCGCCGCCTCAGCATCGCGAGCGTGTCCGGCCGCACCTTTACCGTCTTCTCCATCGATTCGAATGTCTTCGTGAACGGCTGGCGGAACACCACCGACAGCACGCGATCCGCGGGCATCGTCCGCCAGCCATCCGGCGCGACGATTTCCAGATCCGACAACCGGTAGTCGGTGACTACCTTCCGGATCTGCGACACCCGCAATTCGGTGTCGACCACCGTCGCTGCCAGCGTGACCGTGCCCGCCTCGAAGTCGACGCCATCGGTCCATCGCACTGCCACGCCTTCGCCGGGCCGGGCCGCCACGTCGTAGGCAAGGCGGGTGTAGTCCTGAAACTTCGGGTCGCGGTGGTACCGCCGGCACTTATCCGGCGCGAAGTAGGCGGCCTCAAGCGACCAATACAGCGCCATCTCATCGGGCGTGAACGGCTGCGGTTCATCGGCGAAGTACGGATTGGCAATTGCCTTGCGCCGGTGCATCTTCGGCGCGTTCTCACCCCGCAGACCCTTCACGTTTGCAACAGGGTTGAAGTCCAACAGGCCATCGCTGACGATCATGTCGAAAGCCATGCTCAGTATCGACTTGTGCAACGCTTGCTTCGTCGTCGCCCAGTTCAGGCGCTCGAGGTGCAGGCGGATATGCAGCGGCTTCACTTCGGCGGCCTTCATACGTCCCAGGTCGCTGCCGACGATCGTTACCTTGTCCCGCTTCGCGCCCGGCCCGGTCGAACGGTCAATCTCACGCCGATAGGTACGCGAGTTCTGCGGCCGCTTCTTCGGATTCTTCTCATAGGACTTGATCCACTCCGAAACCAGTTCCGCCACAGTGATATCCGCCGAATACAAGCCAGCCGCCGCAGCCCGTGGCCGCCACTGCGCCACTCGAGCTTTCAGGGCGTCCTTGGCCTGCCGCTTCGTGACGCCCGACGCCCACGCCCGCGAGGGTGGGCCGACCGGTTCGCCTATGAGGCAAGAGATTTGGAAGCATTGACGCTCTTCGTTCCATCTCGGCTCGCTGAAATCGCCAGCCTCACCGGGTGCAAGCCGTCTACGCGCCATGGTTCACCCCTGACCCTCTTCGGTGTCGTCATCGACATACCGAATCATCCCGGTCTGAAAGTCGATCGAGGCAACTTGGCGGGGTGTCAGATTCTGCACGATGTCGACGTACTTCCAATACGGCATCGCTATCGCTCGAAACTTGACCCGCGCAACGAACCCATCATCTCTCGCCGTGCCGCCGGGGTGATCGGTCGTCTCGGCGCCGCTTCGCTGGGGCGGGGAAATCGGCTCCTCCGCCTGTAGCCAATGCCAAAGTTCTTCGGCAGTCGCTCGGTGCGGGAAACCTGTTGCGACAACACGAGTTTCGGCTGAACTGTTCTGATCGTTCGGCATCAAGAGTGTTATCGGCGAGACCTCTAGGGCCGCTGCCAGCGCCATCAGGTCGTCTGAATCGACGCGCCGTTCACCCTTCTCGATCCGAGACAGCCCCAACGTTGGGATAGGACGCCCTAGGTCCTGAAGCCGGCGAGACAGTTCGGTGTAGCCGAGTCGGAGACGTTCGCGGTGTGCCTTGATGTTCTCTCTCACGGTCTCGCCGGTCGGGCCGAGGGGATTCTTCTTCTCGGTGGGCGACATCGCCGCAGCCTATCAAGTGGAGTCCCACTACATCATGTTGATTCCTGGCATGTCCTGTTGACTCCCGCCCCGTTGCAATGGATCATTCCGTCTCGCGGGCAATCGTCATGATGCTCGGGCGATCATTTTGATAGGAGAGAGATGGATCAGGATCTTGCTTTGCCCCAAGAGGTCGCGGCGGTGCTGCGCACCACGACGAAGCGGCTAGCAACGGACCGCTACAAGGGGACCGGAATTCCATTCGTGAAGCACGGTCAGCGAGTGCTGTACCGCTGGAAGGACGTTCACGCGTGGATCGAGCAAAACACGGTGCAGAGCACGGGTAGCCCGGCCGGAACGGCCTAGTGCACACGCCCCGTGCGGCGGAAAAGAAGACGGCCCGGCGGCTGTGTCAGCAGCGCACCGGGCCAGCGAAAGCAACATCCCCAGCAGTCTCGATCTACCTCAGATAGGAGATGGCTCCACCGTGAGCGTAACAACTACTCCAAGACCGCAGCCAGCGGTTCGTTATGACGGGCCCATTTGCGTCGATTGCGGCAACCGTCGCGGCCCGTGGGCCCCGACCGCCGAACGTGACGACAGTGGCGCCCAGGTGCTCCGTTGCGCGGACGGCGTTGGTTGCCGGGACCGCGACGTGATCGCAGAACAGGAGGCCCGCCGCCGCGCACAGATGGACATCGACGCGGCTCGGGCCGAGTATCCCGACTGCGAGATATGTGCTCAAGGTTTCGATGGGCCCGAACTGTCCCACCGGCACATCGGCCCGGTAGCCGTCAGCGTGTATGCCGGTGGCCGGATTTTCGTTGGCACCGAAGAGATTTCGGTGTCCGATGCAACCAGGTTGGCCGGTTGGCTGGATGCGGTCGCCGCGAACTGGCGTGCGGTTACGGCGGCGCTGTCGATGGCCGAACACGTTGCGCTGGTTTGCGACGAGTGCGGCGGTTCGATGGGGACGGTCCGGGCACCCGCCCCGACGATGCCGTTGCGGTGCTCCGACTGCCGGAAGGGGCGTCGCCCGTGACGAATCACAGTATGTCGCCGCGGTCGACGGCGGTCGCGGTCCGGGGTTCGGATGCGGGCCTTGGCCGGATTCTGGCGCGCGCGGTCGCCGCGCGCGGCGGCGCGGCGCCGGACCGGCGCCGTGAGCGTCGGCAGGCTTCGCGGGCACTCGATGACCTGCTTGGCGCGCCCGTGGTCGATCGCGGGCGAATCTACTTCGCCGGTGAGTATCACCCGATTGCGGCACAGCAGGCGATGAACAGCAGCGCGTTTCGTCACGCCGCCTTCAGGTACGCGGCGGGCATCTTGGCGGCCGTGCTCGGCGGCGCGGCCGAGACAGAGATTTGGGCAGCAATCCAACGCGGGGGCACACAATTGCGCGCTTCGGCGCCCTACATCGAGGAGGGCGATATTGGATGAGTTGTCCGGCGGCCTGGCGGAGCTAGGCCGCGCCGGTTTCGGCGATCAGAACAACCCCGGGGGCGCGGCCGCGATGGCCGCGCCCCCGGGCGCGTCAGCACCGGCCCCCAGTTCGCATGTGCGCCCGAGAATCAGTTCGCCCAGAGACGTTCTGGCGGTGAGCGCGCGGCACCTCAGCCGCGACAGTGAGCACGCCGAGGCCCTGCCGCCGCCGACAGCACACTGTGCCCAAGACAGGACGTTCAATCGCAACTGTCGCGCCTGCTGGGACGAATACGACGCTCAGTTGGCGGCGCGGGGTGAGGACCACTCTCAGGACCATTTTGGCGTTAGTGGTCCTGGTCCTGGCCCTATAGGGGGAGAGGACCAGGACCATCGGTCCCAAAATGGCGCTCACCTGGCCGAACGTTCTCCGAGTGCGGTCCTGGGCCCAGAATCCTCCGAGGACCACTCTCCTGAGTGGTCCGGGACCACTCAGGACCATTCGCAGGACCACTCGAATCGAGTGGACTTCGGCCGATATTTTGACGTGGCCGCACTGCTCGAGGGCGGCTTGCCGGAACCGCCGGCACCGGCCTACGGAACACGCGACGACGGACACGCGCTGTTCTATGCCGATGAAGTCAACACCTTGTTCGGTGACCCGGAATCCGGGAAGACCTGGCTTGCGCTCGCGGCGGCGCGGGAGGCATTGAGCGCGCTCGGTACCGATCGCGTGCTGATCGTGGACCTTGACTACAACGGGCCCGGGCCGACCGTCTCGAGGCTGCTTGCGCTCGGGGTAGACCCTGCGGTGCTGGCTGACCGTGAGCGCTTTCTGTACGTCGAACCCGAGGACCGGCTACACATGCTCGCTGTCGTCGCCGACATGAGACTTTGGCAGCCGAATGTAGCCGTGGTCGATTCGCTCGGCGAGCTGTTGCCCATGTTCGGCTCGTCGTCGAACTCTGCTGACGACTACACGGCGGCACATCGCGCGGTACTCAAACCGCTGTCGAAAACCGGTGCGGCGGTGCTTGTAATCGACCATCTCGCCAAGGGAGAGCAATCGCGCACGCTCGGCCCGAGCGGCACAACCGCCAAGCGGCGCGCCATCGGCGGTGTGTCGCTCAGGGTCACGGTCAAGGATGCGTTCGCGCCCGGTAGGGGCGGCGCAGCATGGCTCCAGGTGAATAAGGACCGTCACGGCGGACTGAAGCAACACTGCCCGACTGGTGGAAAGGAACCATCGGCCGGATTGTTTCGCCTCGTGCCGCGCGAAACCGACGACGGCAGAGCAATTCTCGACGCGGTGATTTCCGCACCGGGAGAAGATGACCAGCCGCCGCCCACTAGTTTCGCCATCGGCGGAAGCGATGCTGCGCGACAAAAGGCGGAGGTGAAACTAGCGGCCGACGTAGCGCAGTTGGAAGCCCTCGACCAAGAACCGAAGTCTAAGCGGGATGTACAAGTGCGGCTCAAATGGGGAAGTGATCGGGCGCAGAATGCACTGAATGCATGGCGCGAGGCGAAGAGTGGGGAGCAGTGGGCATGATCCTCACTGCCGAAGAAGTTGCGGCCGTGCGGTTTCTGGTGGCGGATTTCGTACAGCGCCGGAACGCGCGAGGCGACCGCATACCGCCGCCGGTCGCGGGCCTGTATCGCCACCTCCAGCGCGACGCGGCGGATGCCGACCCCGGCGAGTGCTGGCCGGATTCGGATTTGATCGGTGCGCAGGAAGCCGCGCGGCTCGTGCGTCTTTCGCTGCGTCAATTGCAGCGTCGCGCGCCGGAATTCGGCGGTGTGCGGATCGATGGCCGTGGCTCGTGGGTATTCTCACGCGCCGCTCTCGAGCGAGCCTGTCAGATGTCGCATTCACGTCGTCTTTCTGGACGAGTCGGAAAATCCGGTCATAACCTCGAATAGGGTTACGCAGGGATTAAGGATCTGCCGAGGCCGGGACCCCGCGCATTCGTTTTGGCGAGTGCGCGGGGTTCTCTCGTATCTGGAGGATTTTGGACGGAGGCGTCGCAATGTTCGGAATGACCACAGCGTCGGTGCCCGCGGCGCCGACCGAGTTTCTGATCGATGGTGTGATCAGTTTCCTTGCGGCGTTGTCTCCGCGTGATTTCGCGTTGATCGTGGCGCAGGCGCGGCCGCCGCTCGATCCTGATCCGGGCGGCGCGGCGGCACTCGATCCGGGACAGGCCGCCTGATGCCGCAGTACGACGCCGGTACAGCGGCGATCCGAGTCCGGCCCTCGTTCAAGAACTTCGTCAACGACGCGAAGGCCGAGCTGGCGGCGATGGGCCTCGACGCCGGGGTTCGGCTCAAGGCCGACACCGACGAGGCCCGCGCCGATGTCGAAGGGTTCCGGGCGACCGCGGCCGAAGACGTGACGGTCAATGTCGATGCCGACACCGCGGCCGCGCGCGCGGATGTGGACGCGTTTCGCGCCGAGCAGGAACGCAACCCGCTGTCGCTGCGCGCCGAGGTCGACAAGCGTTCGACCGGTTCGGCGCGGGCGCAATTCGGCGCGATCGTGGGCGAGCTGGAAAAGGCCGGCACTCTGAATCTGAAGGTCGCGGGCGTGCTCGGTGCGGGTGCGGCGGTGGCCGATCTGCTGGCTATCGCGTCCGCGGCCGGGCAAGCCTCACGCGCGGTCGCGCTGATCCCAGCTGTCGGATTCGCTGGCCTCGCCGGAATCGGTTCCGCCGCAGTCGGTTTCAAGGGCATTCCCGATGCGTTCAAGGAAGCGGCGAAGCAGTCGGCGAACGCGACCGACAACGCCGAGCGGCAGCGTGAAGCGGTCACCGGCGTATCCGAAGCTCAGTACCGGGTGTCGCAGGCCCAGCAGAATGCGGCGGATTCCGGGCGCGCGTATCTGCGCACGGAGCAGGACCTTTCGACCGCCTACCGGGATGCGTCGCGGTCGCTGCGCGACATGAACGATCAGTTGACCGATCAGAAGTTCGCGACCGAGGATGCCTCGATCGGTGTCGAAGAGGCCGCGAAGCGGTTGCAGCAGGTGCAGTTCGATCCGACCGCCGATAGCACCACCCGCCGCCGCGCCCAGCTGACCTACGACGAGGCCGTGCAGCGGCTCAAGGAACAGCAGACCAAGACCCAGGACCTGGCCCAGGACACCGCCGAAGCGAACGCGAAGGGTGTCGAAGGCAGCAAGCAAGTGGTCGACGCCAAGGACCGCGTGGCGGCGGCCGCCAAGGCGCAAGCCTCCGCCGAGCACGAAGTGGTTTCCGCAACTGAAGGTTTGGCGAAGGCACAAGCGGAGCTGACGAAGACGGCCGGGGGCGGCAGCGGCCTGGCCGACGCGATGGCCAAGCTGTCGCCGAACGCGCGCGAACTGGTCACCGATATCCGCGGGATCGGTCCGGCGTGGACCGACGCCCGCAAGGCCGGACAGGACGCGCTCACGGCCGGACTCGGCGCCGATATCCAGAACCTTGCCGGGGTGCAGCTGCCGAACGCACGCGCCGGCATCGTGGGAATCAACACCGCGATCAACGGCGGCCTACGCGCGTCGCTGGCCGAGCTGTCGACCACGCAAGCCCGTCTCGACTTCAAGACGACACTGGACAACACCGCGCGAGGGTTCGCCGGGGCGTCGGCGGCCGCGGGCCCGTTCACCGAAGCCATGCGCACACTCGTCACGGTCGGCAGCGCATCACTGCCCGGAATGGGCGCCGGGGTCGATCAGCTCGCGATCCGGTTCGACAAGCTGATTCAGCGCACCGCGGCCGATGGGTCGCTGAAAGCGTGGATCGATTCCAGCGCAACATCATTGGGTGAGCTCGCTCACATCACGGGCAATGTGGGCTCCGCGTTCGCCTCGATCCTGCGCGCCGCGGGCGACGGCAGCCAGTCGTTGCGGTCCCTCGATGAGCTGACCGCGCATATGGCCGAGTTCCTGAAGTCGGCGCACGGTCAGCAAGAGTTGGGGAAGTTCTTCGCCGAGTTGCGCCAGGACGGCGCGAACCTGGTGCCGCTCCTGCAACAGCTGCCGGGGCTACTCGGTGGCGTGATGGACGGATTCCGCACGTGGTCGGCGATCGCGACACCGTTCCTGCAAGTCGCTGCGTCGCTACTGGCCGAGCACCCGCAATTGGTCGAAGCCGCGGTTGTGGCCTATCTCGGATTCAAGACCGTGAAACCCATCATCGACGGCGCAAGCCTGGCCATCGATCAGCTTGCCGCGAAGGCCGGCGGGGCGGCCGCCGAAGCGGGAGGCGTCGGCAAGTTCAAAGCCGCCGGTCAAGGACTGCTGAACGTGCTGGGTAGCCCGTGGGCGATCGGGCTAGCGGCCGCCGGTACCGCGGTGCTGTCGTTCGAGGACACCGCACGCAAGGGCGCCGACGCCGTGCAGCGATTCCACTCCCAGGCCGAAGCGGCAGTGACCTCGAGCCAAGCGCTACAGCGGGCGTTGCAGTCCTCCGGCGGCAAGCTGAACGATTCGGTGATCGACGCCGAAGCGCAATCGGTGCGGTCGCTGCGAGACAACCTCGAGGCGAACGCGAAAGACATTCCGGGACTTCAGGACAAGATCAATGCGGGCGCGGCCGGGATCGCCAATTCGCTGTTCGGTGTCGGCGGCGGTGTGCTCGACAACACCGAGTTGCGGGATTCGATCGGCCAGAACAGCAAAGCCATGCAGGACGCTTTCAACTCTCTTGGCCTGTCGAATCAGCAACTCGCACAGAAGATCACGGGCAGCAAACCCGATTTCGACGACATGATTACCCGGCTCAGGGACATGGGCGACGGCGGCAAGGACGCCGCGACCAAGTTGCAGACATTGCGCGACGAGTGGGCGTTAGACGCCACCGCGGCCGGGCAGATGTCGAAGGCCTTCGAAGACCTGAACGACCGCGGCCGCGACGCCGCGGCCTCCATCGATGAAGTCACGTCCGCGATGAAACGCGGATACGACAACACGATGTCGCTCGAGGACGCCAACGAGAAGCTGAACAAGACGTTCGGCGACATGGGTTCATCGGCACAGCAGGCGTCGGGCGCGATCGTTGCCGCGGACGGCACGATTGACACCACCACGACGAGCGGGCAACGGTTGCGGGATCTGCTGCGCGGTGAGCTGAAACCGGCGTGGGACCAGGTGACCGCGGCCGCCTACGCGGACGCGATCCAGCACGGGCAGACCGCGGACCAGGCCGAGGCCGCGGCCCGGCGGGCATCGGACGCCACGTATCAATCAGCGCTGAAATCCATTGAGGCAATGGGCTATTCGGCGCAACAGGCGGACTCTTTGCTGAAGCATTACGAACCGCTCGCGGGCGATTTCAACGCCAACTTCCACGCGAACACCGACGAAGCGGTCGGCGCGGTCGACAAGCTCCAGAAGCGGCTAGACGATCTGCTGAAGACCGAGGGCAGCATTCCGGGATTCCTTCAGCTTCAGGTGGCGCCGTTCGGATTCGACAACAAGTACCACCCCCAGGTGCCGACCCAGCAGGGCCCGCAACCGTCCGGGCCAGCTACCCCGGACAAATTTCTCCCCTTGCTGACGGGCAACGCGACCGGCGGCAAGCTGCCGACCCGTGGGCCGGGCACCGAACGCCGTGACGGATTCCTGGCCGTGAACGCCTCGGGCGCGCCGGTGGCGCGCGTCGATGGCGGGGAATGGGTGATCAACCGGCACAGCTCCGCGAAGTACGACCGGGAGCTGTCCGCGATCAACGACGGCAGCTTTCCCCACATCCGCGGCTACGCCGAGGGCGGCCAGCTCTACCCGCAAGCACCGCTGCCGGGCCGGCTATCCGATGACGAGATCCGGCGCATCCAGAATCAGGCCGCGGTGGACGCCGCCAACAGCGAACGCAACCGCATCTACGCCGATCCGGCCGCCACACCGCAGGACCGGCGCGCCGCCGACCTGAAGTATCAGCAGGCACAGAACACGCTTGAGAGCGGCAACAAGCAAGACAAGTCGGCGATCAGCCTTCAGGGCATCTTCGGCAAGGCCGGGGGCATCCTGGCCACCGGTCTGCTGTCCGCGTTCGGGCTCGAGAACTCGATCCTCAGCGACAACAACGTGTACAACAAGGACTTCAACACCGTCGTGGACTTCTACAGCGGCAAGGGGTCCGGCGCGGCCGCGGGCGGCACCTACGCCTACACGCCGCAGAACTTGCCCAGTGCCGCACCGACTCTCACGCCACCGCCCAGCGACACGGACCCGGCCAGCGGCTTCAAGGGCAGCGCTCCCACGGGCGCCTATCCGTCGTCTCCGGCCGACACTGCCGGCGCCGGGTACAACCCCAGCGCGGGCGTCGAACAGTGGCGGCCGATGGCGATCCGCGCACTGGAAAAAGAGGGCTTCGACACCGGCCAAGTGGACATCATGCTGGCGCAGATCCAGAGCGAGTCCGGCGGCAATCCGTCCATCGTGCAGCAGGTGCACGACGTGAACTCCGGCGGCAATGAAGCGGTCGGCATCTTGCAGGTCACGCCCGGCACGTTCGCGGCCTACCGTGACCCCGCACTGCCCAACGATCGCACCGACGCCTACGCGAATATGGTTGCGGCCCTTCGCTATTACCGCGCCCGGTACGGAATGGACCTGAGCACGATGTGGGGGCAGGGCCACGGCTACGCGCGGGGCGGATGGGCGTTCGGTCCCGGCGGCTCGGAAGCCGACGGATTCCTTGCCCCGCTGTCCAATGGCGAATTCGTCGTGAACGCCGCGGCCGCGGCCGCCAACGCGCCCTTGCTGGAAGCGGTGAATTCGTCGCACTGGTCACCGGGCCGCATCAACCCGGCCGCATTCGCTCCCAGCGCGCCGGGCAGTGCGAGCAGCGCAGGAAACGACTACTCGATCCACCTGCACGAGCCGCGCGTTGCCGACGTCTCCGACCTGATGGACGTGGCCGAACGCGCCAACCAGAAACGGGCAATCGGCCTCATGGCCGCCTTGCCATAACCACCGGAAAGGACTCGCGCCCATGACCAACACCAGCGACCCGGTAGCCAATATGGCTGCTGCCCTCGCCTACTACCGCAGCCGGTACGACCTGGCGCCGTGGCAGGAAGGCAGGCCCAGATGAGCGAGCACACCATTCCCGAACCGCTACGCGCGACACCGACCGGGCCGCCACCGGCGGCCGCCCCGTCCAGCCTGGTCGACCCGTCGCCGGACTTCCGGCGGGCGGAACGCATGTCGCAGATAACCCACCGCGCGGACCTGGCGAACATGACGCCCGCGGAAATCGTCCAAGCACACGCTGACGGCAATTTGGACTACTTGCTGGGCAAGTAGCCGAGCAGAAAGGCGAATCGATGAGCATCACGTACAACGATGGCCCGAACCTCTATCCGTCCGCGGATGCGCCGCTGACGGTCGACCGACCGGCGCCGCCGCCCGACATTCCGGCGAGCCGTATCCCGTTCAGCCATGCGCCCACCGTCGACGGCAGCGCGTCCGCGATCGGGCAAGCACAGGAAGCGCTCGAGAAGGTCACCGCGCAGTTCGAGAAGTACATCGGCGCCATCGATCCGACGCCGTACTCGCCCGATGGGCTGCGCAAGGAAATCGCACGGTTCAGCGAGACCGACGCCGGGCGCGCGATCGACGCCGCGGTGACGCTCGCGAACAACCGCTACACCGCCGCCGAAAGCAACGTGGACGCAGTACTGGCCGCCCTCTCGCCGGACGGCGACACCGCCGCCGAGCTCCGCGCGACGCGCTATTGGGACCGGACGCGGCGCATCCTCGACAACACCCGAGACGATGCCCTCCCGGGCAAGGCTGACGAGCTGATCACAGCGGCGCGCGGCCCGGAACTCGGCACCCTCCTTCAAGAACTTGTGCCCTACATCCAGTCCCGCAAGATAGCCGGAGAGGTCTCGGTGATGGCGTCGCTCTACGCGAAGTCCCCGGAGTATCGGACCGCGCGCGAACAGCTGAAGCGCGCCGGGCAGGCCCGCTCGATCATCGAGCAGAACGCGAACCTACTGCGCGAGCGCATCCGCAATACCCACGCGCCAGCGGGCTACCGGCGACCCTTCGCGGTCGACGCCCGCGGTTACGACCCCGACAACCGGTAGGCAGGCGTGCCGAGGGCGCCGCGGAAGTGCCCGCGCGATGGGTGCGAGAACCGCATCACGCGCGGGCCCTACTGTCCTGAGCACACCGTTGCGTGGGCTGGCGCAAGCAAGTGGGTGGAGCCTCCCGGCTGGCGCACGGTGCGCCGGGAGGTCCTCGACCGTGACCGGTGCGTGTGCTGGATCTGCGGCGGCCGCGCCGCCGATACCGTCGACCACCTCACACCGAAATCCGCCGGCGGAAGCGACGACCCCGCGAACCTGGCCGCGATCCATGACCGCACCTGGCCGCACTGCCACCGCAAGAAGACGATCCTCGACCGCACCGCGATGGCCCAGCAGTGGAGCCCGGCCCGGTACCGGGAGGCGATCGAGAAATTGCGGTCTGACCAGCGAGAATGCCTCGCCCGGGGTACGGGGGACCCCCTACCCCGGCCCGCCCCTCCATAGATGAAATGCTGCACATTCCGCGCCGTACGGTTCCCCAGATTCCCGGAAACGCGCAGCTCAGCCGCGCCGGTGCGGCGGCCCCGGGCCCGCCGCACCGCGCGGCCGCCAACCGGCCGCCGACGAAACCGCTGGCAGCGCCCGAATAACGTCACACCTTCGGCGAGTGGAGGACTCACCACCGTGACCGACCCGAGCAAGCGCGCCGACCGGCCGCGGCTGCGAGGTATCCGCGGCGGCCTGGCCGAGGAGATGACACGACGCCTCGAGCGGGTGACCGCGTCCAGCGCGGCGGCCGCGGCCGGAGGCGTCACCACCGACGACTACGCCCGCGAGATAGCCGAACTCGAGGCCCGCCTGTCCGCCCTGCGCGCCGGGGACGATATCGCCGTGGCGCGGTGGGAGCTGCCGCGCGACCTCCGGTACATCGTCGGCGGCCGCGCGTTCGTCCTGCGCGGTGACAAGCTCACACCCGCCGAACCACAGCCGCGGCCGGGCCCGGCGGCAAGCTGACGCTCAGCTACGGCTGTTCTCCGGCCAGCGAGCGAACGACAACCGCGGCGTGACGGTCTCCACATCCGCGATGCACATCACGGCGTGCAGCGTCAGAATGCCGATGTGGTCGGTAGACGGCGTGATCAACGCTTCGGCGTCGGCCGCGCGCACCTGATCGGCCAGGGGTATGCGGCTGGTCTCCGGCGGCCACACCAGCGAGTAGCCGAGATGCCGCGCGAGTCGGCGAACCTGCGCCATGTCCCAATCGATCGCGGGCGACTCCGGATGCACCCAGCCGAGCGCGACCGGCCGCGCCTTCACCGGCGGTCCTCACGGTCAGCGCGCGGCCGCCGCCGCCCCTCTCGGCGCTGCGGCAGCCAGCCACAGGCGAGCGTGATGCCCACCAGGCCCAGCGCCAGCAGGAACAGCAGCCAGTCACTACCCGACACAGCGCGCCCCCTCCGCCAGCTCCGCGCGGCCGCGGGGCGCGATCGACCACGCATGTCTGTAGACCTGCCAGACAAGGCCGCGCGCCGATAGCCGGCCTACCGCGCGCCGCGCCGCCCAACGGGTCAGATGAGCTTGCGCGGTGATCTGGCGGGCGGTCAGCATTCCGCCGGGCGCCAACACTTCGAGTACCGCCGATTCCGCAACTGTTCGCGATCGCATCGGGTCCCCTTGCCGGTCGGTGAATTCGGCTCAAGGCCCCGGCGCCGGGACTGCTTGGCGCGCGGTACGACCGACGCCGGGACCGCACTCAGCGTCACGCCCGACGCGGGAAACTTTGTCCCGCAGCGGGACACAACGGGACAACCGGCTATCGGCTGCCTGTCCCAACTGGGACGCTGCCGTTATCGTGGAGCTTTGGCGCCGGTGCGAGGGAAATCCCATGACTGAGAATCCGCAGGAACAAGACAGCTATGTCGGACAGCAGGTGCGTGTGATTCGCGCTCGCCGCGGAATGACCCAGCAGGTACTTGCCGATCGCGTCGGCGTATCTCGGGGCGCGATCGCCAAATACGAAAATGGCGAGCGCCCAATAGATTCCCGCACAACCCTATTGGCGCTCGCGCGAGCACTCGGCGTCACTATCGGCGACCTCACCGGGCACCCGGAACAAGAAAAACTCGACCCGGTAACCGCCGGATTCCATATGTTCGTCCCCGAAATCGAGACGGCCCTATGGACACACGGCAACATCACCGACGAGCGCGCGCCCCGGAATCTAGACGCCTTGACGGCGGCTACCCGCGAAGCGAACCGGCTCCGCGCCGACTGCGAGTACGTCACACTCGGCCCGATGCTGGCGCCCCTGCTGATCGACGGATACCGCCTGATTCGCGACCTGCCCGACGATGCGCGGGCATGGGATGTGTTCGGCAACATCGCCTACGGCGTCGCGAGCGCGCTCAAGGCCCGCGGCTATCCCGCGCTCGCATGGACCGCGGCCGCCGAAGCGCGCCGCGCCGCCGAGCACACCGGCAGCCCCGCGGCCGCGGCCGGATCCGCTTTCTACCGCTCACAGATTCTGCTCACCCGGCCCGGCGCACTGGCATCCGCACTCGCCGAAGCCGAAGGCACCGCCGACCAGCTCGCCGCCGACGTGCGCACCATTGGGGACGTCGAAGTAACCGGGATGCTCCGATTGCAAGCGTCGTTGGTCACCGCGGCCATGGGAGGCGACCCGGAACCGCACCTAGCCGAGGCCGCCGACCAAGCCACCCGGCTAGCCGAGGCCGCGCCGAGCACATCCCTCGCGCGCAACGACTCGTTCCGGCCACCGAACATCACGCTATGGCGCATGTCGGCAGCGCTGGAACGCCGCGAGCCCGGCCAAGCGCTGGCGCTCGCGCCCACCCTGCGCCCCGACGATCTGCCGAACAAGAACCGCCACGCCCAATACTTCGTCGAAATCGGCCGCGCGCACGCGATGCAGCGCAACTACCGCGACTCTCTGTACGCGCTTCTGAGGGCCGAACACACCGCCCCCCAGCACGTACGCAACATGACCCACGTTCGCGAACTGGTGGGCCACATGATGCGCACAGCGCGCCGCGACCTCACCACCGGAGAACTTGGCCGGCTCGCGCAACGCGTCGGCGTCGTACCCACATAGCCCCGAACCGATAACCTGACACCGCGCCCCAAGCGCGGGCGGCGCACAGAGCCCGCCGGTCGAGCCGATCGCTCCCGGCGGGCTCTCGCATTCCACGACCACGGAGCCACGAGGCAAGGCGACGAAGTCGCCGCGGCAGCCCCTTCTTTTCGACGCCCGGAGTTAGCTGGGTGATCACGTCCGCGGTGCAACGTGACGTTTTTCGTGACGCAATTGGGTGCGATCGGATGCGATCGAACGGGAACGGACAAGAATTTGATCATGCGACCAAGACCGCCGGTCGGGCGGTCCCGTCCTGTTCGGTGAGGCTATCGAGGTCTCGACCGATCCCGTTGGATCACACCCGGTCTGTGTAGGGTCTAACCCGTGAAGGCATTGCGTCGTTTCACCGTCCGTGCCCATCTGCCACAGCGGTTGGCCGCCCTCGGTGAGCTGGCCGCCAATCTGCGGTGGTCGTGGCACGGGCCTACTCAGGATGTGTTCGCGCAGCTGGATCCCGAGTTGTGGGCGCGGGTCGGCCGCGATCCGGTGCGGATGCTCGGCGAGGTGGACGCGGAGCGGCTCGACGAGTGGGCCGCGGACCCCGATTATCAGGCGGCCGTCGACGCCGCCGAGGCCGACCTGCGGGACTATCTGACCAGACCCAGCTGGTTCGCCGAGCATAACGCCGCACAACCGCAAACCCCGGCGCCGCGCGGTATCGCCTACTTCTCCATGGAATTCGGTGTGACCGAGGTGCTGCCGAATTACTCGGGCGGGCTGGGAATTCTGGCCGGTGACCATCTCAAGGCGGCCTCGGATCTGGGCTTGCCGCTGATCGGCGTCGGCCTGCTGTATCGGTCGGGCTATTTCCGGCAGTCGCTCACCGCCGACGGCTGGCAGGCCGAGCGCTATCCCGACCTCGATCCGCAAGGTCTGCCGCTGCGACTGCTGGCCGAGGAGGGCGCCCCGGTGCTCGTCCACGTGCCCATGCCCGAGAGCCGGGTGCTGCGCGCCCGGGTGTGGATCGCGCAGGTGGGGCGAATTCCGTTGCTGCTGCTCGATTCCGATATCAGCGACAACGATCCGGAACTGCGGGCGGTGACCGATCGGCTCTACGGTGGCGATCAGGACCACCGCATCAAACAGGAGATTCTGGCCGGCATCGGCGGCGTGCGCGCGATCCGCGCCTATACCCGGGCTCGCGGTCTGCCGGATCCGGACGTGTGGCATATGAACGAGGGCCACGCGGGATTTCTCGGGATCGAGCGGATCCGCGAATATATGTCGGGCGGAATGGATTTCGACTCCGCGCTCGCCGCGGTGCGGGCCGCGACCGTCTTCACCACGCATACTCCGGTGCCCGCCGGTATCGACCGGTTCGCCGCCGGGCTGGTCCGCCGCTACTTCGGCGGCGCCCACGGGGAACGGGAATCGCCACTGCTGCCGGGAATTTCGGTGGACCGGATCCTGGCGCTGGGACGTGAGGCCGATCCTTCGGTGTTCAACATGGCCCACCTCGGTTTGCGACTCGCCCAGCGCGCCAACGGTGTTTCGCGCTTGCACGGCGAGGTCAGCCGCGACATGTTCGCGCCGCTGTGGCCCGGATTCGACGCGGCCGAGGTGCCGATCGGTTCGGTGACCAACGGGGTGCACGCCCCGACCTGGGCGGCTCGCGAATGGATAGCCAAGGCGCGCGATCTCGTCGGGCCGGAGCTCGTGGCCGAGGCGCGCGGCTGGGAACAGCTGCGGTCGGTGGATCTGCGCGAGCTGTGGGAGACCCGGGCGGCGCTGCGTGCGGTGCTGGTCGCCGAGGTGCGTCGCCGGCTGCGGGATTCCTGGCTCGAACGCGGCGCGGCCCCGGCCGAATTGGGCTGGGTGGACGAGGTTTTCGATTCCGGGGTGCTGACCGTCGGATTCGCCCGGCGCGTGCCCACCTACAAGCGGCTCACGCTGATGCTGCGCGATCCGGACCGGCTGCGCGCGCTGTTGCTCGATCCGGAGCGGCCGCTGCAACTGGTGGTCGCGGGTAAGAGCCATCCCGCCGACGACGGGGGTAAGGCACTGATCCAGCAGGTGGTGCGGTTCGCCGACGATCCGGCGGTGCGGCACCGCATCGTGTTCCTGCCCGACTACGACATGTCGATGGCCCGCTACCTCTACTGGGGTTGCGATGTGTGGTTGAACAATCCGCTGCGTCCGCTGGAAGCCTGTGGGACCTCCGGGATGAAGGCCGCACTCAACGGCGGCCTCAATCTCTCCATCCGCGACGGCTGGTGGGACGAAATGTACGACGGCGACAACGGCTGGGCCATCCCGACCGCCGACGGCGTCCGCGACGAACATCGGCGCGACGATCTGGAGGCGTCCGCGCTGTACGAGATGCTGCAGCGCTCGGTGCTGCCGCGGTTCTACGAGCGCGACGACTCCGGCCTGCCGGTGCGCTGGATGGAAATGGTGCGCCACACGCTGCGCACCCTCGGCCCGAAGGTGCTCGCCTCGCGCATGGTCCGCGACTACACCACCGGCTACTACCTTCCGGCCGCCGCGTCGTACGCCGCGGTCGCGGCCGACGACTTCGCCGGGGCGCGGGAGCTGGCCGACTACCGCCGCCGCCTCGAGGGGGCGTGGTCGCAGGTGAAGGTCCTGCAGGTCGACAGCTCCGGCCTGCCCGATATTCCGGTGATCGGTGCGGAACTGTCGCTGCGGGCCCGCATCGATCTCGCCGGGCTGTCCGTCGGCGACGTGGTGGTGCAGGCGGTATTGGGCCGGGTCGGTTCCGACGACGAGCTGACCGATACCGAGGTCGTCGACATGGACCACATCGCCACGGATGCCGGCACCGAGCAGTTCGCGGTCACCACGCCGGTGCCGCATTCGGGTGCCGTCGGGTATACCGTCCGCGTGCTGCCCAGACACCGTTTGCTGTCGGGCCCGGCGGAACTCGGATTGGTCGCCGCGGCGCGGCCGTAGAACGTCTGGTCAGCGCGGATATCGGGGAACGTGATTTGCCGCATGTTCGCCGATCTGAATGGCATCGACCGGTCCGGGACCGATACGGTGCCCTCGGCACAGTCCGATAGGTCCGGGGCGAGGGTGGAGAGCAGTACATGAGCAGTGTCGACGTCCTGTCACGGTCCAAGGGACGCCTCGATTCCTACTTCGGAATCGCGAGGCTCGGATCGACCATGAAGCGCGAGCTCATGGCCGGCACCGTCACCTTCCTGGCGATGTCCTATGTGCTCGCGGTCAACCCGGCGGTTCTCGGCGACCACGGTCAACTCGGATCGCGCGGCATTCCGACCCAGGCGGTGTTCACCGCCACCGCGGTGGCCGCGGTGGTGGGCACGCTGGTGATGGGGGTGTGGGCGCGCTATCCGATCGCGCTGGCGCCCGGGATGGGGCTCAACGCCTTCTTCGCGTATTCGGTCGTGCTGGGGATGGGGATCGACTGGCAGGTTGCGCTGTCGGGCACGCTGCTGTCGGGCATCATCTTCTTCATCCTCGCTGTGACCAAGATCCGCGAGAAGATCATCGACGCGATTCCGCTGCAGCTGAAACTTGCCGTCGGCGCGGGGATCGGCATGTTCGTCGCGTTCCTCGGCTTCAAGAACGCCGGGATCGTGGTCTCGGATCCGGCGACCTTCGTACACCTGGGTGATTTCACCAAGGGGACCACGCTGCTGGCCCTGTTCGGACTGCTGGTGACGGTGGTCTTCCTGGTGCTGGGCTGGCACGGCGCGGTGCTGTACGGCATCGTCTGCACGACGGTCGTCGGCATCGTCAGCGGGCTGGTGCATCTGCCGCATCAGGTGGTGGCGCTGCCGCACGGGCTGGACCAGACCTTCGGCCAGGCCATCGTGAATCTGCCGCACGCCTTCACCGGCCAGATGGCGATCGTCGTGCTGACCATGCTGTTCGTCGACTTCTTCGACGCCTCGGGCACGCTGATCGGAATCGCCAACCAGGCCGGGCTGCTCGGGCCCGACGGGAAACTGCCGCGCGCCGCGCAGGCGCTGGCCGCCGATTCGATCGGTACCGCCGCGGGTGCGATCATCGGCACCTCGACGACCACCGCCTATGTCGAATCCACGGCCGGCGTCAGTGCGGGCGGGCGTACCGGGCTCACCGCGGTGTCGACCGCGGGGTGGTTCCTGGCCGCCATGTTCTTCTTCCCGATCTTCGCGGTGGTGGCCGACGTTCCCGCCGTGACGGCGCCGGCGCTGATCGTGGTGGGTGTGCTGATGTCGCGCGCGCTCGGCGACATCGATTGGAGCAAGCTCGAATTCGCGATTCCGGCGTTCATCACCGTGATCATGATGCCGCTGACCTACTCGATCGCCAACGGAATCGCGATGGGGCTGACCTTCTATCCCGTCGTCATGGTCGCGCGGCGGCGCGGGCGGGAGGTGCACCCGGTCATGTGGGTGCTGATGGCGGTCTTCCTCGCGTACTTCTTCTTCCTCGCCGAGTAGACCGCTCGGCGGCCGCCGATGAGTTCGGCGGGGATTCCTCGTCCTATAAGCAAGCCGGACGGAACGAACCGCACGGAACAACTCCGTGAACCGGGTTCGGTTGGTGACCGTGTTATCAATCGGACCGCAGTCCGTTTTGCTTTCGCCAACTAACGAGATGAGGACTCCGCGATCATGACCGCCAACACCGAAACCCGGACCGCCCGCTCGCTGGAATTCCGGACGGTCGCCGATCCCGTCGCCGCCGATATCGGCCTCCTACTGCTGCGGCTGGTCTTCGGCGGACTGCTGTTCGTGCACGGCACCCAGAAACTCTTCGGCTGGTTCAACGGTTACGGCCTGTCCGCGACCGCCGACGGATTCCAGCAGATGGGTTACGACCCCGGGAAATTCTTCGCCACCCTGGCCGGGCTGTGTGAGGCCGTCGGCGGCGGACTGCTGTTCCTCGGGCTGGTGACGCCCCTGGCGGCCGCGATCGTGCTCGGCACCATGATCAATGCGATGCATGTGACCTGGCCGCACGGGCTCGCCGGATACGAATCCGCCCTGTTGTTCGCGGTGGTCGCGGTGGCACTGGGCTTCACCGGCCCGGGCCGGTTCTCGGTCGACCACGGGCGGCCGTGGCAGCGGCACGGCATCGTCTGGGGAGTCGGCGCGGTCGTGATCGGTGTGGTGGCCGCGGTGATCACCTTGTTGGTGAAGTAGTTTCGCGAGCCGGGCGATATGAGTGTCCCCACGTCGCGTGCAGGGTTCGCGACGCGGGGACCTCGGATACTCCGATGTGGGAATTGGGGGTGCATCGGAAGTATCGCCCGCCAACTTACTTCCGGATAGAAGTAGGTTCCCAGCCAATGTGGGTGGTGTCACATAACGGTTCGGTTCACTTTTCGGCGGCGGTGGTCAGATCGGCGGCCGTGGCGGTCAGCCGCCGCAGCGCCTTGGTGACGACTTCGGGATCGGAGGTCTCCCAGTACGGCGGCAACGAGGCGCGCAGATATCCGCCGTACCGGGCGGTCACCAGCCGGGAATCCAGAATCGCCACCACGCCGCGATCGTGCACGCTGCGCAGCAGCCGTCCGGTGCCCTGAGCCAGCAGCAGGGCGGCGTGGTTGGCCGCGATGGTCAGGAAGCCGTTGCCGCCGCGCGCCTGGACGGCCTGCTGCCGGGCGACCAGCAGTGGATCGTCGGGCCGGGGAAAGGGAATCCGGTCGAGAATGACCAGGCTCAGCGACGGTCCCGGAACGTCCACGCCCTGCCACAGCGAGAGCGTGCCGAACAGCGAGGTCGCGGGATCGTCGGCGAAGCGGCCGACCAGCGTGCCGGTGGCGTCCTCGCCCTGGCACAGGATCGGCGTGTCCAGGCGTTCGCGCAGGATCTCGCTGGCGGCCTTGGCGGCCCGCATCGAGGAGAACAGCCCCAGCGTGCGCCCGCCGGCCGCCTCGATCAGCCGCTCGATCTCGTCCAGATAGGACGGGGCCAGGCCGTCGCGGCCGGGGGCCGGGAGATGTTTGGCGACGTAGAGGATGCCGGATTTGGCGTGATCGAAGGGTGAGCCCACATCCAGCGAATTCCAGCGCATGGCCGACGTGTCGGCGGGCGCTTCGGCCCCGTTGGCCATGGCCGGGTCGATGCGGCGGATGCCCTTGTCCGCGCGGTCGGCGCCCGGGACGTCGGTTCCGGCGCGATCGGGTGTCTGCGGGGGCAGGCCCCAGGTGACGGCCAATCCGTCGAAGGATCCGCCGACCTGCAGCGTGGCCGAGGTGAGAATGACCGTCGCGGTGCCGAACAACCGGCTGCGCAGCAACCCGCCCACGGAGAGCGGGGCCATGTGCAGCGTGCGCCGGGCGACGCCGCGCACCTCGTCCACCGCCAGCCACAGCACATCGCGGCGGGCCGCGGGATCGGGTTCCTCGAACGCCGTCAGCGCGCGCACGGCCGTATCGTGCACCTCCTCGACCGCGGCCACCGCCATGTTGCGGGCCGCGGCGGCCTCCGGATCGCCTTGTGGCGCACCGGAACCGGGAGGTGCGAGGGCGGTGCGGACGGTCCAAGCGGCGTCGCGCAGCAGCGCCAGAACCTGATCGCCGCCGGCGGGTAACTCGTCCCAGCGGCCCGCCGGCAGATCCTCGAGCAATTCGTGCCAAGCCTCCGCCGCACCCTCGAGCCGGTCGAGATCGCCCTCGTCGACGAGTTTGGTGCAGCGCTTGGCCGCCGCGGTGATGGTGGCGGTGGACAGTTCCGCGGTCGCCACGCCGGTGACCCGGTCCACCAGTTCGTGCGCCTCGTCGATGACGACCACATCGTGTTCGGGCAGCACCTGGATGCCGCTGATGGCATCGATGGCCAGCAACGCGTGGTTGGTGACCACCACATCGGCTTGTCCTGATTCCGCGCGAGCGCGTTCGGCGAAGCAGTCGGTGCCGAAGGGACAGCGCGATTTGCCCAGGCATTCCCGCGCCGACACGCTGACCTGGCGCCATGCCCGGTCGCTGACGCCGGGGACCAGTTCGTCCCGGTCGCCGGTCTCGGTATCGGAGGCCCACTCGTTGAGTCGCTGCACCTCGCGCCCGAGCCGGGAGATCGCGAAGGCGTCGAACAGTTCGGTCTCCGGTGGTTCGTCCGGGATCGCGCTGTTGATCTTGTGCAGGCACAGATAGTTGTTGCGGCCCTTGAGGATCGCGAACCGGGCGTGCCGGCCCAGTGGTTTCTCCAGCGCCTGCGCCAACCGGGGCAGATCGCGGTCGACCAGCTGCCGCTGCAGCGCGATGGTGGCCGTCGACACCACGACCGTGCGTCCGCTCTGCACCGCGTGCCGCAGGCTCGGCACCAGATACGCCAGCGACTTACCGGTGCCGGTTCCGGCCTGGACGGCCAGGTGCTCCTTGGTGTCGATGGAGTGCGCGACCGCGGCCGACATCGTCTGCTGACCGGTACGCGCCGTACCGCCGAGTGCTTCCACGGCGGTCGCCAGCAGGGTCGGTACGGGCGGGAGTTCGGGCACCCAGGAAGACTAGCGCCCCCTGCCGACAATCGACCCGACCGGCGGCGGTCGCCCGTGCCTGCCCGCTCCCGTCCGCGCGAGGTTGTGCACAGGCCGGCGGTTGTCCACAGGGGCCGTCGCGGTGACGCCGGATCCGGTGGCCGCGTCCGGGACGGCCAGTAGGGTTGGCGGTAATCCGCATCAGGGGGTGCGGTACGGGGAAGGAGACGCGCGTGGAGCCGGATTACCGCACCTGGATCGCCGGGGGTTCACACCTGGAACTGAGTGGCCACCGGATCTTCCACCGGCAGGACGGCCCGATCGACGGGCGGCCGGTGACGCTGCTGCACGGATATCCGACGTCCTCGCACGACTGGGTCTCGATCCTGCCCGCCCTCACCGAATCCGGCTGCCGGGTAACGACTCTGGATTTCCTCGGCTTCGGTGCCAGCGACAAACCGCGCGGGCACGAGTACCGGATGACCGAACAGGCCACGCTGGTCGAACAGCTCTGGCAGCGGCTCGGAATCACCGGCACCGCGCTCGTGGCACACGATTACGGGGTCAGCGTGGCACAGGAGTTACTGGCCCGCGACAGTACGCGGGTACAGCGGATGGCCTGGCTCAACGGCGGCCTGTACCCGGACCTGTACCGGCCCTTGCCGATTCAGCATCTGATGACCACCCCGATCGGCAAGATACTGAATCCGCTCATGTCGGAGACGACCTTCCGGATGACCCTGCGCAAGATCCTGGGGCGCCCGGTCCCCGATGCCGATCTGCATCAGATGTGGCTGGCGATGACCGACGGCGGCGGTAAGCACGTGCAATGGGCGCTCAATCGCTACCACGCCGAGCGCCGGGCCAATGCCGAACGCTGGCAGCAGGCGCTCGAAACGTATTCCGGGCCCACGCTTTTCGTATGGGGTCCGGCCGATCCGATCAGTGGCGGCCATCTCCTTCCCCGCCTGCGGGAACGGCTGCCGGGAGCGCGCTTCGAAGTGCTGGACGAACCGCCCGCGACGGGTCACTATCCCCAAGTCGAGAACCCCGAGGCGGTGGCCGGTGCGCTGGTCGGCTTCCTGGCCGGCTGAGGTCGGGCGGGGCCGAAGTCCGGTCCGCCCGGGACCGCGGGGCGGGTCGGGTCAGTTCAGCGAGGCTCAGTTCAGTTCAGTTCAGGGACCTGTCCGGACAACTCGACACCAGCCGCACGCAGACGATCCAGCGCGATCTGCGTCGTCTCCGCCGACACCGCCGCGGTGAGATCGAGTAGAACCCGCGTGGACAGACCCGCCGCGCGGGCGTCGGCGGCGGTGGCGCGGACACAGTGGTCTGTGGCGATGCCACAGACGTCCACCGCGTCGATGCCCTTGGCGCGCAACCACTCCGCCAATCCGACCGCCTCTTCGGTCGCCCCTTCGAAGCCGGAATAGGCGGCACTGTAGGCGCCCTTGGAGAACACCGCCTCGAAATGTGTGGTCTCCAGGTTCGGGTGGAAATCCGCACCCGGGGTGCCGGCGGCGCAATGACGCGGCCAGGTGTCCACGAAGTCGGGCCGATCGGAGAAGTGGCCGCCCGGATCGATGTGCAGATCGCGGGTGGCGGCGATGGCGGCATAGTCGTCGCCCCGGGCAACCAGATACTCGCTGATCTGCCGGGCCACCGCGGCGCCGCCCGCGACCGCGAGGGAGCCGCCCTCGCAGAAGTCGTTCTGCACATCGACGACGATGAGTGCTCTACCCATCTCCCGCACCTCGTTTCGCGCCGGTTGCCTCTCCTTCATTGTAGGAATGTGGTCGCGACAGCCGGTTCGCCCGCGGACAATTTCAAACCTTCCCAGGGGAGGCTGACCAGGCCGCGTGCCACCAACTCCCGGCTGCCGGCCAGGTCCGGTGAATCGGCTGCCGGCTCGCCTTTGCGAATGAGCGGAATCAGCAGATCCCGCACCTCGTACCCGTTGCCGGTGGGTCGGGGTGCCGCGGCCGGATACACGATCTCCTCGACGATGGTGCCGGTGTCGCGGGACAGTCGCACGGCGCGCTTGGTACCGCCTCGCGACTGTTTGTGACTACTGCGCTTGGCCACCGGTACGCCCTCGACTTCCACCAGCTTGTAGACCATTCCGGCGGTCGGCGCGCCCGACCCGGTGACCAGGGAGGTGCCCACGCCGTAGACGTCGACCGGTTCGGCGCGCAGGGCGGCGATCGCGTATTCGTCCAGATCGCCGGACACCACGATCCGGGTGTGTTTCGCGCCGAGGGTGTCGAGCTGATCGCGCACCTGCCGCGCCAGGACGCCCAGGTCGCCGGAATCGATACGCACACCGCCCAATTCGGGCCCGGCCACCTCGATGGCCCGGGCCACCCCGGCGGTGATGTCGAAGGTGTCCACCAGCAGTGTGGTTCCGATGCCCAGCGCGTCGACCTGACTGCGGAACGCCGCCGCCTCGTGCTGCCCGTCCGGTCCGCTGTGCAGCAGCGTGAAGGCGTGAGCGCTGGTGCCGGCGCCGGGAATCCCGTAGCGCCGCACCGCCTCCAGATTCGAGGTGGCGTCGAATCCGGCCAGATAGGCGGCGCGGGCGCAGGCGGGAGCGGCCAGTTCGTGGGTGCGGCGCGAACCCATCTCGATCATCCGGCGTCCCGCGGCCGCGCTGACCATCCGAGCCGCCGCGGCGGCGATCGCGCTGTCGTGGTTGAGGATCGACAGGATCAGCGTTTCCAGCACCACGCACTCGGCGAAACTGCCGCGCACCGACAGGATCGGCGAGCCGGGGAAGTAGAGATCGCCTTCCAGATAGCCGTCGATATCGCCGGTGAAGCGGAAATCGCGCAGCCATTCCAGGGTTCGCGGGTCCAGGAATCGCGCTGCCACAGCGAGTTCGGCTTCGCCGAAACGGAAGTCCCGCAACGCGGTGAGCAACCGGTCGGTACCCGCGACGACGCCGTATCGGCGGCCGTGCGGCAACCGGCGAGCGAATACCTCGAAGGTGCATTGCCGCTGGGCCGAACCGTCGGCCAGGGCGGCCGCGAGCATGGTCAGCTCGTACTGGTCGGTCAGCAGGGCGGTGCTCGCGGCGGCGGCCGATGTGTCCACGCGGCCACTGTAGACATACCGGACGCGCGGCGGCGCGGATGGCCTTCGGGACCTGCTCGGCGCGGGTGTTGTTTATCCGGAGGCGCGTCGTACTCTGAGGGTATGGGTCTGTGCATGAGAGACGCCGTCCGGATCGCCGCCGGTCCGGTCGGCGCGAACCAGGCAGCGGCGCGAGCGACGGGCCCGCAGGACACGGCATGGCCGGGGCAGTCGTGGGCGGGGCGGAGCAGCCGCGTATGCGCCGTAGCCGGACAGTTGTCGGCGGCTCAGGCCACACCGGAAACCGTCGAGGTCACCGAGATCCTGGAGGCCGAGGACCGGCCGTGGGTCACGGTGGTCTGGGACGACCCGGTGAACCTGATGCACTACGTCACCTACATCTTCCAAAAGCTGTTCGGTTACAGCAAAGCCAAGGCAACCGAACTGATGCTGCAGGTACACAACGAGGGCAAGGCGGTGGTGTCGTCGGGGTCCCGGGACAGGATGGAGCACGACGTTCAGCGTCTGCATGCCGCCGGACTCTGGGCGACCATGCAACGTGACCAGTGACCGCGACGGCTACGGTAGCCCCGTGCGCAAGTGGAGCAGGAAGAACTCGCTGAGCGGGCTCAAGCTGCGGTCGGAAATGGACCCCAGGGAGGCGGACGTTCTGCGTTCGCTGGTGGGGGCGGTAACCGGACTGCTCACCGATCGGGCCCGGTCCACCCCCGAGGACGATCTCGCGGAGCTGACCGGACTTCGCACCGGCAACAGCGCTGCGCCGGAGGACCCGCGGCTGGCGCGGCTGCTGCCCGACTTCCATCGCAAGGAACCCGGTTCCCCGGACGCCGACCGCGCCGATCTCAACAGCGCTCTGCGCAGCCTGCACGAACCCGAGATCATCGACGCGAAGGTCGCCGCCGGCACGGTGGTTCTGGAAACCCTGCCCGAGCGCGGCGGCAAGATCGTGCTCACCCCCGAACAGGCCGACGCCTGGCTGAACGCGCTCAACGACGTGCGGCTCGCGCTCGGCACCGCACTGGGCATAGATCCCGACACGCCGGACCAACTCGATCCGGACGACCCCCGCGCCCCGCACCTGGACGTCTACCACTGGCTCACCTGGATGCAGGATTCGCTGCTGCACGCCCTCGCTCCCTGACTCCGCTCTCGCCGCGCGGATGCCGACCTCTGCAGGAGGACATGTGACTTCGGTGCCGGGACCTCGCGATTCGATCACCGATGTCGCTGGTGTGCTCGTCGGCCATCATCACGAACTCGATCCGGACGCGACGCTGGGTTCGGGCGCCGCGACCGGATGCACCGTGGTGCGCGTGCCGGGCGGCGCCACCGCCTCGGTCGACGTGCGCGGCGGGGGACCGGGCACTCGCGAGACCGATCTGCTCGATCCCGGACAGACGGTGCGGCAGGGGAATGCGGTACTGCTCACCGGCGGCAGCGCCTACGGGCTGGCGGCCGCCGACGGGGTGATGCGCCGGCTGGAGGAGGACGGCGAGGGCATTCCGATGGATCCGGCCGATCCCTCGCGGGTGGTGCCGATCGTTCCGGGCGCGGTGATCTTCGATCTCCCGGTGGGGGCGTGGGATATCCGGCCGACCGCGGAATTCGGCTATCGCGCAACGGAATCGGCGAGTGCGGTGTTCGAGCGCGGCAGTGTGGGCGCCGGTACCGGCGCGCGTGCCGGTTCCCTCAAAGGCGGAATCGGCACGGCCAGTGTGCATTTCACCGCGGGCCCGGCCGCCGGTCATACCGTCGGTGCGCTGGTGGTCGCCAATCCGGTCGGCTCGGTATTCGATCCGCGGACCGGTCTGCCGTGGGGAGCGGGTACCGACGGACCGGAGCATTTCGGTCTGGCACCCGCCACGGCCGAAGCGCTGGCCCGCGCCAATGCCCTGCCGGTGAAGGGAACCGTGCTCAACACCACCATCGGTGTGGTGGCCACCGATGCCGCGCTGGATCCGGCGGGATGTCGCCGCCTCGCCGTCACCGCGCACGACGGGCTGGCCCGCGCGATCCGTCCCGCCCATTCCCCGCTGGACGGTGACACTCTGTTCGCGCTGGCCACCGGCACGGCGACCGCGGAATCGAATATCGCGCTGCCGCCCGCGTTTCCGGCGGATCTGCTGCTGCTCGACGAACTGTGCACCGCGGCCGCGGTCTGTGTGGAGCGGGCGATCGTGGACGCGGTCCTGCGGGCGAACCCGGTGGCGGGCATTCCGACCTACCGCGAGTTGTTCGGCTGAGTGGCGTCCGCACCGATCGAGGTATTTCGCCGCCCTCCGACGTGCTATATCAGGCCCGGCCGCGCGGTGGGTGGGAATAGCCGAATATCCTCGGCCGTTGACGGCAGCGATACGACCCGCGCGGGCCGGCGCGTCGTGCGGTGAGCGGAAGGATTCGAACTGTGCTGGTGATCAGGGCCGATCTCGTGGATGCGATGGTGGCGCACGCCCGCGCCGATCATCCCGACGAGGCCTGCGGTGTGATCGCCGGCGCCGAGGGCTCCGACCGTCCCGAGCGATTCGTGGCGATGATCAACGCCGAGCGCTCGCCCACCTTCTATCGATTCGACTCCGGCGAACAGCTGCGGGTCTGGCGGGAGATGGACGACCGCGACGAGGAGCCGGTGGTGATCTACCACTCGCACACCGCCACGGAGGCCTATCCGAGCCGGACGGACATCTCGTACGCCTCCGAGCCGAACGCCCACTACGTGCTGGTGTCCACCCGCGACCCGCACGAGCACGAACTGCGCAGCTACCGGATCCTCGACGGTGTGGTCACCGAGGAACCGGTGAAGATCGTGACCGAATACCCCCGGGCCTGAGCCCGACGCGTCCGCGAACCAGGCGACCAGAAGAAACAGGAGCACCCATGTCGGTAACCGTGTCCATCCCGACCATCATGCGCACCCTCACCGGAGGTGAGAAGCGGGTCCAGGCGACCGGTTCCACCCTCGCCGAGGTGATCGGTGACCTCGAGACCAACTACCCCGGACTCGAACAGCGCCTGCTGTCCGACGGCAAGCTCAACCGCTACGTCAACATCTACGTCGACGACGAGGACGTGCGCTTCGCCGGTGGGCTGGAGGCCGAGGTTCCGGCCAACGGATCGGTGACCATTCTTCCTGCCGTCGCCGGCGGCGCGCTCGGCCGCTGATTTCCGTGGCACGCTACGAATCGCTGATCGAGACCCTCGGCAACACCCCGCTGGTGGGTCTGCGGACGCTGTCGCCCAAATGGGACGGTGACGACCACGTCCGGCTGTGGGCCAAACTCGAGGACCGCAACCCGACCGGGTCGATCAAGGACCGGCCCGCCCTGCGCATGATCGAACAGGCCGAGGCCGACGGCACGCTGCGGCCCGGCTGCACGATTCTGGAGCCGACCAGTGGCAATACCGGCATCTCGCTGGCCATGGCAGCCAAGCTCAAGGGCTATCGCCTGGTCTGTGTGATGCCGGAGAACACTTCGGTCGAGCGGCGGCAGCTGCTGACCATGTTCGGCGCCGAAATCATCGACTCGCCGGCCGCCGGTGGTTCCAACCAGGCCGTCGCGAAGGCCAAGCGGATCGCCGCCGAACATCCCGACTGGGTGATGCTGTACCAGTACGGCAATCCCGCCAATGCCGACGCGCACTATCAGGGCACCGGCCCGGAAATCCTGGCGGACCTTCCGGAGATCACCCACTTCGTCGCCGGTCTGGGCACCACCGGGACTCTGATGGGAACCGGTCGTTACCTGCGCGAGAAGGTCGCGGAGATCGATATCGTGGCCGCCGAGCCGCGATACGGCGAACTGGTCTACGGCTTGCGCAACATCGACGAGGGCTTCATTCCGGAGCTCTACGACGAATCGGTGCTGACCTCGCGGTTCTCCGTCGGGCCCTACGACGCGGTGCGGCGCACCCGGGAGCTGGTACTGGAGGAGGGCATCTTCGCCGGCATCTCCACCGGTGCGATCCTGCACGCCGCCCTCGGTGTGGGCAACAAGGCGTTGCGCGCGGGCAAGCGGGCCGATATCGCGTTCGTGGTGGCCGACGGTGGTTGGAAATACCTGTCGACCGGCGCGTACGACGGCACGCTCGAGGATGCCGAGGAACGGCTCGAAGGCCAGCTCTGGGCGTAATCCCGGTGGACCGGCCGCAGCGCCGGTCCGAGTCCGGTTCCTCGCCGCAGCGGTACCGTTGAGGGCGAGCGACCGGACGGCCGGTCTCGCGAGGAGGTGATGGCGGTGGCCGAGCAGATGGGCCCGTCCTTCGACCCGGATCGGATTGCCGCGCTGCGGGCCGAACTGCAGAAGTCCGCGGGAAAACCCGCCGGTTCCGTACCGCCCGGTTCGCAATCTCCCTCGCCGCGGCCCGTTCCCGCCACGCCGGCATCCGAGGCCGGACGCACCGCCGCGCTGAAGTTGTTGTGGCAGCGGGCGATTGCGATGACCCTCAGCTTCGTGGCGCTGCTGTACGCGGTCGAGGGGGTCGACACCGTCTCGAACCACGACCTCGACGGTGCGGGGGTGCGGCCCCGGACGGCCGCGGGTCTGGAGGGCATCGTCTTCGCCCCCGTCCTGCACGCGAATTGGGCGCATCTGATCGGCAACACCCTGCCGGTGATCGTGCTCGGCCTGCTGACGTTGCTCACCGGGATCGGTCGCGGTCTGGCCGCCACCGCCATCGTCTGGATCGTGGCCGGGATCGGCACCTGGCTCACCGGGGCGAGCGGTTCGGTGCATATCGGCGCCTCGGTCCTGGTGTTCGGCTGGCTCACCTATCTGATCTCGCGCGGCCTGTTCACCCGCAACCTGTGGCAGATCCTCGTGGGCGTCGTCGTGGGTCTGCTCTACGGCTCGATTTTGTGGGGTGTGCTGCCCGGACAGTCCGGAATCTCTTGGCAAGGGCATCTTTTCGGTGCGTTGGGTGGACTGCTGGCCGGCTGGGTACTCTCATCGAATGAACGTCGTCATCGTCGCGGGGAGAGTGCCGGCCGCCTCGCATCGTCGGGGTGACTGCGGAACCCGGCCGGCGATTTGGGGGATCCCCAGTTGAGTGAGAATGCAGCGTGGCAGCATGGGGGAATGCGCCTCACCGTCCTCGGGTGTTCGGGCAGTGTGTCCGGCCCGGATTCCCCTGCGTCGGGCTATTTGCTGACCGGTCCGGATATGACCCCCACCGTGATCGATTTCGGTCCCGGCGTGCTGGGTGCGTTGCAGCGCCACCTGGATCCCGGCGAGGTCGACATCTTCCTCACCCACCTGCACGCCGATCACTGCCTGGACCTGCCCGGATTGCTGGTGTGGCGGCGGTATCACCCGAACCCGCCGACCGGGAAGGCCATCGTGCAGGGCCCCTCGGATTCGGCGCTGCGAATCGGCAACGCCTCGGCCGAGATCGGCGGCGAATGCGACGACTGGTCCGACGTGATCGATATGCGCCCCTGGGAGGAGGGCGCCGAGGTGCGCTTCGGCCCCGGCCACACGGTGGTCGCCCGCCGGATGTACCACCCGCCGGAGTCCTACGGCCTGCGCATCACCACCGCCACCGGCCGCACCCTGGTCTACACGGGTGACACCGCCTTGTGCCCCGCCGTTTTCGAACTCGCGGAGGGTGCCGACATCCTGCTGTCGGAAGCCTCGTGGACGCACGATCCGGCCAATCGCCCACCGGGGATTCACCTTTCGGGCACCGAGGCCGGAATGATCGCAGACCGTGCGGGTGTCGGCGAACTGCTGCTCACCCACATTCCGCCGTGGACCTCGCGCGAAGATGTCATCGCCGAGGCCAAGGAGCAGTTCAGCGGGCCCGTGCACGCGGTCTCGCCGGGCGAGGTCATCGACATCTGAGCGCCGACCCCGCCGGGTGGAGATGTTGGTGCCCCGCCGGGGGAGGGGCGTCGTACCCATCCCTTAGGCTGGCGTGGTGTCTAGACGAGCCGATGGCAGAGCGGACGACGAACTCCGCGAGGTAAGGATTACCCGGGGATTCACCACGCATCCGGCGGGTTCGGTACTGGTCGAATTCGGTCAGACGCGGGTGATGTGCACCGCGAGCGTCACCGAGGGCGTGCCCCCGTGGCGGCGCGACTCCGGATTGGGCTGGCTCACAGCCGAATACGCGATGCTGCCGGCCGCCACTCACACCCGCAGCGGGCGCGAATCGGTGAAGGGCAAGGTCGGCGGGCGCACCCAGGAGATCAGCCGTCTGGTCGGCCGGTCGCTGCGGGCGTGCATCGACCTGGCCGCGATCGGCGAGAACACCATCGCCCTCGACTGCGATGTCCTGCAGGCCGACGGCGGCACCCGCACCGCGGCGATCACCGGCGCTTACGTGGCGCTGGCGGATGCGATCACCTACCTCGGAGCCGCCGGCCGCCTGGCCGATCCGCAGCCGATCTCGTGCATGATCGCCGCGGTCAGCGTCGGTGTGGTGGACGGGCGGGTGCGCCTGGACCTGCCGTACGAGGAGGATTCGCGCGCCGAGGTCGATATGAACGTGGTCGCCACCGACACCGGCACCCTGGTCGAGATCCAGGGCACCGGCGAGGGCGCCACCTTCCCCCGCTCGACCCTGGACAAGCTGCTGGATTCCGCGCTGGCCGGCTGTGAGCAGCTGTTCGAGGTCCAGAAGCAGGCGCTCGCGCTGCCGTATCCGGGACATCTGCCCGAGCCGGGCGAGAAGAGGAAGTAATGGCGCGCCGGGTACTGGTGGCCAGTCGCAACGCGAAGAAGCTCGGCGAATTGCGCCGCATCCTCGCCGAGGCGGGCGTCGCGGGTCTGGAGATCATCGGCCTGGACGAGGTGCCGCCGTTCCCGGAGGCCCCCGAAACGGGTGCGACCTTCGAGGAAAATGCTCTCGCCAAGGCTCGCGACGGTGCGACGGCCACCGGATTGCCTTGTGTGGCAGACGATTCCGGCCTCGCGGTCGACGCTCTCAACGGTATGCCGGGCGTGCTGTCCGCGCGCTGGGCGGGCCGCCACGGCGACGACGCGGCCAACAACGAGCTGCTGCTCGCCCAGCTGGGAGACGTCCCCGACGAACGCCGCGGCGCCCGCTTCGTCTCGGCCTGCGCCCTGGTCGCCGACGGCCGTGAGGTCGTCACCCTCGGCCAATGGCCGGGCAGGATCGCGCGAAAGCCGGTCGGCGACGGCGGTTTCGGCTACGACCCCTTGTTCGTCCCGGCCGGCGGGTCGGTCTCGGCGGCCCAGCTCACTCCGGCGGACAAGGACGCCGCCTCCCACCGCGGCCGAGCCCTGCGCGCCCTGCTCCCGGCACTGGCCGAACTCGCCGAGTCCTGAGCGCGCCGAGCGGCTCAGCTCAAGAACTCGGCTCGGACCTGGCGGGTGCGGTAGTGCTCGCAGACGAAGGACAGGAACGGGATGGTTCCGGCGAGCGCGGTGATCACCAGCGTCAGCGGCTTCCAGCGCGTCTTGATGCCCAGGTCGATGGTGAACACCAGGTACAGCATGTAGAAGATGCCGTGGATCTGGCCGATGTAGAACAGCCAGTGCGGCGCCTTGCTGCTGTCGTCGAGCAGCAGGTACTTGTACACCATCTCCGCGCACAACAGCAGCAGCCAGACACCGGTGATGTAGGCGAGCACGCGGTAGCGGGTCAGCGCCGACCGGATGCGGCCGGTGTCGCGGGCCGCGGGGGCGGGCGTGCCGGCCGGTGCCGGTGTGGTGGTGGCGGCCGGGGTGGTGGGGCGGTCGGCGCTCAACCGGCTCTCCTCTCGATGTCGGGGCCGTCGAGCCCCACGGCGTGCATCCGCTCGCGCACATCCTGTGCGTGCAGATCGGCAAGGTATTTGTTGTATTCGGCCAGCACCGGGTCGTCGTCGCGGGCGGCGGTCGGCCGTTCGGGCAGGATGCCGGCCGGGATCTCGCGCGGAGCAGCCCGTTTGGTCTTCCGCCGAGCCGGAGTCGCGGAGTCGGCCGGGCTCGATGCCTCGGCCGGTTCCGTCGCCTCGGTGTGCTCGGCGGCGGTATCGCGTTCGAGTCGCACGAACCGGAAATAGGCGAAGACCACGAATCCGGCGAACAGCGGCCACTGCAGCGCGTAACCGAGGTTCTGCGCGGTTCCGGACGAGGATTCGAACCGTCCCCACTGCCACCAGCCCAACCCCAGGCACGCCAGCGCGGCCACGACCACCAGGATGATCAGGGCCGGGCGACGATGTGGAGCGGACACGCCTACCACGGTACCCGGTCTACTACACAGGCCGTAGTGTGAGGTGCCCGGCGATCGGCGCTGGTCAGAATTTGTAGGTCACGCCGGTCAGCCGCTCGGATTCCTCCCACAGCCGCCGCTGCAGATCGGTGTTCTTCGACAGCCCGCTCGACGGTGACGGCCGCACCGGACCGCGGGAACCGAACAGCAGCGTCGGTCCCCAGTAGGTGTTCGGATCGGCGTCCGGCACGGTGGCCGCGTAGAGGCTCGACTCCGCCGCCTTGCGCGGGGAGTGCCCGGCCAATGCGATGAAGGGCTTGGCGACCTTGTCGAGCGGGGTCTCGGTCCGGGTGAACAGATCGGTGGGCGAGACGCCGGGGTGGACGGCATAGGACCGCTTGGCGGATCCGGACTCGGCCAGGCGTCGTTGCAGTTCGCGCGCGAACATCAGATTCGACAACTTCGACTGTGCGTAGGCGAGGTTGCGCTGGTAGCGGCGGTTCTCGTAGTTGAGGTCGTCGATCCACAGCTTCGGCGTCTGCCGGTGCGCGATGCTGGCGAGAGTGACCACCCGGTCGCCGATACGGTCCAGCAGCAGTCCGGTCAGCGCGAAGTGACCGAGATGGTTGACCCCCCACTGGGTTTCGAAGCCGTCCTCGGTCCGCGAGAAGGGGATGTTCATCAGTCCCGCGTTGTTGATCAGCACATCGAATTCCCCGGTGCGCTCGGCGAATTCGCGAATCGAGGCGAGATCGGCCAGATCCAGTGCGGAAACTCGGACATCACCCTCGATACCGTCGGCGACCTGCTGTGCTGTCGTGGTGTTGCGGCAGGCCATGATCACGGTCGCCCCCTTGGCGGCCAGTGCTCGGGTGGTGTGCTTGCCGATACCGCCGTTGGCTCCGGTGATCACGAACGTGCGTCCGTGCTGCGCCGGGATCTCGCTGGGATTCCACGCCATGGTGAGACCTCACTGTTTACGTTTGGGAGTAGGAGCCTCGTCGCATCCTCACCGCGTGACCTTACTCCAGAGTAAGTTCCGGCGGTAGGGTTCGGTCGCCGTGTCGTCAGGGTATCGACCATCGCTCCGGCATGGGCGATATGAATGCCGAAGATTTGCGGGTGAGGGAAGCAAGCCGGCGTATTGCCGTGTTACGCCGATCGAATCGGGCCAAGGGCACATACTGAGCTAATGTCCGGTGTCGCCGCAGTCGCCGAATCGCCCGCACCCGTGAGCCATACCCGCGTCAACGTCGTCTTCGCCACCGTCGTGCTGGGGATGTTGATGGCCGCGCTCGACCAGACCATCGTGTCGACCGCGTTGCCGACCATCGTCGCCGACCTGGGTGGCGCCGGGCATATGGCCTGGGTCGTGACGGCGTATCTGCTGGCCGAGGCCGTCGCCACCGCGCTGGCGGGAAAATTCGGCGACCTGTTCGGCCGCAAACTGATCTTCCAGCTCAGCGGACTGATCTTCATCGTCGGGTCGATGGTAGCGGGGCTCGCTCACGGCATGACGCTGCTCATCGTCGCGCGCGGCATCCAGGGAGTCGGCGCGGGCGGGCTGATGGTGACCTCGATGGCGCTGATCGCCGATGTGATCCCGCTGCGTGACCGGGGCAAATATCAGGGTGCGCTGGGCGCGGTCTTCGGCATCACCACCGTGGTCGGCCCTACGCTGGGCGGGCTGTTCACCGACCATGCCAGCTGGCGCTGGTGCTTCTACGTGAACGTGCCGCTGGCGATTCTGATGATCGCCGTTGCGGCACGGGCGATTCCGTCGATCCGCGCCGCGGTGCGGCCGGTGGTCGACTACGCCGGCATCGCACTGGTCGCGATCGGCGTCAGCTGTCTGATTCTCGGACTGGAATGGGGCGGCCAGGAGTATCCGTGGGGTTCGGCGACCATCATCGGACTGTTCGCGGCCGCGGTGGTCCTGCTGACAGCGTTCGTCTTCGTCGAGACCCGCGCGGCCGAGCCGATGCTGCCGATGCATCTGTTCCGCAGCAATGTCTTCACCGTCTGCTCGATCCTCAGCTTCATCGTCGGCTTCGCGATGCTCGGCGCGATGACCTATCTGCCGGCCTATCTGCAATACGTCAACGGTGTCTCGGCCACCGCGTCCGGACTGCGCACCCTGCCGTTGGTGGTGGGCCTGTTCACCACCTCGATCATCTCCGGCCAGGTGGTGGGCCGGACCGGCTACTACAAATACTTCCCGGTCGCGGGCACCGCGGTCATGGCGGTGGGGCTGTATCTGATGTCGACCATGGGCCGGACCACCGGCTTCTGGCTGCAATCGCTGTACATGCTGATCCTCGGTCTGGGCATCGGCCTGGCGATGCAGGTGCTGACGATCGTCGTGCAGAACACCGTCCCGTACCAGGACCTGGGCACCGCCACCTCGGGTGTCACCTTCTTCCGGACCGTCGGGTCGACCTTCGGCACCGCGATCTTCGGCACGCTCTACAGCAATCAGCTGGAACCGAATCTGCGCCAGGCGCTCACCGAGGTGCCCGGGGTGCCGCCCGCGGTGGCGCAGAGTCCGCAACTGTTGCACCAGCTTCCGTACGCCCAGGCGATCCCGATCATCGACGCCTATGCCGACACCATCGATTACGTCTTCCGCTGGGTGGTGCCGGTGGCCGTGGTCGGTTTCGTCGTGGCGTGGTTCCTGAAGCAGGTTCCATTGCGCGACAGCGTCCGCGCGGAGGCGGCCGATGTGGGCGGCGGTTTCTCGGTGCCCGATTCTCCGGATCGTATTGTCCGCCTGGAGCATTCGCTGGCGAACGTGCTGCGCAGACTGCGCGACGACGAGCTGCCCGATCCGCAGATCCTGGCGGCCGCGGACAGTCCGCTCGGCCGGGATCAGGCCTGGGCCATCGGGCAGGTGAAGATGTTGCAGCGCGCCCGCGGTTCGGCCGAGCTCGCGGCGGTGGCGCGAGCGCACTGGATGCCGCCGGAAGTGCTGGAACCGGTGTACGACAAGGCAGTGCGATCCGGCTACATCGAATTCGACGGCGACCGAATGGATCTGACCGCGAGTGGCCAGGCCGAGTACGACCGCATTCTCGCCGCTTGGCGCAAATGGCTGTGCCGCTATCTCGACGATTGGGATTGCGCCGACCCGGACGATCGCGCACTCTTCGATCGCGCGCTGGACAATATCGCGGCGAAACTGCTGGAGGAAGTGGAACGGCCGGAGGCGCTGCGGCTGACGGTGTGATCACCGCCGGCCGCGGCGCCCGGGCTCGATTACCTTGCCCTCCAGGTGAATACGCTCACGCGACAGCGAGTTCCGCGCGCTCGTCGACCGGCGCGTCCCAGTCGATGGTGTAGCTCTGTTCGCGGGCCATGACCTCCTCCATTTTGAAGAGTTTGGTCGCCAGCGGCATGACCAGCGGCATCATCCGGCGCATCACCGGGCCGACGGTCTTCGACTGGTTGATCTTGGCTCCCCGGGCCGCCACCTTCTCCACCCGGGGACGACGGATCCGTTCGTAGGCGGCGAAAGCCGTTGCCGGTGAATCGAAATCGCGCAGACAGCGAGCGAGTTGCACCGCGCTCTCGATCGCCATCGACGCTCCCTGGCCGGTGCTGTTGGACGGCGCGTGCACCGCGTCGCCGACCAGCACCATGCGATCGCGATACCAGTGCGGCACCGGCGGCATGATGTGCAGGCCGCCGGTGACGACCAACTCTTCCGGCCGGGTGTTGCGAACCAGTTCGGCGCCGGGGGTGTCCTCGCCGTAGACCTCGCGCAGGGTCCGCAACCACCGTTCGGCCGGGACCTCCCGCGCCTCGGTCAGCGAAAGATACTGCTTGTGGGGCAGATTGGCGCCCCAGGCGATCCGGCCGTCGGGCATCGACCAATACAGGTAGTAGGCGTTGCGACCGTAGGCGAACACCATGGTCTCCGGGGTGACCGGATGCGAGCATGCGGTGTAGGCGCCGAAACCGAGCATGCCGGTGTAGTCGGCGCCCGGGGCGTTCGGATCGATGAGCGTCCGCACGCGCGACTTGATGCCGTCGGCGCCGACGAGGATGTCGGCGGTGGCGGTGGAGCCGTCGGCGAACCGGGCGGTCACGCCGTCGCGATGTTCCTCGACGCCGACCAGGCGCTTGGAGTATTCGACCGCCACGCCGGTGTCGACGGCATGATCGTGCAGGACCTGATGCAGGGCGCTGCGATCGATCGCGTGCAGCGGTTCCAGGCCGGCGGCCGTCGGCAGCTCGATATCTTTGTGGCCCAACGACATCACGGTGCGAGTGATCGGCAGAGCGACGGCCCGCACGGCATCGCCGGCGCCGATGGTGTCCAGGGCGGCCAGGCCGTTGGGTGCGAAACCCAGGGCGCTGCCGATGTTGTAGGCCGGTCCCGGATAGGCCTCGTAGACGGTCGCCTCGATTCCGGCCTTGCGCAGGGCGGTGGCGGCGACGGGGCCGGCGACACCGCCGCCGATGACGAGGGCGGATGTGACTGCGGACATGGGAAATCTCCTCGAGTGGATGAACCCGATCCGATCCGCGCACGCGCTGCCCAGTTATCCTGAAGTTGCCATACTCGGGCTGGGTTCGCCTGCGTGAATGCGGTTCGAGAGGTAAGTGGATCGAGCTCGGCGCGGTGTTGCCGCACTGCGCCGGGCCCGGTTCGTCGGTGGATTGTCGTAGCGTGGATCAGTCGTCGGTCGGCTGTCGGAACGTCCCTCCTTCCACCATCGCGGCGACCTCGGCGGGCGGAATCTGTTCCGAGTGGGCGCGCCGCCAGAAATCGATGTCGGGGAAGGTGCCGGAGGCGAGTTCCGTACGCAGTTCGGCGACCCAGGCCGCCTCGGCCTCGAGCATCGCCACGCCGAATTCGGCCTCGACCAGGAAGAGCCGCGGCAGAAATCGTGTCTGCTCCTCGATTTCGCGGCGGCGCTCGGCGATCTCCGCCGCGAGCAGCCGGGTGCGCTCGTCGAGCAGTGTGATCACCTCGTCCGGCGGCAGCAGGGCTACGACGGACAAGCCCGCCACGAACCGATGGGGTTCGGGTTCGGGGGTCGAGATCAGTTCCCGGATCCAGTCCTCGGCCTCGGCGCGGCCGGCGTCGGTGAGCCGGTAGATCGTCCGCTCGGGCCGGGCGCCGTCGCGCTCGCTGCCGATGACCTCGACGAATCCGTGCTTCTCGAGATTCTGCACAACCGTGTAGAGCGAACCCCATTTGATGTCCATATCGCGGTCCTTGCCGCGTTCGCGCATCTGGGCCGCGATCTCGTAGCGGTGCATGGGACGTTCGATCAGCGTCGCCAGGACCGCCAAGGCCAGCAGATTGGCGACTTTCCGCTTCTCGGGCATTGCCCACACCTCCTTACTCGTCTACGAATATACGTCGACGAGTATGACTGGGCAACAGGGAGACGAACGAAGGAGCGCACGCACCGCGCAGTCGAGAGTGTCGGACCGGCCGACCGGAGTCGGGCGGTTATCGTGATTCGTCGTGCGGATCTTTGTGGCGGGCGCGACCGGAGTGCTGGGCGCCAGATTGACACCTCTGCTGGTCTCGGCCGGGTTCGAGATAGCCGGGCTCACGCGCTCGGAGTCGAAGACGTCGATGCTCACCGGCTTCGGTGCGCGGCCGGTCGTCTGCGATGTCTACGACGCGGCGGCGCTGGAACAGGCGGTACGCGATTTCGCGCCCGATCTGGTGATGCACCAGCTCACCGACCTGCCCGACGATCCCGCCGATCTGCCCGCCGGACGGGCGGCGAATTCGCGGATGCGCCGCGAGGGCACCGCGAATTTGATCGCCGCGGCACAGGCAGCGGGTGCGAAACGCTTTCTCGCCCAGAGCGTCGCGTGGGAGATGACCGGAGAGGGACAGGCCGCCAAGCAGTTCCTCGAGGATGCGGTGCTCGGGATCGGTGGCGTCGTCCTGCGCTACGGCCAGTTCTACGGTCCCGGAACCTACTATCCGGAGGACGCGGACCGGCCCGATCCGCCGCGCATTCATATCGCCGAGGCCGCGGCACGGACCGTGGTCGCGCTGGATCTGGCCTCGGGCATCTACGCGGTGACCGAAGACGGCCGCATGGATTTCGAACCGGTGCAGTAGGTTTCGGCGCCGGCCGGTCGAGCGCGATCGGTCACCCGGCGCGCCGGCGGAGCAGTTCCGCGGTGGATTCGTCGGCGGGCAGGAAGGCCTCCAGATGCAGTTCCGCCAGCGAGACGTCGGTGGCGGTGGCGAACGAGGTCAGTGTGGTGATCAAACGCAACTCGCCGGCCTCCCCGCGCAGTCGCAGCGGCACCGCGAAGCCGAGATAGCCGGGCCCGGGGTCGGTGTCCGGGAGGTAGCTCTCGAATTCGGCGACCAGTTCCTCGGCGCGCGGATCCGGTGAGTGGCGGTTGCGTGCCCGCATGGATTCGGTGACATGTCGGCCCCATTCGGCGAAGTTGACCACCCGAGGCGCCAAGCCGTCCGGATGTAATGCCAAGCGGCGCACATTGATCGGCGCGGTGAGCAGTTCGGGCGCACAGCCCTCGGTGAAGACGTCGAACGCGGCGTTCGCTTCGATCAAACATCCGTAGCGGTCGGCGATCAGCGCCGGATAGGGCATATGCCCGGACAGGATCGTGCGCAGCGCCGCGCGCACCGGAGCCAATTGCGGTGCGTCCACACCGGATTCGTCGTAGGCGGGGGCGTAGCCGGCCGTCGCCAGCAGCGCATTGCGTTCGCGCAGCGACAGTTCCAGTGATTCCGCCAGCCGCAGCACGATGGATCGGCCCGGCCGGGAGCGGCCCTGTTCGAGATAGCTGAGGTGGCGCTGCGTGGTATCGGCGCGGATGGCCAGGTCGAGCTGGCTCCACCGCCGCAGCCCCCGCCAGCGTCGCAGTTCCTGCGCGAAGGGTCCCGGTTGCGCGACTGTCGTCATGGGATCATCGTCGGCCCCGGGGTGGCGCTCCGCCATACCCTGGAGGGAATCGCGCGAGTGCGGGCCGGCGGACAGACTCGGCGGCATGAGCTACGAACCCACCGATATCGAATTGAAGAATCTGCTCGACCGCTGGGTCGGCCAGTGGAACGAACCCGATGCCGACCGGCGTCGCGCGCTGATCCGCGAGGTCTGGGCCGAGGACGGCTATCAGGTCATGGTCAATCCGCCCGAGGGCATTCGCGACACCGCCCGCCACTACGGGGTCGCCGCTCCGGCGATCGAGGTCCGCGGCTACGACGCGATGTTCACCCGTGTCACCCGGGCATACGACATGTTCGTCGCCGACGGTGAGCATGTCTTCGAGCCCGAGGGCGAGCCGGTTCGGCACGCCGGGGCCGCCGTGGCCCTGACCTGGGTGATGCGTTCGCGCGCGGACGGCACGGTCGCCGGATCCGGACTCGAGGTGCTGACCTTCGACACCGACGGGAGGGTGCGCACCGACCACCAATTCGTGAAGTGAGCCGCCGCGGGCCTGTCGGTGCGCATGTCTAGGGTGCAGGAATGCCTCGCGACCTCGCCGATCTGCCGTATGCCCCGAGTCTGACGCCGCTGCTGGAACCGCTCGCACCCGACACCGAGTACGAGCGGGTCCACCTCGACGCCACGTCCCTCGACGAGGTGTCGGCGGGCGGCTCCTGGTTCAGCGAGTCGGCGCTGACCGGTGTGGTCCTCGGCGGCGGCAGCCTGAATCACTGCCGATTCGACGACGTCTGGCTGCGCGGGGTGCGGTGGATCGGGATCGACGCCTGCGAAACTCGGTGGCTGAATGCCGAATTCGTCGACTCCGCGTGGTCGGGAGTCATCGCCGTCGACGCGCAGCTGCGTCGCATCCGGTTCGAGGGGTGCAAATTCGAATCGGTGAACTTCCGTGCGGCCACACTGCAGGACGTGACCTTCGCCGACTGCGTGTTTCGCGATACCGACTTCTCCGCCGCCACACTTCGGAAGGTCGACTTTCCCGGATCGCGGCTCGAAGGCGTCGCCCTGCACGGGGCCACCTTGAAGGACGTGGACCTGCGGGGCGCGACCGCCCTGGACCTCATCGCCGATATCGGAACGCTGAAGGGGGCGATCATCACCACACCCCAGCTGATGGAGATGGCACCCGCCTTCGCGCGGGCGGCGGGAATCATCGTGCGCGACAATCGAATCCGTGATTAGCCGCTGGATACGCCCGGAATCTGGCCGATACCGTAGGTCACGATCATGGCCAGCGCACCACCGATCACCACCCGGAGCACGGCCCGGCGTCGATTGCTGCCGCCGAGGCGCGCGCTCAGCGATCCGGTCGCGGCCAGCGCCACCAGCACGGCGGCGAAGGTCACCGGAATGCGCCAGTTCGCCGGCGGCAGCAGAATCGCCAGCAGCGGCAACAGGGCGCCGCAGGTGAACGCCAGCGCGGAGGAGAACGCGGCCTGCCACGGGTTGGTCAGCTCGTTCGGGTCCAGACCCAATTCCGCCTCGGCGTGCGCGGCGAAGGCATCGTGGGCGGTCAACTCCTGCGCGACCTGCCGCGCGGTCGCCTCCGACAGTCCTTTGTGCCGATAGATCTCGGTCAACTCGGTCAGTTCGTAATCGGGATCTTCGGCGAGCTCCCGCTTCTCCAGCGAGAGCAGGGCACGTTCGCTGTCGCGCTGGGTGCTGACCGAGACGTATTCGCCGGCAGCCATCGACAGCGCACCCGCGACCAGCCCGGCCACACCGGCGGTGAGGATGGGCGTGGTGGCCGCGGTGGCCGAGGCGACGCCCACCACCAGGCCCGCGGTCGACACGATGCCGTCGTTGGCGCCCAGCACTCCGGCCCGCAACCAGTTCAGCCGGGAGGCGAAACCGCCGCCGTGGGGTTCGTGCGGATGCTTCCAGCTTCCGGAGTCGCGCACATTGTCGGAGTCGTTCACGGATGCAGAGTAGGCCGCCGAGCGGGCCGGGTGGTGGACCTGCGCCGCAGGCGAGCCGCGTCCGCCGCCCAGGCGAGCCCGGATCGGTAGCATGCGTGCCATGAATTCCCTTGTCACACGCGCTATGTCCACGGTCGCCGAACAGCTGGGCAATCCGCACGGGGTGCTGGGCAAGGTGGTGGCGCGGATGCTGAACCGGGCCAATCGCTTCGCCATCGACGCCGCGGTCGAGGCGGCCGAGGTGGGCGCGGGACAGGCCGCGGCCGATATCGGCTTCGGTGGCGGCGTGGGGCTGTCGATCCTGTTGCGCACCGTCGGGGAGGCGGGGACCGTGCACGGCGTGGAGATCTCTCCGGATATGTCGGCGCGTGCCCGTTCTCGCTTCGCCCGCGATATCGGCACCGGCCGGTTGCGGATCGTGGAAGGCGCGCTCACCGAACTGCCGCTCGCATCGGCGAGCCTGGATGCGGTGATCACGGTGAATACCGTCTATTTCATCGACGATCTGGACCGGGCCTGCGCGGAGCTGGCGCGGGTGCTGCGCCCGGGTGGCCGGGTAGTGGTCGGCATCGGAGATCCGGCGGCGATGGCGAAGATGCCGTTCACCGCGCACGGTTTCCGGCTGCGGCCGGTCGACGAGGTATCGGGCGCGCTGCAACGAGCAGGGCTGGCGGTCGAACACCGGCAGATCGACCGGCAGCCGATTCCGGCTCATCTGCTCATCGGGCGTCCGGTTCGCGAGGACTGAGAGCCGGCAGGGCGACCACGTCGATCGCGCGACTCACGGCGCCGATCTCGTCGGGCACCGCGGCCAGGGCGATATCGACCGTGAAGCCCATGGGCGCGTCCAGCGGCCGGAGGAAATCGTCGTAGTGCATCGGCACGACGGTGGCGGGGCGCAGCCGCGTCAGGATCCGGTGCCAGTAGTCCGGCGTCACCGACCGTCCGGCCACTCCGGCGAGGAAGATGTCGACCTCGCGGTGCCGGATCGCGTCATCGATGAGATCGGCGCTGCCCTGGTGGTAGATCTCGATACCGGCCACCGCGATGTGGATGCCCCAGGTCTGTCCGCAGCCGTACGCCATCGGCGCCAGCGCCGCCAGGGATTCGCAGCTGGTGTCGCCGGGGGAGGGGATCCGGGTGCCGAAGGGGATCTTCGAATGCACGCTCGGCACGAAGGTCACCGTGAACGGTCCGAGTTCGTAGCGGCGGTACGGCTCCACCTCCACACCCCGTTCGCCGAGTCCGTGCAGGGCCATGAGATTGCGCACCGACCGTGAGCCGTAGACCGGGCAGCCGAAACGGCGCGCGAGCTCGGGAGCGTCCAGCGCGTGGTCCCAATGGCCGTGTCCGACAACAATTCCCGATACGTCACCGAGGCCTGTTAGGAAGCGGTCGATCGACGCGGGGTCGGGAAGCGCGGTGCGGCGGCGCACCACCGTCGACAACGGCACCCGGGTGAGGAACGGATCGACGAGCAGTGTCGCGCCCTCGTAGGTCATCCGATACCCGGCGGTGCCCAGCCATTCCAGTTCGAGACCGGCGGGCAGCGTCAGCGGCCGGGCTTCGAGCTCGCGCAATGCCTGCGCATCCTCGCGGTCGCGCGCGCTCTTGTTCAGGAAGTAGCGGGCATAGCCGGCGGTGTGCCGAAGCGGATCGAGCACCGTCGAGAGAGCGGACATCGGTCCATTGTGCGCCAGCGGGTCACGGATTGTCCTCGGCGAGCACCTTGTGCAGGGCGGTGGCGAGAGCGCCGAGTTCGTCGGCGCCCAGACCGGCGAAATGCTGGTCGACGACCGCGTGATGGTGGGGGGTGGCCTCGTGCAACCGCTGCCGCCCGGCCACGGTGATGGCGACGTACGCCGATCGGCCGTCCGCGGGATTGGTTTCGCGGGTGACCAGGCCGCGCGCCTCCAGTTCGGTGACCAGGCGGCTCACCCGGGTGCGACTGAGCACCATGGTCGCGCCGAGGTCGCTCATCCGCAGACGCGGCGTGCCCGCGAGTTCCACGAGCATGTCGTACCAGCTGGCGGGCATGCCGTAGCCGCGACGCAGTTGGGCATCCAGCTCCGGGCGCAGGTCGACGTACACCCGCTGCAACGCCCGCCACACCTGGACCGAGGCGGGTACTGAGCTCCCGGATTCCGGCACGCTGCCGATCTTAGACGGCCGTCATCCCGGCCGCCCGGCGTGCGCCGATCGCCGCCCGGCGATAACCGGTGGACACCGGTTCTACGATTCGGACATGGATATGCGCGCGAGCGTGGAACTTCCCCCCGGCTGGCAGGACCGGGTACGCGGCGCCCTCGCCGGCTCGCCCCGGCCGGAGTTGGCGAGTGGTTCACTGTGTCTGCTGGGCGCCGGGCTGGACAGCGTTGCGCTGCAGCTGGATTGGGCGGGACAGCCCTACGTGTTGCGTCTGCCCCAGGACCCGCACGGCGCGGAAGGAATCGCGCGCGAGGCCGGTCTGCTTCCGGAATTGGCCCCGTTGCTGCCGGTGCCGATTCCGCAATTCCTGTTCACCGCGCCGAATCCGCTGGGGCCGGGCGAGTTCTGTGTGTATCCGCTGGTACCGGGCGAATCGCTCGACGAAGAAGAATGGGCCGAGCGGGGATTGCTGCACTCCGACGCGGCGCGGACGATCGCGGAGTTGATCGATCTGATCCATTCGTTTCCGGTGGACCGGGCACGGAGCTTCGGTGTCGAGGTCACCGATCTGCGGGGTGATTTCGCCGCGGATCTGAAGGCCGTTCGCGCCGAGGTGCTTCCGTTGCTGGACGCGTCCGAGGCCGAGGAGTTGTCCGCGGCCTGGCAGCGATATCTCGACGACGACGCGAACTTCGACTTCGAACCGACCCTCATCCATGCCGATATGAGCCTGGACCATCTGTTGATCACCGACGGCGCGATCAGCGGCCTGATCGACTTCGGCGATGTGGAGATCGGCGATCCCGACTACGACCTCTGCTATCTGTACCCGGAGGCGGGGCGCGACTTCGTGCGCGAGATCCAGCGCTGTCGCGCACGGGATCTCGAGCCCGTCACCGAGAACAAGCTGCGCTTCTGGGCATGTGCCGACCCCGCCCTCGACGTACTGGACGCGATCGAACAGGGCCGCACGGACTTTCGGGACCAGCGACTGGCGGTACTGCGGCAGGCCCTGCGCAGCTATCGGCCGAACGGCGATTGAGCCTCAACGACGTTCGTAGAAACCGTCGATCCGGGCCCGGCCCACGGCCTGCGCGGCCGCCAGCACATCCCGGGGTTTCGCGTTCTCGACAGGTTTGCCCGCGGCTGTGGTGAGGGGCGCGCCGAGGGCGAACAACTGGAAGACGTACCGGTGCGGACCGTGTCCTTTGACCGGCGCGGGACCCATGTACCCGCTGCCGAAACCGGAGCGCAGCACCCGTACCCCAGGCTCGGTGGTATCGGCACGTAATGCGTTGCGTGCCAAGCTCCGCAGCGACGGCTCGAGGAGCGCGACGCAATGGACGAACGGCTTCCGCATCGGAGCGTCGGGATCCTCGACGACCAGCAGGAAGCCCGCCGCGTCGTCGGGCGCGCCGCTCCAGTTCAGCGCCGGGGACTCGTCGGCGCCACCGATTCGGTGGGAGGCATGCCGGATGTCGAGCGTGGTCTCCGGCTCGAAATCCGGACTCGTGAGCCGAAAGACGGTGTCGCTGCTCAGGTTCGGCTGATTCCACGCCAGCTCCGATGTACCGGCGCGGCGATTGGCGAGCAGTTTGCCGAGAATGCTCATCGGTTCTCCTTCTCCGACCGAGGTGGACGTAGCCGCCGCGCCGCCGGTCGCAGCAGCGGGCGGGCGAAGTGGTGGATTTCGACGGTGGCATCGAATTCCAGGGTGGATACCGCACCGGGAGCACCGGCCCACTCCTCCGGGACGGCGACACCCGGCCAGGTGTGACCGCCGCCGACTACCGTCCATGCCGTCACGGCGGTATCGCCGATGCCGTGTGCGGCGGTGACGCGTCGTGAGCCGGCGGTCGTGACGGTAGTTCGTTCGTCCGCGCATCGGTCGAGGCTCGCCCAGTGCTCGGCGGTCGCGGCGGCGCCGAGAATCCGACCGCGCGGTTCGCCGTCCGGCCCGCGGTGGCGGGAATGGCCGCCGGCGAGCGGAACCAGGGGATCGGCATCGCCGTTGATCAGCATCGCCGACACCGCGTGGGTCGGCCGCACCGCGGTCAGATCGGCGGGCAGTGCCCCGGCCACCGCGGCGAAGACGGCGACCCGTTCGCTGCATTCGAGCGCGAGACGATGGGACATGAAGGCGCCGTTGGAAATGCCGGCCACCAGCGTTCGATCGGATGCGGTCCGGAACTTCTCCGCGCACCATTCGATCAGGGTGCGCAGGAACCCCACATCGTCCACCCCGTTTTCCTCCGCGGCCGTGACGCCGCGGCCGTCCGCCCAACTGCCGTGGCAGCCGTCCGGATAGACGACACCGACACCCCATTCCTCGGCGTGATCGGCGAATCGGGTCCAGTCGTGCATGAGCAGACCGCCGCCCTCGGCATCCGGTCCCATATTCCCGTGCAACGCGACGATCAGCGGACTGTCCGGGTCCCGGGGTGGTCGCAGATGAAAGCTCCGCCGCCGGCCGTCATAGGTCAGCTCGCCCGGAATCAGTTCGGCGGTCATCGGCTCCCCTTCACGCGGCATGCCCGTTCGCCGTCGGATCAATACAGTAATACTGCGCAGCTCTGTCGGAACGGCGCGAGGCCGCCTGGGATGAGATCGGGGGAGATCTCCGGGACTTTCCCGATGTGCCGGACGCGGTGGCGGTGGTTTATTCGGTACCGGCGGTCGCCCGGTCCGCCGCGAGCCCATGGGAGGGTCGTCGTGAATGCCGCGGTGGTGACGACGTGGATCTGGTTGCTCTTCGAGATCGGACTGGCGATTCGGGACCGATTGCGCCGCAAAGGATCCACCGCCCGCGACCGCAGGACCCGGACCACCATCATGATCGTCGTCGCCGTATCGATCGCAGTGGCGAACGTGGTCTCGATCGCCTTGCCGGCCGACAGCGATCTGCGCTTCACCACCCATCGCGAGGTTGTCTGGCAGGTTGCCGGAGTCGCGCTGATGGTCGTGGGGCTCGGTGTGCGAATCTGGGCGATCACGGTGCTGGGCGAGGCCTTTCGCACCACCGTCGAGGTCGATGCCGATCAGGCCGTCGTCGATCGCGGGCCGTATCACTGGGTGCGGCACCCTTCCTACACCGGAGTTCTGCTGCTCACCATCGGTTTCGGTGTCGCGGCGGGGAACTGGATCTCGCTGCTGCTGCTGATCGTCGTGCCCACCCTGGCATTTCTGCGTCGTATCGATGTGGAAGAACGGGCGATGGTCGACACCCTGGGCCGTTCCTACGAGGACTACCGCGCTCGCACGAGGCGGCTCGTCCCCGGTCTCTGGTGACCGCCTTGTGGCCGGTCACACGTGACGCAGGTCATAGCGATAGCCGTTCGTTGCTGATAACAGGTTCCAGAACTCGCGTTCACTTAATAAAACATGCACGTGAGCTGGATTTATCGCCGCACTTCGAACGCCCCTCGGAGCGGTCACCCTCACACCGTGATCAGCTTTACTGTAACTAGCTGTAACCGATAGCTTCGTGTTGGCAGTGTTGCCGATCACGGAGAGACGATTGTGAAATTCGAGCCACACCGCCCGGACGCGGCCCGCCGATCATGGCGCCGGTGACCCGGGCCTCCTCGGGCGCGTCCGCTGTTCGTATCGTTCGCAAGAATTTCTCGGACACCGTCGTGTCCGCACTGCGAACCTTCGGCAGGGCCGTGGATATCGCCCGGGAATCGGTGACCGGCACGGCCACCGACGTCGTGCGGCGCGAATTCCAGTGGCGCGAAGCGATTCTGCAGGCGTGGCGGCTGGTGACGGTGACCGCGATCCCCGCGATCCTGATCGCGATCCCGTTCGGCGTGATCGTCTCGGTGCAGGTCGGCAACCTCATCCACACCCTGGGCGCGGATTCGCTGCTCGGCGCGACCGGCGGGCTCGGGGTGATCAAACAGGGCGCGCCGCTGGCCACCGGCTTTCTGCTCGGCGGCGCGGGCGCGGCCGCGATCGCCGCCGATCTGGGCGCGCGCACCATCCGCGAGGAGATCGACGCGCTCAACACGATGGGCATCTCGCCGATTCACCGGCTGGTGATCCCGCGACTGGTGGCGATGATCCTCGTCGCGCCGCTGCTGAACATCCTGATCATCTTCGTCGGCATCGTCGCCGGCTATGCCGTGGCCGTCGGCGGTCAGAACGTCACCCCCGGAAGTTATTGGGCCACTTTCGGATCCTTCACCACCGTCGCCGATGTGTGGGTCTCGCTGCTCAAGGCCGTGCTGTTCGGATTTCTCGTCGTGATCATCGCCTGCCAGCGCGGACTGGAGGCCAAGGGCGGCCCGCGCGGCGTGGCCGATGCGGTGAACGCGGCCGTGGTGCTGTCGGTGGTGTCGATCGCGATCGTCAATCTCGGCGTGACCCAGGTGGTCGAGATGTTCCTGCCGACGAGGCTGGTCTGACGTGGCGATCTCGACCTATATGCCCAAGGGGCTCAGCCACTTCGTGCGCTTCTATCGCCGCCGCGGCTTGCTGCTGGCTCGCGTGGAGGGACTGGGCTTCGTCCTGGCCTTCATCTGGCAGGTGCTGTCGTCGATCCCCTTGACGCTCAGGCGGTATCGCGACGAGACGCTGCGCATCATCTCCGATATGACCTGGGGACGCGGGTCGGTGATCGTCGGCGGCGGCACGGTGCCGATGATGATCGTGCTCGGCCTGGTGATGGGCGCCTCGGTGGCCGTCGAATCCTTCACCATGCTGAACATCCTGGGCATGGGCCCGGTCTCGGGCATCGTCTCGGCCTACGCCACCACCCGCGAGCTGGCTCCGATCGTGGCCGCCATCGGATTCGCCGCCCAGGCCGGCTGTCGCATGACCGCCGAGATCGGCTCGATGCGCATCTCGGAGGAGATCGACGCGATCGAGGCCCTGGGCCTGCGGTCGGTCCCGTTCGTGGTAACCACCCGGGTGATCGCCGGCGCCGTCTCGATCGTGCCGACCTTCCTGATCGGGCTGATCCTGTCGTATCTGGCCTGTCGCGGACTCGTCACACTGGTCCACGGCCAGTCGGCCGGTGTCTACGACCACTACTTCTTCCAGTTCGTTTCCGGATTCGACGTGATCGCCGCGGTGATCAAGGTGGCGATCTTCGCGACCGTCGTGATCCTGATCCACAGCTACTACGGCTTCTTCGCCACCGGCGGGCCCGAGGGCGTCGGCATCGCGTCCGGTCGCGCGGTACGTGCGTCGTCGGTGGCGATCGTGGCCATCGACATGGTGCTGACGCTGATGCTGTGGGGTTTCAACGCGTCGATCGACTTCACGGGGTAGTACAGGTGCCGAATTACGGAATGCCCGGAGTGGCGGTGGACAAGCGGCGCTCGCTGCTGGTCGGCGGCGTGGCGATCGCGCTCGTGGCCGCCGTCGCGATCGCCTCGCTGGCCTATCGCGGCCTGCGCGCCGACGACAGCCTGCGCATCGCGCTGCACACCGAGCAGATCGGCGACGGGGTGCTGACCGGCACACCGGTGCGAGTGGACGGTGTGCAGGTCGGTGAGGTCGCGGCGATCGTGCCCGCCGACGGCGGCACGCAGCGAATCACGCTGCGACTGGACCGATCTCAGCTGCACGGTATCGACGACAGCCTGCGGGTGGACTACGCGCCGGCGAACCTGTTCGGCATCAGCGAGATCGAGTTGCGGCCGGGCTCCGGCGGCGCCCCGCTGCGCGGCGGCTCCACCATCGACCTCACCGGGCAGCACGCCGACGCGGTCTACGACGCGACCATGGGCGGACTGCTGCGTGGGCTGTCGCAGACCGGCAACGCACTCCTGACCCCGCAGATGGCCACGGTGATCGCCCAGGTCTCCAACGACGTGCGCGGATTCACGCCGCTGGCCCAGGCGTTGATCTCGGTGGCACAGACCATCACCGACAACCAGAAGATGCCCAGTTCTGAACTGGTCGGCCGGCTCGGCCCGGCCTTCGACGGCGGCGGCCGCTTCGCGGGCGCGACCATCCAGGTCCTCGACCTGATCCGCAATATCCCACGGCTGCAGAACAATCGGGCCTCCTACGACGCCGGAACGTCGGCGCTGACCGGTTCGGTCCTGCCCGCGCTGGCCGGTCTGGGCACTCGTGCCGGATCCGAATTGTCCGGCAGCACGGACGCGGTGGCTCCGGTCCTCGCGGTGCTGGCGCGGATGGTCCCCCGGCCACAGCAGTCCGGCGCCGATCTGGCCGAACTCGTGCGCCGCCTGCGCGCCGGCCTGCGCGACACCCCGGACGGCCCGGTGCTCGACACGGAAATCGATGTGCGCGGCGTGCCGGTGCCGGCACCGCTGCTGGGAGGGATCCGATGAAGGTGGGCGCCGCCGCCTGGCGGCTGGGCTTGTCCGCCGTGGTGATGATCGTCGTGCTGTCGGTCGTGTTCACCGCGATCAAGCGGCCCGTCGGCGGCGAGACCGCTGCGCGTCAGGCGCTGTTCACCGATGCCAACGGGCTGAAGGTGGGCGACGACGTGCGCCAGTTCGGCGTGCAGGTCGGCAAGGTCGAGCACATCTCCCTCGACGGGACACTGGCACGAGTCCGGTTGTCGCTGAAGACCGATGCGCCGATCTTCGACAATTCGAAGCTCGCCATCCGCTATCAGAATCTCACCGGTCAGCGCTATATCGACCTGCAGCAGCAGCCGAAGCCGGGGACGCGGCTGCCGGCCGGACGCACGATCGGCATCGACCACACCGTGCCGTCGTTCGATGTCACTAGCATGTTCAACGGCCTGAAACCGGTGCTGGCCACCATTTCCCCGGAAGCGATCAACCAGTTCAGCGCCAGTATGGTCGCGCTGATCGAGGGCGACGGCAGCAATGTCGAACCGGTGCTGGCCGCGATCGGCCGGCTCGCCTCCTATGTGGACGACCGCCAGCAGGTGATCGGCGCCCTGATCCACAACATGTCGGATCTGTCGCAGCGCGTCGGCGGGCGGGTGCATTATCTGGTGCCGCTGCTGGCCCGGCTCACCGATATCTTCCAGGCCCTGCAGACCAACATCGGGGGGCTGGCGCAGTTCGCGATGGCCGCGCCGTCGGTGCTGGGACCGTTGGACAGCCTGTTCGACGCCCTCGGCCTGCAGTCCGGCAACGACGTCGACGCACTGATCCGGCGGCTGTTCCCCGACCCGAAGGAGGCCGTGGACGTCTTCGGCAAGTTGCCGGCCCTGCTCGGCGGGCTGGACGCGGCGACGCCGAAGCCGGTGGCGGGCTGGAAACCGCAGTGCTCCAAGGGAAATGCCGAACTGCCGCAGGTGGTGCGGGTGCTCGTCGCGGACCAGCAGGTGGCGATATGCAACGGCTGAAACTGTTCCGGGCGAATCTCTTCCGGTCGCGGGATAGGCGCGTGGCGGATGCGGCGACCATCCGCCGGCGCGAAATCCGGCTCGGTATCGTCGGCGTCGCGCTCGTGGTGGTCTGCGCGGCCGCCGCGGGCATCCTCTACGTGGTGCCGTTCGGCAAGAAGACCTACACCGCCGAACTGTCCGAAGCGCAGTCGGTGAAGGTCGGCGACGATATTCGCGTCGCCGGTATCCCGGTCGGCACGGTGAAATCGCTCGAGCTGCATCCGGATCGGGTGCGGATGCGGTTCACCGTCGATTCGGACGTCTTCGTCGGCGATCAGTCCACGCTGGACATCCGGATGCTGACCATCGTCGGCGGCAACTATGTCGCACTGTTTCCCGTGGGCGGTAAACCATTGGGAGACAAGCCGATTCCGATGGATCGGGTGCGGCTGCCCTACAGCCTCGTGCAGACCTTCCAGGATGCGGCGCAACCGCTGCGGCAGATCGACGGCGACACGCTGCGCCGCAATCTGGCCGCCCTGGACACCTCCATCGAGGCCGCGCCGGATGCGCTGCGCACCACCCTGAACACGCTCGGCACCTACGTCGACGCGCTCAACCGGCAGCGCACCCAGGTCACCGACGCGATCGCGGTCGCCGACGAATACGTCACGATGTACGACGGGGCCGAACACGACCTGGGCCGCTTGATGGTCAATGTCAACCAGATGGAGACGTTGCTGGTCGACAAACGCGCCGAACTGCGCGAGGGCGTGCGGCTGCTGCGCGCGGTGATCGAGCGGGTCGCGGCACTGGCGCCCACCTACGATTCGGCGCTGAAACCGAAACTGCGGCAGTTGAGTGACGCGCTGCCGCAGCTGGAAAAGCTCGGCGGCGAACTCGAGCCGGTGATCGGGACGGTGCGAAGCCTGCAGCAGAAGTTCGCGCAACTCAGCGGTGCGGACGACGCGGTCACGGTCGACCAGTCGGGGCAGACGGTCGGCGCACCGGCCGCCCACCTGTGTATTCCGGTGCCGGGGAAGGACTGCTGATGCTGCACAAGCTGCTCGGTTCGCGGGCCTTCATGTCGATCGCCGGGACGGTGGCCGTCGTCGCGGTCGCGGCGGTCGGCTATCTCGTCGCCTTCCAGCCGATGCGGGCGACCACGGCCTACTGCGCGATCATGCCCGACAGTGTCGGGCTCTATCCCGGCAACCAGGTCACGATGCGCGGCATCACCGTAGGTACCGTGAAATCCGTTGCCACACAGGGCAATGCGGTCAAGGTGGAATTCGACGTCCGATCCGATCATCCGATCCTCGCCGACGCCGGTGCGACGACGCTGTCGGACAGCATCGTCGCCTCCCGCGAACTCGCGGTGGTGTCCGGTGGCAAGGAGACCGCACGCTGGGATCCCGCCCGCTGCCTCACCAAAACCCTGACGCCCAAGAGCATCAGCGACACCCTGAACGCGCTGGCCGCGTTGTCGTCGCAGATCCAGGGCCCGGACGCCGCGCACCCCGATGCCCTGGCGCGGGGACTCACCTCGTTGAACGACGCCACCGCGGGCACCGGACCGCAGATCAACGCGCTGGTGCAGAAACTCGGTACCGCGCTGTCCGCGCCCGATGCCGATATCGCCCATCTGGCAGGCATTTTCGACGCGTTCGCCTCGGTGTCCAAGGATGTGGAGGCGCACTGGGGTGAATTGAAGACCATGCTCACCCGCCTGGGGCCGGTCCTGGACCAGGCCACCGAGGATCTGCTGCGGCCCGGCGCGGCGCTGTTCGACGGCCTCGGGCAGGTGCTGCCGATGCTCGACGACATCACCACCCTGTTCGGCGATCCGATCATGCGCGCCCTCGACGACACCGTTCCGCTGGTGAAATTCCTGCGCGCGAATGTGGGCTCACTGGCCCAGATGATCTCGCTGACACCGGTTCTCGCCCGGATCGTGCACACGATCGGCGACTCCGGCATCGGCTACGCCCCGCCGAAGGTGGCGATTCCGCAGGAACACGCCGATCAGGTGTGCGCGGCGATCGACGCGCTCGCCCCCGGGCGCTGCACCGCCGCCGACGGCCTGGCGAAGGTGGACATGGCGGCCCTGATATTCGGAATGGCAGGTGCGCGATGAGGTTTCGGCGATTCACCGCCGGCTCGGCGATCGTCCTGGCGGCAGCAGTGTCGGCCGCCGGATGCGCGTTCGACCCGTCGTCGGTGCCGGTACCGGGAACCACCGTGTCCGGCCCGACCTACCACGTGCGCATCGAGTTCTCGAATGTGCTGAACCTGCCGGCGCGCGCCAAGATCATGGCCAACGGCGCGCAGGTCGGCACGGTCTCCGGGGTCACCGTCGTGAATCCGGCGGCCTCGGGCGGACGCGGCGGTTACGTAGTGGTCGACGCCGACATCTCGACAGCGGCGCGACTACCCGCGACCACCGTCGCCGAACTGCGGCAGAACACGGTGCTCGGCGATATCCACGTCGCGCTGACCACCCCGCCGAACGGTTTCGGCACCCTGCTGCACGACGGGTCCACGATTCCGATGGCGCAGTCGAAACCGCCTGTGCAACTGGAAGATACGATGGCGTTGATCGCCGCCTTCACCCAGGGCGGTGCGGTGACTCAACTGCAGGACGTCATCGAGCAGTTCAATCGCACCCTGCCGCAGGATCCGGCGCAGACCGCCCGCATCTCGCACACCATGGCCACCGACGCCACGGATCTGTCGAACAACCTGGACAGCGTCGACGCGCTGCTCAACGGTCTGGGCACCAACGCTCAGGTGCTGCACGATATTCAGCCGGAACTCGACGACATCCTCAGCCGGACCTCCGTCGACCGAATGAACGGCATCACCGATTCCATCGTCGGCGTGACGAAGATCTTCGGTGGGCTGGGGCCGGTGGGTGCGTCGCTGACCTGGCTCGGGCCGGTGCTGCGCGGCGCCGACGGTGCCGCCCAAGCCTTCGCGCCGCTGCTGCTCTCGGCCGGACCGGTGGACCTGAGCCGTCCCTCGAACTTGCAGGCGGTCGTGGAATTGCTGCGCGACAAGGTGATTCCGTTCGTCGAACGTGGGCCGAAGGTGAATATCGTCGGCGTGCGCTCGGACGCGTCCGCGGAGGTGCCGCCCGATCAGCAGACCGACCGCATCCTGGCGACGCTGCGGATGATCGGAGTGGTGCGATGAGGTGGGGTGCGCTGACCTCGCTGGGCGGTATCGTCGCGATCACCGTCCTGGGAGCGAGCTATCTGACCTTCGGCGTCGTACGAGCCGACCCGTTCGCCGACTACAACCGAACCACCATGGTGCTGACCGATTCCGGTGGTCTGGGTGTCGGATCGCCGGTGCTGCTCACCGGACTCGAGGTCGGCCGCGTCACCGCCGTGCGGCATACCGCCGCGGGTGTCGAGGTGGGGATGCGGCTGGCCGCGGACAAACGGGTGCCGGCCGACAGCACCGTGACCATCGAACATCTGTCGGCCCTCGGCGAACCGTACGTCGAATTCCGGCCCACCTCGGGTAACGGGCCCTACCTGCACGACGGCCAGCGCCTGGAAACGTCGAATGTGCGCATGCCGCTGTCGATTCCGGACGTCGCGCGGCTGGTCACCAAGACCATGAACCAGCTCGATCCCGAGGTGGTCGGCTCGCTGGTCGCCACCGCGAGCTCCGCGCTGAACGGCACCGACGCCGCGATTCCGAATCTGACCCGTTCCGGAGATCTGCTGGCCGCCGCGATCATGAGCCGCAGCCCGCGGATCGCGGATCTGCTCAACAGCTTTCAGGCCGCCGCCGCCGATATCGAGTGGGCCGGTCCGGCCACGAGTACGGCGGCACCGGCGTTCGTGCAGTTCACCCACGCCCTGAACGATCTGGTCGCGGCGGTGGGCCGGATGGTGGACGCCCGTCCCGCCGAAAGCTACACCGAGGGCAACGGCCTGGCGCCGTTCTTGGCGAAGCTGACCGACCGGCTGGCGCAACTCGGTCCGGAACTGAAATCCCTGGGCCCGGCGCTCGCGCCGCTGGCGGCGGCGACCACCGATTCCGCGCCGCGCATCGACATCTCCGATCTGATCACGCAGGCCCTCGACGATGTGGGCACCGACGGAACCGTGCGGGTGCGCATCAATGTCAAGTAGTACCACCGAGAAGGAGGACGCCATGTCGAACGACATCGGTACCGAACCGAAGCGGGCAGTCGACGCGGAGGCCGAGTCCTCCGCGGCCGCGCCTGCCGAGACAACCGCAGCCGAGACCACCGCGCAGACCACGAAAACGCCTCGCACACTGTCGATCCGGCTGTCGACCGTCGCCACCGTGGCGGCCGGCGTGGCGTTGATCGCGCCGGCCGCGGTCTTCGGATCGCTGTGGCTGTCGGCGCGCGGCGATCTGCGCGACCGCGACGACCGGGCGGCCGCGCAGCAGCATGCCGAGCAGGTCGCCACCGATTACGCGGTCGGCGCCTCGAATATCGACTACCGGAACGTCGGCGCGTGGATCGGCAAGCTGAAGGCCGGCACCTCGCCGCAGTTGGCCGGGAAATTCGACGCTACCGCACCGAAACTGCAGGAGATCCTGGTCCCGCTGAAGTGGACGTCGTCGGCGACGCCGATCGCGGCCAAGGTGATGAGCAACGAGAACGGCGTCTACAAGGTCGACGTCTTCCTCGACGTGAACTCCACCAGCGCACAGACGCCGCAGGGCGCGCAGACCACCGTCACCTACACGGTCGACGTCGATCCCGGCAGCGGCTGGAAGGTGACCGACGTCGGCGGAATGGCCGGGGCCCTGCCCAAACAGTGACGGCCTCGCCCGAGCAGTAGCACCCCCGGGCAGCGCCCGGACCCTCAGTGGCCCGGCAGCACGCACACGGTGTCGAGTCCGAGGACGCGGTTGAGCCGGCCGAACGCCAGCCACGAACCGATGCACATGCTCAGCTCGACGATCTCGGCCTGGCTGTAGTGCGCACGCATCCGGGCCCAGAACTCGTCGTCCAGATTGTGGTGGTCGAGGACGTAGCGTTCGGCGTATTCGGCGGCCAGCCGGGTTCGGTCGTCGAAGGAATCGGTTGTGCGCCAATCGGTGACGGCCTGCTCGAAGCCGATCTCCACCTTCTGCCCGTCGCGCTCGGTGCGCCAGTCCTGACAGAACAGGCAGCCGTTGATCTGTGCGATCCGCAGCCGCGCCGCCTCGAACTCTCGCAGTCCGAGGGTGCTGTGGGAGTAGACCGCCAGCGACAGTTTCGAGGCGGCGGGCCCGATCCCCGGCACCATCTCACCCCAGACGTAGCCGATCGGATCCGTCCCCTCGGGGATGTCGATGTTCATTGCGGTGTCCTTTCGGATGGGTCGCTCGCGAATCTGCCGACCGCGGGGCGCAAGGGGACGTCGAGGGCGTCGTAGAGGCCGGGCTCGGCCGCGGCCAGCCAGTCGATGGCGTTGACCAATCTGCCGACGGCAGTGGCATTTCCGCCGGCCGCGCGGTTACCGCCCTCGGTCTCGGCCTCGACGGTCACCTCGATGCGCGGATCGCCCTCCACGATGATGCGATGCGCGCCCGCGCCGTCGGGCGGGCGCGGCCAGTCGGGTGCGCAGTCGGGGTGGATGCGGGTGACGTGTTCGATCACGATGCGCGGCCGGCCGCCGACCATGCCCTGCACCTCGAACCGCACCGCACCCTGGGTGCCCGCGTCGAAGTCACCCATCGCCGCGGTGGTCACCGTGGTGCCGAGGGCACGCCGGTCCAGCGTCTCGCGGATGCCGTCGAGTTCGGCGCCCAGGGCGCGTGCGATCAGGCGAATCTGACCGCCCCACACCATCGTCGGGACGCCGGGCGCGGTCATCGGCGGCTCGTAGTCCATCGGCTGTCCCATCCCGACCAGGTAGCGCACCGAATCCGGCTGGTCGTAGGTGGAATAGTCGAAGATCTCCTGGCAGCGGATCGTGTCGACCCGGTGACCGAGCCCGCTCACCAGCAGCGGCAGCACATCGTTGCCCCACCCGGGATCGATACCCGAGACGAACAGCGAACCACCGCCCGCCGCGATCGCCGCCAGCACCGGCTCGCGCACCTCGGCGGGAGCGTTGCGGGGATCGTAGAGCGCGTAGAGGGCGGGGGTGACGACCACGGCGCCCGCGCGGATCGCGGCCACGATATCGCGCAGGGCGTCGTCGGGCCGGATATCGCCGGACACCGCGTACACGACCGCGCGAGGATGGCGTGCCAGCAGGGCGTCGACATCGGCCGAGGCCGCGACACCGAGGTCGTGGTCGAGTCCGGCCAGCCGGCCCGCATCGCGCCCCACCTTGGCCGGATCGTGCACCAGCACCCCGGTCAATTCCAGTTCGGGGTGCGCGTGCACGGCGCGGATCGCGGCACGGCCGACATTGCCCGTACCCCAGACGATCGTCGAGATCATCGCTCCGACACTAGCAAGTGCTTGGTTCGCTGTGGGCGTTTTGCCGGGTCTGCCGTCGGTCCCTGTGCCCGGACACCAGGCCGTCGGCTCAGCTCGGTGCGCCGTGCCGTTCGGTACCCTGATCGTCATGGTGATGCGGATCCGTTCGACGGCGCTGATGCTGTGCGCCCTCGTACTGTCCGTGGTCGCCGCCACGATCATGCCTGCGGGCGAACCGAATTCACTGCTGGCGGTTGCCGCCGCGGCGGTTCTCGCGTTGGCGGTGGTCGCCGCCTACTCCAGCCGGGTGCGACTGCAGCCGATCGGTGTCAGCAGTGGACCACCCGTGTCGGCGCAGCAGCGGCGGCGGGGATCTTTTCTGCGACAGAGCAATCCGGATACGGCGGGCCGGGTGCGGCCCAGGGCACCGGGTCGCTGGAGCTGATCGCGCGTCACCCACGCCGGTGCTCCCAGCCGGCCGCAGTGAACGCGCAGCTGTCCAGCCGCCCCTGTTCACTCGCCCGTACCTTCACGGGTGCCTCGAAGTGAGGTGATATCCCATGCTCGATTTCGTGTACTACCCGGTCGCCGCCGTTCTCTGGCTCTGGCACACCGGATTCGCCGTCCTGTTCGGCGCCGCGAGCGGCCTGTCCTGGGCCCTGGCGATCGTCATGCTGGTGGTGACCCTGCGCGCCGCCCTGTATCGGCCGTTCCTCGCTCAGGTCCGGTTCTCCCGCACGATGGCCGTTCTGCAACCGAAGATGCGGCAGCTGCGCGCCGAATGCGGCGACGACCGCGAGCGATTGGCCGTCGAGACCCGGAAATTGCAGCAGCAGCACAACTTCAACGTGCTCAGCGGCTGCCTGCCGGTGCTCGTGCAACTGCTGATGTTCCTGGGACTGCTGCATGTGCTGCATTCCTTCGACCGCACCGGCGGCGGCTCGTATGTGCCGTTCCTCGGAAACACCACGGCGATGTCCGCGGCGCAGAACGCCGATACCGCGAATTACGTGTTCGCACCGGAGCAGGTGCGGTCGTTCCTGCACGCCGATCTGTTCGGCGCACCGCTGTCGGCGACGCTGACCTCCACCGACAGCGTGGCGTCGGTGGCCGTCGTGGCGATCCCGCTGGTACTCATCGCGGCCGTCGCGACCCACTGCACCGCGCGGGCGTCGATCGCTCGCCAGCTCGAGATCACCCCGCAGATGCGGCTGATCAACGCGATGACGTTGTGGCTGTTTCCGCTGGGCACACTGGTCGCGGGCCTGGTGATGCCGGTCGGCATCCTGGTCTACTTCGCGACCAGCAATACCTGGACCTTCGTGCAGCAGCACGTGGTCCATCGCAGGCTCGGCCCGCTGGAACCGCTGCCGCCACCGGCGGTCCCGACGATCTAGGCCCGTTCCTGTTCGGCGGGGGCGGTCTCGTAAACCTCCGCATGCGGGGCGCCCCAGCCGATATGCGATTCGGCGCGCAGGCGGTCGATCATGTGCGGATAGTGCAACTCGAATGCCGGCCGCTCCGACCGGATCCGGGGCAGCTCGTAGAAGTTGTGCCGGGGCGGCGGGCAGGTCGTCGCCCACTCCAGCGAATTGCCGTACCCCCACGGGTCGTCCACCGTGACCACCTCGCCGTAGCGGTAGCTGCGGAACACGTTCCAGACGAAGGTGATCATCGAGAAACCGAGGATGAACGAACCGATGGTGGACACGGTGTTGAGCGTGGTGAATCCGTCGGAGGGCAGATAGTCGGCATAGCGACGCGGCATTCCTTCCGCACCCAGCCAGTGCTGCACCAGGAAGGTGGTGTGGAAGCCCAGCAAGGTGGTCCAGAAATGCAGTCTGCCCAGGCGTTCATCGAGTAGTCGGCCGGTCATCTTCGGGAACCAGAAGTAGATGCCGGCGAACGTCGCGAACACGATCGTCCCGAACAGCACGTAATGGAAATGCGCCACAACGAAATACGTGTCGGTCACGTGGAAGTCCAGAGGCGGGCTGGCGAGGATGACGCCCGACAGGCCGCCGAACAGGAAGGTGACGAGGAATCCGAGCGCCCACAGCATCGGCGTTTCGAAGGTGAGCTGGCCCTTCCACATCGTGCCGATCCAGTTGAAGAATTTCACCCCGGTCGGGACGGCGATCATGAAGGTCATGAAGGAGAAGAACGGCAGCAGCACCGCCCCCGTGGCGAACATGTGGTGTGCCCACACCGCCACCGACAGCGCCCCGATACTCATCGTCGCGTAGACCAGGGCGGTGTAGCCGAAGATCGGTTTGCGGCTGAACACCGGAAAGATCTCGGTGACGATGCCGAAGAACGGCAAGGCGATGATGTACACCTCGGGATGGCCGAAGTACCAGAACAGGTGCTGGTAGAGCAGGTTGCCGCCGGTGGCGGGATCGTAGATGTGGCCACCGAGACGGCGGTCGTATTCCAGGGCCATGAGCGCCGCGGTGAGGATCGGGAAGACCATCAGGACGAGCACGCTGGTCACCACGATGTTCCAGGTGAAGATCGGCATCCGGAACAGGGTCATACCCGGCGCGCGCAGGACGATCACGGTGGTGAGCATGTTGACACCGCCGAGGATGGTGCCCAGGCCGGAGACGGCCAGACCCAGAATCCACATATCGCAGCCCACACCTGGGGAGTGCACGATATCCGACAGCGGGGTGTAGGCGGTCCAGCCGAAGTCGGCGGCGCCGCCCGGTGTGACGAATCCTGCGGTGGCGAGTGTGGCGCCGAAGAGATAGAGCCAATAACTGAGCGCGTTCAGTCGGGGGAAGGCCACATCGGGCGCGCCGATCTGCAACGGCAGGATGCAGTTGGCGAAGCCGAACACGATGGGCGTGGCATAGAACAGCAGCATCAGGGTGCCGTGCATGGTGAACAGCTGATTGAACTGCTCCGGCGACAGGAACTGCAGACCCGGGCGAGCGAGCTCGGCCCGCATCAGCAGCGCCATCAGCCCGCCGACGAGGAAGAACGCCATCGAGCTGACGATGTACATCATGCCGAGCAGCTTCGGATCGGTCGTCGTGACGATCGTCCAGAGCTGCGAACCCTTCGGGGCGATCCGCCGGGGATAAGGCCTTGCGGCTTCGATCTCGGCGGCGCCGCGAGATGGTGCTGTAGTCACAGTTCCTCCTCGAGCCCAACCATCTTCGAGTGTGGCACCGCGGCAAGATCAACGTGTCGAATCCCGCCGGGTATCGGTGCGCGATCGGTCGTGATCTTCGCCGGACGCGCCCATGCTCCCATCGATACCCACTTCCCGGCAGATGGATCGCCGGAAACTTCCACGCGGATCGCTGGGAAGTAACGGATGCTTCGGTGACCTCCACGGAAACGACGGCCGGGAGTACGGTTGGACCCGACCGTTTCGGAGTGGTTCTGAGGTGAGTGCGGCGGTGCGGACCGTAGCTGTCCGTTCGCTCGCCGCTGCGACGACGAGATTCCGAGATACGAGGTGTGGACATGACCGCTGCCTGGCCCAGTTCGTTCAACTCCTTCGACGATCTGTTCAATCGCTTCTTCGGCCCCGGGATGGCCGCGCAGCCACCGGTACAGCGCATCGATCTGGGCCGGCTGCTCAGCGACAGCGCCAAGGAGCTGATCGCGATCGCCCGCTCGGCCGCGCAGGACTGGGGTAATCCGGAGGTCACCGCCGAACATCTGCTCTACGCCGCCACCCAGGTCGAACCGTCGCGCGGGATCATCGCCCAGCTGGGCCGGGATCCGGACCAGGTCGCCGCGCAGATGCGCGGTGCCGCCGGCAGCGGAGAGGCCACCGCGACCGCGGGCGGCCAAGTCGTCCTGGGCCCCGGCGCCAAACTGGCCCTGCGCACCGCGCAGCGCAACGCCGCCGAAGCGGGATCGAGCTACATCGGCCCGGAGCATATCTTGCTGGGCATTGCCGACAATCTGGAAAGTCCTGCCGCGCAGTCTCTTTCGGGTGCAAAACTGCCCGTCGCCGAGGGGCAGAAGAAGCCCACCGACACACCGACGCTCGACGAATACGGCCGGGATCTGACCGCCGAGGCCCGCGCGGGCAAGGTCGACCCGGTCGTCGGCCGCGCCGAGGAGATCGAGCAGACCGTGGAAATCCTTTCCCGGCGGCGCAAGAACAATCCGGTACTCATCGGCGACCCCGGTGTCGGGAAGACCGCGATCGTCGAGGGCCTGGCGCAGCGCATCGTCAACGGCGATGTGCCCAGCACCCTGGCCGACCGGCGGGTGGTGGCCCTCGATGTGGGCTCGCTGGTGGCGGGCAGCAAATATCGCGGCGAATTCGAGGAGCGGCTGACCAAGATTCTCGACGAGGTCCGCGAGCACTCCGACGAACTGGTGCTGTTCATCGACGAGTTGCACACCATCGTGGGCGCCGGCACCGGCGGCGAGGGTTCGATGGACGCGGGCAACCTGCTCAAACCGGCGCTGGCCCGCGGCGAACTCCATGCCATCGGCGCCACCACCGTCGACGAATACCGGCGCTACATCGAAAAGGACGCCGCCCTGGAGCGCCGCTTCCAGCCGGTGCTGGTCCCGGAACCGTCGGTAGCGGACACCATCGAAATCCTGCGCGGACTCGCCGACGTCTACGAGGAGCACCATCAGGTGCACTACGACGACGAGGCGCTGGTCGCCGCGGCGGAGCTGTCCGACCGCTACATCACCGACCGGTTCATGCCCGACAAGGCGATCGACCTGGTCGACCAGGCCGGCGCCCGGGTCCGGTTGCGCACCCGCATGCCGGGCCCGGATCTGCGTGCGGCACAGGAGGAATTGTCGCGCCTCGAGCGCGAGAAGGATGCCGCCGTCGCGGCCGAGGACTACGCCCGGGCGGACGAACTCAAGAGCGAGATCGCCGCCGCCGAGGAACGGGTCGGCCACATCACCGCCGACGAGGCGCCGACGGTCACTCTCGACGACATCGCCGAGGTGGTGTCCAAGCAGACCGGAATTCCGGTGTCGGAGTTGACGGTCGAGGAACGACAGCGCCTGCTGCAGCTGGAGGATGTGCTGCACAAGCGGGTGATCGGGCAGGACGAGGCGATCGTGGCCGTCGCCGAGGCGGTGCGCCGCGCCCGCGCCGGGATGAAGGATCCGAACCGTCCGATCGGCTCGTTCCTGTTCCTCGGCCCGACCGGTGTGGGCAAGACGGAATTGGCGAAAGCGCTGGCGGAGGCGGTGTTCGGCGACGAGGACCGGCTGATCCGATTCGATATGAGCGAATTCCAGGAGAAGCACACGGTGTCCAGGCTGGTCGGCGCACCGCCCGGATATGTGGGCTACGAGGATGCCGCACAGCTCACCGACAAGGTTCGCCGCCAGCCGTATTCGGTGATCCTGTTCGACGAGGTGGAGAAGGCTCATCCGGACGTCTTCAATGTGCTGCTGCAGTTGCTCGACGACGGGCGCGTCACCGACGCCAAGGGGCGCACGGTCGATTTCAAGAACACCATCGTGATCATGACCAGCAATATCGGTTCGGATCTGATTCTGAAGGCCACTTCGGCGGAGCTCGACGCCATCACCCCGCGGTTGATGGAGCGGCTGCAACAGCATTTCCGGCCGGAATTCCTCAACCGCATCGACGAGACCATCGTGTTCCACCGGCTCGACCAGGAACAGTTGCGCCGCATCGTCGATCTGGTTCTCGACGGCCCCCGGCGCCGCCTGCGCGCCCAGGACATCGAACTCGACGTCACCGACGCGGCGCGGGATTGGTTGTCGGAGAATGGTTATCAGCCCGAATTCGGCGCTCGCCCGCTACGCCGGACGGTGCAGAAGCAGCTGGAGAATCAGGTGTCCCGGCTGGTGCTCGGTGGCGAGCTGAACCCGGGCGACACCGTGCGCGTCGATGCCGACGAGTCCGGGCTGCTCGTCGCCGCGGTGGCCGGATCCGGGGCCGAACGCTCGCTCGACGCTTCCGCGAACGGCCAGAAGCCGAAGGGTAAGAAGGCGAACGGTAAGTCCGATGCCAAGTCCGAGAAGAAGTCCGGAGCGAAGTCCGGTAAGAGCTGACCTCCGCCAGGAGTCCGGCATGGTGAGCTACGTGGCCGATCCGCGCGTCGACGCCTACATCGACGCGCTACCGGCGTGGCAGCGTGATATCTGCCGCCAGGTGCGCGAACTCGTCCACGCCGCCGACCGGGATGTCGCCGAGACCGTAAAGCGCAGAGTGCGACCGTATTTCGTCCTCGACGGCAACATCTGCGCGCTTCTGGCGACGAAGACGCACGTCGACATATTCCTCTACGACGGGGCGATGGTGCCCGATCCCGAGGGCATCATCACGGGCGGTCACGACAACACGACGGCGCGCACCGTGGCGATTCGCGAGGGGGAGACGATCAACGCCCCCGCGCTCTCGGCGATGCTGCGGCAGATCATCGCGAACAATCGCGCGGGCGGTTGGCGCAAGCTGAAACATGATGCCGCACAGGTCGATTGACGGATCTCTCCGGCGGAGTTCATGGACCTGTCGTGCGGCGGATCGGCGCAGGCCGGCACGTCGCCGTGGGCGGATCGCGCGGTCCGGCGCCGTGGCCGTTTTCAGCCCGTTGTCGTGTCCGCAGGGGCTTGTGCGTAGACGCCGGCGGTCAGTTCGCGCATACATCTGACCACCAGGGGAGCCGGTCCGCCCGCTCGCGTACCGGTTCGCGCTGCGGCCGAGGATGTTTCGGCAACACTACCCGGCTGTGCCACCGGGCCGTCGTCGTCGGCCCATTGCTCGAGTCCGATGCGGATCGCGCCGGCGGCCGCGGCGGCCAGGGTGCGCAGGCGCAGCGGATCGGTGTCCGGGGACAGTTTCGTCAGCAACTCCAGCAGGGCGTGCTCACCGGTGAGGTTGACCCGGAACCAGACCGCGCGCAGGGCCGAATCGTCGGCCATCGCGCGCAACAGGCCGCGGGTGATGTCGAGTTCGTCGCGGTCCACCACGTTCAGGGCACGGATCGCGGCGGTCTCCAGTTCCGCGATCGTAGGCAATCGGTCCGGTCCGTCGCCCAGGATGTCCAGCCAGCGAGACGCACCCGCCGACAGCATCGGTTCCACGGCATCCTCTTTGGTACGGCAATAGCGATAGAAGGTACGCAGGCCGACGCCGGAAGCGGCGGCGATCTGCTCGGCGGTGACCGCCGCGGTGCCGCGCTCGGCGAACAAGCGGGCGGCGGTGTGGGCGATCTCCATCCGGGTCGCCGACTTGCGCCGCGCGGCCAGGTTCGGGCGCGGCGATGCGGGGGCGGACGGGCCGGTTCTCGACTCGGGCATGAGTCACCTCCTGTCCGCACAGTCTAAGCGCGAATTGTCACTCTGGCACAACGTGTCACTCAGGCGTACTGTGTCAAACAAAACGAGAAAATCGCAGTTGAGGAGAGTTTCGCAATGGAGCGTTTCGCAGACCGCCGGGTTCTGATCACCGGCGGCGGATCCGGGATCGGCCGCGCCACCGTGCATCGCATCCTGTCCGAGGGCGGCACCGTGGTGGCCGCCGACGTCAACGAGGCGGGGCTGGCCGAAACCGCGAAGCAGGCCGCCGAGAAGGGCAGCGCCGATCGGCTGACCACCGTCACGATCGACATCTCCGACGAGTCCTCGGTGCAGGCCGGGGTCGCCAGGGTCGTGGAGACCCTGGGCGGGCTGGACGCGCTGGTCAACGCGGCCGGCATTCTCCGCTCGGCGCACACCCACGAGATGCCGCTGGCGGACTGGAACCGCATCATCACCACCAACCTCACCGGCACCTTCCTGATGATCCGGGAATCGCTGCCTGCGCTGCTGGACAGCGGCCGCGGCGTCATCGTGAACTTCGCCTCCACGTCCACCTACTTCGCGCACCCGTATATGGCCGCCTATGCCGCGTCGAAGGGCGGCATCATGTCGATGACCCATGCGCTGGCCTCGGAGTACTCCAAGCAGAACCTGCGCGCGGTGGCCGTGGCGCCCGGCTCGATCTCGAGCGATATGACCGACGGCCGCGGCCCGGGCCTGCCCGAGGACGCCGACTTCTCGCTGTTCACCAAGCTCATGCCGATGCTCGGCCAGGGTTTCGCCTCGCCCGACACGGTCGCCGGCGTGGTGGCCATGCTCGCTTCCGACGACGGCGCCTTCATCACCGGCACCGAGGTGCGCATCGACGGCGGCACCCACGCCTGATGTGGCGAATCGGTCCGGGCCGTCCCGGTCATCGGGAAAGCCCGGACCGAAACAGAAACGTGTTCTATTGTGCTGGCGGGGCCGAAACCAGGAGGTGACCGCGATGGATCTGGTTGCGTTGGAAGAGATTCGTGCGTTGAAATACCGCTATCTGCGGACGCTGGATCTGCGGGAGTGGGACGAGTTCGCCGATACCCTCGCCGCGGACGCGGTGGCCGATTACGGCTCGCCGTCGGGCGGTAAGCCGCTGCAGTTCGAGGGCCGCGACGCCATCGTCGGCTATCTCAGCGGCGCGATGACCGGCACCATGATCACCTCGCATGTGTGCAGTCATCCCGAGATCGCGGTGGACGGCGATTCCGCCTCCGGCAGTTGGTGTCTCGAGGATACGGTCATCGTTCCCGAGCACGGGATCATGATTCGTGGCGCCGCGTACTACCGCGACACCTATCGCCGTGAATCCGACGGCCGCTGGCGCATCACGAAGACCGGCTATCAGCGCAACTACGAGGCGATGATGCCGCTGTCCTCGATCCAGGGATTCACCATCACCGCCAGCCGCTGGGACCCCAGCGTCACGCACTGATCCGGTCGGCCGCTCAGGCCCGGGCGGTGCGCCGGATCGCGGTGGGAGTGCTGTCCCACCAGCGGCGCGCGCAGCGGGTCAGGGTGGCCTGTTCCGCGAGGCCGAGCAGTGAGGCGATCTGGCTCATCGGCAGATCCGTTGTGGTCAGATAGCGTCGGGCCTCACTGCGGCGCACATCGTCGACGATGGCGGCGAAAGTCGTGTGCTCGGCCGCCAGGCGCCGCTGCAGGGTGCGCGGATGGATCGTCAAAAGCCTTGCCACCGAATCGATCTGCGGTGCGGTCGTGCCCAGCAGCTGTTGTACGGCGGCCCGCACCCCCGGCACCGCGGAGGCGCCGGTGTCACCGGCTTGTTCGGCCAGGAATGCCACCGCCAGCCGGCGCAGATTCGCATCGCCGCCCGCGATCGCCCGGCTCGTGAGGTTGCTCGGCAGCCGCAGCATGGCCGCCGGTCGCTCGAAGCGCACCGGGACGCCGAAGAAATTCTCGTAGGCCGCGCGCGGACCCGGCGGGCGGTACGGCAGCTCCACCGAGCGCAGGCCGTACGGGCCGTCCACCAGCCGGATCAGCGTGCGATGCAGAAATCCCAGGCCGAGATCGGTGCCCTGGACGGGTTGGGGGAACCCCGGTTCGACGCCGTAGCGCAGGGCCGTCACACCGCGGTCGCCGTAGGGATCCGGTTCGATGGTCAGGCTCAGCGAGCGCGCGTGCACGAACAGGTAGCGCGAGGTGCACTCCAGCGCATCGGCCAGGGTCGGCGAGCTGCGGATGGCCAGCGCGAGTGGTCCCAGCATGCCGAGGTCCTGCCGGGCGGCGATCCGGAGGCCCAGATCGGGACACCGCAGCCGGTCGGCGGCGATCTCCAGCACCAGCGCCATCGCCTCGTCCGACACCAGCAGATCGTCCGCGTCCAGGGCGGCGATCGGGTAACCGGCCGCGGCCGCGTATTCCTCCGCATTTCCCCCGAGTTCGGCCACGGTCGCGCGAAAACCGCGCAAACCGGCCGAGCGGATCACCGACATGTCGTCCAGAATCAAATACTTGTCGCGCAAAGTCAAGAATGCCGCGGGCGGAACCAGGAGACTGGAACCATGACCGCAGCTGGTGAATATGTCGACGTCGTCATCGTGGGCGCTGGTCTGTCCGGAATCGGCGCCGGTTACCGCGTGCAGACCGAATTGCCCGGAAAGTCCTATGCGATTCTCGAGGCGCGCGAGTCGCTGGGCGGCACCTGGGACCTGTTCCGGTACCCCGGCATCCGCTCGGATTCGGATATGTTCACCCTCGGCTACCCGTTCGAGCCCTGGCGCGATGCCAAATCGATCGCCGACGGTCCCTCGATCCTGCGCTACATCACCGAGACGGCGCGCCGCTACGGGATCGACAAGCATATTCGCTACGGCACCAAAGTCGTTGCGGCACAATGGTCCAGCGCCGAGTCGCGATGGACGCTGACCCTGCGGCAGGGCGATGCGGAGCGCACGCTGAGCTGCCGCTTCCTCTACTCGTGCGCCGGCTACTACGACTACGACGAGGGCCACGCGCCCGAATTCCCGGGCGTGGAGACCTTTTCCGGCACCATGGTGCATCCGCAGTTCTGGCCGGAGGATCTCGACTACGCCGGCAAGAAGGTCGTGGTCGTCGGCAGCGGCGCCACCGCCGTGACGCTGGTTCCGGCGATGGCCGAGCAGGCCGAACTGGTGACCATGCTGCAGCGTTCACCGACCTGGATCTCCGCGGTGCCCGGTCGGGACAAGCAGGCCGACAAGATTCGGGAACTGCTGCCGGCGGGCTTGGCGCATCGTGTGATCCGCACGAAGAACATCCTGTTCAACGTCGGTTTCTATCAGTACTGCCGACGTCGTCCGCAGGCGGCGCGCAAGCTGCTCACCGGGCTGACCACTCGCATTCTCAAGGACGAGAAGCTGGTCGCCGAACACTTCACCCCGGAGTACAACCCGTGGGATCAGCGGCTGTGCGCGGTGCCGGACGCCGACTTCTTCAAGGCGATGCGCAAGGGTAAGGCCGAGGTGGTCACCGATCACATCGACACCTTCGTGCCCGAGGGCATCCGGCTGACATCGGGCCGGGTGCTCCCCGCCGACATCGTCATCTCGGCGACCGGCCTGAAGTTGCTGGCCTTCGGCGGTATCACGCTGGAGGTCGACGGCGAGCCGGTGAACCTGTCCGACCGGTTCGTCTGGCAGGGAACGATGCTCACCGGCGTCCCCAACTTCGCGGTCTGCATCGGCTACACGAATGCGTCCTGGACGCTGCGCGCCGACCTGACCTCACGGCTGGTCTGCAAGGTGATCGCCCATATGGACCGGCGTGGATACGACGCGGTGGTACCGCAACCGCAGGGCGAGCTCACCGAACATCCGCTGCTCGACCTCGCCTCCGGCTATATCCAGCGGTCCATCGGCGACTTCCCGCGGCAGGGCGATCGGCATCCGTGGAAGGTGCGGCAGAACTACCTGCTGGATTCGGCCACGACCATGCGCACGAATCTGGACAAGACGCTGCAGCCGGTCCGGCGCACGGCGGCGCTGTCGAACGCCTGAGTGCAGCGCCGGACCGGTCCGGTCAGCTCGCCCAGGGGCCGACGCCACCGATCTTGTCGATCCGTACGCGGGTCAGCAGTCCCGGCGGTGCGTCGGCAGGAGGGAAGTTCAGACCCGGTGCGGCGAGCACGGCGGCCAGTTCCTGCAGCAGTTCGGGCGCCCCGCCCTCGACGATGCGCGCGGTGCCGGTGACCGACAGATACGGCCGCATGAACTCGCTGGGCTGATCCGAGACGATGGTCAGCGCCACTCGCGGATCGCGGCGCACGTTGCGCACCTTCAGATATTCGCCGAGATGTGCGCTGACCAGCTCGTCGCCCTCGGGAGTGGACTGCAACGCCACCCAGACGACGGAAATCTGCGGGCTGCCGTCGGCGTTCAGGGTGACCAGGGTCGCGTTGGCGCCGGCGCCGACGAATTCGCGCGCGGAATCGGGGAGTCGCATATCCGGTCCGACGCCTGCGCGAATCATTTCATTCCCGCAATGCGCGCACCCGCCGCGCGGTTCGGACGCGATGTCTGATTTCCGCCGGTATTCGATCCGGGGCTCCGGCAGATTGGGGAGCGTACGGATCGAATACCGAAAGGATCAGCAATGACGGTCTACACGACGACGGCGAGTCCGCTCGGTGAGCTCATGCTCGTCGGCGAGGTGCGCCCGGGTGGTGTCGCCCTCACCGCCCTGTCCATCGCGGACGGGAAAGGTGCTGTAGCGCAACCTGATTGGGCCGAGGATCGCGCACCGTTCGAATCGGTCGCCGATCAGCTCGACAGCTACTTCGCCGGGCGGCGCACCCGCTTCGAACTCGACTACGCGGTCGAGGGCAGCGAATTCCGGCGTCGGGTGTGGCAGGCGCTCGACGACATCCCGTACGGCCGCACGGTGACCTACGGTGACATCGCCGCCCGGGTCGGTGCGCCGCGGGCTGCGGTGCGGGCGGTCGGGGCCGCGATCGGTGCCAACCCGGTTCTGATCGTGCGACCGTGCCACCGGGTGATCGGCGCGAACGGCCGCCTGACCGGCTATGCGGGCGGACTCGAGCGCAAGCGGCAACTGCTGGAGCTCGAACATGCCGCGTGAAAACGGTCCGGCAGCGACCGGACCGGGGCTCACCGCGACGTTGTTCGGCGCTCGGGTGGATGCGCAGGACTGGACGCGGATGGCGGAGGACCTCGACGAGCACGGGTACGCGCTCAGCGGCAGCCTGCTGAGCGCGGACGAATGCCGCTCGCTCGCGGCCCTGTACGGCGAGGACCACCGCTTCCGCTCCACCATCGAGATGTCGCGCCACCGTTTCGGGTCCGGCGAATATCGCTACTTCACCCACGATCTGCCTCCGGTGGTCTCCGAGTTGCGCGCCGCGCTGTATCCGAAACTGCTGCCCATCGCGCGGATGTGGGCGCAACGACTGGGCCGCCCCGGTTCGTGGCCGGACGAGTTGGACGACTGGATCGCCCAGTGCCACCGGGCCGGGCAGAACCGCTCGGCGCAGATTCTGCTGCGCTACGGCTCGGGCGATTGGAACGCGCTGCATCGAGACCTCTTCGGCGACATGATCTTTCCACTGCAGGTGGTGGTCGGACTGGATGCCGCCGGCTCGGACTACACCGGCGGCGAATTCCTGATGGTCGAACAGCGCCCGCGCGCCCAATCCCGCGGCGCGGCAGTCACTCTGCCGCAGGGGCACGGGCTGGTCTTCACCACCCGCGAGCGCCCGGTACGGTCCGCCCGCGGCTGGTCGGCCGCGCCCATGCGCCACGGCGTGAGCGTGGTGCGCAGCGGGCACCGCCATACCCTCGGCCTCGTTTTCCACGATGCGTGAGGGCGGCGTCGACAGGGGTGTCGATGGATGACGGGGACCGTGCTCCGGCGCGGTATTACGTGCTGCTCGGCTCCGACGCCGTGCCGTACCGCAGCCCGACCGCGGGCACGGTCGGCGGGCATCGGCGTCAGCGCATCTACGGGCGGCTGGACTGCCCGGCGGCACTGCGCGCCCTGCGCCGCGGCAACTACGCCGCATACCGGGTGTTCTTCGCCGACGAGGCCACCGCCGTCGCCGCCGGATACCGGCCGTGCGCGCGGTGTCTGCCGGAGGCGTATCGGCGCTGGAAATCCGCGCGCTCAGATGCTGCGCTGCCGCCGCCGGATCGGCGGCCGGGGCGGACCGATGTGCCGGTGCACCAATTGCAGGGCGGCCAGCAGGATCAGCGAGAATCCGGTGGACAGGTAGTCCTCGGTCAGCACGCCGAGCACGGCCAGGCCGCCGAAGACCGGTAGTTCCAGCCAGGAGCACCAGGCCAGTAGTCGTAGCCGGGAGGCGTGGGAATCGAGCCAGGCCAGTCCGTCGTCGACGATGTCGGCGGCCGTGTCGAACTCGACCAAACCGTCGCCCACCTGCACGAACCGATGTACCGCCTGCTCGCGACTGATCCGCCCCAGCCACACCTCGTCGATGAGCCGCTTACCTTCGACCGCAACTTCCGTGACGACCGCGTCCATTCTGCGCCAGTCCCTTTCCAGTTGGTCTCGCAAAGTGTAAGCGCCGAGAGCCGCAATCACCCCGCAATCCGGCCCTCTCATGGCTGGGTGGCGCACACCACCCGGCCGGGACCGCCCCCGGTCCCCGGGCGATCGACGCGAATCGGACAGCGCCGCAACCCGTGCGGGTCCTGCCGGGCGACATCGCCGAAAGTCTTGGCGACGAACGCAATTCGATATCCGGCACATAATCGGCGGAGTGTTCCGGCTTTTCGAAATAAGGTATGGGATACCTTCCTGTGCAATGGTTTACCTAAATTCGGGCAGCCTTTCTTTGCTGGCGAGGAAAAGGCGGCCGGGTTATTTTTGTCTGGTGCAAGCGGATACGGCGGTAATGGAGAGTGTGGTCCGGCCGGAAACTCACGGACCGGGTTTGTCGGTACGACTGAATTGGCTGCGGGCCGGGGTGCTGGGTGCCAACGACGGAATCGTCTCCGTCGCAGGGATTGTCGTGGGTGTGGCGGCCGCCACTACGTCGACGTCGGCGATCGTCACCGCGGGCGTCGCGGGACTCGCGGCGGGCGCGGTGTCGATGGCATTGGGCGAGTATGTGTCGGTGAGCACACAGCGCGACAGTGAGCGCGCGGTGCTGGACGTGGAACGGCGGGAACTCGCCGAGGACCCGGCGGGTGAACTCGCCGAGCTGGCCGCCATCTACGAGGGCAAGGGCCTGACGCCGGCCACCGCGTGGAAGGTCGCCGAGGAGTTGACGGCCAAGGACGCGTTCGCCGCCCATGCCGAGGCCGAATTGGGCATCGATCCGAGCGAACTGACCAACCCGCGGCATGCCGCGCTTTCGTCGGCCTCGGCGTTCACCATCGGGGCGCTGCTGCCGCTGCTGGCCATGCTGGTACCGGCGGCGATCCGGGTTCCGGTCACCGCGACGGCGGTTTTGGTGGCACTGGCCGCGACCGGCGCCATCGGCGCCCGTCTGGGGCAGGCGCCGGTGGGGCGCGCGACGATTCGCGTGCTGGCGGGCGGTGCGCTGGCGATGGCGACGACCTATGTGGTCGGCCACCTGGTCGGTATCGCGGTCTAGCGGGCGGTCGGGGCGGCAGGCGAAATCAGCGGTTCCGGAACCGGTTTCCCACGCGCAGCCGGTCCATGACCGCGCGCATCTTGGCTTGCCGGTGCGGATCGCCGATCCGGAATTCGACGTGCACGACGGGATGGGATGCGTCGATCAGCGCCACGGTTTCGCGGTCCGTGGAGTGAGCAGCGCGGGGTGAAGCGGTCATAACTCCCAGTGTGCACCCGCGGCTATTTTCTGGCAATGTGTTCTGCCGCTCTGTCGCTTTCGAAACCCAATCGAAATGCTCGGGGATGCAGTCGCTTACACCGCCGCGCTGCCGCCGCTCACGACCGGGAGCCCACCAGCTCCCGTTTGCGGGCCTCCCGGGCCAGCGCCCGGTCCCGCTGTTCTTCGAAACGCGCACAATCGTTTCGCAGTTTCTCCAGGAATTCCCCGAGGGTATTGCGGGCCCGGTCGCCGCGCGCGGTGAAGTCGTTGCGATCGAACACATTCCACTTGCGCAACACCGGCATCACCACTTCCTCCAGATGCTGGCGCAGATCGTAGATTCCGTGTTTTGCCATCAGCACGCCGTTGCGCCGCCAATCCGGCATTCCGGCGCCCGGCATCTGGAAATTGCACACGATATCGGAAATCGCCTCCAGCGCCTGGTCGGGCGCCAGATCCAAAGCCGCCGCGCACATATTGCGGTAGAAGATCATGTGCAGGTTCTCGTCCGCGGAGATGCGCGCCAGCATGCGGTCGGCGACCGGATCGTCACAGACCTTCCCGGTGTTGCGATGTGAGACGCGGGTGGCCAGTTCCTGGAAGGTCACATAGGCGACCGAGTGCAGGAATCCGGTGTCGGCCCGCTCCACCACGCTGGCCTTGTCGCTTTCGCGCACGAGTTTCATCGCGTCGTAACCGTTGGTCATGTGGACCATCCGGGCCCGTTCCAGGGCCACGGGGTCGACCGCGCGGGTCACGACCAGATAGTCGCGAATCACGATGCCGTGCCGGTTCTCCTCGGCCGTCCAGCGTCCCACCCAGGTTCCCCAGGCGCCGTCGGTGGAGAAGTTCTCGGCGATCTCGCGATGGTAGGACGGCAGATTGTCCTCGGTGAGAAGATTCGTGACCATCGCGGCGCGGGCGACCTCGCTCAGCCGTGACTGGGCGGGGTCCCAATCGGTTCCGCCGAGGGCCGCGAAATTGCGTCCCGCATCCCACGGGACGTAGTCGTGCGGATGCCACGTCTTCGCCATCGACAGATGCCGATGCACGTTGCTCTCCGCCACGGGCTCGAGTTCCAGTAGCAACTCGAGTTGGGTGAGATTCCTGACCACGGTGTTGCCCTTCCTCGTTGTGGATCGCCGTGCGACGCTGCGGGAGGAAACCGGTACAGTGCAGTCACGACCGGGTTGCCGGGTGGCACTCAGGGCTGTGCCGGTCGTGTTTCGTCTCGCTAATGTAGCCGCTCCACCGCCACCGTTGTCGCTCCAGCTTGTATTCGCCGCAGTGTTGCCCCTGTTCCGCAGTGTTGCCTGTCGAAAGTGAGCCGAGAATGACGGTTTCCAGCCGTATGCGCTACCGCGACGTCGTCGTCACCAGCCTGGCCGCGACCACGTCCATCGCCGGTGATGTCGACTCCACGTGGAAGGGACTGTTGAACGGTGAGAGCGGAATCGACGTACTCGACGACGGTTTCATCGACCAGTTCGAACTTCCGGTCCGCATCGGCGGTCATCTCAAGGTCGTTCCGTCCACCGTTCTGAGCCGTGAGGAGACCCGCAGGCTGTCCTACGTCGAGCAGATGGCATTGGTGCTGGGGCGCGAGGTGTGGCGCAACGCCGGTGCGCCCGAGGTCGATCCGGTGCGGCTCGGCGTCTCCATCGGCACCGGGCTCGGTGGTGTGGAGGCGCTCATCGACGTCAAGGACAAGATGGCCAACGGCGGATATCGCCGGGTCAGCCCGCTCGCGGTCCAGATGATCATGCCCAACGGCGCGGCCGCGGTGGTCGGGCTGGAATTGGGCGCCAAAGCCGGTATCGCGACCCCCGTTTCGGCGTGTTCCTCGGGGTCGGAGGCCATCGCCAACGCGTGGAAGATGATCGTGATGGGCGACGCCGACGTGGTCGTGACCGGCGGTGTGGAGGGGTCGATCCAGGCCGTGCCGATCGCCGCGTTCACCATGATGCGGGCGATGAGTACGCGCAACGACGATCCGAAACGCGCCTCGCGTCCCTTCGACACCGATCGTGACGGATTCGTCTTCGGTGAGGCCGGCGCGATGATGGTGCTCGAATCCGAGGAACACGCCCGGGCTCGCGGCGCCACCGTGCATGCCCGGCTGCTCGGCGCCGGCCTCACCTCCGACGGTTTCCACCTGGTGGCGCCGGATCCGGACGGCACGGGCGCGGCGCGGGCCATCACCCGCGCGCTGCAGACCGCCGGATTGTCGAAAACCGATGTGGGACATGTGAACGCGCATGCCACCGCCACCCCGATCGGCGACACCGCGGAGGCCCGTGCCATCGCCGCGGCGGTCGGCAATCACGCCTCAGTCTACGCGCCGAAATCGGCGCTGGGACATTCCATCGGCGCCGTCGGGGCACTGGAATCGGTGCTCACGGTGCTGTCCATTCGCGACTGCGTCGTCCCGCCCACCCTCAACCTGGACAACCAGGATCCGGATGTCGATCTGGACATCGTCAAGGGCCAGGCCCGGGCGGGGCGGATCGACTACGCGGTCAACAATTCCTTCGGATTCGGCGGCCACAACGTGTCGTTGACCTTCGGCCGGTATTGAGTTGCCCGCCGGAGCTCCGCCGAGTGCGGGCTCCGGGCTTTCGTTCCTGCGTGACTGTTCGTGCGTGACGTTCGTGCGTGAAAAGGATGAGGGAATGATCGGCGAGACCTTCGATGACTATCTGGACGAACACGGCAACATCAAGATCCTGGGCGATGCGACCCTGATCGATTTCGTCGACAAGCACAGTGCGGCGAACGGGGACGAGCTGGCCTACCGCTACATCGACTATTCGCGCGAGCGCGACGGTGAGTATCACGAGCTCACCTGGCGTCAGTTCGGTGCGCGGTTGCGGGCGGTGGCGGCCCGGTTGCAGCAGGTGACCCGGCCGCGGGATCGAGTGGCCATTCTGGCGCCGCAGGGCCTGGACTACGTGGTGGCGATGTTCGCGGCGGTGTACGCGGGCAATATCGCTGTACCGCTGTTCGATCCGGACGAACCCGGCCACACCGACCGGCTGCACGCTGTCCTCGGCGACTGCCGGCCGACCGCGATTCTGACCGCGAGTTCCGCGGCGGCCGGGGTGCGCGAATTCTTCCGCGGCATGCCGACGGGGCAGCGTCCGCGCATCATCGCCGTCGACGCGATTCCCGACAGCGTCGGCGCGGGCTGGACCGAACCGGATATCAGTATCGACAGCGTCGCGTATCTGCAGTACACCTCCGGTTCCACCCGCACGCCCGCCGGCGTGGAGATCACGCATCGCTCGGTCGGCACGAATCTGCTGCAGATGATCGACGCGCTCGGCATCGACGAAACCGCCCGCGGCGTCACCTGGTTGCCGCTGTTCCACGACATGGGCCTGCTGTGTGTGATTCTGCCGGCGATCGGCGGCAAGTTCATCACCATCATGTCGCCGAGTGCGTTCGTCCGGCGGCCCTATCGCTGGATCAAGGAGTTGGCCGCCGCCTCCGACGGCGCCGCAACCTATGCCGCCGCACCGAATTTCGCGTTCGAGCACGCCGCGACGCGCGGACGCCCGAAGGCGGGTGAGCACCTCGATCTGTCGAATGTGATCGGTCTGATCAACGGCAGTGAGCCGGTGTCGGTGTCGTCGATGGCGAAATTCAACGATGCCTTCATGCCCTACGGATTGCCGAAGACGGCGATCAAGCCGTGTTACGGGATGGCCGAGGCCACCCTGTTCGTGTCGGCCACCCGGCGTGAGGACGCCGCGCGGGTCGTCTACGCCGACCGCACCCGCCTCAATGCCGGAGACCTCGTCGAGGTCGCCCCGGATGCGGAAGACGCCGTGGCACAGGTGTCCTGCGGATATGTGGCGCGTTCCCAGTGGGCGGTGATCGTCGACGACAACGGCGCCGAACTGCCGGACGGCCGGGTGGGCGAGATCTGGTTGCACGGGGAGAACATGGGCATCGGCTACTGGGGTCGTGCCGAGGAGACCGAGGCGACCTTCCACAACCGGCTCAGCGCCCGGCAGCCCGCCGGCAGCCGTGCCGAAGGCGCTGCGCCACAGGCATATTGGATGCGCACCGGGGACTACGGCGTGTATCACGACGGCGAGTTGTACATCACCGGCCGGGTCAAGGATCTGGTGATCGTCGACGGGCGCAACCACTATCCGCAGGATCTGGAGATGTCGGCACAGGAGTCGTCGGCCGCACTGCGGCCGGGTTTCGTGGCGGCGTTCTCGGTGCGCGGTGACGAGCTGCCCGCCGAACTCGCCGCCACCGGGGCCGGAGGCGAACATCTGGTAATCGTGGCCGAACGGGGAAGTGGCGCAGCGAAACTCGATGCGGAGCCGGTGGCGGAGGTGGTGCGGGCGGCGATTTCGGCGCGCCACGGGGTCACCGTGCGCGAACTGCTCCTGGTGCCGGCCGGATCGATTCCGCGCACGTCGAGCGGGAAGATCGCCCGACGTGCCTGTAAGGCCGCATATCTGACGGGAACCCTGCGCGGCGGCCACCGCCAGCAGGCATTCCCGGACGTCTGCGACGGCTAGCCGTGGCGGAGCGGGGGAGGCTGATTAGGTGAGGCAATCCTCGTGTGCCCGTTGAGATGTCCTCTGGGCACCGGATTGTCCGGTACTTGTCCGTCGGCGAGGCCCCGTTGCGGAGTTACCGTGTAGCTACATCAACATGTAGAACCGGATATGGGGCAATGTCATGGAGTTGTCTACCGATTATCTCATTGTGGTGATGGCACATTCGGCGCCCACCCGGCCATTGACAGTGGAGCGTGCGCATCAGGTGATGCAGTTGCACACCGATTGTTCGACCGACGGCTGCGGTATCAAGCAGGCGGCGTTCGACGCGCTGGTAACCGCCGGGCATATCGTGCCCGACAGTTGCCGGCGCCGCGGGTAGCGTGCGTCGGTCGGCGTCGGGGACGCCGACCGGCACACGTGATCCGATCGATCCTCAGAGTCGTTCGATGACGGTGGCGTTGGCGAGACCACCGGCCTCGCACATGGTCATCAGGCCGTAGCGGCCGCCCGACTGTTCGAGGTGGTTGACCAGCGTCGCGAGGATGCGGACGCCCGAGGCGCCGAGCGGATGCCCCAGTGCGATGGCGCCGCCGCGGGGGTTCAGCTTGGCCGGGTCGGCGTTCAGTTCGTGCGCCCACACCAGCGGGACCGGCGCGAAGGCCTCGTTCACCTCGTAGGCGTCGATGTCGTCGATCGACAGGCCGCCGCGCGCCAGCACTTTCCGGGTCGCGGGGACGACCGCGGTCAGCATCAGCAGCGGGTCGTCGCCGGTGACGGCGAAGGAATGGAAGCGGGCGCGCGGGCGCAGGCCGAGTGCGGCGGCCTTCTCCTCACTCATGATCAGGGCCGCGGAGGCGCCGTCGGTGAGCGGGGAGGAGTTGCCCGGCGTGATGGACCAGTCGATCTCGGGGAAGCGGGCCAGGTACTGGTCGTCGGCGAAGGCGGGACGCAGACCGGCCAGGCCCTCGACCGTGGTGGACGGGCGAATGGTCTCGTCGGCCTGCAGGGTTCCGGCCGCGACGATCTCGCGATCGAACCCGCCCGAAGCGGCGGTCTCGGCGGCCAGCCGGTGCGACCGGGCCGCGAATTCGTCCAGTGCGGCGCGGTCGAACTTCCACCGCGCGGCGATCACCTCTGCCGAAATACCCTGCTGCACAAGCCCTTCGGGGTAGCGATGGGCGATCGGACCGCGATTGGCGTCGGCGCCCTGGCCGTTGGAGAACATCGGCACCCGCGACATCGACTCCACACCGCAGGCGATGGCGATGTCGTAGGCGCCGGCGATCACGCCCTGAGCGGCGAAGTGCGCGGCCTGCTGACTGGAGCCGCACTGGCGGTCGACGGTGGTAGCGGGGACGGCCTCCGGAAATCCGGCCGCGAGCACCGCCGTACGGGCGATGTTGAACGCCTGTTCCCCGCTCTGCGTCACGCAGCCGGCGATCACATCGTCGACCAGCGCCGGATCCAGGTCGTTGCGTGCGACCAGGTCGGACAGCACTCCGGCCAGCAGGGTGGCCGGGTGGACCTGGGACAGGCCGCCACCGGTTTTTCCCTTACCGGACGGGGTCCGGACGACATCGACGACGACTGCCGTGGTCATAGCCACTCCGATCGATCAAAGTTACTCGAGGTTCTGCTATAAGTTAACACCGATTCGCTTCTTTTCCGAGAGTGGGCCCGGTCTGCGGGCGGTCTGCGGCCCGGCGGCGGCGCGGCACGCGGGCGTCGTCGGCTGCTGCGCGGTCCCCGGATGTGGCAGACTCGGCACGGCACGATGCGGCCGGTCGACGACCGTATGTGGAAGGTGATGCGGGAGTTGGGATGGCGAGTGCGCTGAGCGCGATCGAACAGCAGGTGGCCGACCACAGACGGGCCGCCGCTCAGGAACGATCGGCCGAGGCCGAACTGCGCCTGGCGACGTCGCTGTGCGAGCTGGCCAAGGCCTGCCTGGACACCAAGACCGAAGGCGCCGACCGCGACCGCGCGCCCGCAGCGCTGGAACCCGCCCAGGAGGCGGTGCTGATCCGGTTGCACTGGCTGACCGCCGGTCATGTGACCGCGCAATTCGCCGGGCAGGTCACCGAGGCGTTGCGATTGTTCGAACAGGCCGCCCGCACCATCGGCCATCGTGAACTGGCCACCGCGACCATCCGCCAGGCCTGCGACGCGTATCACCAAGTGGCGCAGAACTATCCGATGGCGGCCGGGGTGTGCGCCGACGGTCTGTCCAAATGCGGGGTGTGGCTGTGCCGGCTGGATCCCGAGTCGGCGGTGGCGGCCAGTGCAGAGGCGGTGCGTATTCGCGCGGGCCTGTTCGCCGCCAATCCCGATCAGGCGGGCCGCTATCTGGCCAGCCTGAACATGCTGCTGCGCACCCTGATGATCGGCCGCGCGCGCAAACAGGCGCTGGCGATGTATCGCGAACGGTATTCCGCGTGGACCACGCCGGAGATGACCACGCGGTTGCGTGAGACCTCGATCGACGAACTCGAATTCACCAGCAAAACCCATGGCGCCCTGGTGAAATTGGAATGCCCGACGCTCGAACGCGCCGGATATCTCACCCAGCAGCAGATCCTCTACCAAACCGCCGGCGATCTGACCACGATCGAGGAGATCAACTGGAAGCTCGGCCTGGTCGGGCTCAAACCCCTCGCCGCCGGTGCGCTGGCGGACCCGCCGTCCAAGCCCATGGAGATCGCCACCTCCTACGGTGCGTTGAGCGTGCGCTGCGCCGCCGCCGACGCGGTGGCCCGGGTGCGCGCGGCGGTGATCGAGGCCTATGCCGCCGACGGCGCGCATCCGGTGGACAGCAGCGCCTTCGCCGGGGTCGGCGAAACCCATTGGCATATGCCCGATCCCGTCCTCAACGCCGCTCCGAACCTCGATGACGATGTGGTGCTGCTGCAGCGCGCGGGCAGCTGGGTGCATGTGCTGAGCCTGTTCTGGGAACTCGCGCCCACCGGGAAAAACCCTCTGGCGCTGCGGCTTTCGCGGCAGTGGCCGGTGCTCGCGGTCAACACCATCGAGAATCTGACCTACGAATTGTGCTGGTACGCCGACGGTGCCGCGCGACAGTTCGCCGCTCTGGGCCGCCCGGCCGGACAGGAGCCGCTGGATACTCCGCTGGCGCCGTTGGACTTCGCGATGCTCGCCGACTACGGCGCCGACTACGCCTCCGAAACCCAGGTCCGGGCGGCGTTCGGCAACTCCGGCATGTTCGCCAAGCTGACCAACCTGCCCGCCAGTGGAATCCGGCAGGCGGGGCAGGCGCGTGCCCTGGCCGATTACGGCGACCAGATCCTGTTCTTCCGCGGTGGCACGCGGGAGGACTGAGCTGCCCCGCGTTCCCTGTCACCGCGGGCGGTTACCGTCGACACCATGACACTCTCGGTCGGATGCGCGCAGTGGACCCACGAGGCGTGGCGCGCGTATCAGCCGGATTCGCGGCGGCGACTGGGCGGTTATGCCCGGTACTGCACCGCGGTGGAGGGCAACACCACCTTCTACGCGACGCCGAGTCCGGCCACCGTGCGGTCGTGGGTCGAGCAGACGCCCGAGGATTTCCGATTCGTGCTCAAGCTGCCGAGGACCATCACCCACGAACGCCGGATGCGCGGTGCGGAAACGGAATTGGCGGAATTCCTGCGCGCGGTGGAACCGCTGGGGCCGCGCATCCACGCGCTCTGGGCGCAATTGCCGGCCTCGTTCGGGCCGGACGATCTCGGCGTGCTCGCCGGACTGCTGCAGCGCCTGCCGCGCCGGTACCGCTGCGCGGTCGAGGTGCGCCACCGCGCGTTCTTCGCCGATCCCGAGGCGGCCGACCGGCTGGAGTACGTGCTGGAACGGGTTGGCGCCGAATGGATTCCGTTCGACACCACCACCCTGTTCGCCGCACCGCCGCGCAGCCCGGCCGAGTACGAGGCGAGCGCGAAGAAGCCGCGGCTGCCGCGCCGCTTGCGCGCACTGACCGACTATCCGATCGTGCGGTATCACGGCAACGACGATGTCGAGGCGACCGTCGCCGGCTGGCGGCCGTGGCGCGACCTCGTCGTCGAGTGGTTGCGGGAAGGGCGGTCGCCGACGGTATTCGTCCACACTCCCGACAATGCGGATTCGCTACTGCTGGCCCGGCGGTTCTACGATGACGTGCGGTCCGCCGGCGCGGAACTGCCGGCCCTCGTGGATCCGGCGCCGATCGAGCCGATGACCCTGTTCTGAACGAAATGAACCACCGCCGTAGGCCGTCTGTATAGTTGGCGTCGGCAACTACTTGTACGCGCTAAGCAAGTCTGCAGATCTGGGAAAAGGGGACACCCGATGACCGCTGCCGGCCTTGACCGCACCGTCACTGCCACAGCGCTCGACGACGCCGATCGACTAGGCGCCCAATTGATCCGGTTCGTACGCGCGGTGAATCGCGCCAAGACGCAGCTGTCCAAGACCGGCCCGGACGGACTGGAGAAGCTCGCCTACGCCATGCTCTTCTGTCTGGTTCACGACGGACCGCAGCGGACGGGCAAGCTGGCCGAGCAATTGCACGCCGAGATCTCCACCATCAGCCGGCAGACCAGATCTCTCGTGGCACACGGCCTGGTCGAGCGTCGCGCCGATCCGATCGACGGCCGGGCATGCGTACTGGCCGCGACCGACGAGGGTGTCCGGGTGTTCGCCGAGAATCGGCGCTTGCGCAACCTTTGGATCGCCGAGGTGATGGCCGATTGGCCAGACGCGGACAGGTCCACGCTGATCGCATTGCTCGACCGGCTCAACTGCGGTATCGAATCAACCCCGCCATCGACGGCCGAACCGAAACAGGGCTTGGAAATATGACCACTTCGACCACCCGGGAGCCGGCGGCGCAGCCGGCCCCGGGCGCCGCGCCGGGCACACTCTCGCATCGGCAGGTTCTGACTATTTTGTCCGGTTTGTTGCTGGGGATGTTCTTGGCGGCGCTGGATCAGAATATTGTGAGTGTGGCGATTGTCCGGATCGCGAATAGTTTGCATGGTTTCGATCAGCAGGCGTGGGCGACGACGGCGTATTTGATCACGGCGACGATTTCGACGCCGTTGTACGGCAAGTTGGCCGATATTTATGGTCGTAAGCCGTTTTATTTGCTGGCGATCGGTATTTTCGTGGTGGGGTCGGCGGCGTGTACGTTCGCGACGTCGATGTACGAGTTGGCGGCGTTCCGGGCGTTCCAGGGTTTGGGCGCCGGTGGCCTGATGTCCTTGGCGTTCACCATCATCGGCGATATCGTGCCCGCTCGCGAACGCGTGCGGTATCAGGGCTACTTCATGATGGTGTTCGGCACCGCGACGGTCGCCGGCCCGGTGCTCGGCGGCTTCTTCTCCGATTACGACACGTTGTGGGGGATCGACGGCTGGCGCTGGGTGTTCCTGGTGAATGTGCCGATCGGCGTGCTCGCGCTGGCCGTGGTCGCGAAGGTGCTCAACGTGCCGCACGAGCGGCAGCGGCATCGCGTGGACTGGTTCGGCGCGATCGCGCTGGCGATCTGTGTGGTGCCGTTGCTGATCGTCGCCGAACAGGGCCGCGGCTGGGGCTGGGAATCGCCGCGGGCGCTGCTCTGCTACGGGATCGGCGCCGCCGGCCTGGTGTTGTTCCTCCTCGTGGAATTCCTGATGAAGGACGCCGCGCTGATTCCGTTGCGGCTGTTCCGGAATTCGACGTTCTCCATCACCATTCTGGGCGGTTTCATCGTCGGTATCGCGATGTTCGGCGCGATCAGTATGGTGCCGCTGTATCTGCAAGTGGTGCGTGGTTATTCGCCCACCAAGGCGGGATTGCTGATGCTGCCGCTGGTGCTGGGCATCATGATCGGCTCGCTGATCGCCGGGCAGATCACCAAGCTCACCGGCCGGTACAAGATCCTGCCCGTGCTGGGTACTTTCGTCATCGCGTGCGGGGCGGCGCTGTACGCGCAGGTGCATTACGACAGCCCGCTCTGGCAACCGCTGGTGTACAGCGCGGTCATCGGCTTCGGACTCGGTGGCTGTATGCAGACGTTGATCATCGCGGCGCAGAATGCCGGTCCGCGGTCGGATATGGGTGTGTCCACGGCGTCGGCGACATTCTTCCGGCAGATGGGGGGCACGCTGGGTGTCGCGGTCTTCCTGACGATTCTGTTCAATCTGTTGCCGCACAAGATCATCGATGCCTTCGGTGGTGTGCTGCCACCCGGATTCGACGCCGGGAAACTCGACCAGTTGCAGGCCAACACCAGCGGCATCGCGGCGCTGCCGGCGCAGGTGCGCGATCCGATTCTCATCGGCTTCACCGAATCCCTGCACGGCGTCTTCTACGCCGCTGCCGGGGTGGCGTTGCTGGCCTGTGTGGTGTTGCTGTTCATGAAAGAGATTCCGCTGCAGGACAGTCCGACGCCACCGGCGCAGCCGCAGCGCGCGGAGTCGGCACCGGACGAGCCGGCCGTGCTCGACCTCGACACGGCGCCCGACGACGACGCCGAGACGGCCGGGTCGGAGCCGGAAGCCTGGGAGCGAGAGCCGTTGTGGGAGGACGACGAGGGAGCCGCCCGGCCGGAACCGGCACCCGCCGGAACGGGGGCGCACGCCGCGTTCCCGGAGAGCGCCGGCGACGCGCCCCTGTCCGGACGCATTCACCGCGAAGACGGGCAACCGGTATCCGGCGCGGCGCTGACCCTGATCGACCAACGGGGACATCAGGTTTCCCGAGCCACGACCGACGGCGCGGGCGCCTACCGCCTGAGCGCGCCGGACCAGGGGAACTACGTGCTGATCGTTTCCGCCGAGGGGCATCAGCCCGCCGCGGTGAACGTCGCGATCGGTGCCGAGCCGCAGACGGCCGACCTCACGCTGCTGGGCGCCGGCGAGCTGTCCGGCATCGTCACCGAGGGGCCGGGCCGGCCCCTCGCGGACGTGACCGTCACGCTGACCGATCGGCGGGGCGAGGTCGTCGGTGCGGCGGTGACCGGACCCGACGGCGCCTACGCCTGTCACGGCATCGTCGCCGGCACCTACACCCTGGTCGCGGTCGCCGGACATCGCAGGCCCGATGCCACGACGTTGACCGTGCCCGCGACCGGCATGCTGCGTTATGACATCGAACTCGCGCCGACGGCGGTGCTGTCGGGCCGGGTGCGCTCCGAGCGCGGCCCGGTCGCCCATGCCCACGTCGCGGTGCTGGACTCGGGCGGCACGGTGGTGGCCGCCGCGTTGACGGACGGCGACGGTCGCTACCGGATCGACGATCTTCCCGCCGGGGACTACACGGTGGTGGGTCGCGGCTATCCGCCCGCCAGTGCGCGCGTCGCGGTCGACGGCGAGCGGAGCGCCCACGACCTGCGGCTCTGCTACGACGGCGCCGCCGACAGATCGTGATCGGTATGCCGCGGCCGGTGCGGCGAGACCGGGGTGCGGTGGGCGTGCGGTAGGTGTGGGTGGCCTCGGACCGGGCCGTATTCGGTGGTGCTCGCCCCCCTGTCGCCCGGCCCGATATCCCCGGGCTCGATATCGTCCGGTCCGATTTCGCCGGATCGCAGGGCGGTGCGCTCGAGGACCCGGGCACACAGCCGGATCACCGCCTCGTCCAGGGTGATGCCGAGTTCGGCGGCGTGCAGGGTGGCCATCTCGACGGCCCCGAGGTCGTCCACGAAAGCCGGATCGGACAGGATCTCGTCGACGATCATGCCGCTCAGCGCCTGCTCCTGGGTCAGAAGCTCGCCGGGCAGCCAGCTCAGCAGCCACTGCCCGGGAAGTGAGGGCAGACGCTGGGCAGATTCCGGGGTGACATCGCTGGTCATCAACCAGTCGGTGATATGAAGCGTCATGGCATTCCCCTTCCACCAAGCCGGCCGCTGCGGCGGTCATTGCCGCTCCGATAAACGGAGAGCCGGTGGCTATAGCTAAATGCTAAGGACGGCTTTCCGGGGCTGTCAACTAAGCATCTGTGCTTATCTGAGATATCTTCGAGACCTCAATGCCCATCTTGAATCAGATATGCCCAGAGAATATCCGCATTGATTACCAGTGGTGGGTACGAAGGGGTGAAAGTTGGCTTCGCGGAAGGAGTTCGGGCGCCTTGTGGCAGAATCCGCAGCGGGCCCAGCGCATTCGAGTTATCGACGAGCGGTGTTCGAGGTGCGTTCATCGGAGTAATGAAAAATTGATGTTTAGCTGATGATGCAATGGGCCACATGTGATTAGAATTCCGCATCGTGACACAATCTGACCCAGACGGTGGCGAACGGATCGGCGAACTGGTGCGCCGACTCCGTATCGAGTCCGGTCTCACCCAGGCCGCGCTGGCCAAACAGGCGGACTGTTCACGCAGCCTCGTGCAGCAGATCGAGAACGGCACCCGGGTGCCGCCGCTGCCGCTGCGGGAACGTCTGAGTTCTGCGCTGGGGCAGGAACTTCCGATGGACGGCGTCGCCGGCTCGTCCGAACCCGGCGGGCATTACGACCTGCGGATGCGTTTCAACGTGCTCCTCGGCAAGGACCCCGCGGTGGTGGATCGGGTGCTGACGATCGCCCAGACCGTGCTCGACGCCCGGGGTGCGCGCGAGGAGGTGGAGCCGCTGCGCCTCATCGCCGCCCGCCAGCTCGAACGCGCGGAAGAGCTCCTGGCGCAGATACCTTCGCGCAGTGCGACGGTGTGGGAGTGGAATACGGTCAACGACTGGCTGACCATTCTGGAGCAGGCCGAGCAGTCCGTTCGCGCGATACACACCGCCGACCTGGGCACCATCGGTGGTGACGTCGGCGACGACTACCACGCCGCGATCGTGCGCCTCGCCGATTCGGTGCACGAGCCGCGAGTCACGGTGCGGCGCATGTACGTTCTGGATCGCATCGAGGATGTGTGGCCCTACGACGACAAGTTGTGGTGGCAGGCGCGCTCCGGTGTCGAGAGTGTGCTGGTCAAGCGTGAGCACGCGCGCAACGCGCAGAGCATGCTCGTCGTCGACGACCGATACGTCTGCGTAGGGGAATACGACTATTCGCGGCAGACCCGGGTCGCGACGCGTTTCTCGGTGCTCAAACATGATGTGGCATTCGCGGTCCGGCGCTTCGAGAAGCTCTACGACCTGCGGCGCATCGGTTCGGCGATCGTGGTCAACGATCTGCTGGCCGATCCCCGACTGGCCCGATTCGAGCGTCTGGGTGACGGCGAGGGACGGGAGCTGTTCCGCGAGACGCTCGTTCGAGCGTGGGACGAAATCCCGACGCCGGGCCAGGCGCCGCTGGAAACAGGGCGGCTGTGACGACCGGCCCCGGACATGCCGAGCGCGCCGCCGCCGCGCTGATTCTGCGTTCGGAGGAGCGCAAGAAGGAACTGCGCCGGCAGCTGCCGGAGAGCGTGCCGTTTCTCGGCCGATCCGGTCGCCGGTACCACGGTGTGCTGGACGCTTATCACGGCGAGACCGGATTCGAGATCGATCCGGCGGCGGCGCGCGCCCTGCGGCGGGCGTGGAACGATCTGGCGCCCCATCGGATCCGGCGCCGCGGCCTGCCGGACTACGACAAGCGGCAACCGCTGGAGTTGCGGGAGTCGGCCGCCGCCCACCTGTTCGACCGGCTGCACCGCCCCGCCGACGGAGTGACCGGTGTCCGGGTCCGTCCCGAAGAGGTTGTCGTCTGCCCGTATTCGAGCATGCTGATGCTCGAGGAGGTGATCGCCACGGTCGTGCGGCCCGGCGGCGTGATCGTCTGTCCCGAGGGCTTCTACAAGAACTTCGCCACCCACATCGCGAAATTCGATGTGCGAGTGGTAGTTCCGGAGGCGACGCCGGACGACTCGTTCCGGATCGATCCGATGGCACTGGCCCGCGAACTGGAACGGCACGGTGACGCCGTCTGTGCCGTGCTGCTCACGCTGCCGGGCAATCCCGTCGTCACGCGGTACTCCTCGGACGAATTGCGCGAACTGGCGGCGGTTCTGGTCGCCGCCGATGTTCCGGTGGTCTGCGATATGGCCTTCGACCGGATCGTCGGCGGGCACATTCCGCTCGCCGCGCTGGAGGTGCCGACCGCGCAGGGCCCGGTCCGGCTGTACGACCGGATGGTGACCGTCACCGGTAATTCCAAGGGCTACAACGCCTTCGGCCCGTGCAAGCTCGGCGCGGCCTGCTCCGGGGACTCGCGGTGGCTGGAGCGTATCCGGGCGCGACTCACGATCGCTTTTCAGCGTGAGAGTACGCATCTGGTGCGCGCGGTGCTGGACCATACGCCCGACGCGTATTTCGAGCACAACCGCAAGCTGGTGCGCGAACAGTTCGACACCGCCTTGGAGCGGATCGCGGCGATCAATGCCGAATTCGGATCGAACACACTGCGGCCGCTGGGTTCCGGGGCCAGCATGTTCCTGTCCGTGGTCGCCGATTCCGCCCTCCTGGACGCGGCCGGGGTGGGCGACAGCGCCGCATTGGAGGATCTGCTGCTGGCCGGCGCGGGAATCGACAGCGTCGCGCTGGGCCGCACCGGATCACCGCGGCGGGGTGTGCGGCTCAACGTCCTCGCGCCCCGGCGCGGCCCCGGCACCGAGTCCAGGGAGTTGATCGACGAACTGTTCGACCGGCTCGGCGGGCTCGTCGCCGACCTGGCCGGTGGTGCCACCTACCGCGACATCCTGCGTCGGCGCGGTATCGCGGAGCCACCGGCGTGATCGTCGGCGTGCTGCGCGAAACCGCCGCCCGGGAACGGCGGGTGGCGCTGACACCGGACGGTGTGCGATGCCTGACCGCGGCGGGGATGCGGGTCGTCGTGGAGGCGAATGCCGGGCGGGCGGCGGGCTTCGGCGACGCGGCCTACCGGTCCGCGGGGGCTACCGTCGCGGTAGATCCCGGCACCGTGGTCGCGGCCTGCGATGTGCTGGCGTGGGTGAAGCCGACGACCCACGATCTGCGCACGATGTCGCGGCGGCCGCACCTCACACTGATCGGCTTCCAGGATCCGCTGCGGCGAGCCCCGCAGATCGCCGAACTGCGTGAATTGGGCGTGGAATCGATTGCGGTCGAACTCTTTTCGCGCGATACCGGTGAATTGGACGCGCTCTCGGCGATGAGCCGGATCGCCGGCAGCGTGGCCTATCTCGCGGGCCGGCGGCTGGTGCCGCGCACCGTGCGCCGGCCGATCCGCTCACTGATCCTGGGGTGCGGCCAGGCGGGACTGTCCGCCGTCGCGGCGGCAGCCGCCTGCGGGGCCGAACCGCCGGTGGTGCTGGGGCGCCGGCCCGAACTGCGGCAGGCCCTGGATGCGCAGGGCCCCAATGTTTTTCACTGGTCCGGTGAGGTCGACGCCGCCTGGGTCCTGGAGCGGATCCGCGCGGACAAACCGGATCTGGTCTTCTGCGCCGCGGTGCGCCGTGGACAACGGGCGCCGCTGCTGGTCGACCGGACCGCACTCGACGCGCTCGGGGACGGTGCGGTCGTGGTCGACCTGACCGCCAAGGCCGGTGGCAACTGCGCGGCGACCGTCACCGACGCGACCGTGGTGCTGGGCAACGGCGTCGTGGTGACCCACCGCTCGAACTATCCGGCGCGCCGACCGGCCCCGGCCAGCCGGGCCTACAGCGCGGCGGTAACCGCGTCGATACTGCGACTGGCGGACTCCGGGCTGCCGGAGGCTCAGACGGCCTCGAACGCCTCCGCCACGATCGGCCGGACCTGATCCATTCGCGCGCCCGGCTGTTCGCGCCGCACCGACGTCATATCCACATCGGGCAGTCCGCATGCGACGGCCCACTGCCACGGCTCCAGATCGCCGTCGACGTTCAGCGCGAATCCGTGACTGGTGACGCCGCGGCTCTGCCGCATGCCGATGGAGACGATCTTGCGGCCGGTCTCGACGGTCCACACGCCGGTGAGCAGTTCCGAATCCGGCGGGGTGTCGCGGCGTTGCGCCCGGATGCCCAGCCGGTCGAGTGCGGCGACCAGGCGGTGCTCGACCTCGCGGATGTAGTCCACCACGCCCTCGCCGTCCCCGAGTTTCACCACGAGATATCCGACCAGCTGTCCCGGGCCGTGATAGGTGAGCTGCCCGCCGCGGGTGGTCTCGACCACCGGAATCCCGTGGTCGGGGTCAGGGAGATGCGCACTCGGCGTCCGGCGCCCGATCGTATAGACCTGCGGGTGGCTCAGCAGCCACAACGTATCCGGTCGTTCATCGCGCTGGCGCTGTCCCACCAGTTCGGCCATGCGCTCCATGGCCTTGTCGTAGTCGACGAGTTCGTCCTGGATCAGTGTCAGCGGCCGCGACCTCATGCTCCGAGAATACGACCGGGGTCGACAGCGAACTCGCGCAGTAGTCGTCAGAACGCTTCGGTATTCAGCTTGTCCCGCGGCGGCAGCGCGTCGCCGGGCAGCGTGACCCGATCGATGGGGAACCCGGCGTCGAGGCTGGACAGCTTGCCGGTGTCGCCGCGCAGCGTCAGTTCGTCCCCGCCGAGGGACAGATGCTCCAGCTCGGTCTCGGTGGCGGCGGGCGCCGGGTGGCGCCGGTTGTGGACGATGCTGCTGAGGTAGGCCGCGGCGATGATCCCCACTCCCAGCAGGCCGGTGACCACCTCGTTCAGATGGTGGCCGGTGGAGACCAGCAGGATCGCCGCGAGCGCGCCGATCGCCCAGTGCGCACCGTGTTCGAGGTAGATGTACTCGGCCAGGGTGCCGCGCCGCACCAGGTAGACGGTGATCGAACGGACGAACATCGCGCCGATCAGACCCAGTCCCAAGGCGATGACGATCGGATCCGCACTGATGGCGAAGGCGCCGATCACACCGTCGAAGGAGAACGAGGCGTCCAGCACTTCCAGATAGATGAAGCCGAAGAAGGCGGCGCGCCCGGTCAGAACGGCGGCGCGCGAGGGGCCCTGGCCGGGCTGCTCGTTCTCGAAATGCGCGCCGAGACCGTCGACGAGGAAGTAGGTGGCCATGCCCAGAGCGCCGGAGACCATGACGACGTCGGCCTTGTTGTTGGGGGCGAGCACACCGGCGGTGAGCACCAGCGCGATCAGCGCGATCACCACCGTGAACATCGAGAACCGCCCGATCCGCGCCAGCGGTCGCTCCAGCCAGCTCAGCCAGGTGACCTCACGCTGGGTGCAGATGTAGTTCAGGAACAGCAGCAGCAGGAACATGCCGCCGAAGGCGGCGATCTTCGGATTGGCGTCGTTGAGCAGCGTCTCGTAACTGGGCCGGCCGTCCGGAAAGAACGGCGCGCCGCCGGCGGGAGGGTTCATCGCCAGCCGCAGCGCCTCGATCGGGTCCAGATGTGCCCCGATCGCGACCACCACCAGTGGGAACACCAGGCGCATACCGAAGACCGCGATCACCATGCCCACGGTCAGGAAGATGCGCTGCCAGAACGCGCTCATCCGCTGCAGGACACTGGCATTGACCACCGCGTTGTCGAACGACAGTGATACCTCGAGAACGCCGAGGGCCGCGACCAGCACCACGGCCTCCGGCCCGCCGTACAGCAGCGCGACGACTAGAGACGCCGCGGCAACCAGGAACGACAGGGCGAAAACTCGCACGAACATGCCGATGCCTTTCGTCAATTCGACACCCGCGGGGGGTATGACCTCGCGGGTTACAGCATTCAGAGTGCTCGCAACCCTGCCTTCGATTGTGACAGTTGAAGTGGTCCGGCGACAATCGAGAGCTAGTACCAGTGGTGGGACTGCCAGAACGCCCAGGCTCCGTCGGGGCTGCCGTACCGCTCCACCATGTAGTCGTAGGTCCAGCGGATCTGGGTCACCGGGTTGATCATCCAGTCCACCCCGTGCGAGGCCATCCGCTCCGGCGGCAACGCCTGCCCGAGACCGTAGGCGCCCGATTCCGGATTGACCGCGAACGGATTCCAGCTGCTCTCGTGCGTGATCACGTTGTCGAACGACGGGAACTGCGGAGCCGGGACGATCGTCAGGGCGACCGTCTTCATCGGCAGGCCCAGCAGCAGACCCGCGGTGGCGGAACCGGAGGATCCCGCCGAACCCGAGGCCGAACCGGATGCCGATCCGGAGGTGTCGGCGCACGCGGGCCCGCAGTCGGCGCCGGCCGTCGCGGCGAGGGCCACCGGCGCGCCGACCAGCCACAGCGCGCAGAATGCGGCGAGAGCGGCGCGGCGAAGCTGAGGCGCCGGTGTCGTCTCGGTCACAATTTGGCCTGCGATCCGAGTGGGGTCGAAAGATGGCGGCGAGGTTGCCGAGTCGATCGGCGCTGCGAAGGCGGCCGGAAAATGCGTTGCGGAATCCGCGGTGTTCGGGGTCTGATTTGTCGGCTGGGCCGGAATTCGGGCGGGCTCGATTGGCGCAGACATGGTCAGCTCGGTCCTTCCGCGTCGACTTGCCGATCGATCAGAGTCGGAAATGCGACAGTTCGAGCAAACCATCGGTAATCACGGGATGTCCGGATTGCGCTCGGCGTGTCCGGCCCGGCGTTCCCGGGTGTGGGCCGGGGTACGTGCGAGTGGGTTCCGAACGTATGTATAGTTGGCCTCAGCAACTAGTTGTACATGCTAATCAAATGCGTCGTGGGGAGAAGGAAGCTCGGTCATGGTCGTCGATGCCCGTGATCCCCGTGTGAGCACGCGGGCCGAAGGCGGTAGCTTGCGTAACCATGTAGGCCCGGGCGAGCACGGCATCGAACACAGCGCCGGCGTCACCGAACAGGATGTGGCCGATCGACTCGGCGGTCAGCTGATCCGGTTGATGCGGGCGATCGGCAGAACCAAATCGCACATAGCCAAGTACGGTCCGGACGGTCTGGAGCGATCGGCCTATTCTGTACTGTTCTGCCTGGTCCACGACGGTCCGCAGCGGACGGGGAAGCTGGCGGACACCCTGCATACCGAAACATCGACCATCAGCAGGCAGACTCGATCGCTGGTGGCACACGGCCTGGTGGAACGCCGGGCCGACCCCGTGGACGGCCGGGCCTGCGTGCTGGCGCCCACCGCCGAGGGGGTGCGGGTTTTCGAGGAGAACCGTCGAAACCGCAACCGCTGGCTGGCCGAGGTGATGGCCGAGTGGCCCGCCGACGAACGGGCCAGATTGACCGATCTCCTCGAGCTGCTCGTCAGCGGCATCGAGGAATCCACAGCCGAAAAATCCACTGCAACAGCCGATTCGAATTAGGGCTTACATACACATGACGACTTCGACCAGTGAGGCTCCGCCGGCGCAGCCGAACGCTCCGACCATCGCGCCGCCGGCGGACGTGCGACCGTCTCTGTCGCATCGCCAGATTTTGACTATTTTGTCCGGTTTGTTGCTGGGGATGTTCTTGGCGGCGCTGGATCAGAATATTGTGAGTGTGGCGATTGTCCGGATCGCGAATAGTTTGCATGGTTTCGATCAGCAGGCGTGGGCGACGACGGCGTATTTGATCACGGCGACGATTTCGACGCCGTTGTACGGCAAGTTGGCCGATATTTATGGTCGTAAGCCGTTTTATTTGCTGGCGATCGGTATTTTCGTGGTGGGGTCGGCGGCGTGTACGTTCGCGACGTCGATGTACGAGTTGGCGGCGTTCCGGGCGTTCCAGGGTTTGGGCGCCGGTGGTCTGATGTCGCTGGCCATGACCATCGTGGGCGATATCGTCCCGCCGCGTGAACGGGCCCGCTACCAGGGCTATTTCATGATGGTCTTCGGCACTTCGACCGTGCTCGGCCCGGTGCTCGGCGGTCTGTTCTCCGATTACGACACCCTGTGGGGGATCGACGGCTGGCGCTGGGTGTTCCTGGTGAACGTGCCGATCGGCGTGGTCGCCCTCGCGGTCGTGGCCAAGGTGCTCAATGTCCCGCATCAGCGGCAGAAGTTGAATGTCGACTGGTGGGGTGCGATCGCGCTGGCGATCTGTGTGGTGCCGTTGCTGATCGTGGCCGAACAGGGCCGCACCTGGGGCTGGGGTTCCGGCAATTCGGTGATCTGCTACGCCGTCGGCGCGGTGGGCCTGGTGCTGTTCATCGGGGTGGAGTACCTGATGAAGGACTCCGCGCTGATTCCGCTGCGGCTGTTCAAGAACTCCACTTTCTCGGTGGTGATGATCGGCGGTTTCATCGTCGGTATCGCGATGTTCGGCGCGATCAGCATGGTGCCGCTGTATCTGCAGGTGGTGCGCGGCTATTCGCCGACCGAGGCGGGTCTGCTGATGCTGCCGCTGGTGCTGGGCATCATGATCGGCTCGATGATCTCCGGTCAGGTCGTCAAGCGCACCGGCCGCTACAAGATCCTGCCGGTGGTCGGCACCTTCCTGGTGACCGTGGGCGCGCTGCTCTACGCCCAGTTGCACTTCGACAGCGCGATGTGGCAGGTGCTCGCGATCGGCGCGCTGGTCGGTCTGGGCTTGGGCTGCTGTATGCAGACGTTGATCATCGCGGCGCAGAATGCCGGTCCGCGGTCGGATATGGGTGTATCGACGGCGTCGGCGACATTCTTCCGGCAGGTCGGCGGCACACTGGGTGTCGCGGTCTTCCTGACGATTCTGTTCAATCTGTTGCCGCACAAGATCACCGATGCCTTCGGCGGTCACCTGCCGCCCGGACTGGACGCCGGCAAGCTGAACCAGTTGCAGGCCAACACCGCCGGAATCGGCGCGCTGCCGCAGCAGATCAAGGACCCGATCCTGATCGGATTCACCAACTCGATGCACGGCGTCTTCTACGCCGCGGCGGGCGTGGCCCTGCTGGCCTGCATCGTCATGATGTTCATGAAAGAGATTCCGCTGCAGGATGCTTCGGCGCCCGCCCCGGCGCCGAAGGATCCGGTCGAGACGGCCGAAGCCGAATGGGCCGAGAACCAGGTGTGGGAGGGTGCCGCCCAGGCGCTCTCCGAGCCCGAACCGGTTCTCGCCGCCGTTGCGGCGGCGGGTCGGCACGCCGCGGCCAACGGGCACGAATCACATCGAATTGCGGAGGTTTCGGCGATGACAAACACTCCTGTCGTCAACTCCCACGGCAGCGGCCACGCCATCGGCGGGCAGGTGCAGCGGGCCGACGGCCGACCGGTCGCGGGCGCCGCGCTGACACTGATCGACCAACGCGGACACCAGGTTTCGCGTTCGACGGGCGACAGCGGCGGTCGCTACTCGATCGAGCCGCCCGGCGCGGGCAACTATGTGCTGATCGTCTCCGCGAACGGTCACCAGCCCGCCGCGGTCAATGTCACCGCCGACGGCCGCACTCAGCGCCTCGACCTGACCCTGCAGGGTTCGGGCGAGCTGTCGGGCACGGTCCGGACCACTGTGACGGGTCAGCCGCTGGCCGGTGCGACCGTCACCCTCACCGATCTGCGTGGTGAAGTGGTGGGCGCGGCCGTCACCGACGAGTCCGGCAACTACCTCTGCCACGGTGTGGTCTCGGGGACCTACACCCTGGTCGCGGTGGCCGAACACATGCGCCCGAGCGCGACCGCGCTGGTCGTGCCCGACAGTGGCCTGCTGCACCACGACATCGAGCTCTCGCCGATGGCGGTGCTGACCGGGACCGTGCTCGCCGACGGCGGTGCGGTGCCGGACGCGGAGGTCACGGTGCTGGATCGCTCCGGAACCCCGATCGGGACCACTCGCACCGACGAGAACGGGCAGTATGTACTGACCGACCTCAGCGAGGGTGAGTACACGGTGGTCGCGCGCGGATATCCGCCGGTGACCAGCCGGGTCGCCGTCGGCGGCGGCGAGGTCGAGCACGATGTCCGGCTGGGTTACGACGACGGTGACGAGGGCGAGCGCCCGGCCGCCGGGCCCGCCGGAGTCTCCGGCACCAACGGTGCCGCGACGAACGGAGAACGGAACGGGGTCCGGCACAATGGTGTCGAGCCCAGTGGTGTCGATCAGAACACGGAGCTGTCATGAGCGAGCTTGCGAGCGAATCAATGTCACAGGGCGCCCCGCGCATGCCGGAGCCGAGCGTCAGCGAGGCGCAGGCATGAGCGGTTTGACCGCACAGGTTCGCAATTCCGATGGCTGGCCGGTGCCGGGTGCGCTGCTGACCGTGACCGATCTGAACGGTCGTCAGCTCGCCCGTGCGGTGGCCGACGAAACCGGGGCCGCGGCGACCGAGCCGCTGCCCGCCGGTATGCACACCGCGGTGGTGACCGCCCCCGGTTATCAGCCGGTGGCGCAGATCGCGCGGATATCGGCTTCCGGCAGCGGGCAATTGGGTGCGGTGGCGTTGCAGTCGGAGGCGAATTCCCTCGGCACGCCGGCACCGGGCCCGTGGACCATCGACCCGGTGCATTCCACGGTCGTGGCCACCGCCCGCCACCTCGGCATCGCGAGTATCAAGGCGCGGTTCGCCGAGGTCGGCGGACGGCTGGACGTGGCCCGGAACTTCGAGCAGACAACGGGTTTCGCCGAGATCAAGGCGGCCAGCATCGACACCGGAATCGGGATGCGCGACGACCATCTGCGCTCGGCCGACTTCCTCGATGTCGAGAGCTACCCGCTGATCGGATTCACCGGAACCGGATTGCGGCGCACCGGCGCCGACACCTGGGTGATGCCCGGTGAACTGGAGTTGCACGGTCAGCGCCGCCCGGTGGAGCTGGACCTGACCTACGGCGGGTCGGGACCCGACCCGTGGGGCGGGGTCCGCGCCGCATTCCATGCCGAGACCCATTTGCACCGCAACGATTTCGCGATCGACTACAACGCCGTCGTGCGCGCCGGTGTGGCCGCGGTGGGCACCACCGTGAAGATCGAGCTGGATATCGAACTGGTGCAGGGAGATTCGCTACCGCAGATGTAGCGGCGGGCCGGGCCGGTGCGACCGGTCAGCTCGCGTGGCGTTCCGGGACGACCCAGATGCGCTGCACCGCAGGGAATTCCGTGGTGTCGGCGCTGGGGTCGACCTCGACGTCCGCATCGAACTCCGGATACCAATGTGTCATGCCCGCAAGGGAATCCGCCGCATCGGGGATGTCGAGTTGCAGCTCGATGGTGTCGGTGAACGGGTCGATCACCGCGGCGTGACGGGCCGGTTCCGGCGCGGCGTGGCGCGGGCGAAACCGTAGTCGATCGATGAAGTCATCGACGGAGGTGTATCCGGCCTCGTAGATCTCGGCCAGCAATCGTTCGGCGGGCGACGGGGCGTGGAATCCGCGCATACTGTCCCTCGATTTATCGATGTTTCACACTACGGTGTTGTTCAGGGGCGATGGGGGCTGTCGGGGACGCAGCCCCCACCTGACCTGATGTTGCGACAGCGGGACGCTGTGGGCATGGCGACCCGCTCTGCAAGCCCCGAGCTATCGAGGCAGTCAGAGCCTAAGCCACCCCGGAGCAACCGCACGGCATTTCGGGGGAAACTTCACTAATTCGCAGACGCGAAATTCGTTGCGCCAGGCCGTACCAGACGGTCGTATTGAATCGCCCACCACACCTGCGCACCCGTGTGCGCCCGGCGCAGATCGCACCCGGTCAGCTCCTCGAAACGGCCGATGCGATAGCGGACCGTATTGGGATGCACGATCAGTCGCTGTGCGGTCGCCTCGATGCGCATGCCGGTATCGAGATACGCCGTCACGGTGTCGATCAGCGTCGCGGCCGAGCCGCCGCTGCCCAGCGGCGCGAGATAGCGACGCACGAGTTCGGCGCCGAGTTCGGGATCGGCGGCGACGCCCGGAAGCAGGCCGAGACTGTCGAATTCACAGGTCCCGGTATGGCCGAGCGCGGCCGCCGTGGCCAGGGCGCGGCCCGCCAGCCGAAACGACCGCGGGGCCTCGGCGAGCGGGCGCGGTGGTCCGAACGCCAGCAGTGCCGCACCCGGAATGTGGATCGTGCGATCGGTGAACCCGGCATAGTCGCCGTCGATCACGGTGCGGAAGGCGTAATCCGCGCCCTGGGGTCGCAGCAGACGGTCGAATTCGGTCGGCGGCGCCGCGTCGGCGCGGGCGCGGAAGGCGCGATAGTCGGCGTCGGCGCGCAGGCCGTAGCGCTGGATGCCCAATGTCAGCTCGGTGGCCGAAATCGTGCCCGCCAGCACGGCCCGCGTGAATTCCGCGCGCTGGATGCGGTCGTGACCAGCTCGGGTGCGCTCGACCTCGTGGTGGGCGTCGGAGAACGAGGCCGTCGCATCGTCGACCAATTCGAGCAGATCACGGGTGATCTCGAACAGCACCGCGTCGTCGGCGCCGCATTCGGCCGCCACCGCGCTCAGCGTCTCGAGATGCAGGCGTTCGGCCAGGCGCCAGGCGCGTAGCAGCGCCTCCATGGACACCGCCTGCGTGGCGCGGATCCGGCCGTAATCGGTCAGCCGGGTGCCTTCGGACGATTCGACATCGGCCGTACCGGCGAGGGAGGCGAACAGCCGGTCCATGATCGCCATCGTCGTCGGCAGCAGATCGGCCGCATCGATCGTGCGGTAATCCGGAATCTCGGCGCGGGCCCGGTCGACGATGCGGGCGGCGAGGGCGTCGCGCTCGGCCCGCATCCGCGCCAGCAAGCGTTGCCGCGGGGCACTCGAGGACTCGGACGACTCAGTCATGACAGGCCCGAGAATACGACGCGACTTTGGAGAAACCAACAAATCCCAGCCCCCGAACTTCGACGCGAAATCCATGGCTGCCCAGCCTGTGGCGTACGACACTCATCGGAGTTCCTCCGTGGGGCTCGGCCGCCTCGATTTTGGACTGACGGAGCGAGGGAGCGCAGCGACTGAGCGGAGGAGGGAAAAATCGAGGCCAAGAGGCCGAGACCCCGCCGGAGCGAAGCGAAGGCAGAAAGCAGAGACGCGCATGTATCTCACTCAGGGCCTGCACCGGGCCGTTCAGCAGAACCCCGACGGGGTCATGTCGATCTGCGGCGATCGTGTTCGCACCTTCGCCGAGGGCGCCGACCGGGTCGCGCGGCTCGCCGCGGCGTTGCGGCAGCTGGGTGTGGGCGAGGGTGATCGGGTCGCGATTCTGGCGCTCAACAGTGATCGGTATCTGGAGTACGTGCTGGCCGTGCCGTGGGCCGGGGCAGCGCTCAATCCGGTCAACATTCGCTGGAGTCCGGCGGAAATCGCTTATTCGCTGGAGGATTCCGAGACGGCGGTCCTGCTGGTCGACGACACCTTCGCCGCGATGGTGCCCGCGCTGCGGGCGGCCGCGCCGGTGCTGCGCGCCGTGATCCACTGCGGTGACGGTCCCGCGCCCGACGGCATGCTGTCGTACGAGGAACTGATCGCGGGCGCGGACCCCGTCGAGGATGTTCGCCGCGGCGGTGACGCACCGGCCGGAATCTTCTATACCGGCGGGACCACCGGTCACCCCAAGGGTGTGGTGCTCAGCCACGCCGGACTGCAGATCTCGGGGCTGGGCAGTCTGTCCACCGGATATCTGGCGCAACCCGGCGCTCGCTATCTGCACGCCGCCCCGATGTTCCACCTCGCCGATCTGGCCGGCTGTGTCACCCAGATCATGATGGGTGGCGCCCAGGTGATGGTTCCGGCCTTCGATCCGGTCGCGGTGATGAAAGCGATTGCCGATCACCAGGTTACGGATACGCTGCTGGTACCGGTGATGATCCAGATGATCGTCGACCACCCGCGGGTGCGCGACTTCGATCTGTCCAGTGTGCGCGGCATCGTCTACGGGGCCTCGCCGATCGCGCAGGCCGTGCTCGAGCGTGCCATGCGGGCGTTCCCGCAGGCGCGCTTCGCCCAGGCCTACGGAATGACCGAATTGTCGCCCGTGGCAACACTTCTCGGCCCCGAGGACCACCTGGCCGGCCGATTGCGTTCGGCGGGCCGCGCGGCCCCGCATGCCGAGGTGCGCGTCGCCGATGCCGAGGACAACGAGGTGCCGCGCGGCACGGTCGGCGAGATCCTGGTCCGCGGCGGGCATGTGATGCTCGGTTACTGGAACCGGCCCGAGGAGACCGCGGCGGCGCTGCGGGGCGGTTGGATGCACACCGGCGACGGCGGCTACATGGACGACGAGGGGTACGTCTACATCGTCGACCGGATGAAGGACATGATCGTCAGCGGTGGCGAGAACGTGTACTCCGCCGAGGTGGAGAACGCCGTATCAGGACATCCGTCGGTGGCCGCGTGTGCGGTGATCGGTGTCCCGGACGAGGAATGGGGCGAGCGGGTGCACGCGGTGATCGTGTGCCATCCCGGCGCCACGGTCACGGTCGAGGAGATCCGCGACCACGCCAAGCAATCGATCGCCGGCTACAAGACCCCGCGCACCATCGAGCTGGTCGACGCCCTGCCGGTCTCCGGTGCGGGCAAGATCCTCAAACGCGAACTGCGCAAACAGTATTGGGGCGATTCGGAGCGACAGGTCCACTGAGCGCGTCAGCGCAGCAGGCCGGCGAGGTGGGGTAGCGCTTCGACGGGATGTGCGGCGGCGATTCCGGCGGCGATCTCGCGGAATTCCCAGCCGTGGCGCCCGCGGCGGAAAACTCCCACCACCATGCCGGTATCGCCGCCCGCGCCGAGGTCGCGATCGGCGAGCACGATGCCGTCACCGGCGGTGACGCGGCAGCGCGCGTTCTCGACCTCGGCGAAGGTCTGGCCGCTGTAACAGGTGACGACCACGACGACGCCGGTGATCTCGGGGCGCACCCGGGTCAGGTCGAGGGTGATGATCTCGTCGTCGCCCTCGTCCTCGCCGTTGACGCTGTCGCCGAGCAGTCGCACCGCACCGTCGGCGGAGATCAGGTGCTGGTGATACACCACCTCCACCGGGTCGTCGCCGGCCAGCAGGACGGCGGCCGCGTTGAGGTCGATCGCGGTGCGGCGGGCGCCGAACCAGCGCCGGCCGCGGGCGGGGTCCCAACCCAGGCCCACGGTCGCGAATTCCACCGGACCCGCAGCGCCCTGTGGTTGTTCTCCGGACATCAGCCGCACCTCCCCGCCGAGCGGTGCGACGTCGGTGCGCACCGGCTTCTCGCGGTCATTATCGACCGTCGACTGCGCGACGTTAACCGGCGGGCGGTACCGAAACTCGGGTGCGGCGCGAAAACTGTTCGGACACTGGGTAATTCAGCCGATGGGCCGATCGGTGGGCAGATTGACGTAACTCGGTGCGTTCGGATCCAGGCGCAGATGCTGGGGCTTGAGCTCGGAATCGTTGAGCATCGGGCGGAACGGCATGGCCTTGGGCGCATTGGCCGCGAACAGGTCGATCCGCAGCCGATGCCCGATCTGCAGCCGAGCCTGGGTCGGGATCACCGCGATGTCGAGGCCCACGGGTTCGCCGGGTGTCACCGGCTGCCGCGCCGCGGCGGTGAGCAGATGGAACGGAATCGTGTAGTCGCCGTTGGCGGATCGGCTGCTGCGGGCATCGTCGACGGCGCGCATGGAGACGGTGAGCTGTCCGGTGGTCAGTGCGGTGGAGGTGCCGTCGGGCGCGACGTCGTTGACGGTGGCGCTCCAGAATCCGTCGGTGGCGTCCTGCACGGTCTCGAGGTGGATGTCGATGGGCCCGGAGATGGCGGTCGGCGCGGAGACCGGGGCGCTGGTGAAGGTCAGCGCGTCGTGTTCGGCGACCCGGGAGTCCTTGGCGCAGGCATCGAGCATCGCCGCGGAACCGGCCGAACCTTGGGCCGCGTCCCGGGAGCAGAGGGTCGCCAGTCCCGGCGCCACGGTGAGTGTGGCGACCTCGGCCGGCGGCTGTGCGCTCAACGACCCGTCGTGCACCGCCGCATCGGTGGTGCCGCTGGGCCCGGCGGTCAGGTAGACCCGGCGGTGGTCGGCTCCAGGCTGCGGATACTGCGGCAGCGTCACCCAGCCGCCGCCCTGCTCCTTCAGCACGATGGGGCCGTAGCTGTCGATACCGTTGTCGATGTCCTTGAGCCACTTGTCGAACCACGCTCGCTGCAACACCTCGAGCCGCGGCGGGGCGCCGGGTACGCCGGTGCCGGCACCGGGATTGGCGTGATAGGTGTCGCCGACCACGAGTTGTTTCCGCCCGGCCGGCAGCGGGATGGCCTGGTAGATCTTGGTGGCGCTGTTGGCGAAGATGTCGTGCCAGCCGCCGTAGACGAAGGTGGGCACGGTAACTCGTTCCGGATGTCCGGTGAGGGCCTGGCGGAAATCGCTACCGGAGTCCAGTGCATCCGAGAGGGCGGGCGGCATATCGTCCATCGACGGCGTCAACAGGGCCTGAGCGAGCAGGTCCACATTGGTGGCCGGATCCGCCACCCGGGCGCTGAGCCATTTCCAGTCGAAGGTTCCGTTGAGGATCGCCTTCAGATCGGGGATCAGCTTGAGCTGATTGACCGTTTGGAGCCACATCGGCAGGAAGGTGGTGCCGACGCCGCCGCCCGGCGCCACCACGTCACGCATGAGATCGCTGCCGGGCACCACCGGGAAGATGGCGCGCAGCGCCGCCGGGGCGTCCTCCGCCGCTCGCAGTTGATTGATGGCCGCGTACGAGCCGCCGCTCATCGCCACCTTGCCGTTCGAGAACGGTTGTGCCGCAGCCCAATCGATCACCTCGCGGGTATCGAGCTGTTCCCGCGCGCCCAGGGTCTCCCAATTGCCCTGGGACTGTCCGGTGCCGCGCACATCGGCGACCACCAGCGTGTAGCCGCTGCGAATCAGATTGCGGTCCAGGCCGAGGACGGTCGGCACGGTGCCGCCGTCGAGGGCGTGCAGCAGATCGCCGAAGCTGCTGATCGGGGTGCCGGAGAGGTTGATCTGCCGCACCAGGGACATGACCAGGGGCTGCAGTGCGGGATTCTCCACCGCCGAGCCGACCAGATCGGTCATCAGCTTGGTGTAGGGCGTGAGATTGACGATGGTCGGCAGCGGCTGGGCGACCACCGCGCCGGAGGCGTCGACCGGCCGGTACACGTCGGCCTTCAGCACGATCCCGTCGCTCATCCGGATCGGCACATCGGAGTCCAGATGGACGTCCGGATATTGCTGAGGGCCGTCGTGCACGGCGGTCCACTGGTCCTCGCGGCCGACGAGGCCGGGGGCGGCGGAGTGCGGTAGGCCACCGAAGAGGGCGGTGACGGTCGCGGAAATCCCCACTGCCGCAACGGCAATCAGGGTTCGGACGGGCACGACGGGTTTGCGCGATCGCAGCTGCCCGAACATCACGCCCCTTCTCGGTTGAGTTTTCGCGCACGACTGGGCCGGTCATCGACGATAGCAATCCGCTACCGAAAATTTCGGTAGCGCGGCCCTGGTGTCGCGCGCGGAACTCAGTCGCCGAGCCGGACCGGGAACTGGGCCAAATCGTTCTGCGTCAGCACGGGAAGGTTGTGAATCTCCTCCACCGGTACGGCCAACGACAGCTGCGGGAACCGTTCGAACAGCGCGGGCAGTGCGATCGACGCTTCCAGCCGGGCGAGCGCGGCACCCGGGCAGATGTGCGGTCCGTGACCGAAACTGATGTGGCGCTTGGCCGTCGGCCGGGTGATGTCGAATGCGTCGGCGTCGGCGCCGTGCACCGTGGTGTCGCGGCCGATGGCCCGATACGACATCACCACCCCCTCGCCGCGTTCGATGACGGTGTCGCCGACGGTGATGTCCTCGGTCGCGAACCGCATGAGCAGATGTGTCACCGGACCGTCCCAGCGCAGCGTCTCCTCGATCGCTGTCTCCCAATCGATCTGCCCCGAGCGCACCAGCTCGAACTGCTCCGGATGGGTGAGCAGGGCGCGCACGGTGGTGAGGATCAGCGACACCGTGGTCTCGTGCCCGGCGGCGACCAGCGCCTGCAGATTGCCGACCACCTCGGCCTCGCTGAGCGGTTCGCCACCGTCGGTGGCCAGGATCAGCGCGCTGGTCAGGTCGTCGGCCGGGTCGGCGGACTTCTTGCGCACCATCTCGGTGAAGTACTCGCCCATTCGCTCGATCACCGCGAGCCGCTCGTCCTGCGGGGTGAGCAGGGAGAAGAACGCCTTGTACCAGTCGAGCAGCATCGGATGATCGGCGTGGTCGACGCCCATGAGCTCGCTGATCACGCGCATCGGCAGCGGATAGGCGAAGACCGATTTCAGGTCGGCCGTGCCGTCGCCGGCGGCGGTCAGATCGTCCAGCAGTGCGGCGACGGTCGATTCGATGAACGGGCGCAGGGAGGTCAGGCGGCGCGCGGTCAGCGCCTGGGTGGTCTTGATGCGCAGGCGGCGGTGTTCGGGGCCGTCGACGGTGAACATCGAGACCCCGACGTCGATCATGCCGATCAGCGGCCACTGCCGGGTGACCACGCCGTCGCGCCACAGCGACCAGGAGTTGATGTCCTTGACCAGCCGCGGGTCGATGAGCAACTGCCGGGCCAGGGTGTGGCCGGTGACGGTCCAGGCCGGCACCCCCAGCAGTTCGATCCGGGTCAGCTGTCCGGCATCGCGTAATCGGGCGGTCTCACCGCCGAGGTCGCCGACCATCGGATCGATCACGAGCGGTGCGGCATGCGGGCAACTGGCATTCACGGGGTACCTCCCACGGTACGAACGGGTGTGAAGGTGACCGGCAGCGACGTCATTCCGCGCAGGAACGGCGACGGCCGGCGAGTCAGTTCGGTGGCGGCGACGGCGAGGTCGAGATCCGGCAGCCGATCCAGCAGCACTTCGATCCCGGTGCGCGCGATGATCTCCGCGATCTGCTGGGCCGGGAAGGGGCAGCGGTATTCGCCGTAACTGAACGCGAAATGCGCGCTGTTGCCGCTGTGCGCGGGTGCGAGGGAATCGGAAAGATCTTGGCGCACATGCGGATCGGCGTTCGCGCCCGCTAGGCCGAGCAGCAGCATATCGCCGCGCCGGATGGTCTTGCCGGCCAGCCGGGTGTCGCGCGAGGCCCAGCGCCCGGCCAGGATCTGGGTGGGGGTGTCCTCCCACAGCACCTCGTTCATCGCCTGCCCGATGCTGTGGCGGCCACCGCCGAGGGCGGCCGCGAAGCGATCGTCGGTGAGCATCAGCCGCACCGAATTTCCGAGCCAGTCGCTGGTCGGCAGCTGGCCCGCGGCCGTGACGGCCATCAGATCGAGCGCGTATTCCTCGTCGCTGAACCGTTCGGGCGAGTGCAGCATCCGCGAGGTGAGATCGTTGCCCGGGCGCGACTTCTTCATCGCGACGAGTCGCTGCATATGGTCGGCGAATCGGCCGTAGGCCGCCTGCGCCTCGGCGCCACCGTCGGCGAGGGTCTTCATGGTCCAGGCCAGATCCGCACCCTGATCGTCGGGGAATCCGATCACCCAGGCCAGCGCCAGCACCGGCAGTGGTTCGGCGAATTCCGCGATCAGGTCGGCGGTGCCGCGCCCGCAGAAGCGGTCGATCAGCTGATCGGCCAGATCCTCACAGGCCCTGCGCAATCCGAACGGGTCGACCTGTTCGAGCGCGGGCTCGACCATGGCCAGATGCCGCAGATGCTCGGCCCCGGCGGTGAAGTAGATCGACGGCATCGGGCGGCCGACCATCGGCAGCAGCGGCCAGTCCTCGGGGATGTTCGGCCACTGATTCCAGCGCGCCACATCGCGCGGGAACAGTTCCGCATCGCTGGTGACCTGGTGAACTTCGCGATAACCGATCACCAGCCAGGCCGGAATTCCGCCGGGCAGTTCCACCGAGACCACCGGGCCGTGGGCCCGCCGCATCTCCCGGTACAACTCGTGCGGGTCGGTGTGGAAACGCGGGCCGCTCAACGGCATCGGATCGGCGGGCGAGACCGGGCAACCATCGGCGCTGAGACCGGCCTGCGGCGCGTTCATCGGGCCGCTCCCCGGGCGGCGGCCCGCAGGCCGGCGGCGTGCAGATGTTCGACGAGGGCGATCAGCACCCGCTTGCCCGAATCCCGCGAGCGCGCATCGCATTCCACCAGTGGCACGTGCGGATCCAGATCCAGGGCGGCACGCAGTTGAGTGTCGTCGTGGCCGGCAGGCCCGAAGATGTTGCACGCCACCACGAACGGGGTCTGCTGATGTTCGAGCCGGTCGATGGCGTACCAGGAGTCGGTGATCCGGCGCGGGTCGACCAGCACGATCGCGCCCAGCGCGCCGGTGAACAACCGGTCCCACAGAAACCAGAAGCGCTCCTGCCCCGGTGCGCCGAACAGATACAGGACGTGTTCCGCGTCGATGGTGATGCGGCCGAAGTCGAAGGCGACCGTGGTGGTGGATTTGGCCGGTGCGCCGGTGGGATCGTCGATGCCGATGCCCAGCGAGGTCATCGTCGCCTCGGTGTCGAGCGGGCGGATCTCGCTGACCGCGCGGACCATGGTGGTTTTACCGACGCCGAAACCGCCGACGATGACGACCTTGAGCCCGTGCCGGGCGGTGTCGGCCAGCGGCGCCTGGGCCCGGGCCGGACGGTCGCCGAATCCGGTGCGGAGGGGATCAGAGGTTGCGGAGTCCAACGAGCACCTTCTCCAGTATTTCGGTGTCGGGCAGGGCATTCCACGGCTCCCACGCGGGCGCGGAATGCGGGTGGCGCACGGTGATCTTTCCGGCGTCGAGCAGGTCGGCCAGCAACACCATCGTGATGCCGACCGGCAGCCGCAGCTCGGCGGCGATCTCGACCACGGCCGTCGGCGCCCGGCAGATCTCGAGGATCGCGACCTGCTCGGACTGCATCCCCGGGGCCGGCTCCGATTCGGCCACCACGAGTGTCACCAGATCGAAGGCGTCGGTATCGGGGTGGCTGCGGCCGCCGGTGAGGGTGTAGAGCCGGTCCGGGGTGTCGTCGCGGCCCGGCCTGGTCATCGCGCCCGCCTCACGGCCGCGGGCCGCGCGGCGCGGCGGAGAGGTGTTCGCCGAGCTGTTCGACCAGTTCGCTCATGTTGTGGCCGACCAGCCCGGCATCTGCCTCGGCATCGGCGACGACCGCGATGTGGGCGCCCAATCCGGCCTCGACGATGAACAGGATGCCGCCGTAGAACTCCGTCATCGACTGCCGCACGCCACTGCGCCCGTCGCCGAATTCCACCGAGGCGCCGTGCGAGAGGCTCTGGATTCCGGCCGCGATCGCGGCCAGCTGATCGGCCTTGTCCACCGACAGTTCCGGGGTGTGGCAGATCTTGAGACCGTCGCTGGACAGCAGCAGGGCGTGCCGGCTGTGCGGGGTGCGGGCCAGCAGCTGGTCCAGGAGCCAATCCAGGTGCGCCGGTACCGAAGTGGTCATCGATCGTTCTCCAGGGCAATCGAAGGGGAGGGGGAATCCGGGGCCGAGACCGCGCGCTGGAAGGCGCCGAGGGCCGACGGCCGCGTCCGCGGGTAGGCCGAATCCTCGACGGCGGCGCTGCGCAGGCCGTCGGGATGGACTGCGGCGAGAGTGCTGCCGCGGCGGCGTTTCGGTAAGGGTTCGGCCGACCGCTCGGGGTCCGGAACCGCCTGCGTGGCAGAGTGTTTCGCGGCCGCGGTGGTGGCGTCGGCGTCCCGGTCGTCGGTGACGGGCGGTCCGAACGGACTCGCCGGAAGGGCGGCCGGGGTCGCGACCCGCGCGGCGGGCGGCAGTTCGATCGTCGCGGTGGAGCCGGGGGAGCGGTCCAGGCGCGTGGTCAGATCGCGCGGGACCACGACGACGACCGCCGTGCCGCCGATCGCCGACGGGCGATACGACACGGTGAGCGCATGTTTGCGCGCCAGATTGCCGACCACCGCGAGCCCGAGCCGGGTGCCGGTCAGCGAGGACAGATCGGTATCCGCTCCGCGTGCCGTCCGGGTGCCGGACACCGCCTGTTCGGCGCGGCGCAGGGCGGATTCGCTCATCACCAGTCCGCTGTCCTCGATGGTGACGACGACGCCGGCCGGCACTTCGGCGGCGTAGACGTGGACCTCGGTGGTGGGCGGGGAGAAATTGCAGGCGTTGTCGATCAGCTCGGCCAGCGCGTGCATGACGCCCTCGGCGGCATGACCGGCGATCGCGATTTCGGCGACCGCGCGCAGGCGCACCCGGCGGTAGCCCGCGACGCGACCCATGGCGCCGCGCAGAATCGATTCCATCGCAATGGGTTTCGCCCACCGCCGGCCCGAGCGGGCGCCGCTGAGCACCGCGATGCTGTCGGCCAGGCGTCCGGCCTGTGCGGTGCGATGGTCGAGGGTCAGCAGATCGGCCAGCACCGACGGATCGGCGTGCCGATGTTCCATTTCGCGCAGTTCGGCCAGCATCGAGGTGGTCATCGCCTGCATCCGCCCGGCGGCGCCGGCGAACGCCGCCATCGCGGCCACCCGGCGGTTCTCGCTGCCGCCCGCCTCCCGCCCCGCCGCGACCGCGGTATCGTGGGCGGCTGCCAGGCGCGCCTCGCTCTCGGCGACGTAGTTCGCGACCGCACGCTCGGCGCGATCGTTGGCCTCACGATAGCGAATCGCCCGGTCACGGTAGTGACCGGCGAATCCCGACGTCACGGCCAAGGCCAGGCCCACGACCCCGGCGGCGACGGCCGAGGCCACTCGTTCGGTCTCGGGCGCGAACCGGAGCATGGCCAGGCAAGCCGCGGCGCCGACGAAGACACAGATCGTCGCGGGAAGGAGAAAGGCCGGTACTCGTCGCGGTGGCCGGGATGTGGCGGCGCCCCCGGGCGCCTGCTGCGAATTGACTGAATAGGTCACTATCGATACTTCCGGATCCACATCCACATGTGCGGAGATGGCACAGTTCCCCCACCTTCCGCTGTGCACGGCTGACTCGAATGCGCGGACCGCCAGACGATTTCGAAATTCGCGCACGAGCATAACGCCGACCCCGAGGGTGCGCTACCCGAAGTGTTCGCGCCGTCCGGCGGCTTCGAAATGGAAGTTTCACGGCGAGTTTTCGAAATGAAGGAATGTGATGTCGAGTGCCCCGTTTCCGCGAAAACACTGCTCAGCAACCATGTTCGAAAATACTGGCGAATGTGTCGTGCGCGCGAGCGGCACGATCACGAACTGAAAACGTTGCGGCGCACTATCTTTCGGCAATTTAGTGAACAGCGTTCATTTCACCCTGAGCAGTGCTTTTCTTCGCGACACGAGTGTCCGGTGAGCGGGAGTGCGCGCCGCACCGAAACCTGTTTCGGTTACCGTCCGGGCATGGCCGCAGAACCGAACGACATCATCGATCCGCACCGCTACGGGCCGTGGGCCGTCATCGCCGGCGGTTCGGAGGGGGTCGGCGCGGAGTTCGCCGACCGGCTCGCCGCCGCGGGAATCAATATCGTCCTGCTGGCGCGGCGGGAGGGCCCGCTGGCCGAGACCGCCGAACGTGTCGCCGCGCGCGGGGTCCAGGTACGGACCCTGGCGGTCGATCTGACCGCGCCCGACGCACCGGCGCGCGTCGCGTCCGCGACCGCCGACGTGGAGGTCGGCCTGCTCGTCTACAACGCGGGGGCCAACACCCACAGCGCCGAATTCCTCGACGGCGACCTCGACGCGTTCGCCGCCATGAACGCGCTCAATGTCACCGCACCGCTGGCGCTCGTGCACCATTTCGGGCGCGGCATGCGCGAGCGGGGCCGCGGCGGCATCGTGCTGGTCGGCTCGCTCACCGGCTACTGCGGCTCGGCCCGCCACACCGTCTACGGCGGCTCCAAGGCGTATCTGCGGATCTTCGCCGAGAGCCTGTGGCTGGAACTGCGGGATTACAACGTCGACGTGCTGCATCTGGTGCTGGGTGTCACCCGGACACCGGCGATGGCACGTGCGGGATTGAATTTCGACATCCCCGGCATGCTCGTGGCCGAACCGGCCGATGTGGCGCGCGAAGGGCTCGAGCAGTTGGCCAACGGACCGGTGTTCGTCGCGGGCGGCAATGCCGAAACGGCGGCGCGCAGCAGCGGTCCGGATCGGGCGGCGATCGTGCTGGGCGGGCATCGCCGGATGCAGAAGTTGATCGGCGCCGAACCGGATCCGCGATGACCGGCCCGGTGCGCCTGGCCCTGTCGTCGCCGATCGTGGTGCGGTTTCCCGGGCAGTACTCGCCGTGGGAGGCCGATGCCGGCATGGCGGAACTCGCCCGCATCGCCGAGACCGCCGACCGCCTGGGCTTCGACCATCTCACCTGCAGTGAACACACCGCGGTACCGGCGTCGGTGGCCGCTTCCCGGGGTGCGACCTATTGGGATCCGCTGGCCACGCTCGCGTATCTGGCCGCCCGCACCACCCGGATCCGGCTCGCCACCTCGGTGCTGGTGCTGCCGTATCACCACCCGCTCGAGATCGCCAAGCGCTACGGCACACTGGACCGGATCAGTGGCGGCCGGGTCGTCCTGGGTGTCGGAGTGGGATCTCTGCGCGCGGAATTCGATCTGCTCGGGGCGACCTGGGAGGGGCGCGGAGAGCGCGCCGACGATGCGATAGCCGCCCTGCGCGCCGCATTCGGCGTGCGCGAACCCGATTACACCGGAACGCATTACAGCTTCTCCGGGATGATCGTCGAGCCCGCCGGAGTGCAATCCCGGGTGCCCATCTGGGTGGGCGGGCGAACGATGCGCTCGCTGCGCCGCGCGGTCCGCTTCGGCGACGGGTGGATGCCGTTCGGCCTGCCGATGGCGGAGCTGAAAACGATGCTCTCGCAAGTCGATTCGCCACCCGGATTCGAGGTGGTCCTGCCCACCGGCCCGCTGGATCCGCTCGGTGAGCCGGACCGGGTGACGCGGCGGCTCGCGGCCCTGGCGGATGCGGGTGCGACACTGGCCGGATGCGCCGTCACCGCGAACTCGGCCGAACACTACTGCGACCAATTGGCCGCATTGGCCGAGCTGGCGAACCGGTGAGCCCGATATCGCCACGGGCGGACCAGAGGAGGACGAGATGACCGAGGTCGAACTCGCGGATATTCTCCGCCGGCTGCGACGGGTCGAGGACGAACTCGCGATCCTGCGCATCATCGCGTCCTACGGACCGCTGGTCGACGCCGGGGAAGCGCAGGCGACCGCCGAATTATGGTGTGCAGAAGGCGAATACGACGTCGAGGGCTGGCGGATGCGGGGGCGTGACCAGGTGCGCGCGATGGTGGAATCGCCCGCACATCGGACGCTCATCGCCGCCGGGTCGGCGCATTTCCAGGGTCCGGCACGCATCGACATCGACGGTGACGAGGCGCTCGCGGTCTTCGAATCACTGCTGGTGCATCGCGAATCGGACGGTTACGAGGTACTGCGCGCGAGTGTGCACCGGCTCGAACTCCGCCGCGAATCCGACGGGTGGCGCATCGCCCGCCGCACCGGCCGTCTGCTCGACGGGGGTGAGCAGGCACGAGAACTGCTGGCCACCTTCGCGCGCCGAAGCGGGGACCGGCCGTCGGCCGATCCCCGCGACTGAATGCCGGTTACTTGTCGGTGATGAGCCCGTACTCGGCGAGCAGCAGCCCGACCTCCGAACTCTCCAGCTTCCCGATGAGCCTGCGCCGCAACGACTCCGGGCCCGGAATCTTCAGCGCGTCCCCGTCGCGCATGTGGCCGACCGCATTGAGCAGGCTGCGCACGTCGTAGGTGGAGTTGAACACTTCGGGCACGCCACGCTCGATGCCCAGCAGCCGATAGGCGGCCTCCATACCGGTGCGCACCGAGTACTCGGTGGTGAAGATGCAGTCCCGGCTCGTTTCGGCGAACTGGCCGATGAAGGCGAAGTTCACCGCGCCCTCGGGCACCACGTCGGGCCGATCACCGGCCTGGCGCGGCATGAAGAACGAGGTGACGTAGGGCATCATCACCGGCACGCACTTCGCGGCCTCGGCCGCCAGCTCCGGGATGTCGTCGAGCGGAACGCCCAAGTGGTACAACCACTCCTGGGTGATCTCCTCGCCGGTGCACTCCTGCATCGTCTTGTGCACGTAGTCACCCGGCTTGTCGGCGAACAGCGAGTACACCCACACCACGATCTGATCGGCCGGTTGCTGTTTGAAGTGCGGTTGCCGGTTCACCGTCCAGCTCAGCAGCCAGCTGGAATCCCGGGCGGTGACGATGCCGCCGGTGACGACCTTGCCGCTGAAGGGATCGCGTTTGCAGATCTTGCGGATGTACTCCGGTATGCGCTGATCGAGTGTGGTGACCGTCGCCGATTCCCATTTGGTCTCGGGAATATGGGATCCGAAGACGTCGGGGCGGCCGAAGGCGCGATCCTTGGCCGCGATCCGCCGCCACAGTTCCCAAGCGGGCGCCGGTCCCTCGTTCAGTGTCGCGGGGGTGTGGTGATCGCCCTCGTCGGAGTTCTCCACCAGCGAACCGATCGTGGTGAACAACAGATCGTCCGGGCCCAGCCGGACGCCGCCCTCGACCCCGTCCGAGACCCAGTGGATACCGGTGGCCTGCTTGCGATCCGCGGTGATGTCGAAGTCGATATCGGTGACCTCGGTATCGAACCGGAACGTCACGCCCTGATCGAGCAGCCACCGATACAGCGGCAGTACCAGCGATTCGTACTGGTTGTACTTGGTGAACTTCAGTGCCGAGAAGTCCGGCAGGCCGCCGATGTGATGGATGAACCGGTGCAGGTACAGCTTCATCTCCAGCGCGCTGTGCCATTCCTCGAAGGCGAACATCGTGCGCCAGTACAGCCAGAAGTTGCTCTGCAGGAAGTCCTTTCCGAACACCTCGTCGATGCGCTTGTTCTCCATCTCCTCGCGAGTGGCGAGGAAGATCTTCGCGATGTCCTTCTGCGCCCTGTCGTTCAGCGCGAAGAGGCCGTCGGTGTGCGCGTCCTGGCCGCGATCCACCGTGGCACGCTGCAGCGAGTAGTTCGGATCGTCCTTGTTCAGCCAGTAGAACTCGTCGAGGACGCTCGCGCCCTCGATCTCGATCGAGGGCACCGAGCGGAACAGGTCCCACAGGCACTCGAAGTGGTTCTCCATTTCGCGGCCACCACGGATGACGAAACCCTTTGCCGGCTCCTTGATTCCGTCCAGCGCGCCACCGGGCAGCTTCAATCGCTCCAGGATGGTGATCCGGTCACCGGACATCTGCCCGTCGCGGATCAGGAAGGCCGCGCCCGACAGCGAGGCCAGGCCCGCCCCGACGAACCACGCCGTCTTGTCGTCGACGCCCTCGGGTTTGCGCGGGCGGGCGAACGCCTCGTAGTTGCCGCTGCTGTAGTACATCCGGGTCTCTCCTGCCTGTGGTTGTCCGCCCCGACTGTCGAATGTGGCTGTGCCGTAACGTCTTACGCGTTGTACCGGTAGAAGCCCTCGCCGCTGGCCAGGCCGAGCCTGCCCTTGTCGATGTATTCCGACTTCAGCCACTGCGCCAGCTTCCGGCCGTCCTCGCCGCTGTTGACCAGGATGTTGTACGGCGTGGTCAGACCGACGATGTCGAGGATCTGGAAGGGGCCCGCGGGCGCGCCGGTGCCGATGCGCCAGGTCTCGTCGACCGCCTTCGGCTCCGCGTAGCCGCCCGCCGCCAGCGCCATCGCCGAGTTGAGGAACGGCACGAGCAGCGAGTTGAGGACGTAGCCGGCCTTCTCCTTGTGCAGTTCGATCGGCACCATGCCGATGGCCCGGGCGAATTCCACTACCGCCTCATACACCTTCGGATCGGTGTCCTCGGTGCCCATGACCTCGGCGGTGTTGAAGTGCCACACCTGATTCGCGAAGTGCAGGGCGAGGAAACGGTCCGGGCGGCCGGTGGCGTCCTTCATGTCGCTGGGCAGCAGCGTCGAGGAGTTGGTGGCGAAGATGGTGTGCTCGGGCGCGAGCTCACCGAGCCGGCGATAGGTGTCCTGTTTGATAGACAGCACCTCGGGCACCGCTTCGATGATCAGATCCGCGTCCCGGGCGGCCTCGGCGAGATCGCTGGTGAGCGCGATGCCCGCGGCGGTGGCCTCGGCCTTGCCGTCACCCGCGCCCGGTACCTGCTCACGGTAGGTGGCCGCGAGTTTGTCGAAACGCTCACCCGCCGCGGTCAGCGCCTCGTCGTTGATGTCGTAGGCGGTCACCTCGAAACCGTTGAAGGCGGTCTGGAAGGCGATCTGGGATCCCAGGACGCCGGTCCCGAGGACGCTCACCTTGCGAATCGTGCCGGACATGTCGACTCCGTTCTGCGGGCCGTGGCCCACGTTGGTTTTTCAGGCTCCGGTGACCGCGGCGCTGCGGAAACCGGCGACGAGTTGAGCGATCTGGGCGTGCAGATCGTCGATCGGATCGTGGTGGGGGTGGACGCCGGTGGACGGGCGCACCAGCGCCATGTGCAGTACCGCGAAGAGACCGCGGCCCGCCACGCGGGCCGCCTCCCGCTGCGCGGCCGTGGGCTCGCCGGAGTTCGCGACCGCGGTCAGCAGAATCTCGGCGAGGACCGACTCGAGCTGCGCCACCAACGCCAGCCCCTGTTCCCGGTAGGTCTCCTCGGGCGGGCCGAACAGCAATTCGCGCTGGTAGGCGATGGTGTTCTCGGTATTGCGCGCCGCCGCGACCAGGATCGGCCGCAGCAATGCCGTGATCGCGCCCACCGGATCGGCGATGTCGCGGGCGCGGCGGGCGCCGGCCTCGAGCGCCGACCGGAAGTCCTCGTTGTAGACCATGAGCAGCAGCTGCCCCTTGGACGAGGCGTAGCGGAACAGCGTGCCCGCGGCGATATCGGCCCGATCGGAGATCTGCTGGGTGGTGACCGCGGCGAATCCGCGTTCGGCAAACAACCGCGCGGCCACCTCGAAGATTCGGCTCTGCTTCTCGCGCATATTGCGCACCCGCCGCCCGACCTGCCGGCTCTGCTGTGTACTTGCCACCCGACGCCTCCTATCGGCCGATAAGAATGAGTGCGCTCATTAATGAGCATACTCAGAGCTATCGGAAGTGCAACACGTCCAGCATGACGTCGGCCACGTGCGTGGGTGCCGGCCTCGTCGCAGGCGTGGCCCGTTCGTGATGACCGGCCCGCCCGCGACAATGGACCGACCGCGGTCGCGTCGACCGCGGCAGCGAAGGAGGGCCACGATGGCCGAACGGGTGACCACGGAGCGCGAGATCACCGCGAGTGTCGATCTGTGCACGTCGCGGGGCCGGCTGAATCCCGACGCGGTGGGCTGGACGCGCCGGCCGCTGCACCGGGCGAATCTGCGTGGCTGGGGTCGCACCAAGCGGTGGGAGTACTGGGGCATCGTCACCCCGGACCACATCATCGGAATCGTGCTGACGTCGCTGGATTACGCCGGTCTGCAGGGTATCTACGTGCTCGATCGGGCGAGCGGCACCGAGATCGTCAAGGATGTGGTGACGCCGTTCGCCCGCGGTGTGCATCTTCCCGATCGCAGCGGTGCCGGCACCGCGACCGGACATGCCGGCGATCTGGTGATCGAATTGCGAAACGATCCGGCCGGCACCAGGATTCACGCCGCCACCCCGCGCATCGATATCGATCTGACGGCCGGGTCGCCGGCGGGACACGAATCGCTCGGTGTCGTGGTGCCGTGGAGTGCGAAGCGCTTCCAGTACACCGTCAAGGATCTCGGCCGTCCGGTGTCGGGCACCCTCACCGTGGACGGCGTCGCCTACGTGGTCGCCGACGGGTTCGCCGTCCTCGACCACGGACGCGGGAAGTGGCCGTACTCGATCGCGTGGAACTGGGCCGCCGGCTGCGGCCCGGAGACGGCGATCCAGCTCGGCGGCAAGTGGACCGACGGCACCGGTTCGACCGAGAACGCGCTGTTCGTGCGTGGCCGGCTGCACAAGATCGACGATGAGCTGGAATGGGTGTACGACCGCCGGGACTGGTTGCGGCCGTGGCGGATTCGCGGCCCGCGCGTTGCCGTCGAGTTCACGCCCTTCCATGTACGCGAATCCCGGACGGCGCTGGGTGTGCTGGCCAACGACACTCATCAGTGCTTCGGGCACTTCACCGGCCGAGCCCGCACCGACGACGGGGAATGGGTGGAGCTCGACGGCCTCACCGGCTGGGCGGAAGAGGCGCGCAACCGCTGGTGATCCGAAACGCTACCTACTCGCAATAGCTATTGCGTTCTTGTCTCGCGGATGTAGCATTATCGAAACCGAGAATGCGATTTCCGCCAGGTTGTCGCGACGCAGCGGGGTTCCGGGAGGTGGCGGCATGGCGATAACTCTGCCGGGCTGGTCCCGGAGTATGTCCCGCCGTTCGGCGGGCGGACTGCAGACCATCGGCGGACTGTTCGCCATGTCGGCCGATGCGGTGAAGTTCGCCTTCCGTCGCCCCTTTCAGACCCGCGAATTCCTGGAGCAGTCCTGGTTCGTGGCCCGGGTATCGCTGATTCCGACCCTGCTCGTGGCGATTCCGTTCACCGTGCTGGTGAGCTTCACCCTCAACATTCTGCTGCGCGAACTGGGTGCGGCCGACCTCAGTGGCGCGGGCGCGGCATTCGGCGCGGTCACCCAGGTGGGTCCCATGGTGACCGTGCTGATCGTGGCCGGATCCGGTGCGACCGCGATGTGCGCGGATCTGGGCTCGCGGACCATCCGCGAGGAGATCGACGCCATGGAGGTGCTCGGCATCAATCCGGTGCAGCGCCTCGTCACTCCGCGCATGCTCGCTTCGGGACTGGTCGCGCTGCTGCTGAACAGTCTGGTCTGCATCATCGGCATCGCCGGTGGTTACGTCTTCTCCGTCTATGTGCAGAACGTCAACCCCGGTGCCTTCGCCAACGGCATCACCCTGCTGACCGGGCTGAACGAAGTCGTGATCTCGGCGGTCAAGGCGCTGTTGTTCGGCCTCGTCGCCGGGCTCATCGCCTGCTATCGCGGGCTGATCGTCTCCGGTGGCGCGAAGGCCGTGGGCAACGCGGTGAACGAAACCGTGGTCTACGCCTTCATGGCGCTGTTCGTGATCAATGTCGTCGTGACCGCGATCGGCATTCAGATGACGGCCAGATGAGGGGGAACGGCTGTGGTACTGGAAGCGAGATATCCGCGTGCCGTGCGGCGGGCGCGCCGGCCGGTGAAAAGCCTCGGCAGCATCGGCGATCACACGCTCTTCTACGTGCGGGCGCTGTTCGGCGCTCCGTTCGCCGCGTGGCGCTACAAGAAGGAGACCATCCGGCTCATCGCCGAATTCAGCATGGGCTCCGGCACTTTGGCGGTTTTCGGCGGCACCGTGGTGATCGTCGGATTCCTCACCCTCGCCACCGGTGGCACCCTGGCCGTGCAGGGCTACAGCTCCCTGGGCAATATCGGCATCGAGGCGTTGACCGGATTCCTGTCGGCCTTCATCAACGTGCGCATCTCGGCGCCGGTGGTGGCCGGCATCGGACTGGCGGCCACGTTCGGCGCGGGAGCCACCGCGCAGTTGGGCGCCATGCGGATCAACGAGGAGATCGACGCACTGGAATCCATCGCGATCGAGCCGATCGCCTATCTGGTCGGCACCCGCATCGTGGCCGGGATGATCGCGATCACGCCGCTGTACTCACTCGCGGTGGTGGCCTCCTTCCTCGCCAGCCGGGTCACCACCGTCTTCCTGCTCGGCCAGTCCTCGGGGCTCTACGACCACTACTTCACCACCTTCCTCAATCCGCTCGATCTGGTGTGGTCGTTCGTGCAGGCGATCCTGATGGCACTGACAATTCTGCTGATACACAGCTATTTCGGCTTTTTCGCCGCCGGCGGGCCGTCCGGAGTGGGTACCGCGGTCGGCAACGCGGTGCGGACCTCGCTGATCGCCGTCGTCTCGGTAACCCTGCTGGTCTCGTTGGCCATCTACGGCTCCAACGGCAATTTCAACCTGTCGGGCTAGGGGAGAAGCCGTGTTGCGCAGCATTTTACGTCCGATCGTGGGTCTGCTGTCGATCGCCGCGATCGCCGGGGTGGTCGCTCTGGCGGTGGTCATGTTCCGCGGCGGATTCGCCGACACCGTGCGGGTCACCGTCCTGTCACCGCGTGCGGGCCTGGTCATGTACCCCGACGCGAAGGTGAAGATGCGCGGAGTGGCCGTGGGCCGGGTGGCCGCGGTGGACGAGCGGCCCGACGGGCTCGCCGCGATCCAGCTGGCGATCGACGCCGATCAGGTGAAACGCATTCCGTCGAATGTGACCGTGGACATCGCCTCCACCACCGTGTTCGGCGCCAAATTCGTCGAATTCCTGCCGCCGGCGGAGAAATCCGCGTCCTCGATCCACGCCGGCCAGATCTTCGACTCCCGGCACGTGACGGTCGAGATCAACACCATCTTCGAACGATTGACCGCGGTGCTGGGGCAGATCGAACCGGAGAAGCTGAACGAGACGCTGGGCGCGATCGCCGGTGCGACCAACGGCCGCGGCGAACAGGTCGGGCAGATGCTGACCGATCTCGACTCGTTCCTGGCCAAGATCGAGCCGGCTCTGCCCTCGCTGAGTCACGAGATCGCGGCCGGACCGAATGTGGCCGCCTCCTACGGCGATGCCGCGCCGGACCTGCTGTCCACCGCGCGCAATGCCGCCACGATCAGCCGGACCGTGGTGGACGAACAAGCGAATCTGGATGCGCTGCTGGTCAATGCGATCGGCCTGGCCGATGTCGGCAACCAGGTGCTCGGCGACAACGGCGCGCCGCTGGCCTCGATGCTGCACCTGCTGGTACCCACCACCGATCTGGCCGCCGAATACGCACCGGCGCTGAAATGTTCGATCGAGGGCCTGGACTACATGGACAATGTGAAACCGGTGCAGGTTCCGGGCATGGGACTGACGGTCAATTTCCTGTGGGGCGCCGAACCGTACCGATATCCGCGCGATCTGCCCAAGGTCGCCGCATCCGGTGGCCCGCAGTGTTCGGTGCTGCCGGTGCCCTACAACGGCAAGCCCAAGTTCGTGGTGGTCGACGACGGCGCCGTCCCGTTCCCGAATACCAACCGGACCCTGCGCGTGAATCCGGATCTGCTGCAGAGCGTGCTGTTCGGGGCCGTCGATCCCGCCGCCGGAGGTCCGCGATGAGACAACGGGATACGCCGCTGCTGAAATTCGGCGCCTTCGCGGTGGTGATGGTGGTTCTCTCCGGATTCCTCGTCCTGGTCTTCGGTCAGTACCGCACCGGTTCGACCAACGGCTATTCGGCGGAATTCACCGACTCGTCGGGACTGCGCTCCGGAGACAGTGTGCGGGTGGCCGGCGTCGAGGTGGGCCGGGTGCAAGGGGTGACGCTGCGCCCGGATCAGCGGGTTGTGGTGACCTTCGACGCCGACCGCGACATCGTGCTCACCGGGGGCACCAAGGCCGCCATCCGCTATCTGAACCTCGTCGGCGACCGCTATCTCGAACTGACCGACGGTCCGGGATCCACCGCGACCCTGCGGCCCGGTGCGCGGATTCCGCTCGAACGCACCACGCCCGCACTGGATCTCGATCTTCTGCTCGGCGGCCTGAAACCGGTGCTGCAGGGACTGAACGCCCAGGAGGTCAATTCGCTCACCTGGTCGCTGGTGCAGATCGTGCAGGGGCAGGAGGGCACGGTGGATTCGCTGCTGACCAAGACCGCCTCCTTCTCCTCCCGGCTCGCCGACACCAGCGATGTGGTGGGCAAGCTGATCGACAACCTGAACCAGGTGATGGAGACTCTGGCGAGCAACGGCACCCAGTTCTCCGATGCCATCGGCCGCCTCGAGCAACTCGTGACCCAGCTGTCGCAGGACCGCGATCCGATCGGCTCCGCGATCGACGCACTGGACCGCGGAACCGCTTCCGTCGCAGATCTTCTCACGCAGAGCCGAGCTCCCCTGGCCGACAGCGTCGAACAGCTCGCGCGGCTGGCACCCGCCGTGGACGACGGCAAGGACAAGGTGGACCACGCATTGCAGCGGGCGCCGGAGAACTTCCGGAAGATGGTGCGGACCGGCTCCTACGGCAACTTCATCCAATACTTCGTGTGCGCGTTGACCATCCGAGTCAGCGATCCGTCCGGGCAGGTCGTCCAGCTGCCCTGGATCAAAACCGAGACGGGGAGGTGTGCACCGTAGATGCTGCATTATCGCGGCGCTCATCTGTTACGTCCCGGACTGGTCGGGATCGTGGTGATGGTCTGCGTCATCCTCATCGGCCTGCAGTCGCAGAAGTTCATGGCATGGGGCACCACCGTGCGCTATCAGGCGCTGTTCGGCGAGGCCGCCGGACTGGCGGTCGGCGACGACGTGATCGTCTCGGGCGTGCGGGTCGGCACCGTGCAGAAGGTGGTGCTGCACAACGGGGATGCGCTGGTGGTGTTCTCGGTGAACTCGACCATCCGGCTCGGCGCCGACAGTTCGGCGCACATCAAGACCAGTTCGCTGCTGGGGAAACGCGACCTCACGGTCGTTTCCGCGGGAACCGGCCGGATGCGCTCACTCGACACCATTCCGGCCTCGCGGACCTCCTCGCCGTATTCTCTGACCGATGCCGTCGGTGATCTGAGCACCAAGACCTCGGCGATCGACATCGATTCACTCAACCGCTCCCTCGACATGCTGTCCTCGACGCTGAATCAGATCGCACCGCAGGTGGGCCCGGCATTCGACGGGCTGACACAGCTGTCCAAGACGATCAACAGCCGCAACGAATCGCTACGGCAGTTGCTGACCGGCGCGGGCACGGTCACCTCGGTGCTCGCCCAGCGCAGCGAGCAGGTGAATACGCTGATTCTCAACGCGAATGCGCTGGTCGACGTGCTCGCGCAGCGTCGCCAGGAAATCGTCGACCTGCTCGCCAACACCTCGGCGGTGGCGAAGCAGTTGTCGGGCCTGGTCGCCGACAACGAGGCCGCGCTCGGGCCGACACTGGATCGGCTGAACTCGATCGCCGCGATGCTCGAGAAGAATCGCGACAATATCGGCAAGGCCATCCCGGGATACGCGAAAGTCGCTCTGACCCAGGGTGAAGCAGTCTCCGGCGGCCGCTTCTACAACGCCTACGTCGCCAATCTGATCGACGGCCAGGATATTCAGCCCTTCATCGACCGGGCGTTCGGCGTGAACCCGCCGGCCCAGTTCCCGCTACCGCATCCGGAGCCGCCGCGATGAGTACGAGATGGATGGTCCGGATCGTCGGTGCCGTGGTGATCGTCGCGGTCGTGGTGACCGGAGGCGTGATCGGTTATCGAGAACTGTTCGGACCCAAGCACTTCACCGCGATATTCACCACCGCGACCGCGATCTATCCCGGCGACGACGTGCGCGTCGCGGGGGTGAAGGTGGGGCATATCGAATCGATCCGGCCGCAGGGCACGACGACCCGGATGGTGCTCGCCGTCGACCGCGACATTCGGGTGCCCGCCGGCGCTGAGGCGGTGATCGTGGCACAGAGCCTGGTCGCGGCCCGCTACGTCCAGTTGACTCCCGCCTATCGAACCAGCGGCCCCACGCTCGCCGACGGTGCGGTGATCCCGGTCGAGCGCACCGCGGTGCCGGTGGAATGGGACGAGATCAAGACGCAATTGACCAAGCTGGCAACGGGTTTGGGCCCGGGCGGCGACGCCGCGGGAAGTTCGATGGGCCGGTTCGTCGACAGCACCGCCGCCGCACTGAGCGACGGGAACGGGGAGAAGCTGCGGCAGATGCTGGCCCAGCTGTCCGCGGTCGGGCGCATCCTGGCCGACGGCAGCGGCAATATCGTCGACATCCTGCAGAATCTGCAGACGTTCGTGGACGCGCTGAAGGGCAGCAGTACCCAGATCGTCGAGTTCGAGAATCGGCTGGCGACACTGTCCAGCGTCGTCGACGACAGCAAGTCCGATCTGGACGCGGCCCTGCGCGAACTGTCGGTCGCGGTCGGTGAGGTCCAGCGGTTCGTCTCCGAGAACCGCGCGAAGGCCGGCGAACAGGTGCAGCGGCTGGCGAATGTCACCCAGAATCTGGTGGATCATCGCGCGGATCTGGAGAATCTGCTGCATATCGCGCCGAACAGCATCGCGAACTTCTATCACATCTATAACCCCGACACCGGCACGGAGGCAGGGGTTTTCGAGCTCAACAACTTCTCCAATCCGATGCAGTTCATCTGCGCCGGGGTGGCGAGTATCGAGAACGCCACGGCGGCCGAATCGGGGGAGAAGTGCCGCCAGTATCTGGGGCCGATTCTGCCCCTGCTCAGTTTCAACTATCTGCCGTTCCCGGTGAGCCCGGTGACCGGGCCGGCGCCGGACCCGAACAACGTGATCTACAGCGAACCCGACCTGGTGCCGAAGATCGTCGGACAGCAGCCCGGCCCGTCGGCGCCGACATCGGTCACCGAACTGCTCCAGCCCTGGGGGAGGCCACCGTCATGATCGCGCGGTTGCTCGTCCTGTGCGCGTGCGCACTGGTCACCGTCACCGGATGTGGCTGGCACGGCGTGGATTCGCTGCCGCTGCCCGGCGCCCCCGGTCGCGGTGCGGACGCCGCGATCTATCACGTCGAGATGGCGAATGTCGGGACGCTGGTGTCGAATTCGCCCGTGATGATCGACGACGTGGTGGTCGGCAGCGTCGGGTCGATCACCGTGCACGGCTGGCACGCCGTCGTGGACGTCTCGGTGAAGCCGGATGTGGTCGTGCCCGCGAATGTGGCGGCGACGATCGGCCAGACCAGTCTGCTCGGCTCGACTCATCTGGCGTTGAATCCGCCGGCCGGACAGGCGCCGAGCGGGCGCCTGCAGCCCGGGGCGACGGTACCGCTGAACCGGACCTCGACCTATCCGTCGACCGAACAGACCCTCGCGTCGCTGTCGGTGGTGCTCAACGGCGGCGGGATGGGGCAGATCAACGACATCATCCACAATCTCGATGCCGCGTTCTCCGGTCGTGAGGGCGCCATCCACGATCTGATCCCGCGCCTGGACGCGTTCATGACCGTGCTGGATCAGCAGCGCGACAATCTGCTCGCCACCGTGACCGGGCTGAACCGGATGGCGGAAACCTTCGCCCAGCAACGGGATACGGTCAGCGATACCTTGCGCGAGGTCGGCCCCGCACTCGAGGTGCTGCTCACCGAGCGGCCGAAGATCACCACCGCACTCGACAAGCTGCGCACCTTCAGCGACACCGCGACCGGGGTGATCTCGCAGGTGCAGTCGGATCTGCTCACGAATCTGCACAACCTCGAACCGACCCTGCGGGAATTGGCCGACGTCGGGTCGAAGATCGACGGCGCGGTCTCCTTCCTCACCGTGTTCCCGTACGGGCAATACGGCATCGACCACGGTATCCGCGGCGACTACGTCAATCTGTTCGCCACCATCGACCTCACCGTGCCGCGGTTGCGGCGCGAACTGCTGCTCGGCACCCCGCTGGGTGACCCGAACGCCGTGCTGCAGGCGATGGTCGGCGACCCCGGCTACGGCACCCAGACCAACGACCCGCTGGGTGCGCCGGTGAACCCGCCCGACCCGAACGGAGGCGGCCGATGATCCTCACCCGATTCGTCCGAGCGCAGCTGGTGATCTTCTCGATCCTGGCCGTGATCGGCATGGTGTCGATGGCCGTGCAGTACATGCGGCTGCCGACCCTCGCCGGTATCGGCACCATGAAGGTGACGCTGGAACTTCCGACCTCCGGCGGGCTGTATCGATTCGGCAATGTCACCTATCGCGGCGTTCAGATCGGCAAGGTCACCTCCGTCGATCTGACCGACGACGGGGTGAAGGCGACCCTGTCCATCGACGGCGGGCACAAGATCCCCGCGGATCTGCGGGCGCAGGTGCGCAGCGTGTCGGCGGTGGGCGAGCAGTACGTCGATCTGCAACCGCGCACCGACGCACCGCCGTATCTGCACGACGGATCCGTGATCGACGTGCGCGACAGCACCGTTCCGCAACCGGTGGGGCCGATGCTCGACGAACTCGACACTCTGGTCGGCAGCATTCCCAAGGACAGGCTGCACGACATGCTCGACGAGGTGTTCACCGGCGTGAACGGCGCCCGATACGACCTGCAGTCGCTGCTGAACTCCGCCTCGACCGTGGCCGCCGATGCGAACCGGACCGGTGACACCACCCGCGACCTGCTGGCGAAGGCCGAGCCGCTGATGGACTCGCAGGACCGCTCGGCCGACGCGATCCGGATCTGGGCGCGCAGCCTGGCCGGAGTGTCGGGACAGATCGCCACCGACGACGAGCAGGTCCGGACGCTGCTGAACACCGGGCCGGGTGCGGCGCAGGAGGCGACGAAACTTCTGGATTCGGTGAAGCTCACACTGCCCGTGCTCCTGTCGAATCTGACCTCGGTCGCGCAGCTGGGCGTGACCTATCACGCCGGGCTGGAACAGGTGCTGGTGTTGCTGCCGCCCGAGGTCTCGATCGTGCAGGCGGTACAACCCACGAAGAACGCACAGGGCTTGGGACCCGGAGACTTCCGGATCAGCGGGGTCTCGGATCCGCCGGCCTGTACGGTCGGCTTCCTGCCGCCGTCGGCATGGCGGCCGCCGTCGGACACCACCACCATCGACACCCCCGACGGCTTGTACTGCAAGCTGCCACAGGATTCGCCCGTCGCGGTCCGCGGCGCGCGCAATTTCCCGTGTGCCGGGAAACCGGGAAAGCGAGCGCCGACAGCGGAGATCTGCAACAGCGACCAGGAGTACGAACCGGTGGCGCCGGACCAGCCGGTGGTGGGACCGTATCCGCGCGATCCGAATCTGGAAGCACAAGGCATCCCGCCGGATTCGCGGTGGAACGCGCCGCCACCCGCACCGGCCGCACCGGGAGTTCCCCTGCCGCAGTTGCCGCAGATCGAGCTGCCCAGGATTCCCGGGTTGAACGCGCCCGCGGCATCGCGCTCGACCACCGCACCGTCGGTGGGCTTCGCCCACTACGACCCGCGCACCGGGAACTACCTGGCGCCGGACGGAAGGATGTATCGGCAGGACGATCTGGCCGGTACCCGCCCGGCGAGCTGGAAAGACATGGTGGCGCACTGAATTCGACGCCTACCTCGCTCGCGGTGCGGACTCACACCGGATCGAAGGACGAGATCAACCACTTGCCGTCGATGTGCGAGAGCGAGACCTTGACACTGCTCGAGGTCATCGACGGATCGGGCTTGTCGGAGGTGGTGGTGGTCTGATTGATGAACACCAGCACCACGGCCGAATCCGGACGGATCTGCTCGATCGCCGAACGCACCACGGCAGCTGAGGTTTTCACCGCCTTCTGCTTGGCCGCCGGCGCGACCACCTGCTGGGTGAACTGCCCGTAATAGGTGAGGAAGTCTCCGGTCAGGAAGGACCTCGCGGCGGTGAGATCGTGGTCGAGGGTATCGGGAGCATAGGAGAGAATCGCGACCGAGCCGTTCGAGGCGGCGGCGATCGCCGCGCGCTGAGCGTCGTCGTCGGTCTGCTGATCGGGGCGGTACTGCGTGAAGTACAGGCTGGTCGCCGCCACCACGGAGGCCGCGGCGAGTCCGCCGAGCAGCCCGGCCCCCACCCCGGCGCGATGGCCGCGCACCCAGGTCAGCGCCGCATGCGGGCGCGGGAGCTTCCGCGCGCCCTTCTCGGAAGGCGCAGGCGCTCCGGTCGTTTCGGTGTTCGCGCCGGTCTCGCGCTCGTCGATGTGCTCGGGCCGGGAATCGGAGGATGTGCTCACGGGACGAACTCCACTTTCGACATCTTGAGTTGGCCGTCGACGCGTTCCACGGTGACGCTCAACCGCCAGGCGCGCGGTTCCTGTTTCGCGCCGGCCGAATTGGTGACCTCGGAGGTCGCCGCGACCAGGACCACCGCCGAGTCGTCGGTCATCGACTGCACTGCGGCCGCGTCGACCCTGCCCTGGGTGGCGACCTTGGACTGCTGGATCACCTTGGCGAAATCGTCTGCGCGCGACTGGAAATCGTTGCGGAAGGCACCCGTGGAATCGTCGAGCACGCGCTTCACGTCGTCGGCGGCATGATTGAAATCCAGTGAGGTCAGCGTGGTCACGCCCTGCCGCGCCGCCGCCACGAACTCCGCCTCACGATGCTGCTTCGCGGTCACATCGTGATGCCGCCACATCATGTATCCGCTGCTGCCCAGTCCGGCGCACAGGACGATCGCCGCGACCGCCGCACCGGCCGTGCGCCGCCGGATATGCCGAACGGCCCCCAGCCGTGGTCTCTTGTGGCGTCTGCTTTCCTCGGGCTCCGAGCCGGGATCGTTCGTTGCGGCGGGCTCGAGATCCGACTCGGGCTCGAGATCGGTAGCTGTGTCGGCATGGTCATCGTCGAGGGTCCGCTCGGCGGCTGTCGCGGGCTGCCGGGCTCGCCTGTCTTCCGAGCCATTGTCTTGCGGGCCAGGTGCGGGGTCGTCGCTGTCCGGCGTGTCGTTCGCGTTCGGGTGTGTGCTCGCCGGTGCGGCGGATCCGGCGCGACGGCGCAGCGTGGCCGCGCGAGCTCGGGCGCGGGCAGCG
>NZ_BDBN01000020.1 GCF_001613005.1 Nocardia nova NBRC 15556 | reverse complement strand
CGATCACGGCCGGCTTGTTCATCGCTCTCGACGGTGTCGTCGAGAATCCGCAGGACTGGCACTTCCCCTACTACAACGAGGAGATGGGCGCGGCGGTCGATGCCCAGCTCGGCAGTGCCGACACGCTGCTGCTGGGGCGCAAGACCTACGACAGCTTCGCCGACGCCTGGCCCGAACGCGAAGCCGCGGGCGGGCCCGACGCGGAGTTCGGCCGCAAGCTGGGCGACGCCCGCAAGATCGTGGTGTCACACAGCGAGCACACCTTCACCTGGCGCAATTCCGAAGTGCTGCAGGGTGATCTGATCGCCGGGGCGACGGCACTGAAGCGGGAATCCGGCGGTGATATCGCCATCTCCGGCTCGGTCTCGGTGGTGCGGGCACTGCTCGGCGCGGGACTGCTCGACGAACTGCATCTGCTGGTGCACCCGATCGCGGTGCGGTCCGGCATGCGCCTGTTCGACGACGCCGAGGCCACTCTCCCGCTGACTCTGCTTCGCTCGACCGCCTTCCGCACCGGCGTCGTCCATCTCGTCTACGGACCCGGACACCACCTCGAGGGCGACTACGACCAGGCCAAACAACATCTGGCCCACGACGAGGACTGAGCACGGCGACCGGGTGACGTACACCGATTGCGTCACCCGACGGGCGCGACGGCGTGGCCGACATCACCTACACCGCAGTCGCGACCTCCACCGCCGAGGGCCGCAACGGCGGTCGCGCGACCTCCGACGACGGCGCACTGGACATCACCCTGGCCGTGCCGAAGGCGCTCGGCGGCGCGGGCGGTGGCAGCAATCCCGAACAGTTGTTCGCCGCGGGCTGGGCCTCATGCTTCGTCGGCGCGGTCCGGCGGGTGGCAGCGGCGAAGAAGGTGACGCCGAGGGATCTGGCCGTGGTCGCCGAGGTGACCCTGCACCACGACACCGAGCGCGACGAGTTCCGGCTCAGCGCCGCACTGCATCTGGAAGCATCCGGGATCGACCAGCAGACCGCGGACGAGCTCGTCGCGGGCGCCCATCTGGTCTGCCCGTATTCCAAGGCCACTCACGGCAATATCGAGGTCGAACTCGACGTCACCGTGGCCTGACCGGAAGACCGCCCGGCGCAATGGCTTTCGCGCCGGGCCGTCCTCTCGGGCGAGCAGGGTCAGGCTCCGACCGTTTCGGCGGCGGCCGTGCGGTGCACCGGTGCGAAGCTCGACGCCGGCGGGCGACGCAGCATCCGGGCGTAGGTACGCACGGAGGCGGGCCAGGGGTTGGTGATCGCGCCGCTGTCGTGGGTGTACCAGCTGGGCACATCCGCCGACCACACCGTGGTGGCGAGCGCGTCGGCCAGCCATGCTCGATACGCCGCCATCGCGTCGGCCCGCACCTCGATCGCCGCCGCACCGATCTCGTCGCGCCAGCGCAGGCAGCGCATGATGTAGGCGATCTGATGCTCCTTCATCGCCGGATTGCTGCCCGCCGGAGTGAACGAGTTGGGTCCGGCGATGAGGAAGGCGTTGGGAAATCCAGGCACCGCCAGGCCCATGAAAGCGTCAGCGCCCGAACGCCATCGGTCCTGCAGAGACTGTCCACCACGCCCGCGCACGGTGATCGGGGCCAGGAATTCGGCGGCGCGGAATCCTGTCGCGTAGACGATGACATCGGCGTCGTAGCGTCCGCCGTCGGCGGTCACGACGCCGTCGCGGGTGATGCGGGCGATCGCCGAGGTGGTCAGTTGCACGTTGTCGCGACCCAGCGTGCGATAGAAGTGGCTGTCGAAGACGATGCGTTTGGCGCCGATCGGATAGTCCGGGGTGAGCCGTCCCCGTAGCACCGGATCGGCGACAGTGCGCCGAAGGTACTGCCGCGCAATCCATTCCGCGGGCCGGGCGGGCCAGCGGCGGTGCATGATCGGCGCCAGCAGCGAGTCGGCGGCCTGGTGCAGACCCCAGCGGTAGGCGCGCTGCGCCCCGGGCAGCCGCAGCGCCGCTCGCGTCGCCGGACCGAATTCGGCGGCCGGTTTGGGAAGGATCCACTGCGGAGTGCGCTGGAATATCCGCACGGAGTCGGCCGTGTCGGCCAACGTCGGAAGGCATTGTGCCGCACTGGATCCGGTGCCGATCAGGGCGATCCGCTGCCCGCGCAGCTCGGCCGCATGATCCCAGTCGGCGGTGTGGAACGACGCGCCGCCGAATTCGTCGCGGCCCGGGATCTCCGGAATGTTCGGCCGATGCAGTTGACCGACGGCGAAGACCACGACATCGGCGGTGAACCGAAGCCCGTTCGCGGCCCGCAGTTCCCAGCACGAACCCGATTCCGAGTAGGTCGCCTCGGTGACGGCGGTGTCGGTGTACAGATGGCCGGGTAGCCCTTCCGCGCCGGCGACGGCCCGCAGATATTCCAAGGTCCGGCGGCGCCCCGGGAATCGGATGCCGGTACTGCGGTACGGCGCGAACGAGAACGAATACAGGTGCGCCGGTATATCACAGCTACATCCCGGATAGGTATTGTCTCGCCACACGCCCCCCAATTCGGGCGATTCCTCCAGGATGACGAAATCGTCCATCCCCGTGCGCCGTAGCGCCGTTCCCATGCCTATCCCCCCGAATCCGGACCCGACGACGACCACTGTGCTGTGCAAGCCCTCTACCACCTCCATGTGAGACGAGATACTCAGTAACCGATCGGCAACCTTACGTGCCGGGGGGGCGTAATTCCTAAATACCCGATCGCGCGGATGGAATGGCAGCCGCCGAACTCGAGTGCCGATGTGGACAACGTTCCAGATTGGACGCTTGATTAGTGTCGCGGCGCGCAAGGCTTCCACCTATCCGAAGGCGCGTGTCAGACATACTCCCCAACAGCCGCCACCAACAAAACCGAGCCAACTAGCACATTCTTAGCTAACCAGTCGTCGCTGTCGAGTTCCCCGCGAACGACGTTGCCGCACACGAGCCGTCGCACATGGTCGCCCGCGCCGCACACGCGCTCCCCCACTGCGGGTCCGAATATCTCGGCCCTGCAACATATTCCGGCACAACCGTTGCGCGGAGGTTTATAATCGCGTAGTTCGCACCGACGAGATGCCGCGCGGTTCGGCGGCGCCCACACCTACGGGGAGCTCAGCACATATGGCCATCGACGATCCGGCGCAGATCCGCACCGATATTCCGCACTCGGCGCGCATCTGGAATTTCTGGATGGGCGGCAAGGACAATTACGAGGTCGATCGCGCCGTCGGTGAGGCGAGTCTGCAGATCGATCCGGATATCGCGACCATGGCGGTGCAGTCGCGGCAATTCCTGATCCGGGCGGTGCGCCATCTGGCCGGCGAGGCCGGAATCCGGCAATTCCTCGATATCGGTACCGGTTTGCCGACGATGCAGAACACCCACGAGGTCGCCCAGAGCGTCGCGCCCGATGCCAAGGTGGTCTACGTCGACCACGATCCGCTGGTTCTCGCCCACGCTCGCGCGCTGCTGACCAGCACCACTCCGGAGGGTGTGACGACCTACGTCAACGCCGATTTCCACGAGCCGGAGAAGATCATCGCCGAGGCGCACGCCATCCTGAATCTGCAGGAGCCGGTGGTCGTCATGTTCATGGGCGTGCTCGGTCACGCCCGCAGTTACGAGGACATGCTGCGCATCGTTCGCACGGTGCTGGCGGCGGTGCCGTCTGGTAGTTATCTGGTGCTCTGGGACGGCACCGACGACAGCCAACCGTATGTCGACCTGTGCGCCGAATACGCGAAAACCGGTGGCACGCCGTATTATCCGCGCACGCGCGCCGAGATCGCCGCGGCCTTCGACGGACTCGAGCTCGTCGATCCCGGCTTCACCTGCATCACGCAGTGGCAGCCCGATTCCCGTGAGGTCGGCCGCGCTGCCGACATCGCCGCCTACGGCGGTGTCGCCCGCAAACCCTGACGGGCGTTCATCGAGCCGCCACCGCGCGTGCCCGCTCGATGACGCGCAGGGCCGCCACGGCATCGGCGGGGTCCACCGGCGGTTCGCCGCCGTCCAGCAGGGCGGCGGCGACCCCGGCGTAGAAATCCGGATAGGCGCCGGGTTCGCTGGGGGTCAGGCGCAGATCGCCTTCGGCGCCGAGCTGACCCCAGTCGACGGGATCGACACTCCCCCAAGACTGTCCGTCGCCGGGACGACGACCGGCTCGCAGTGCCGCCTCCTGCGGATCCAGTCCGTAACACACATACCCGGCCTCGGAGCCGAGCACCCGCAAGCGCGGGCCCAGCTGTGGCGCAACAGCACTCATCCATAGATGCGACCGCACACCCGAGGCATGGGTGAGCGCCACGAAGGCATCGTCGTCGGCCAGCACACCGGGACGGCGGGCGTCGAGCTCACAGTAGACGTCCTCGACCGGGCCGAACAGGTCGAGCGCCTGGTCGATCAGGTGACTGCCGAGGTCGTAGAGGATGCCGGCGCCTTCGTCGGCGCCACCGACCTCTCGCCACCCGCCCTTGGTGTGCGGGCGCCAGCGTTCGAAGCGGGATTCGAAGCGGCGCACCTCGCCCAGCGCGCCGTCGGTCATCAGCCGGCGCACCGTGCGAAAGTCGCTGTCCCAGCGCCGATTCTGAAAGACCGTCAGCATGACGCCGGCCCGTCGAGCGGCCTCGATCATCGCCTCGCCCTCGACGGCGGTCAGGGCGAAGGGTTTGTCGACCACCACCGGCAGCCCGGCCGCCACGGCCCGCAGCGTCAGTGGTTCGTGGGTGCGGTTGGGGCTCGCGATCACCACCAGATCGATATCCGTTGCGGCGCAGAACAACTCGTCGACTGTTGCGAATACCCGTACGCCGGGGTGGTCGGCGCGCGCCTGGTCGGCTCGTTCCGGCGAGGAGGTCACCACCGCGGCCATCCGGAGCCGAGGGTCGGCGGCGATCAGTGGAGCGTGAAAGACCGCTCCGGACAATCCGTATCCGATCACCGCCACATTCACCTGCGCCATCGCCGCTCCTCGATTCGACTTCCGCCGCGCGGACCGACACCCACGCCCGCGCGTGGCCGACGCCGGGCCGGCCCGCGTCCATCACAACACGCCTTCCTACTCCGGCGCGGTGACGCCGGCCCCGACACACCGAATCAGCGCTGCCCTGCTCCGGCAGCCGATTCGGCGCCGGCGGATTCGGCCCCGGCCGTTTCGGCACCCTCCGATTCGGCACCGGATCGCACGCGAGAGGGTGCCCACACTCCGAGGATCGCCGCGATCACCAGCGTCACCACCCCGAGCACGAGGGTGGCCTGGTGCAACCCGTGCGCGAAGGCGAATTTCGCTTGGTCCGCAAGCGGTTTCGCCTGCGGGCCGATGCGTTCGGTCACGGCCAGCGCGCCCGCGAGCGAGCCGGTGACGGGCCCGCGGATCGGTTCGGGAATCCGGTCGGCGATCTCGGCGATGCGGTGGCTGTAACCGGCCGCCAGCACGCTGCCGGCCAGGGCGATCCCCAGCGCGGCGCCCATCTCGCGAGCGGCGTCGTTCACCGCGGCCGCCACCCCCTGTTTGTCCGCCGGCGCCCCGTCCACGATCGCCGCGGTGGCCGGCGCCGCGGCCAGGCCGAGGCCGGTGCTCATGATCAGCAGCGGCCACAGCACATCCACGAACGTGCTCGCGGCCGTCAACCGCGACAGGCACAACAGGCCGATTCCGACGACGACCAGACCGACCGTGGTGGGCAGCCGCAGTCCGAACCGCTGCGCCAGCCACGGCGCGATCACCGACAGAGCCACCATCGGCACGATCATCGGCGCCATCGCGACCGCCGACAGCAGCGGCGAATAGCCCAGGATCAATTGGAAGAACTGCACGATCACCATGAACAGCCCGAACGAAACCAGGAACTGCACCGCCACCGACAGCGTCCCGGCGCCGAAACCCCGCCCGGCGAACAGCCGCACATCCAGAAGCGGGTGCTGGGCACGCAATTCGATCACTGCGAAGGCCGCGCCGACCGCCAGCCCGGCGACCACAGCGCCCAGCACCAGCGGATCGGTCCAGCCGCGTTGCGGGGCCTCGAGCGCCGCGATCACGATCAGGCCCACCGCGCCCGCCCCGCTCACCGCTCCCCAGGGATCGAAGCGCGCGTGCTCGCCGTCCTGCGATTCGGGAACGGTGCACGCCGCGACCGCCAGAATCGCACCCGAAATCGCCATCGCGAGCGTGATCGACAGCCACGACCAGCGCCACAGCAGCACTCCGGAACCCAGGATGCCGATGACCGCGCCGCCGCCGACCGTGCCCGCCCAGATGCCGACCGCGACATTGCGGCGATCCGGTTCCACCCCGGAGGTGAGCAGCGACAGCGTCGACGGCATCACCAGTGCCGCACCCACTCCGGCGATCGCTCGCGAGCCGATCAGCCATTCCGGGCCGTGGACCACCAGCGGGATCGCGGAGGCGATCGCGAACACCGCCAGCCCGATGATCATGACGATGCGGCGGCCGTAGCGGTCGCCCAGAGCGCCGGCAGGCAGTACCAGACATGCCAGCGCCAGGGTGTAACCGTCGATGATCCAGGTCAATTGGGACTGCGTGGCACCTGTCGCCGAGGCGATCTGCGGCAGGGCGGTGTAGAGCGCGGCCATCGACGCGACGACCAGCGCCACGGCCAGGCAGGACACCACGATCACCCATCGGCTGCGCACGGGAACGAGCTCGGTCTTGGTTGCGTTCATCGCGCCTCCCGAGAAACGATACTTTCAGTTTCGCTATGCTACTCGCAGTATCGTTTCTGTCCCGTGCGGCCGCCGATCTTGCCGAGGAGGAATCCTGAGACCATGACATCGACTGCCGGGATGGGATCCGAGGACGATCCGCGCAAGGCGCGCTCGCGTCGCCGCCTCCTGACGGCCGCGGCCGAGCTGTTGCGCGACGGCGGACTCGACGCGGTCACCATCGATGCGGTGACGCGGCGTTCGGGCGTCGCGCGCACCACGCTGTACCGGCATTTCGACACGGTGGCACAGTTGCGTACCGCGACGTTGGAAGAGCTGATGCCGCCCGTGGTCGAGATCCCGGACGCGGGTCCCCTGCGCGAGCGGCTGATCGAACTGCTCACCCGGCAGGCCGCGGCGATCAACGACGTCCCGCTGCATCTGACCACGCTGGCGTGGCTGGCGACCGGGGACGCGCAGGCGCACGGCGAGGGGGTGCGGGCCGGTTCGCTGCGCACTCATCTGATCGACACCTATCGCCGCCCGTTCGACGAACTGTTCGACGACCCGCAGGCACGCGCACTGCTCGGCGACCGGGAGCTCACGGCGGTGCTGGCGCAGCTCGTCGGGCCGATCGTCTTCGTGCGGCTCACCGGCATCGGCCGCGCCGGACGCGACGACTGCGCCCGCATCGTCGACGATTTCCTCGCCGCATGCGAGCGTGATCACGGCTGAAAAGATCTGCGTGCGAGGCGGTTTCGCGTCAGTAATACACGGGCCCCGGCACGCCGCCGCCGGCCGCGACGGCATCGCCGGTGATCGCGATGCTGCGCGGCGAGGCCAGGAAGGTGACGACGTCGGCGACCTCGCGGGCGTCGATCACCCGGCGGATCGAGTTGGCGGCCAGACCGGCCTCCAATTCTTCGACAGTGGCACCGGATTCAGCGGCCTGGGCGGCCAGGCGTGCGGTGAGTCGTTCGGTCCGGGTCAGCCCCGGGTGCACGACCGTCACGTTGATCCCGTGCGGGCCGAGTTCGTCCGCGAGATTCTTCGTCAGGGCGGAAACGCCGACGTTGCGCACCGTCTGGGCGATCGAATTCGCTTGCCGCGCACCGAGTCCGCTGATGTTGACGATTCGCCCCCAGCCCTGCGCGATCAGATGCGGCGCGACGGCGCGGGCGGTGCGCAGATAGCCGAGCACCTTGATCTCGACCTCACGGCGCACGATGTCGTCGCTGGTGGCATTCAGATCCGCGGGCGAGCCGGCACTCCACGGCGTGGCCGCGGCATTGACCAGGATGTCGACCCCACCCAGCTCCGCCACGGTGCGCTCGACCAGTGCCCGCACCTGCTCGTCGTCACCGGTGTCGGTGGGCACCGCCACGATCCTCCGTCCGCTCTCCCGGGCGAGTGCCTGCGCGGCCGCCGCGAGCGGTTCCGCGGATCGGGCGGCGAGCACCACGTCCACGCCCTCGGCCGCGAGTCCGCGCGCGACGGCCAGCCCGATCCCCTTACTGCCGCCGGTGACGATGGCCCGCTTACCGCTCAGCTGCAAATCCATGGGAGCGACGGTAACAACGCCTGCCGTGCGCGTCGCGGATCCGGATCGGAGTGAATGGAATCCGGCTCGGTGATCCCCGTTCTCGCCGGTGTCGGTTCCCCGGATCGACGCGCACAGCCTTTGACGGCCGAACAGATCGTGCAAACCTGGCCGGTTTCGGCGGTTTTCGCGCAATTCCGTCGAGGTTTGCACGAAAAATTCGGGGTGTGCGGACTGTCGGCTCCGGCGGTCACCGAAGCGGCCGCCACCGCAGGCACGTCACCGCGACGAGCGTTCCGGACGGCACTACCAGTCCGCGTTTGTTCTCGTGCGGCGGCGGCGAGATCGCTGCCCGGCGCATACTCGATCACCTCGCCAATGGTCGTGTCGCGCGCCTGACTGATCTCGATATGCCGGGTCTTCTTCATCGTCCACACCGCTTCCAGGCCGTTCACCTCGGTGCATCTGGTCCTGTCGTCCGGCACCGCCTACCCCTGTTCCCGCATATCGGCGACCAGCCCGTACAGCACGCTCAGCAGGGTGCCGAGGTCCGCGCCCGTCGCCACCGGCAGCTCGCTACCGGTCGGGTCGAGCCGGATGCCGCGCGCGGCGGCACGCTCGCGCAGCCTCCGAGCCGGAGGAACAATTTCCGCAACACTTGAACCCGGCGCTGACACAACCGCCGGTGGTATACATCGAGGGCTACGCCGGAACCCTGTACCTGGACAAGCCAACCGAGATCGAGGTGTACCGACAGGCGCTGTCCGACATCGCCGCTGTGGCGCTGGACGAAGCGGAGTCAAGGGCTCTGCTGGAGAAGATCGAACAGGAGTACAGAGCGTCAGTACCGAAACGTCATCCGCGAAGTGGTTCAAAAGCAGCCGAAGCCGCGACGGCGGAGAGTGCGTGGAGGTAGCGCACCTCACCAACGGTGCGGTCGGAGTTCGCGACTCCAAAAACCCCACCGGCCCCGTGCTCCTCTTCACCCCCTGTGAATGGGACGCCTTCACCACCGGCCTTCAGGACGGCAAGTTCGAGCGACCGGCGTAGCAGCACGGAGTTCGAGCAGCCGCTCACCGAGTACGGCACAGGACAACCGGTAACCCGCTCCTGGATCGCGTTCGACCACTGATCGAGGCTTCGGACTTACTCGTCTAGGACGGTAATGCCCTGTCGATACCGAGCGTGGCAATGAGATCTTCGTGCAGTTCGAACCACACTCGGTGGGCCGAGTCGTGTTCGGTTCCGGTGACCATCTCGGGATTATCGGCGGCCAGGGACAGGGCCGCGGCGAAGCGAGTGTCGTAACCGGCGAACCGGGCGAGCCGTTCGGTGAGCGTATTCGTCAGCGGAACCAATTCCTTTGCGAGGCTTACCAGTTCGGCAAGGATCGGCCTGTCCCGCTGTGCGTCCCGGTGGTCGTTGTCCTGCATGCTGCCATCGGGAAGGATGGTCAGTTGCCAGGCGGTGCACGCCTGCACCAACCGTGCGTTGAGCGGGAGAAACATGCGATAGACGCCTTCCACCAACGCTTTCGCCCCACACTCGGAAAGCTCCTCGGCGAGTTGCCGCTCGTTCTGCGCACGTCCGCTCTCGGTGAGCGACCACCCTGCGTCCGTCCCGAAACGGAAGCGGCTGATCCAACCGCGCTCCCGGAAGTCCCGCATGTGCGACTCGGTGAGGTCGACAGGCATTCGGTATCGGTCGGCCGCCGCGTGCGTATCAACGAACCCGCCGAGGCGAATTGCGTGCAACGCGAGCAGCGAACTGCGTGAAACGTGCGTCATCGCGGACTTCCCTTTCGTATCGAGCAGCCATGTCTGGGGAAGCGACGTCAATGGTGGGTCGAGCGAGCGGCATGAACGTGTCCCTTGGTTCCATCGACCGAGATGTTCCGATGATTCGCCAGGGTCTCCATCGCTCCCTCGGCCGCCACCACGGCTGGAATCCCGAACTCGCGGGCGACGATTGCCGCATGGGACAGAATTCCCCCGGTTTCGGTCACCACCGCGGCGGCAACACCGAAAAGCGCTGTCCACGACGGATCTGTCACGCGACAGACGATGACATCGCCCGGCTCCACCACGTCGAAGTCGTCGACACCGCGCACCAGCCGGACCGGGCCGGCGACAACACCACGACTGGCCGCAACGCCGGTGACAATGGGCGCTTCCGGCATCTGGTTCCTCCTGTCCACCGCGATTCGACTCGTCAAACATAGGTTGACGCTCACGCGCCCGTCAACTATCGGTTGACGGCAGGGTCCGCAGGGAAAGTTGGGATCGGTAGGAGGCGCGCGCGGCGTCTACTCACCCCATGACATTTTCTCAACCTCCCGCGAACCAACCGCAGTCCGCCGGCCTGGACAAGAAGACCAGCGCGATCCTGTCGTACGCGCTGGGCTGGCTCACCGGAATCATCTTCCTCTTCATCGGAAGGCACGATCCCGATGTGAAATTCCATGCCTCCCAATCGATCGTCTTCTTCGGGGCGGTGTCGGTGCTGAATATCGTCCTCAGCATCCTCGGCTCGCTCCTCGGAGCCCTGGGCATCCTCTTCAGCCTCGCCGGACTCGTCGTCGCGGTCTTCACGGTCGTCGTCTGGATCATGGCCATGGTCCAGGCGAACAACACCGGCGGTGTCCGCGCAGCGCTGCCCATCGTCGGACGATTCACCGCCCCTTACGCCGACCGGTTGGCCAACTCGATCAAGTAGCGGCGAAGTCGCCCCGCATGACAGCCACATGCGACAGCCCGAAGACCAACGGCCCGAGACCATCTCGGGCCGTTGGCGTCCGCGCGACACCAGCCCGAGCATCCACCCCGGACGTCACCGATAGGTCAGGCGGGTACCACCTCCTCGCGGCGGGTCGTGATGGCCTGGTGCACGGCGACGAAGAACAGCACGAATCCGATGGTCAGCAGGACGTGACCGACGCCGGCCAGCTCCGCCAGTGGCATGGATTCGCCGTGCCCGAGGACGGTCCGGGAACCGATGATCGTCATGCAGGCCACGGTCCAGAGGACAGCGATGTTGTAGACCGCGAAGAACCAGCGATAGGCGCGGGTGTTCGACAGGGCGAGTTGATGTTCGAGCACCAGGACGATCAGAAAGAACAGTGTGCCCAACGCCAGCAGGTGAGTGTGGACTACGGCGAGTTCGGTCTTGCCGGTGAACTGATGGGCCTTGGTGAGTTCGCGATAGACCAGGCCCGACGGCAGTCCCAATGCGGTGTAGCCGACGGCGGCCCAGTAGAGCTGTTTCATCGAGTCCTCGTTCGCGAAATATTGTGCGGTCGTTCGAAGGTGGAGTGGTCAGGCCGACAGCTGTGCGGTGGGCGCTGGGCGTCGGCCTGCTGAGCCTGGGTGCCCTGCGGTGTGACATGGTTGTTCTCCTGGGACACCCAGGCGGTGAACCGTTGTCCGACAAGCCATCCGGCCTACCGGGACAGCACGTCGCCAGGTCCCAATTCGACGGTGAGATGGAAGATCATCGGCCGTGCGGTGAGGTCGAGATCGTTCTGGATCCGCAGCGTCAATTCACGCCATTCCGCAGTGCCCAGTGCGTTACGCAAGGCGGTGCCGCTGTCCCAATCCCCGACGTTGACGAAGATCACCTCGGCCGCCGCGCCGGCCGCCTGGAACATCCGGGTTCGGCGGAAACCGGCGGCGGCCGCCATGTACTGGGCGCTGTCACGCCAGCGTTGCAGGAACAGGTCCCGCTGCGTCGCGGGGACCGACATCGTGTTGATCACTGTGACCGGTGCGTCGGTGTCAGGAACGAAGGGAGCGCTGGGATCTGTCATATTGTCAAATTAAGTGACAATCACGTTTTTTGTCAATACTCTTAGATGGCAATACTGTTGGATTGCTAGTGTGGTTCTCATGACGAACCGGCCGCTGGACTCACGCGCGGCATTCCTGTTGTCGCAGATCGGTTTTCACGTGTCGTACCAGCTCACCGAGCAGCTGGCGCGATTGGATCTCGACCCGGCCCACTTCGCAGTCCTCACCCAACTGGCCGTTGCGGATGGCCGCAGCCAGCAAGAACTCGCGGATCTGCTGCGGGTCCACCGCAACGCGATGGTGGGACTGGTCGACGAGCTCGAGGAACGCGCACTGGTGACCCGGCAGCCGCATCCGGCCGACCGGCGCGCGCACGCGGTCCACCTCACCGACAATGTCCGCGAGGTACTCGAGTCGATGCAATCCGAGGCCGACGCACTGGAATCGGAAGTTCTCGCACCGCTCGACGAGAGCGAGCGAGCTCAGCTCCTTCCGCTCCTTCAACGCATCGCCGCCCACGCCGGTCTTCCTCCCGGCGTACACCCCGGCCTCCAGCGACGGCGCCGCGCACGTCAAGCACCGCGGTGAACTCGGCCACCGACTTCCCAGCTCGATGAGCCCGGAACGCAAACCACGCGACGCTGCCGCAAAGTTCGACGCGCTGGCCGAACCGATTATCGAACAAACGTTCGAGCATGCGCTACGCTAGCCGGCGTGAACACACATTCGACTGCATTGGCACCGAATGCTCCGGCACAGAGCTGGTCGGACCTGGCCGATGTCGACTTGCTGCGCACCCTCGTCGAAACCGAACGCCGCCGGCGTCGATTGGGTGCGGCCATGGTCGCGGCCGTCGCCGAGGCCGAGCGCCGCGGTCTCGCCGCCGACACCGGCTACCGGGACACAGCGGAGCTGTTGAGTGATCTCCTGCGAATCAGCGCCTCCGAGGCGCGCCGGCGCATCGAATACGCCGCTCCGCGAGCCCGATCCCGCGCCAGAAAGGCATGGCGAGCGATGGCGGCGGCAGGCTGAGGCCGAGCACGGTTCGGGACCGCGGAATTCATCGCCGAGCAGCTGCGACGCGGCGGTGCCACCAGAACATCCGGCCGCCCTGCCGGTCCGCATCGCGCTGATTCCCGGCAGCGGCCCGCTAGCGTGGTCCGGGAAGCGCGGCGCACGAAGTGCCCGGCCCGTCCTCGGAGGTGATGAATGACCAGCGGCCCAGCCGTCGAACTCGTGACGCCGACCGACGCCGATGAGGTACGTGCGGCGGGAGAGATCTTCCGTACCGCGATGGTCGGGCTGCCGCCGCTGCCGGACGGCGCCGACGGACTGGTCGAGCCGGGGCGCACGCTCGGGGCGCGCCTGGACGGGCAGCTCGTCGGGGCCGTCGACTCCTACAGCAGTTGGCTGGCGGTGCCCGGCGGACAACGTCTTCCGCACGCGGCCGTCACACATGTCGGCGTGCTGCCGACCCACACGCGCCGGGGTGTGGTGAGCGCGCTGCTGCGGCGTCAGCTCGCCGATATCGCCGAGCGCGGTGAATTGGTCGCGAGTCTGCGCGCCACTCAGGGCGGGATCTACGAGCGGTTCGGCTACGGTGTGGCCGGCTCGTACGCGACGCTCGAGGTGGATCGGCGACAGGCCCGGTTGCGCGACACCGTTCCCCACGGCGGGCCGGTGCGCTACCTCGACGCCGGGAACCGCTGGGAGATGCTGGCGAAAATCTATGCGGCCGCTGATATTTCGTGGAACGGCGCGATCGACCGGCCGCCGTATTGGTGGCGTTTCCAGGAGTTGGTCGCAGGCAACGCCGGCTGGACGGTGGTGCACGGCGACCCCGGCGCCGAGGACGGATTCCTGCGCTACCGCCCCTCGGACAGCACCGGCTGGCCGCGCAATCCGCAGCGCACCATCGTCGTCGACGACTGGGTGGCCACCACGCCCGCGGCCTATCGCGGACTGCTGCGGCATCTGCTGACCCACGACATCGTGGACCGGATCGTGGTGACCTTCGCGCCGGTGGACAGCCCGCTGCGGCATCTGTTCACCGATGAGCGCGTGGTCACCGTCGCCGGCGTGCACGACGAGACCTGGCTGCGGCTCGTCGATGTCCCCGCGGCGCTGGGACGCCGCAGCTACCGCGAGGCACCGGCGGTGGTCCTCGCGGTGACCGACGACATCCTGCCCGCCAACACCGGCTCCTACCGGATCACCGCCGACGCCGTCACCCGCGTCGACGCCCCCGCCGATCTCACCACCGACGTGGCCGCCCTCGCCGCGGTCTACCTCGGCGGATCCACCTGGCAGCACCTGTCCCTGGCTGGCCGGATCGGCGAAAACCGCAGCGGCGCAATCGAAGACGCCGACAACCTGTTCACCACAACCTCCGCCCCGTTCGCCGGCACCTACTTCTGACCGGCGAGACGACCCACATCGGCGCCGGGCCCGCGCGGACGGGCCGCGGCCTCGCCGCCCAGTTGATCGCCCAGTCACTGCCACGATGATCGCGAGCCGAATCCGCCCCTCGGCACTAATATGACGCTCGTACGGTTTAGCATCTTCGGCGAGGGGAGCAGCTCATGTGGGATCCCGAGAAGTACCGCAGATTCGGCGACCACCGTTCGCGGCCGTTCTTCGAACTGATCGCGCGCATCGACGCCGAGAATCCACGCCGGGTGGTCGACCTGGGGTGCGGGCCCGGGCAGCTGACCGGCGTGCTCGCTCAGCGGTGGCCGAAGGCGCGGATCGACGCGTTCGATTCCTCGCCCGAAATGGTCGCGGCCGCACGGGAATCCGGTATCGACGCCGAAGTGCGCTCCGCCGAGGAGTGGCAGCCCGCACCCGATACCGACGTCGTGGTGACCAACGCGGTGCTGCAATGGGTGCCGATGCATACCGAGCTGCTGCCGCGATGGGTGGCGGCGCTGCCGTCCGGGGCGTGGCTGGCATTGCAGGTGCCGGGCAACTTCGACGCACCCTCCCATGTCGCCATCCGCGAACTCGCCGCGCGCGACGAGTGGCGGCCGCGCCTGGAATCGAGCGGTATCCTGCAACCCCGCGACGTCCTCGACCCGAGCGGTTACGCGGCGGTGCTCACCGCGGCCGGATGCACGGTCGACGCCTGGGAGACCACCTATCTGCAGCTGCTGACCGGCACGGATCCGGTCCTCGAGTGGGTGACCGGGACCGCCCTGCGACCGGTGCGCGGCGCCCTCGACGACGAGGAGTGGGCGCGCTTCACCACCCAGCTCGCCCCACTTCTGCGCGCGGCCTACCCCCAGCGTGCCGACGAGACGACGTGGTTGCCGTTCCGGCGAATCTTCGCCGTGGCGCACAAATCCGGCGATTAGCTGTCGAGCACCTCCCCCGGGCCGAACAGCAGCGTGGCGTCAACTCTTGTCGCCGGTCGTCACCGCGTTGTTGACCGGGCAGCTACCTTCGCTTCGGCCGCAGGCGTCGAAGTCGCAGAGGCGACACAGCCACGGTTGTGAACGGTCGTTGCCGCGGGCTGCGCGTTGTTCGGCTCTGGCGAGGGTCATCGTGGTCAGCATCGCGTCCAGCGTTGCCGCGAGATTGTCGATCTCGTCCGCGGACAACGCGGACAGCGCACTCGTCAGCGACTTCTCGCGCGTCCGGAGTATCCGTGCGGCCATGTCCCGGCCGTCCCGCGTGAGGACCACGGACACCGCCCGCCCATCCTGTGCGCCGCCGCGCTCGACGAGGCCTTCGGCGACGAGGCGGTCGACAAGGCGCACCGTGCCCGAGTGCGACAGGCCGAGAACGGAACTCAGCTGCGTGACCGATCCACCGTCCAGGAACTGATGCATCGCGGCAAGGGCGGCGGGGGCCGACGGGCCGAGCGCCGCGACCGCTTCGACGGCAGTGTTCATCCCGTCGGCGACGACGAGACTCAAGGCGCCCAGAACGTTGGCTGCATGGTGAAGGCTTGACTGGGTTTGCGTCACGGTCCTAGTTTATATGCATGAGTCACACATATTCCAGCGAAAACCGTTCTGCCTGAGCCCCCGCCCGGCGGCCACACCGTAGCGCCACGCCGTATCCGATCTGATCTCGCGCAGCCGCCCGTCCAGCAGGCCGAGGCGGGCACGCCGGCGGTAGATGACCGGCCCGGATGGGCGCACACAAACAACGAAGGACACAACCATGGAAGCACGCATGAAGAGCGTGGCGAATCCCGACTTGCTCACCGGAATCCAGCATCTGCACAAGGCAATTCACGCCGGTGGCGTCGATCCACTCGTGCTCGAGCTGGTCCATCTGCGGGCCAGCCAGATCAACGGCTGCAGCCCGTGCGTGTTCGCGGGCGTCGAGTCGGCGAGGAAGCTCGGGGAGACCGAGCAGCGGCTGCACAGCGTAGTCACCTGGCGCGAGACCCCGTTCTTCACCGAGGGGGAGCGGGCAGCGCTCGCGTTGACCGAAGCCGCCACCCGGATCCAGGACGGCTCGCCGGGAGTGACCGACGAGATCTGGGACGCGGCCGCCGACCACTTCGACGAGAACCAGATGTTCGCGATCATCCTGAACATCGCGATCACCAACTTCTTCAACCGGATCAACCACACGATCCGGGAGCAGGCCGGCAAGACCTGGTGAAGTCGCGGACCGCGTCCACAGCACGCCGGGCGCCCTCGGCGGCGGATTCCATGGTGGAGCGCAGTTCGGTGCGGGTCCAGTCACCGGCGCGGAACAGGCCACGCACCGGCGTGGTCTGGTCCAGGCGCAGGGATTCGAAGCCGGGATGCGCGGAGAAGGTCGCCTGGGATTGGTGAATCACCTTCGTGCGCAACACCTTCGCGGTCCGCGCCTCCGGATAGTGGCTGCGCAGCGATTCGAGCGCGGCCGCGACGAACGCCTCCCCGGGGCAGGTGCACAACCTCCCAGGACCACCGCGACGTGCGGCGCGCTCGCGCTCGGTCGACGAGATATTGAGCATCTATTTCACTCATCCGATCACGCTGCGAGGAACCGGCGTCGCACGCCCGGTCAACAAAGGCACGCCCCGGAAGGCGCACTCCCACCGCCCGCGCTCCCGGCAAGAGACGCGGCCGTAGCATCGAATGAGCTCCACCTTCGTCTGATAGCCCCGACCGATGCGGAGGACATCATGACCACACCGAGCGATTTCACATTCGAGAACGCGTACCAGGGCGAGGGCGGCCCGTTCTCGGGCGCCAAACCGCCCTGGAGTATCGGCGAGCCCCAACCCGAGCTGAAAGCGCTTGCCGACCAAGGGAAATTCCACGGCGACGTCCTCGACGTCGGCTGCGGCGAGGCCGCCATCTCGCTGTATCTGGCCGAGCGCGGCTTCACGACAGTCGGGCTGGACTCCGCCCCGACCGCCATCGAGCTGGCCCGCGCCGAGGCGCAACGACGCGGACTGACCACCGCCACCTACGAGGTCGCCGACATCACCTCGTTCACCGGGTACGACGGCAGGTTCGGCACCATCGTCGACAGCACCCTCTTCCACTCGATTCCGGTCGACCAGCGGGACGGGTATCAACGGTCGATCGTCCGGGCGGCGGCCCCGGGCGCGTCCTACTTCGTGCTCGTCTTCGACCGCAAGGCGTTGCCGGCCTCGCCCGAGGGATTCGGCCCCAATCCGGTGACCGAAGAGGAACTGCGCGAAGCGGTTTCGAAATACTGGGTCATCGACGACATCCGCCCGGCTCGCATCCACGGCAACGATCTCTCCCGCGACGCACCGGTGCGGTTCGAGGATGTGCGCGACGAGCCCGGCGGCCGCAGCTCGGTCCCCGCGTGGTTGCTGCAAGCCCACCTGGCTCTGGCCTGACGGCGTTGTCGGATACCCCCGGGCGATAGGGCCGGGCCCGGTTCGGGCCCGGCTCACATCATCGTGGTCAGCGTTCGTCCGGGAAGCGGCGATCCTCGTAGCGTCCGGGATCGGTGCCCTCGGTGTCGATGCGCTCCTTGCGCACGGTGTCGCCGACGGTCTCCTGTTCCTCGACATCGTCGACGGCCAGGCGCACGCGTTCGACCGGCACGGTCTCCTTGTCCACGGTCACCCGGTCGCGGTGCAGGGTGACCTCCTGTTCCTCGTCGCCCAGGGAGGTCTGCCCGTACGCGCCGGCGTCGGTGACCGGTTCGCGCTCCACGCGTACCTCTTCGTGGCTGGTCGGCACCGTGACGGTCTGATCCTCGGTGACGACGTACTTGCGCAGGCGCGCGGTGCCGACCGCCTCGCGCTGGGTGTCGACGTTCAAGCGTTCCTCGGAGCGGACCAGGCCCTGGTCGCCGGTGGGATCGGTGGCCGCGTGGCGTCCGGTCGGGCCGGCATCCGGACGCGCCGTCCCCTGCCCGTCGTCGCGCATGGCACGGCCGTAGGCGTCCCAGCCGGAGTGGTTCGGGTCGACGTGGTAGTGACGGAACAGTTGTTCCTCGCCTTCCCGGCTGATGTGCCCGTCCTGTTCCACAGCGGGCGCGGATTTGACCATTTCCTTGTCCACATTCACCCGTAGCGCGTCGGACTGCGGATTGTGCTGTGCCCCGACGAGCGGAACCAGCGAATCGTGGCGGAACAGGCCGGTGGACACCGATGCCCAGGTCGGCGAACCGGTTTCGTTGTTGACGTAGATGTTCTTGACCTTGCCGATCTTGTCGTCGTGCGAGTCGTACACGGTGCTGTCCATCAGAGTGTCGAGCTGTCCGGTCATGGTTGCTCTCCTCCGTACGGATGGGATGGATTCATCAGGGAATACGCCGGTGTGACCGGCCGTCGCCCCCGGCAGCCCAGCATGTTCGGCTACACGTCGGCAGGTACCCGGCAATCTTTCAGCGAAACCCGCAGGACGGGCATGAACCTCGATTCCATCCGGCTCGCCGGGGTCGTTCACGCAGCCACAGCACCCTGCCATATTTACCGATCTGACCTGTGGCGCTTTCGGATCTGGACGATCTCGCCGCCGATCGCCCCGTCAGCGACCGGGCGCGGGTACCGGTGCTGGGGTATCGCCGCCCGGCAGGCCGGCGCCCACTCCGCCCACATTGGTGATCGTCCGGTTACCGGAACACCGGAGGGTGACGGTGTAGCTCGCCGTCGCGGCGACACCGTCGGGGGTCTGGCGGCTGCGGGAGCTCATGTCGACGAAGACCTGCACCACATATCGATCGCCGTCGCGCTGAGAAACCTTGGCCGCCAGAGGTTTTGCGGTCGAGGTGTACTGCATCTCGGTCAGCAGCGGCCCGACCACATTCACGGCGGCGTCCATCTTCACCTTCAGCGCGTCGGTGATTCCGGTGTCGAGGGCTCTGCGCCAGAGCTACGAGTCATCGCAGCGCTCCGATCACCTGCAGCAGCACGACGGCATCCTTGGTCACATCGCCCTCGATGACCACGTTGAGCACGGCGGTCATGAATTGCGGGACGCGTTCGAGTCGCCGGCGGGCGGTGTCGGAGAACATGAATCCGAGACGGTCGCGCATATCGTGCAGGCGCTGGGACAGGTTCGCGGTGGCGGCGAGGGTGCGATCGAGTTCGGCGGTCCCGGCGGCGGCATCGTGGACATCGGCGGCCACTCCAGTGGCGAGTTGCCTTGTCTCCCCCGCGTTGTCGGGCAGAACGCTGTCGAGCCGCGCGATCGCGTCCTGCAGGCGGGTGATGCTGCCGCCGTTGACGAAGGTGGCGATGCGCTGCAGCATCTCCTCAACCTGCGGTCCCGGGTCGGTATCACGCAGCGAGATGGTGTCGCCGTCGCCGAGCAGCGGCCCGGCGCCGTCCGCCGGGGGCAGCAGCGCCAGATAGATATCGCCGAGCACCGTCGTCTGCCGCAGCTCGGCGCGCGTACCGCGGAGCAGTCGCACCGAGGAGCGAATCTCGACGTGCGCGACCGCGGCGTCGGCAGTCAGCTCGATCGATAGCTACCCGACCTCGGCGCCGTTGCCGCGCACCCGCGGGCAGGCTTCACGGACAACGGTTTCGCCGAGACCACCATGCAGCGCATCGCCGAGACCGCAGGGGTGGGCGTCGCGACCGTGTACCGCCGGTTCGGCCACAAACAGCATCTGGTCCGCCTGGCCATCCTCGACGAAGCGCTGCGGCTGACCACCCTGCTCGCCGAGGTGGCCGACCGCGCCACCGGCCCGGAGGAGGCGACCACCGAGGTGTTCGCCGCATTCGTGCACGAGGCGTCGGCGCCGAAACTGCTCACCCGCAGCATCCGCGAATCACCGGCCGCCGGTGAACTCACCGACTTCCTCACCGACGACACCGCCATCGGCGTCTCGCGCACGCTCGTCACCAGCCATCTGCGGCGCTGGCAGGACACCGGACGGTTGCCCGCCGATCTGGACCTCGCCATCGTCGGGGAGATGATCGCCCGGCTGATGATGTCGCTGATCGAAAACCCGGCCTCCGTCATCCCCCTCCAGGACACGGCGAAGGCCCGCGAGTTCGCCCGCGTCTATCTGGTGCCGCTGCTGCAGACTTGGCGCGTCGCGCCTGCCGACAGCTAACGGCCCGAAGCGCCTCCGCCCCGCGTCTCGGTGGCGAATACTGATCGGTGTCCGGGTGGCGTCATCACCGGGATACCGATTGTGCAGTGTGGAGTTGCGATGAGGCTGCGAGCTTCGACCCTGACCGTCCTCGCCGCCGCGTGTGTCGTGGCCGCCGCATTCGCTCCCGCCGCCGCGGGCCCACCGCTGCCGGGCACGGTGGATCTGCCCTGTGCGGCGGCGACCCTGCATCAGGACGTCGCGTGGTATCGGCCCGCGGGTACGCCACGCGGCCTGGTCTGGCTGCAGCACGGCTTCGCGCGCACCGAGGGCAACGTCGCCGCACTCGCGGAAACACTTTCCGCCGCTGGGTATCTCGTCTTCTCCCCCAGCCTGCCGTTCGTGAACCTCGACGGCTGCACCCTGCAGAACCTCGGCGACAATACCGCGTTCCTGGATCAGGTGGCCCGGCTGTTCGCCACCGCCGACGATCCCACCGGCCCGCTCGCCACCTCGGCGACGCGCGCCGGAGTCGGGCTGCCCGCGCTCCCGCGCTCGTTCGTGTTCATCGGTCATTCCGCCGGCGCCGAAGCCGTCGAATACGTCGCCCACCGCCTGCACACCTCCTCTCCGGCCGCGTGGGCGAAGCTGCGCGGGCTCGTCCTGCTGGACCCGGTGAAATCCTTCCTCGGCGCCGATACCGATGTCGCACTCGACGATCTCGCCGCCACCGACCTGCCCGTCCTGACCGTCTCCGGTCCGCCCGCGCTGTGCAACAACTTCGGCAGCGGAACCACCGCACTGCAGACCCATCTGCATCGCCCCTTCCTCGGGGTGCGCCTCGACACCGGCGAACACACCGACGCCGAAGGAACCTCGAGCGATCCGCTGGGCGAATTGCTCTGCGGGATACCACAACCGGCGAACGTGGCAACACTCCAGCACCTCGCCACCGGTTGGACCGGCGACTACGTCGACGGCACCACCGACTATCCGGCCGCCGCCGCGGGGGCCTTCGCCGAACACCTCGCCGAGCCCCTCACCGGAGCCTGACCGGAACCGGCGGACCGCTGCGGCCCGGCCCGGATTGCGCTCGGCGGCAATCGGTTCCGACGACCGGCCCGCAGCCACCCGGTCGAGCGTCCAAACTATTGTTCACCTGCGAAAACATATGCGAGAACAAGACGGCCGTAAGGCGTTAACGGTATGATCACAGTGGGTTTACGGTCTCGCCACAATGCCCTCGGTACTCTGAAACGGTCTACAGCGACGTACGATTTCACGCTCACCGCACAGCAATTCATGCTACAAGGGGACGCTACGTGTCGAATCCTGTGTATGCCCGCGTTCTGGGCCCTTTGACTCTCGCCCTCGACAATCGCAATGCGACGCCGACCGCACAGAAGCAACGGCAATTGCTGGCCTTGTTGTTGATTCGGCATTCGACGGTGGTTCCGGTCACGACCCTGATCGAAGAGCTGTGGAACGACGATCCGCCGCGCAGCGCGATAACGGTCGTGCAGACCTATGTTCTGGGTATCCGGAAGAAGATGGCGCAATATCTGGATGTGGACCAGGGCGAGATCGCGGACCGATATCTCCGCACCTGGAGCAAGGGATATATGTTCGACGCCCAGGACTGTGTCCTGGATTTGCGCGACTATCGCACGATGACCGACGCCGCCCGCTGCGCGCTGAATGCCGGTGACGACATGCGCGCGGTGGATCTGTTCACGGCGGCCGAAGCACTGTGGACCGGTCCGGCGCTGCTGGACGTGGAAAGCGGCCTGCCGCTGTCGGCCGAGCTGTCGCATCTGGAACAGGTGCGGCTGACCGACCTCGAACTGCGAATCGAAGCGCAGCTGCGGCTGGGCCGCTTCCGCGAGGTCTGCCCCGACCTGGCACGACTGACCGCGGAACAACCCCTGCACGAACGGCTGCAGGCCTACTACATGTACGCGCTGTGCCGTTCCGGCCGGCGGCATCGCGCTCTCGAGTCCTACCATGAATTCGCCCGTTCACTGCAGCGGGAACTCGGCCTGGATCCCTGTGTGAAATTACGCCGATTACACAGCGACATTCTCAACGCCTCCGACGAATCGGTGACCCTGATGCTCGAGCGCCGCCATGCCGGATATCTGATCGGCTGGCAGGCGGGCGCGCAACGTTCCGCGACGCCCGCCTGATCCGGCCGGCCTCATTCCGGGGCGGTACCCTCGAACATTTCTTCCACCAGGGCGGTGGTATGGGTACCGGCTCGGAATTTCGAATGATCGAGGACGTCCAGCAGAAATTCTCGAGTGGTGCACAATCGTTCGCCCTCGACCCGGAATTCCGTCAGCGCCCGGTTCATCCGCGCTATCGCGGCATCGCGATCGGGCGCCCACACGATGACTTTCGCGAGCAGCGAATCATAGTTCGGCGGCACCGAATAACCCGCCCGGATATGTGTGTCGACTCGGGTGAACGGACCGCCGGGCGCGGTGAATTCGGAAATCGTGGCGGGTGTCGGCGCGAATCCGGCCGCCGGATTCTCGGCATTGATCCGGCATTCGATCGCGGCCCCCTTCGGCTGAATGCGATCCTGCGTCCATGCCAGCGGTTCGCCGGCGGCGATCCTGATCTGCTCGGCGACCAGATCGATACCGGTGACCATTTCGGTGACCGGATGTTCGACCTGAATGCGGCAATTCACCTCCATGAAGTAATAGTTGCCGGCCGAGTCGAGCAGGAATTCGACGGTGCCGGCTCCGGTGTATCCGGCGGCGAGCACCCCGTCGACCGCGGATCGGCCGATCCGCGCGGCCAGCCCCTCCGGCAGCCGCGGCGCCGGTGACTCCTCCACCAGCTTCTGGTGCCTGCGCTGCACCGAGCAATCCCGCTCGCCGAGATGGACACCCGCTCCGAAGGTGTCACACAGCACCTGCACCTCCACATGCCGGGCGTGGTCGAGATACCGCTCGACATACACCCGGCTGTCGCCGAAGAGCATGCGGGCCGTGGCCCGGGTGTCCCGGTAGGCGCGGGCGAAATCGGCGCCGTCGTGCACCACCGCCATCCCGCGCCCGCCGCCGCCCGCGACGGCCTTGATGATCACCGGATACCCGATCCGGTCGGCGAGAGCCTGCGCCTCGTCGAATTCGAGAGCGTCGAGACTGCCCGGCAGCAGCGGCAACCCGGCCTTGGCCATCAGCGTGCGTGCCGACTGTTTGTCGCCCAGCTCGGCCATGACATCCGCGGGCGGTCCGATGAGGGTGACCCCGGCGGCCCGGCAGGCATCGGCGAAATCGGGTGATTCCGAAAGGAATCCGTAGCCCGGGTGGATGGCGTCGGCGCCGGTGATCTCAGCTGCCGTCAGAATGGCGGCCGCGTCGAGATAACTGCGTTTCGCCGCGGCCGGACCGATCCGCACGGCCTCGTCGGCGAAATCCACGACCGCCGAATCGTGGTCGGCCGCCGAATAGACCGCCACCGTGCGCACGCCCATTTCCCGGCAGGTGCGGGCCACCCGCAACGCGATCTCGCCGCGGTTGGCGATCAGAATCTTGTCGAACATTCGCGCCGCCTCTCTCACGCCGCCGTGCGGGCGGCGACGGGGAGTCCGAAGCGACGGAATCTGGCCCGCCGCTGCGCCGCCAGCTCCTCACCGCTGCGCCCGATCAAGGCTTGCAGCGTTTCGGCCAGGGCGCGGTGCAGCCGCTCGGCCGCCGCGTGCGGCGCCAGGGCATCGTCGTGGCCGAGCTCGGGCAGTACACCGTCGACGATGCCCAGCCGCAACAGGTCGCGGGCCGTGATGTGCAGTGCCGCAGCGGCTTCGGCCGAGGCGCTCGGGTCGTTCCACACGATGGCCGCACACCCTTCGGGGCTGATCACCGAGTAGACCGAGTCGGCCAGCATCAACACGCGGTTGGCGACCGCGAGCGCCAGCGCACCGCCGCTGCCGCCCTCGCCGATCACGACACTGATCACCGGAACGCGCAGGGCCGACATCAGGCGGATGTTCTCGGCGATGGCGACGGCCTGGCCCTGTTCCTCGGCGGTCGCGCCCGGGTAGGCGCCGGGCGTGTCGATGAGCGTGACGACCGGCAGGCCGAGCTTTTCCGCCAGGCGCATGAGCCGGGCGGCCTTGCGATATCCCGGCGGCGTCGGCATGCCGAAGTTGCGGGCCATGAGCTCCTTGGGATCGTGACCCTTCTGCTGGCCGATCACCATCACCGGCTGGTCGCCGAGCCAGGCCGGTCCGCCGACGACCGCCGGACAGTCGGCGCCGATGCGGTCACCACGCAGTTCGAGGAATCCGTCGAACGCGAGCGCCACATAGTCCAGCGCCGTCGGCCGGGTGATCTGCCGCGCGCGGTGGACCTGCTCCCACGCCTGGGTCTCGGGCAGCGACTGCGGATCGGTGACGATGCCGGCCGCCGCACCCGGTTCGCCGGTGGGATCGACCGGGCCCGCGATGCGCAGCAGCGAACCCAGCGTCGCGCGCAGGCCCGACCGCGGCACGATCATGTCGATGAGGCCGTGCTCGAGCAGGAATTCCGCGGTCTGGAACTGCGGCGGCAGTTCCTGGCGGATCGTCTGCTCGATGACCCGGCGACCGGCGAAGCCCAGCCGGGCGCCGGGTTCGGCGATCAGCACGTCGGTCAGCGTCGCGAACGAGGCGGCGACACCGCCGTAGGTCGGATCGGTGATCAGGCTGACGGTGAGGATGCCCGCGCGATCGAGCTGCTCGAGCGCCGCGCTGGTCTTGGCCATCTGCATCAGCGACAGCGGCCCCTCCTGCATGCGGGCGCCGCCGGAGGCGGTGACCAGCAGCAGCGGAATGCGTTCGGTCAGGGCGTATTCCGCCGCCACCGTGATCATCTCCCCCACCGCGGTGCCCAGGCTGCCGCCGAGGAAGCGGAAGTCCATGGCGACGATCACGACCGCGGAGCCCTCGATGCGGGCGGTCGCGCACACGACCGCGTCGCGTAGTCCAGTGCGCGCCCGCGCGCCGGCCAGCCGATCGGCATACGGCACGACGTCGTGGAAGTTCAGCGGGTCGTCCTCGGTGCCGGCGATGGGCAGCGGCTCGAACCGGCCCTCGTCGGCCAGCTGGCGCAATCGCTGCTCGGCGGACAGGGTGGTGTGCCGGCCACATTCGCCGCACACGCCCAGGTCTCGCTCGAAACGCTTGCGATACAGCGGAATCCGGCAGCCCGGGCACAGTACCCAGTCCGCGGTGTGGGAGCTTGGCGGCGTCTTCACGGGGTGTCTCCTGTGCTCGATCGGCCACGGTCAGCCGGACCGCAGCGTCCGGTGTGCCCAGGTTCGCGCGGCGCCCTCGAGGACAGCTCGATAGCGCTGCTCGAGCGGGGCTAGAGCGGCCCGCTTCACCCTGATCGTGATCTCGGGGACTTTCGGGACTCTTCGGCGAGAAGGGACAACAGCTGTGTACGCCAATGCATTCGGAGGTTCGTTATGAACCGTCGTGTCGTCGTGACCGGGCTCGGAGTTCGTGCGCCCGGCGGTAACGGCAAGGACGAATTCTGGAAATTGCTCTCGGAGGGGCGCACCGCCACCCGCCGGATCAGCTTCTTCGACGCCTCGCCCTACCGGTCGCAGGTGGCCGGCGAAGCCGATTTCGACGCGGCCCGGGAAGGGCTGTCACCCAGGGAGATTCGCCGCATGGACCGCGCCGCGCAGTTCGCGGTGGTGTGTGCCCGGGAAGCGGTCGCCGACAGCGGCCTCACCGTGGATGCGCTCGATCCGCAGCGCGTCGGCGTCAGCCTCGGCAGTGCCGTGGCCGCCGCGACGAGCCTGGAACAGGAATATCTGGTGCTGTCGGACTCCGGCCGCAACTGGGTGGTCGACGAGAAGCACGTCTCGCCCTACATGTTCGACTACATGGTGCCGAGTGTGATGCCGGCCGAGGTGGCGTGGAGTGTGGGCGCCGAGGGGCCGGTCGCCATGGTGTCCAACGGGTGCACCTCCGGGCTCGACTCGGTCGGGCACGCGGTGCAGTTGATCCGTGAAGGCTCCGCCGACGTGGTGCTGGCCGGCGCCGCCGATACCCCTATCACACCGATCGTGGTGGCCTGCTTCGACGCGATCAAGGCGACCACGCCGCGCAACGACGATGCCGAGCACGCCTCGCGCCCGTTCGACAACTCCCGCAACGGTTTCGTTCTCGCCGAAGGCGCGGCGATGTTCGTGCTCGAGGAGTACGACAGCGCCCGCCGCCGCGGCGCGCACATCTACGCCGAGATCACCGGCTACGCGACGCGCTGCAACGCCTACCACATGACCGGCCTCAAGGCCGACGGCCGCGAGATGGCCGAGGCGATCCGGGTGGCCCTCGACGAATCGCGGGTCGATCCCACCGCCGTCGACTACGTCAACGCGCACGGCTCGGGCACCCGCCAGAACGATCGCCACGAAACCGCCGCGGTGAAGCGCAGTCTCGGCGAGCACGCCTACCGCACGCCCATGAGTTCGATCAAATCGATGGTGGGGCATTCGCTGGGCGCGATCGGCTCGGTGGAGATCGCGGCCTGCCTGCTCGCGCTGCAGCACCAGGTGGTGCCACCGACGGCCAATCTGCACGAGCCGGATCCGGAATGCGATCTCGACTACGTCCCGCTCACCGCCCGCGACCACCGCATCGACACGGTACTCAGCGTCGGCAGCGGTTTCGGCGGCTTCCAGAGCGCGATGGTGCTGCGCCGCCCGCAGGGGGTGCCGGCATGAGCGTCGTGACGGGAATGGGCGTGGTGGCGCCCAACGGGCTGGGCCTGGACCACTTCTGGGACGCCGTGCTGGCGGGCCGCGGGGCGATCGCGCCGCTGACCCGCTTCGACACCACCGGGTCCGGTGCGACACTCGCCGGCCAGGTGGCCGAGTTCGACGCCGGCAAATACCTGCCGAGCCGGCTGCTGCCGCAGACCGACGTCTCCACCCGGATGGCACTGGTGGCCGCCCAGTGGGCACTCGACGACGCGAAGGTCGACCCCACCGCACTCACCGACTACGGCATGGGCGTGGTCACCGGAAACGCTTCCGGCGGTTTCGAATTCACCCACCGCGAATTCAACAAGCTGTGGTCGCGCGGCTCCGAGCACGTGAGCGTGTACGAGTCGTTCGCCTGGTTCTACGCGGTGAACACCGGCCAGATCTCGATCCGGCACGGCATGCGGGGACCGAGCAGTGCGCTGGTCGCCGATCAGGCCGGCGGCCTGGACGCCGTCGGCCACGCCCGGCGCACCGTGCGCCGCGGCACACCCCTGGTCGTCACCGGCGGCGTCGATTCGGCGCTCGACCCGTGGGGCTGGGTCTCCCACATCGCGGCCGGAACGGTCAGTACCGCAACCGATCCCGCGCGCGCCTATCTGCCGTTCGACGCGCAGGCGGCGGGCAACGTGCCGGGCGAGGGCGGAGCCATGCTGGTCCTCGAGGATGCCGCGGCGGCCCAGGCCCGGGGCGTGCCCGACTGTTACGGCGAAATCGCCGGCTACGCGCAGACTTTCGATCCGCCGCCGGGTTCGCCGCGCCCGCCGGGACTGCAACGGGCCATCGAGCTGGCACTCGCCGATGCCGGACTGCGCAGCGACGACATCGATGTCGTCTTCGCCGACGCCGCCGGTGTCCCCGACGCCGACCGTGCCGAGGCGGCGGCCCTCGAGGCCGTCTTCGGACCGGGCGGGGTCCCGGTGACCGCCACGAAACCGCTCACCGGGCGGCTGTTCTCCGGCGCGGGCCCCCTCGACATCGTCACCTGCCTGCTGGCCATGCGCGACGCGGTGATCCCGCCGACCGTGGCCACCACCGAACTCGCCGACGGATGCCGGATCGATCTGGTCCGCGGCGAACCGCGTTCGGCCGACCTCGGCGCCGGATTGGTGCTCGCGCGCGGCCGGTGGGGTTTCAACTCCGCGGTGGTCGTCCGCGCGCACCCGCGCTGACCCCGCAGCACAGCAATCGCACCATCCCTTCGAATGCACTCAGGAGCAGATCATGACCATCACCATCGACACCCTGCGCCGAATCCTCGTGGCCTGCGCCGGCGGCGACGAGGACGCCCCCGAACTCGCCGGTGACATCGCCGAGGTCGAGTTCGAGGAGCTCGGCTACGACTCACTGGCACTGATCGAAACCGCCTCGCGTATCCAGCGCGAGTTCGGGGTGACGGTTCCCGAGGAACAGCTCATCGACGTCAAGACTCCGCAGGAGCTGATCGACATCGTCAACCAGCAGCTGGCGGGTGTGGCATGACCATCCGCACGACTCACACCCGTGTCGTCGAGGCGCCCGCGGACGAGGTCTACGGGCTGGTCGCCGATGTCGGGCGCTGGCCGGTGATCTTCGAACCCAGTGTGCTGGTGCGGCATCTGCACCGCGGCGCCGACGAGGAACGGTTTCGGCTGTGGGCGACGGTGAACGGGCAGGTCACCGACTGGACCTCGCGCCGGACCCTGGACCCCGCCGGCCGCCGCATCACCTTCGAGCAGGAACGCAGCCGGGCGCCGATCGCCTCCATGGGCGGGCAGTGGACGTTCGACGAAACCGGCCCGCGCACAACGACTGTCACCCTCGATCACCACTTCACCGTGGCCGACGGTGTGGATCCGGACGAGATCACCGGCGCGGTCGACCGCAACAGCGTGGCCGAGCTGGCGGCGCTGGCGCGGATCGCCGAGCTGGGGCATCCGGTCGACGACATCATCGTCACCTTCGAAGATCGCGTGACCCTCGAGGCGACGGCAGCCGAGCTCTACGAGTTCGTCTATCACAGCGACCGCTGGCCCGAGCACGTTCCGCACGTCGGCCGGGTGGATCTCACCGAGGACGCCGACGGGGTGCAGCTGATGGAGATGGACACCGTCACCGAAGGCGGTATACCGCACACCACCCGGTCGATCCGGATCTGTGTCCCGGCCGAACGCATCGACTACAAACAGCAGCTGCCGCCCGCGATGCTGTTCGGGCACAGCGGCGCCTGGGAATTCGCCGACGATCCCGCCGGCGTGGTGGTCACCGCTCGCCACACGGTGGCGATCAACCCCGCCGCCGCGCGTGAAATCCTCGGTCCCGGAACCGGACTCGCCGAGGCGCGCGCCTATCTGGGCGAGGCCCTCGGCACCAACAGCCGCAACACCCTGCTGTGCGCGGTGCGATACATCGCGGCCCGCCGCGCCGACTCCGCGAAAACCCCGTCATGACGGCGACCGGAAGTCCGCGCCTGGCAGAACCGGTGGTGCAGGAGGTGGCCGAAGGTGTCTTCGCCTACACCCACGGCCACGGGGGCTGGTGCGTCAGCAACGCCGGCGTGGTCGCCGGGCCCGACGGTGCGCTGGTGATCGACACGCTCGCCACCGAGGATCGCACCCGCGGCCTGATCCAGCACGTGGATCGGGTCGCCGGCGGGCCGGCGCGCACCGTGGTCAACACCCATCACCACGGCGACCACAACTTCGGCAACCATCTGTTCGGACCCGCCGCGGTGCTCATCGGACACGACCGGATCCGCGCCGAGATGATCGAGACCGGGCTGGCCCTGACGCAGTTGTGGCCGCAGGTCCGGTGGGGCGACGTGCGAGTCACGCCACCCTCGGTCACCTTCTCCGACCGGCTGACGCTGCACGTCGGCGACCGGCGGGTCGAGCTGATCCATCCGGGTCCGGCGGCGCACACCACCAACGACGTGGTGGCATGGCTGCCCGCGGAGAAGGTGCTGTTCGCCGGGGATCTGGTGATGTCGGGCGCGGCGCCGTTCTGCTTGTTCGGTTCGGTCGAGGGCACCCTCGCCGCGGTCCGGACGCTGGCCGGGCTGGGCGCGGAAACCGTTGTGGCGGGCCATGGTCCGGTCACCGGACCGGAGATCTTCGATCAGACGATCCGGTATCTGGAGTGGATCCTCAGGTTGGCGCTCGACGGCCGGGCATTGGGGCTGACTCCGCTCGGCATCGCCCTCGAGGCCGATCCCGGCGAGTTCGCCGATCTGGTGGATGCCGAACGGGTGGTCGGCAATCTGCATCGCGCGTATGCCGAGGCCGACGGCGCGGCACCGGGGGCGCCGCTGGACGTGCTCGCCATCTTCGACGAGATGGTCGGCTACAACGACGGCCGGTTACCGGCGTGCCTGGCATGAGCGAGCGCAGCGAGCGAGAGGCCGGCACAGCCGAGCGGGAAACGGACACGGCCGAGACCGTGGATGTGTGTGTGGTGGGCGGCGGACCGGCGGGACTGGTCGCCGGTGTGCTGCTGGCCCGGTCCGGAGCGAAAGTTCTCGTGCTGGAGAAACATCCGGACTTCCTGCGCGACTTCCGCGGTGACACGGTGCATCCGTCGACGCTGACGGTGATGGACGAGCTCGGGCTCGCCGAGGAGTTTCTCCGGCTGCCGCATGTGCGGACACCGCAGCTGCCGATGGCGACCGCGATGGGACCGGTCGTGTTCGCCGACTTCCGCCGGCTGCCCGGCCCGTTTCCGTTCGTGGCGTTCATGCCGCAGTGGGACGTGTTGAACTTCCTAGCCGAAACCGGTCGCCGGTATCCGGGATTCCGTCTGCTGCAACGGGCGGAGGTCACCGAACTGCGCGAGTCCGGTGGCACCGTCACCGGCGTGCGCGCCGCCACCCCGGACGGTCCGCTCGAGGTCCGGGCCCGCCTCGTGATCGCCGCCGACGGACGCAATTCGCTGGTGCGCACCAGCGGCGCGCTCGCGGTGGCGGCGAGCCGGGCGCCGATGGACGTGTTGTGGTTCCGGGTGGGCAAACCCGCGGGCGAGAGCCTGCCGACGGTTCGCAGCGGCAAGGGCTTCTTCATCGTCTGCATCGATCGCGGCGACTACCTGCAGGTCGCCTACATGATCCCCAAAGGCGGATTCGAGGCGATCCGGGCCGGTGGGCTGCCCAGGTTCCGGGCGCAGCTCGCGACCATCTATCCGGTGCTGGCGCCGGGGCTCGAGGCCGCGATTCGCGACTGGGACGATGTGAAGCCGCTCGATGTGCGGGTGGACCGGCTGCGGCACTGGTGCCGGCCCGGCCTGCTGGCGATCGGTGATGCCGCGCACGCGATGTCGCCGGCGGGCGGTGTCGGTATCAACCTCGCGGTCCAGGACGCCGTCGCCGCCGCGCGGCTGCTGGCGCCCACACTGGCCGCGGGCGGCATGCCGAGTCTCGCACAGTTGCGCGCGGTGCAGCGCCGCCGCGAATTCCCCATGCAGGTGGTGCAATTCGCGCAATTGCGCCTGCTCGCCGACCTGTATCCGAACGCCGGAGGACCCAGCACCGACAAGCCGCTGCTGGCCCGGCTGCTGCGTCGCTTCCCCGGACTCTCACACGTGGTGGCACGGGTGATCGGCCTCGGGATCCGGCCCGAGCACGTCCCGCCGGCCCACGGCGACCATCTCATCGTTTCCGGTACCTAGTTTCGAGCACCCAGGAGGACCTGTCGTGTCGACCTATCTCCTCGTTCACGGCGCGTTTCACGGCGGCTGGGCCTGGCAGCGGGTTACCCCGCTGCTCACTGCGGCCGGCCACCGTGTCTTCGCGCCCTCACTCGCCGGCATGGGCGAACGCGCCGACGAGCTCACCCCCGACGTGGGACTCGACACCCACGTCGACGATCTCGCCGAGCTGATCGTCGCCGAGGATCTGCGGGAGTTGATCCTGGTGGGCCACAGCTATGCCGGGATCGTCGTCACCGCGCTCGCGGATCGGTTCCCGGACCGCATCGCCGAGCTGATCTACGTGGATACCTTCGTGCCACGAGACGGCGAAGCCGTTGCCGACATCATGCCGGAGATGGTCGAGGCGTTCACCACCGCGGCCGCCGCCGTGGGAGACGGCTGGCGCGTGCCCCCGCCGACCGAGCCGATGGGTGACAGCGGAATCAACGGCGTCACCGAGGAACCCGACCTGAGCTGGGTGGCCTCGATGCTGACGGCCCAGTCGCTGAAGACGTTCCACCAGCCGCTGACGCTGCGCAATCCGGACTCCCTGGCACTCGTTCCCGTCACCCACATCCACTGCAGTGAGGGCGGCGAGGCCTTCAAGGCGATGCGCGCGGCGATGCCGCGGACCCTTCCCCCGGCCGACCTGCCCGCCGAACGGCTCGAGATCCTGCCGACCGGGCACGACTGCATGATCACCATGCCGCGTGAATTCGCCGGGCTGCTGTTGAAATTCGCGTCTCAGCCGTCGCCCGCGTCGTAGGCGGCACGAGCCGCCAGCACCTCCGCCAGGTGCTCGTTCGACCACCGCGCGAGACCGTCGAACAACGGAGTGAGGGTGCCGGCCAGCGCGGTGGCCGCGTACTCGACGCGAGGGGGGACCTCGGGGTGGTAGGTGCGCTGCACCAGGCCGTCGCGTTCGAGCTGGCGCAGCCGCTGGGTCAGCACCTTGGGCGTGACGCCCGGAATGCGTTGCTGCACTTCGTTGAAACGCATCCGCCCGTCGTGGATCAGCACCCACAGCACCTGGGTGGACCAGCGGCCGAAGAACAGGTCGACCACCGGGGAGATCGGGCACGGATCCGCGACGGGCGGCGGCGTGACGGGCGTCATGGGCACTCCTGGGCACTTTCCATTTGGTAACTACTATACTTTGGAAACTACTGTGTGACCAGAAGCCTTCACCGGCGCGAGAGGAGCACAGTGATGACTGCGACGGCACCACACGGAAACCTTCGCCTGCCCCGGCGGCGCGGCGAACGCCCGCTCACCCGGCCACACAATCCGCATCAGCAGCTCACCCAGAATCCGGACGTCCGGCTCCAGGAAGCGCTGTGGGCGCGCATGGCCACACTCGAGGGTGTGCTGGCCGCCCGCAGTACGGTCTCGCTGCCCGACACCCGCGCCCTGCATCTGCACCCCGATCACGCGCACGGCCCCGAGGACGCCTTCCTGGCCGGCACCGAATTCGCCCACCTGCACGGGCACGCCGACGGCAGCCTGCATCTGCGCCTGCCGGAAACCGCTGCCGCCGAAGCCGTTTCGGCCGGCTGGGCCGAACAGCATCCGATGGCCCGCGCCGGCGTCCTGCCGGCGACGCTGCTGATGGTCTACGGCCCGCGCGACGCCGACGAACTGGAACAGGTCTGGCAGCTGGTACGCGCCTCCTACGACTACGCCCGCGGGAACGCTCGAGCATGATTCGAGCGGCGGCACGCATCGTGAGGACCATGACTGCGACTGATCTCGTCGGCACCTGGGAACTGGCGTCCTACTACGACATCGACGACGCGGACGTGCGCAGCGAAGGGCCACTGGGTCCGGCGCCGCGCGGTCTGCTCATCTACACCGCACAGGGCTCCGTCTCGGTGAGCATGATGCGCACCGGTGAAACCACCGCCGCGAACACGTTCATGGGCTACGCCGGAACCTGGCGCACGGCGGGAAAGGCAGTGGTGCACGCGATCAGCGTCTGCTCCAATCCCGCCTGGGCCGGCACCGAGCAGGTACGCCAGATGTCCCTCGACGGTGACGTGCTGACGCTGATCGGCGCCGCACAAGTGGACGGGCGGACCCAGCGCCGCATTCTCACCTGGCGCAGGTCCGCCCGCCCGTGCTGATCACTCCGGCGAGTACGACAACAGAGGTTCGTCGAATTGCACGGATTCCCCGTCCTGTTTGAGGATCGCGGTGACGACCCCGCCCACCTCGGCCGTCACCGGGATCATCAGCTTCATCGCCTCCACGATGCCGACCTGACGCCCTGGCGACACCCGGTCGCCGACCGCCACGAACGGCTCGGCACCGGGCTGCGGGCTCCGATAGAACACACCCACACTGGGTGCGCGGATCACCGGATCGGTCACCGCCACCTCGGTCGCGACGCCGGTTGCGATTGCCGGTGCTGGTGCTGCCCCGGCACTCACGCCCGCCTCCCCCGAGCCCTGCGGCCACTGTGCCTCCACGGTCACCTCACCGACCTGGATCCGCAGGCCGCTGGGCTGGGCGGGAAAGCCGGCCAGCAGCCGCAGCGCACCCGACTGGATGGCGTCGAGTATCTGCAGGTAGTCGTGCTGGGCGGCGTCGAGTTCCGGTGTGGGCGTGACGTTTTCGTCCATTGCTGTCATGACGGCGCTCCGCGGTCAGTAGTTGCCCAGGCCGCCACAGACATTCAATGCCTGTGCGGTCACGGCGGCGGCGGCCGGCGAGATCAGGTAGTCGACCATCGCGGCCACCTCGTCGACCTGGACATAGCGGCCGATCGGCACCCGGGCGCTCACCCGCGCGTGCACCTCGTCGGTGTCGACACCCCACAGACCCGAATACACCTCCCGAACCCGTTCGGCCATAGGCGTTTCCACGAATCCGGGGCAGACCGCGTTGACCGTGATCCCGGTCTTGGCCAGCTCCAGCCCCAGCGCCTTGGTGAAGCCGACGACCCCGTGCTTGGAGGCCGAATAGGGCGCGCCGTGAAGCACACCCTGCTTACCGCCGGTCGAGGCGATGTTGACGATCCGGCCGCTGCCCCGCTCGAGCATGCCACCGGCGGTGAGCGCGGCCTTGGTGGCGTAGAAGACGCTGTGCAGGTTGGTTTCGATCACATCGAGCCACAGCTCGTCCGCGATCTGCGCGGTCACGCCGCCGCCGCTGCGGCCGGCGTTGTTGACCAGGATGTCGACCGGCCCGAACCGCCGTACCCCGGCGTCGACGTACTCCCGGATCCGGTCGGCGTCGCGAACGTCGCAGCCCACTCCGTCCACCGCGAATCCGTCGTCCTGCAACTGCTTGGCCGTATCGGCCACCCGTTGCTCGTCCCGGGCACAGATGAACACCGCAACACCCTGTGCCGCCAGGTTTTTCGTGATCTGCAAGCCCATCCCGCTGGTCGCTCCGCTGACCAGCGCCACGCGCTGACTGTCCGCCATATCTCCTCCATCGGTGCTGGATCCGGTTACGCCGGCCCGTCCGGCCACCAGCGTCGCGAAAGGCCCTATAAGACCGGTCAAACCGGTGCGGGCTCGACCGAATCTCGAGCGCCGTCGGCGACCGTGGAGCGCGATCGAGGTCCGCCCGGAATCCCGGCGGCCACACCGTCTTCCGAGGAGCCGTCCATGACCACTGTCGCCAGCCGCGCCGAGCTGTACGCCGAGGTCCAGCAGTTCTACGCCGATCAGATGCAGCGCTTGGACAACCGCGACATCACCGGCTACGCCGAAACCTTCACCGAGGACGCCGAGTTCGAGCACACACCCGGCCGCCCGCCCGCACGCACCCGCGCCGGGATCGTGTCGGATCTGGTGGAGTTCCACAAGCGCTTCGACAGCGATCCGATGCAGCGCCGGCACTGGTTCAACATGATCAACCTCTCCCCGCACGACGACGGCAGCATCGTCGCCACGATGTACTGCCTGGTGGTCAAGATCCGGCCCGGCGCGGCGCCGGAGATCGCGCCGAGCTGTGTGGTGCACGACGTCCTCGTCCGCATCGACGGTGAACTGCGCACCCGCGCCCGCCGCGTCACCCACGACTGACCGAAACCGCAACCCCGACAAGGAGTTACGCTGTGAGCACCGCTGAGCCCACCACCCACCTCACCCTCGCGGCCGAAGCCCAGGACCTGCTGTTCCGCACGGCCCGCACCGCCAACACCTTCACCGACGAGCCGGTGAGCGACGAGCAGATCCGCGACATTTACGACCTGGTCAAATACGCTCCGACCTCGATGAATCAGCAGCCGCTGCGCATCGTGCTGGTCCGCGGCGCCGAGGCCCGCGCCGCCCTCGTCGAGCACATGCTCGACAACAACAAGCCCAAGACCGAGAAGGCGCCGCTGACCGCGATCCTGGCCGCCGATTTGAATTTCCACGACCACCTGCCGAAGGTCTTCCCGCACGCACCCGACGCCAAGGACTACTTCGCCGACGACGACTACCGGGCCGAATCGGCACGGTTCAACGCGCTGATCCAGGTGGGCTACTTCATCCTCGGCATCCGCGCGGCGGGGCTGGCCGCCGGCCCGATGAACGGGTTCGACGCCGCCGGTGTCGACAAGGAGTTCTTCCCCGAGGGCACGCACAGCGCCCTGGTCGTGGTCAATATCGGCAAGCCGGGCCCCGACGCCTGGTACCCGCGCTCCCCGCGGCTGGACTACGACCAGGTCGTCACAACCGTCTGACCTCCGCCCGCCCGAAGCCCGATCGGAATTTCCGATCGGGCATTTCGTGCTTCCTCGAAGGGACTTTCGGCCCTTGGGCGCCATCCTCCGCGTCGGCACAGTTGTCGTGCGTCGAAACGGGCCGGGTGAGCGAAAGAGGGCGAGCGGGTGTTGCGGGAATCTCAGGCATGGTCGTCGGCAGCGTTCCCGGACATCGTCATCTTCACCCGCGGGCCGGTCCCCGCACTCGAGGCCGAACGCGTGGCCGGGGCGGTGGGCCGGCTGCTGGCGCGCCACAGCGTCACCGGCGGCGCCCAGGTGCGGGTGACCGCCGCTCCCGGTGAGACCGAATCCCTGCTGGTCCAAGTGAATCTCGCACTACCCGATCGCCCGGTCCGGATGCAGGTGCGCACCCGCGAGCCCCACGAGGTGCTGTCGGTGGTGGTCCGGCTGGAACGGCAGCTCACCGACCCGGCCGTCCGGGAGTGGCCGGATCCGGCCCGACCGGCGCTGGCCGACCCCGGCGTCGGAAAGATAGTGCGCCGCAAGGCATTCCCTCTCGACACCCTGCGCCCGAAGTCGGCCGCGGCGATGATGGACACGCTCGACTTCGACGTGCACCTGTTCGTCGACGCCGAAACCGGTGAGGATGCCGCCGTCTACCGGGCCGGCCCCTCGGGACTACGGCTGGCGCGCCGATCTCGGATGCATCCGCCCTCCGATACCGGCGGCCGGATCTTCACCGTGCACTCGCGTCCGACACCCATCCTCACCGAATCCGCGGCGGTGGAGCGGCTGTGCGAGCACGGCCTGCCCTTCCTGTTCCACATCGACGCCTGCACCGGGCGCGGACATCTGTTGTACCGCCGCTACGACGCGGATCTCACCCTCGTCACACCCTGTGCCGAGGTCGCATTCGACACGGAAAGGTAGATCACCAGCGTGGCACGAGAGTTGACACAACGGGAAATCCTCACCGAACTCGAACCGGTCGCCGCCACGGCACTGGACCGGCATCTGTCGATGGTCAAGGAGTGGCATCCACACGACTACGTCCCGTGGGACGCCGGTCGCAACTTCGCGATGCTGGGCGGAACCGATTGGGAGCCCGGGCAATCCACGCTCAGCGAGGTGGCGAAGGCGGCGCTGGTGACCAACCTGCTCACCGAGGACAACCTGCCCTCCTACCACCGCGAGATCGCCGAGAACTTCTCCCAGGACGGCGCCTGGGGAACCTGGGTGGGCCGCTGGACCGCCGAGGAGAACCGCCACTCCGTCGTGCTGCGCGACTATCTCGTGGTCACCCGCGGCGTCGACCCGGTCGCGCTCGAGAACACCCGCATGACCCATATGACCAACGGCTTCACCCCGGGGGTGGCCCGGCTGCTCGACGGTGAAGCGGGATTCCTGTATTCGGTTGCGTACGTGAGCTTTCAGGAACTGGCCACCCGCGTCAGCCACCGCAACACCGCCAAGGTGTGCGACGACCCGATCGCCGACCGCATGCTGCAGCGCGTCGCGCTCGACGAGAACCTGCACATGATCTTCTACCGCACCATGTGCGCCGCCGCGTTGGATCTCGTTCCCGATCAGGCGATGACGGCCATCGACCTCATCGTCGAGAACTTCAAGATGCCCGGCGCCGGAATGCCCAACTTCCGCCGCAACGGAGTGCTGATGGCCAAACATGGCGTCTACGATCTGCGCCAGCACTACGAGGACGTGCTCGAACCGGTGATCCGGCAATGGAACATCTTCGGCCGCAACGACTTCGGCCCACGCGGCGAACAGGCCCGGGAACGACTGGGCGCCTTCCTGGAGAATATGGAACTGGTGCAGATCCCGCGCTTCGAGGAGCACCGCGATCGATCCCTGGCCCGCGAGCGGGCCCGCGCCTGATTCAGCGGGGGTGGCGCGGTATGCGGGTGTGAGCGGTGAGCAGCAGGTGGTCGAAGGCGGTGAGCGTCTGCGGCCGCGCTTCCGGAAGCGTCTCCAGTTCGGCGACCAACTGGGCGGCCAGGTCGCGCAGTTTGGTGTTGGTCTCCTGCGAACGCCAGGACAGGATCTTGAACGCCTGCTCGGCATTGACGCGATACATCCGCATCAGCACACCTTTGGCCTGTTCGATCACCGCGCGATGCTCGATCACGTCGGGCAGGGCCGCCGACAGGGTTTCGCGCTCGCTCTCGGCCAGGGTCTCGGTGAGGTCGATGTAGAAGCCGCCGGTACCGATGACAGCTCCGGCATCGTCGTAGAGGCGGTCGGCGACCACCATCACGTGATGCACCTGTCCCGCGGTGTCGATGAACCGGTGCCGGCTGGAGAACGATTCACCCAGATCGACCGCGCGGGCGATGCGCGCCGCCACATCGTCGCGGTCGTCGGGATGTTTGTGGGAGAGCAAGAGTTCGGTGGTCGGCACCACGCTGCCGGGGGTGTAACCGTGCATCCGGTACACCTCTTCCGACCACTCCCAGCGCCGTGTCGCGAACCAGAACCGGAAGGATCCGACCCGCGGCACAGTGCTCGGATCGACCGGTGCCGTTTCTCCCGCCGTGTGATCGTGTTCGTTGTCCATGCCGTTGCGCCGCACGAAACAATTATGGCCGGTCGAGATGGTTGCGGTGGTGCGGTCCGCGACGACTCTTCACATGAAGGGCCACAGGTCCGCGTCACGGTGGGTGGTCTGCGCCAGCCGGGGATCGTCGGCCGAACGCAGCCAGCGCACAGGTACCCGGATCGGTTCGATCGAGGGCAGGCACGCCACCCGGCCGGTGCGGTCCACGAGCGATCCCACCAGGCGATATCCCTGTTTCGGGGACAAGCCCAGCGCCGCGGCCTGGTCGTCGGTCAGCGTGACCTCGGTGTGCGAGCGTTCGATGAGTCGCAGTCCCTCGACCGTCACCGGATCGGTGTCGTAGTCGACGTTGGAGACCGTGAGCCGAAACCGGGCGCCCGTGAGCAGGCTCGCCACCCACATCGATGTGCCCAGTCGCTCGCGGTCGGGATAGCGGGCGGCCGGCAGTCGATGCGGGACCAGCACTACATAGGTATGCCCGATCTCCACGTCACGGGCGCGCATGGCTTCCAGAATCGTCCTCCCGGCGGTCCGGTGCAACGTTGCCGTTACAAGGCTCGCCGCGCGGCATAGTGTGTGGTGCATGACGGAGTCCGCCGCCCGGCGCGCGGGTGAGCGCGCCGCACAGGCAGCCGAGCGGGCCGAGGAGCCGGCCGCGCGGCAGGCCGAGATCAGCGCGGGACGACCGATCACACACGAGGACGTCGATATGGCGACCGAGCGGGCTCGACAGGCACTCGCGCGTGCGGAAAGCGCTCATCGGGCGGCCGCGGATCGGCACGAGGACGCCGCACGTGCCCACGAACGCGCGGCTGCCGCCTACGAGAAGGCCGCTGCTCACGCCAAAGCTTCTGCGTCCCGCACGGGTTCGGCTTCCGGCATGGATCCGGCGTCCGGCGCCGCGCGCGCCTCCGCGGCCGACCGGGCTCGCCGCGATGCCGCCTTCCACCGCGCCGCGGCGGCACAGGATCGCGCCGCCGCCCGTGAACAGCGAATCGAGGCCGAGCGCGAGTTCGGCAACGCCGCGACCGAATAGCCGATCGAGGCTGCGTGGGTCACGTCACAACGCGGCCCGGAAATAGCTCGCCGGGTGTCTCGGTTGTACCCGCTGTCGGCGTCCGGACAGCCCCGGGCCGCACCCTTCAGTCGCTTCGAGCGACCACCCGCCGAGAGGCGCTTGTGGGACGTCGACCTCGTACGGACGCCGCCGGGAACGCCACCCGGCGGCGTTCTGCTGTCGGCTCAGCGAGCGGTGACGCCGGCGCTGGCCAGATCGTCGTACACCGAGACCATCCGATCCAGGCCGGTGACCTGGATGACACGTTTGGCCGCCCCGGACGCGACCACCCGCAACCGCCGGGGAGTCACCGTGGTCGCGGCCGCGTGCAGCACGCTCAGACCTGCCGAACCCAGGAAACCCACTCCGGACAGATCGATGACCGGCGCGGCCTGGTCGGCATCCTCGAACGCCTCGCTCATCCGGTCCAGCACACTCTGCAGCTGGTCGGCCGTCATCGCGTCGACATCGCCGTACGCCGATATGACGAGCGCACCGCCGGTCCGGTCGACCTCGACGCTCAAGCCGCTGTCATCCACCAAGACACTCATCTCCTCGTCACCGCCATACATCACATTCGTATACAACCCCCGCCGCGAGAGCTCAAACCTCTTTTTTTCTCCGCCTCGGTCGCGGCTGTGTGCTGTTCCGACGTCGGCCGCGCGTTTTCGTGATATCCACGCGAGTGGATCCGAACGGCCGAACACTCGCGGGCGGGCCGGTAGCTTGGCCTCGCCTCGCCCCCACTCGGTCCGGCGCGGTGAGCGGCAGGTCCGAACCGATGGAGGTTTAGCAGTGAGCAACCGGGTTCCCCACGGCCGTATCTCGCGCGGCAGCAAAATGGGCCGGCTCGCTGCGGGACAGGCGCTGCGCGGGGTCGGCACCCGGCTGTCGATGGTGGGCCGCACCGAAGAAGCGCGCCGGCGCTTGAGCGAACGCTCGGCGATGCAGGCCGCCCAGCAACTGGTCACCGTGCTCGGCGGGATGAAGGGCGCGGCGATGAAGCTCGGGCAGATGCTGTCGGTGCTCGACCTCGACCTCCTCCCAGAAGAACAACGCGAGATGTTCCGCACCAAACTCGCCCAACTGCGCGACCAGGCCCCGGCCTTCCCGTTCTCCGCCATGCGCGCGGTGATCGAGAACGATCTCGGCCCGATGGCGCGGATCTTCGCCGACTTCGACGAAACGCCGATCGCCGCCGCCTCCATCGGGCAGGTCTACCGCGCGCGACTGCGCGACGGGCGAGACGTCGCGGTCAAGGTCAAATATCCCGGCGTCGACCGAGCCGTCGAAGCCGATATGCGCAACCTCATGATGATCAGCCGCCTGTGGAAGGCGGTCCTGCCCAGCGCCGCCGACGAAGAGGTGCTCGCCGAAATCGCCCGCAACATCGGCAGCGAACTCGACTACCCCCGCGAGGCCCGCACCCAGCACCACGTCGCGACCCGCTACCGCGGCCATCCCTACATCAGCGTGCCCGACAGCATCGAACAGTGTTGCGGCCCCGATGTTCTGGTCACCGAACTGGTCGACGGCGAACCGTTTCAGCACATGCGATCCCTGCCCGACGCCGATCGCACCCGCATCGGTGAGCTGATCTACCGCTTCTACATCACTTCCCTGTTCACCGACCACGAGTTCTGCGGCGACCCGCATCCGGGCAACATCCTGCTCACCCCGGACGGACGACTCGCCTTCGTCGACTTCGGGCTCTACACCGCCATGAGTCCCGCCGACGTCGAACTCGAACGCGAGATCATCCGCGCCGCAGGCGAATACCGCGCCGAGCACATCTACCACTCCTGGGTCGCCCAGGGCATCGTCGATCCCGACGCCGGAGTCACGCCCGAGGAATGCCTCGGCTACATCTGGGCAGCGACCGGCTGGCACCTGATCGACGAGGACATCACCGTCACCCCCGAATTGGCCACCAGCGCAGTCGTTCTCGCCGTCGACCCCCGCGCGGCCGAGTTCCGCGGCATGCGCCACCAGCGCCTGCCACCCGAGCACGTGTTCTCCCGCCGCGCGGACCTGTTCACCTATGCCGTACTCGGACAACTGCACACCACCAACAACTGGCATCGCCTCGCCCGCGAATGGCTCTACCACGAACCACCCGCGACCGACATCGGCGCCGATATCGCCCGCTGGCGGTTCACGGCACGATCGTCGTGATCGGCACCGCGCCGGGATAGCCTCGGTCGCGGGCATACCAGCACAGGAAGCCGTCGGTGTCGGCCGACAGATCGGTCACCCACCAGCGTTCCATCCCGTCACACAGATCCATATAGGTGCAGCAATCGCGCAATTCCTCGAACGAACCGCGCTGCCGCGCCGCACATACGAGTGCCGCGACGATCCGCCTGGCCGGAGGATGCCCGTAGACGACCCAGCCGTATCCGTCCTCGAGCGGCTGGAGCCGGACACCGTAGAAGTGGCGGCCGAACAACCGGCCGAGTGTGGAATCGATTGCGTAGCAGTGCACATCGCGCATGGGCACCTCCGAATTCGTCGTCGACACCGAACGTCGCCACGGACGCGCGGTATCGGGCCTGGAGAGCCGAGATGCCCACCGGGTGGTGGTCGAACCACCCGGTGGGCACGGCCGCCGCGCTGGGACGGCTGCGGTGGGTCACAGTTTGCCGCCGCCACCCACCAGCCACGGGTTGAAGCTGCAGGTCAGCGCCGGAGTCTGGGCCGGATCGAGGGCATGCAGGATGATCGACAACACCCGCGGCGAGTACATCATCGTCAGGTGATCCGACACGTCCTGCTCACATCCGTCCTGCAGGGTGATGTTGTCGACCGTCGCACCCGGGCCGGGCTTCAGGAACGTCAGATCGTAGGGGTTGGTGATCTCGTCGTAGCGGCTGCCGACCACCGTGTAGTCCACCCCCGGCACGGTGTCGCCGCCGGCGTTGAGCTGGTTGACGAAATCCGAGCCGATCGTCTGCTGAATGCCGGCGTGACCGACGAAGATCTCCACCAGACCCAGCACGTCGATGCCGAGGTTGTTGATCATCCGGCCCAGCGCGCCGATACCGTCCAGTGAGGTGCCGTGGTTGGTGGCGCCGAAGGTCATCATGTGATGCACCTTCGCCGCACCACCGTCGAACTTCAGATACCACCGCGACATCGCACCGCCCTGGGAGTGGCCGACCAGATTCACCTTCTGCGACCCGGTCGCGGCCAGCACGCGATCCACGAACTGCGCCAACTGCTTCGACGAATCCTGGATGTAGCCGGTGCCGTTGGTCCCCGGCAGCACCGACCCCAGACCGCCACCCTGGATCAGGTTCGACTTGCCGTAGTTGAACGTGAACACGCAGTAGCCGGCGTCGTGGATCGGCTGGCTGATGTAGGAGAAGTTGTCGTAGGCGTTCTCCCACGTCCCGTGCACCAGCACCACCGGCTCCGGATGCGCCGCAGTCGGTTTGCAGTTCCAGTCGTTGGTCCCCGGCGGCGCGACATCCGGATTCAGCAGCCCGTAGCCGAAGGCGGCCAGGAACGAACTCTGCGCCGGGCCGTAACCGACTGTGTCGCTGGATGTTCCACCCGCCGAGCCCGAACTCGAACCGGAACCGCCGTAGCAGTCACCGGAACCGTTGCCCGAGCCCGCGCCACTGCCCGAGGTGCACGCCGAACCGGTGCCCGAGCTGCCGCTGTCGGCGATCGCGTGGGCGGACGGATTCTTCAACCCGTGCGTGATCATCTCCGCGAGCTGCTGCTCCTGCTGTTGATCACCGACCGGGTCGGCGCCGGCGCCGACGCCGGTCAGCCCCACGGTGAGCGCGGCGGCCGCCGCGACAATGGCCGCACTCGTACAACTGCGGCGAATACTTTTCTTCATGGTGTTCCTGACATCGTCGAATTCGCTGCCCGGAAAGTCGCCGATCGACGTTTCCGGAATTCGCGAGCAAACGCTACGGAGACAATCGAGCGCGCGGCGACGGTTGTGGTGATGTCTTCATGGGTTCACGAAACCATTCAGGGACCTCCATGAATCCACACAGTCGATTCGTTCGGGGCCGGGGATATGGCGCGAGGGATATGCGAGGGCTTGCGGGAATTCGATGCTCACGGGTCGGACGTGCATTCTTTCCGGCGCGGTCACAGCTGCGACTCGACACCGGAAGTGAGATTCGATCGTGCTTCGGGGGCACCAGGCCGGCACGGACGACGGCCCGCCGGGACAACTGGGCACCCGGGACAACTGGACGCCGAGAGGCCGGACGCCGGGACGCCAGGGAGGCCGGGGGATGCCAGCAAGGCCGGGGAGGCCCGGACGCGAGCTTCGTGCCAAAAGTGAGCAGTGGGACAGTTATGCGCGTTCCGCACTCTCGAATTCGCCCGCAGTACGAGCATTTTCACACTTCAGAGCGCTGTCATATACCAGCAGCACGGTCCGCGAATCCGAGTAGAAGGTGAGCGAGGACTCGCATTAATCTTCGATTCCTGGACCGGCGGCAACATGTCGGCGGCCGGACACCACCCGCAGTCGTGACGAGGAGGTCACCCGTGACGATCCGATCAGCGCCGGAAACTTCGATCGCGCACGCCTCGAGCACCGGGCTCATCACCGCCGATGACACCGAACGCCTGGCCGATCTCCTGCTGTCGCATCTGCGCACGAAGATTCATCCCTTCACCGCGCTGCCTCGCCCACTGCTCGACGGGGACGTGAAGGCCGTGATCCGCGTGTGCATGCGGTGGGCGAGCGAACGCGGCAGCGCGCCCGCAACGGCCGACCCGGCGACGTTCTTGCAGGTCGCGGCCGCTCGATGGGCTCGCGCCGACCTGCCGGTCGAGAAGGTGCTGCACGCGATGCACGTCGCGTTCGCGGAAGCCCTCGAGGTTGTCGTCCCGCGCTCGGGCGAGCCGAGCGGCGCCCGCGTCATCGCGTGGACCACGGCCGCGGTGGAGTTGTCCGACCTGTGCACCGGGGCCATCAGCAGGGCGTACGTGCGCGAACTGAAAGCCGCCTCCGGCGACCACCACACCGCCGTGCACACGCTCACCTCGGCGCTGCTCGCCGGGCACGCGAGCTCGAAAGTGGCGCGGGAATGCGGCATTCCGATCGCCGACGAGTACTACGTGCTCGCCGTCCGGGTGGCCCCGCATCCGGACGAGAACCGCCCGGGTCTCGATCGGCACGTGGTCGCCGGCCGCAAGCTGCGCCGCATCCAATCGGCGCTGACCCGCCAATTCCAGGACCGCGCTCTGGCGATGCTGTCGGTGGACGGCGGGACCGTCCTGCTGCCCTCCGGCGTCTGCACCGAACCCGAACTCGCCCGCGCCGTCGAGGTGGTGGCCGACTATGCCGCCGCGCCGGTCACCGCGGTCGTGACCCGATGCGCCACCGAGGCCATCCCCGCCGCCGCGCGGCGAACTCATGAACTTCTCGACACCACCGAATCCCTCGGAATCGGCTCCGGACTACACAAATTCGACGACCTGGCGCTGCAATATCAATTGACCCGCCCCGGAATCGGCCGCCGAATATTGGAAAATCGCATCGCCCCGCTCGACGATCACCCCGAACTTCTGCGAACGCTGCACGTGTTCTTCCAGACCGATATGAATCGGCGGCGTACCGCACGGCAATTGAATATCCATCCGAACACCATCGATTACCGGCTCCGGCGAATCGGTCAATTGACGGGTTTCGACCCTTCCCGCAGCCAAGGTCTGTGGTATCTGCGTTCGGCACTCATCGCCCGCGCCGCCGGTACCCCGTTGACAGCCGCATCGGAGTTCCCGGCTCAGGCGGAACAGCCACGCCGCTCCGCCTGAGCCGGCACGCGCCGGGTGATCAGGCGCCGTGGTCGATGCGCAGCGTCATCAGTTCGGGCCAGATCTGCTTCCAGGGACGAATCGGGCCCCAGCACAACGACATCCGGATGCCGTAGTTCACCCAGCTCACGCGCATCACCACACGGTTGCACAAGTTAGCGGTGCGCGATCTCCGGACCGGGCTGACCGCCGCCGACGTCACCCCTGGGCGGTCGCACTGCCGTCGCCCATGGCGGCGGGATCGTAGGCCAGCAGTTCCCAGCAGTGACCGTCCGGGTCGTCGATCGCCCGGTTGTACAGCCAGCCCATGTCCTGGGCCTCCCGCGGTTCGGTGGCACCCGCGGCCAGCGCCGCGTCGGCGAGGCGGTCCACTTCTTCACGCGACCCGGCGGCCAGCGCGTTGATCACCTCGATCGGACCGTCCGCGGTGTCTCGCTTGGTGAAGGTCGCGAATGTCTCGCGCGTCATCAGCTGCACCACGACCGCGTCGGCGAAGACCACCTGGGCGGAGGTGTCCCCGGTGAAGTCCGGGTTGATCGTTCCTCCCATCGCCGTGTACATCTTCTTGCTCGTCTCCAGGTCGGTGACCGGCAGGTTGACGTAGATCTGCGTGAATGCCATGACGTGCCTCCAAAAGTGTTCGGGTGCCGGGCTTCCGGCGTCACCGCACAATTTAGGGGCGCACCTCGACCTCGGTCTTGTACAGGAGCGACAGCATCTCCTCGTCGTCGGCGCGCCGCAGCTGGGACGCCGTGCGGCCGGTGAACCGCGTCAGCGAACGCGCCAGGTGTGGCTGGTCGTGATACCCCGCCCGCTGTGCGACTTCGACCGCCGGCACCCCTTGCCGCAGCAGCAGCACGGCCTGCCTCGCCCGCTCGATCTGCCGGATCGCACCCTGCGTCAGCCCGGTCGCCGCGGCCACCCGCCGCTGCACCGATCGCGGAGTGACCAAAGTGGTGCCATCACCGCGCAACACATCGGTGACCAGCGGATCACGCACCAGCAGTCCGGCGCGAACCAGGCGGTCGATAAAAACGTCGGCATTGTCGTAGGACGGGATTTCCCATTCCTCGCCCTGCAGCACGAACGAGCGGGCCGTGGTGTGCGGACTCGACACCGCGGTGTCGACCAGCCCCGGCACCGGCATCGGCGCGAGAAACGCGCCGTGCCGGAAGATGATTCCGAGCGTTTCCCCGGTACCCGGCCCCAGTTCCACCACCGTGGGGCCGGTCTCGGGTCCGCGGACCGAAACGTGCGTCCGCCCACCGTCGCGCCACACGACCAGCTCCCAGTTCGAATTCGCGACGGACCGCATCCGCGCCGGTACCGCCCCGGCGACCGGCCCGGCCCGATAGACCAGCTCGACATAGGCGGAATCGGACGGGCGCAGCTCGATACCATCGGCCGGTTCGAAGCTCACGGCCAAGAAGCTAACACGGGGAAGGCGCGCCCGAAGCCGGTAATCACGGCCGGCGTGCGCAGCCGATCCCGAAGGACAAGGCGTGCGGTCGGTCAGCTTCCGAGGCCGACGCCGAGCAACGCGGTCACGATGCCGACACTGACATCGACGAGCCGGTCTCTGTCGATCGTCAGGTGCGCGTCGATCCATTCCAGGTACACAGCCGTCAGCGCGCCGGCCAACGCGGTGCCGATGGTGGCGAGGGCGGCGTCGCTACTGGCGAACAGCGCCTCGGCGCCACTGCCGAGAAGCGGCGCCACCGCCCGCACCGCCTCGGGTGTGCGCTCGGTGATGTGCCGACGCAGCATGTCGTCGGCCAGCGGCTCCCGCAGCAATACCCGCGCCCGGCGTGGATCCTCCTCGAAGAAATCGGCGCACGCTTCCAGCGCCGCCCGGATCGCCGCCTGCGGATCGGTACCGGGCGTGATTGCCGAAAGTCTTTGCCGCAGTTCGCCTTCGACGCGATCGTAGACGGCGGCGACGAGCGATTCGCGACTGTCGAAACTCTCGTAGAAGTAGCGAGGGCTCAAATTCGCCTGCCGAGTGACCGCGCGCATGGTGACCGCGCCGGCGCCTGCTGTGCCGAGCAGGTCGAAAGCGCAGTCGAGCAATTGCTCGCGACGTTCGCCCGAACGGTCCTGCAGCGTCTGGCCGCGCCAGAGTTTGGGAGCACTCACCGAACCATCCTCGCATCCGCCGCGGACACGTATTGACATCATGTGATTCTACATGAATCATATGATTCACCTTGACCGGCTCGGGATCGCGACGCCGTGAGCGATTCGTCGTTCATCGCGGTACCGAGATTCCTGGTGGTACCCGCCCCCGCTCACAGGAAGCGGCGGTGCATTTGTCGTGGTGAAAGGGTGTTCATGTTCAACGAGGAACAGTTTCAGCAGGCTCTGCGGCAGCCGCGGTTGTCGAAGCCGGTTCCGGAATTCCTCAATTCCAATCGGGCAGTACCGATCCGGGCGATTCCCGAAGCCGAGCTACAAGCCACCACCCTGCAGTGGTTCGAGGACTTCGAGCGCAAACTCGAGCTCTACAAAGGCTTCGGCGTCGACGTCAGCTGGCTGATGGAGTGGGCGAAGAAGTACTGGTGGAGCTTCCTGGTGCGGGATATGAGCATCAACGACGAGCTCTACGCGCCCGACATCCGCTACACCGACGTCACAACCTTCGGACGCACCATCGTCGGCATCGACGAATTCGTCGAATACAACTTCGCCTTCTTCGACGCCATCCCCGACTGGCGCTACGACCCGCTCCCCGATCAGGTCTATCTGGATGTGACACCGGAAGGAACCGTGCGCACCGTCATCCGGTACATCGGTAGCGGACACTGGACCGGGCCGCTGCGGCTGTACCCCTACGACGAGTCGGCGCCGGTCATCTACGGCAACGGGCGTTTCATCCAGTGCCCGGCGGTCGACCGCTACCACTTCAACACCGACGGACTCATGGTGGAAGGCGAGACCCTCTACGACTTCCTCGACGCCACCCAGCGCGGCGGCATTCTGCCCCGAGACGACAGCTGGCAGTTCCGGGCACTGATGGCCGCGTCGAAGATCCCCGCCGTGCTGTCCCGATTCGGGAACAAGGCGTAATGGGCGGCCGGGGCGGGGGCCTGTCCAGGCCGTTGACGGGTTTCGGCGTGTTCGCCGTCGTCGCGGTCCTGGTGACCACGACGATCTGGAATACGCTCGCCCGCACCGTCTCCGGCCCCACCAACACCTATTCGGCGACCTTCGGTGACGTCCTCGGACTACAGGCCGGCGACGACGTCCGCGTCGCCGGTGTGCGAGTCGGCAAGGTCGTCACGATCGCGCTCGACCGAAACAACCACGCCACAGTCACATTCATCCTCCAGCGCGGGCAGACCGTCTTCGGCGACACCAGGGCATTGGTGCGCTACCAGAATCTGCTCGGCCAACGGTATGTGGCGCTCGAACCCGGCACCAAGGGCAACCCCGCTCCGCTTCCCGACAACGGTTCGATACCGCTCGAGCAGACCGAGCCGTCCTTCGATATCTCCGGTCTGCTCAACGGTTTCCAGCCACTGTTCGACACCCTGAACACACAGCAGGTCAACGACCTCTCCAACACCTTGATCCAGGCCTTGCAGGGCGACGGCGTATCGCTGAGCAGCTTCATCACCCAGGCAGTCGCCCTCGCCGGCGATTGGCAGCGACGCGACGTCATCCTCGCCGACGTGATCACCCAACTGTCCACGGTCATGCAACGACTGGCCGCACGCGGCGGTGAGTTCGAAACACTGGTCACCCAGACCCGCGCGCTGATCGGCGGCCTCTACGACCAAGGCCAGGCCCTGCAAACCAGCACCACCCGGATCGCGAAGACCACCTCCGCCATGGCCGGCATGTTCACCCAGGTCGAGCCGAAGATCACTGCGGCACAAAATGCGACCACCAACGCCCTCGCCGTCCTGCTGGCCAACGGCGCCGGACTCGACCGCACCGCGGTGGACGCACAGAACATCCTCGCCGACATAGGAAAATTCAGCAGCGACGGCACCTACGGCAACGGCTTCATCTGCAGCCTCGACATCTCCCTCTACGGCGTGCTGCTCCCCCGCGGCCTCATCTCCCAGATCGGCGGAAATTCCCACTCCGCCACCTGCCGCTGACGCACGCTGCGGGGGTGCCGCGGTCGCGCCATTGCCGTCGAGGGTGATGTCGATCAACCGGTGGGCGTGCCGATCTGGTTGCGCTCCAACGTAACCCGTAGTTCCGCGATGGCGCGGACGGCGTCGGGGGAACCGTCGACAATGTCGCCGATCAGCTCGGCGAGGCCGGCCGCGACCGTCTGCTCCGCCGCGTCGAACAGCCGCGCGCCGTCGGCGGTCAGGGCCAGCAGCGAGGACCGGCGATCGGACGGATTCGGTTGCCGCACAACCCATCCCCGTGCCTCCAGACGGTCGACGCCCTTGCTGGTGGCACCGACTCCGATGGCGAATTCGGCGGCGAGGTCGGCCACGCGCGATCCCGGGCGATCACGCAGGAAGCGCAGGAACTCGAACTGTGAGGTGACGATCCCGTGCCGCTCGCGCAGACGGTCGTTGAGGGCGTTGTACAGACGCGTCTCGCACCGCACCAAGTCGGCGAAGAAGCGTGTGAGGTCGACGTCACCGCCCGGTTTATATTCCACGGCATATAGTGTATCGGAATCTACTTGCGGGAGGAGCACAACCATGAGTGAGCAACAGCGGGCCCTCGTCGACGCGATGCTGCGGCAGCCGCGGCCCGCGGGCCCCCGGTCCGTCGAGGCGCTGCGCACCGGCTTCGCGACGCTGATGGCCCGGATGATCGTCCCGGCCGACATCCACACCGCGCCGACGACGCTCGGCAACCGACCCGCACTGCGGGTCGAGCCGGACGACGAGCCCGGCGCCGCGACGATCCTCGGCCATGTACCTCGCCGGCGCCGACCGGCATCAACCCCTGCTCAGCCCCGCGGTCCTCGCCGACCTCACCGGCTTTCCCCCGATGCTGATCCAGGTCGGCACCAACGAGATCCTGCTCGACGACTCGACCCGCCTCGCCGCGCGGGCGCGGGCGGCGGGAGTGGACGTCATCCTGGACGTCACCGCCGACGTGCCGCACGTGTTCCAGGCCTTCGCGGGCATGCTCGACGAGGCGGACGAGGCGCTAGACCGCGCGGCCCTGTTCCTCACCCAGCACACTCACACCAGAGCACCGGCACACTGATCAGCGAACGATCAGGTCAGCGCAGCCTCACGCAAGACGGCTGCGGTATCAAGGCTTCTCGGCGCCGCCGGATACCTTCTCGTCGATGATGATCCTGCGATGCAACTCGGTGGTCATCTCGTGAATCGCACGGGTGAGTTCGGTATTGGTCTTGAGTTCCAGCTCTTCCTCGGCGAAGTCGTGGTCGGCTTTCAGCTGCTGGAACTCCGCCGCGCGATTCTGCCCGATCATGACGAACGTCGACAAGAAGATCGCCTCCAGCGACACCACGAGCGTCAGTGTCGGCCACGGGCTGTCCTCACAGAGAAGCATCCAACCGGCGAACCCCGCCGCGTGGAGATAGACGAACGGCATCGACCCGGCGAACCGCGTGATCCAGTCGGCCACCCGCAGCTGCCAGTTGTCTCTCCGCTTGGCCCGGAAGTCGACCACAACGGGATGCTGGTCGCCACGCGGTGGCTGTGACATGGAGAGCTCCTCTGCGAAATCAGGCGATGGCGGCCGCCTCCGAATGCTATCGGCGCCCGGCGAGTGCTGTGACTCAGCCAAAAGCTCCAGCCCGGCCGCCGACGGCCCAGATCGCCGATTCCGTCGGCATGGGCCCGAACTCGAAATGCTCACCGAAGCCACCGGCAAGCACGTCCCTGAACTCCTCAGCGACGTCCGGGGGGCCATCGAAAAAAGCTGATCACTCTCGTGCGCGTCTGGTTCTTCGAGGGCCGGCTCCTACGTAATTTGAGCTCATGGAAGACGAGACCCCTACACCGAGGATTCCTCCAGAATCCGCCGGTCCGGCCGAACCTTCGGTCCCAGCGTCCTCGTTCGACTTGGCAGCACTTCAGCGCGATCTACGGATCGCGACACGAAGCGGACGATATGCACTGGTCACCGCGGTCGCTGCCGCTGTGATCTCGGCTGGGATATCAGCGTGGGCATCCACCAGTGTGAGCAACTCCGAGATGAACCGACAGGAGCACTTCACCGCAGCTCAGGCGGTGCGGAAGGATCGTCGTGAGGTGTACACGCAGTACGTCACTTCCTTCATGGACCTCGACGGCCAGCTGACGACAATCAGTGCCGCATTGAACGCCCATCCACCGGACCGTGCCGCTATCGCAGCGGAAATGAACAAACTTCCGCAGTTCATGCAATCGCATCTGCGCGCGGAAGCCGCAGTGCGGATCGTGGGCAGCGAGATGGGTCCCCTCCTCGCCCGGCGCGACCGCGCGCTGACAGCCATGCAGGCCGAACCCGGCTCCTCCTTGGCGGTAGTCCGAAGCTACCTCGATGATCATCCGGGTGCACTCACAGACGACGACGAGTGGCGCCGAGTCGCGACCGTAGGGATCACGGCGATCCAGAAGCTCCTGAACGACACCAGCATCGACGAGATCGCTGAACGGGCGCGGGCAGACCTGGGATCTGGATGATTCGATGCCGACGGCGCAGTGAACACATCGGCCCGATTCGTCAGCTACCGCGATAACGGCGGCGCACTACCGTGACCTGGGTCGTGGATCAGCGAATCCGAACACTCTGCTGGTCGGGTGGCTGCCTGGTGTGTTGAAGGGCGACATGTCAGTTCGTGCCGAAGGGGTAGGTGGCACCGGAGTTGGTACGTCCGGTTTTCGGTCGTGTGGCAGGGATTCTGTGGTGGCGAATCGCCGTGAAGCGTTGCCGCTCAGGCGTTGTCGTGGTTTGTGGCCGTTCGATGGGGTCGTCCGGGCGCCCAGACGGTGAGAGCGATCGCGGTGATGAGGGTGAGGGCGGCGAGGGTGAGGGCGGTGAGGTGGAGGCCGTGGAGGAATGCGGTGCGGGAAACCTCGAGTAGTGGTTGTGCTCGGGGTCCTACTCGGTCGGCGAGTTGTGTTGTGGCGGCGAGGGAGTGGGCCAGCGGGGTGCGTGCGGGTTCGGGGATGTGTTCGAGGGTGGGGGTGATGGTGGACCGGTACCCGGCGGCGAGGACGGTGCCTGCGATGGCGATGCCGATGGCGGCGCCGATCTCGCGGGCGGCGTCGTTGACGGCGGCGGCGACGCCGTGGTGGTCGGTGTCGGTTTCGGTGATGATGGCTGCGGTGGCCGGTGCGGCGGCCAGGCCGAGACCGAAGCTGATGACCAGCAGTGGAACGAGAACTCCCGGATAGCCGGAGGCGGGTGTTTGTCGGCTCATCAGCAGTAGTCCGGCGGTGAGAGCGATGAATCCTGCCGTGGTGGGCAGACGCAGTCCGTAGCGGGCGGCGAGTCGCGGGGAGAATATCGACAGGGCGACCACGCCGGCGCCCATGGGCAGGACTGCGAGTGCGGAGCCCAGTGGGCTGTAGCCGAGCATCAACTGCAGGTATTGCACGTTGATCAGGAACAGCCCGAAGGTGACCAGGAATTGGATCGTGATCGAGACCGCACCGGCGGAGAATCCGCGCCGGGCCAGCAGCCGCAGTTGCAGCAGCGGTGAGCGCACCCGCAACTCGGTGACGACGAAGGCCACCGCGGCGACCGTGGCCCCGGCCATGGCGGTCAGGATCCAGCGGTCGCCCCATCCGCGATCGCCGGCGGCGATGAGTGCCCACACCAGCATGCCTATCGCGGCGATCGAGGTGATCGCTCCGAGTGGATCCAGCCGAATCGTGGTTGCCGCTCGCGATTCCTGCAGTGAGAACGCTGCCGCGAGCAGTATCACCGCTGCGACCGCGAGTCCGCTGAAGATGGACTGCCACGACCAGTGCTGCAGCAACAACCCGGACCCGACCAGCCCCAGCATGCCGCCGACGCCGGCGAATCCGGCCCACATGCCGATCGCCCGGGGTGCGGACCGCTCGGGGAATCCCGCGGTGATCAACGACAAGGTCGAAGGCATCACCATCGCCGCCCCGGCGCCGGCCACCACCCGAGCCGCGATCAGGCCGGCCAGTGCGGAAGTGAACAGCGGAACGGCGGAGGCGATGGCGAATACCCCGAGCCCGGCGATCAGTACCCGGCGGCGGCCGTAGCGATCGCTGATCGAACCCGCGGGCAAGACCAGACAGGCCAGGGCCAGGGTGTAGCCGTCGACGATCCAGGTCGCCTGCACCTGCGTGGCGCCGGTGTCGGTCGCCAGCGCGGGCAGCGCCGTGTAGAGGGCGGCCATCGCGGCGATGACCAAGGCGACCGCCAGGCACGACACGACCACGGTGCGCCACTGACGCCCCGACCATCGGAGCACCTGTGTGTCCGCTTCCTGCGTGAGTGACGCCATTCCGGTCTCCGTTCACAGCTCGGCGGCGACTCGGGGGCAAGGCGCCGCGCACAACTCCACCGTGGCGGCGCGGAAGTCTCACGGACAAGACATGCGAACGAAGTCGACACATACGGGCGTGCCCGGCGCGACTCGCTCGTCTCACCACTATCGACCGACGTGTGGTTTTCCCACCGTCCGTCGGCCGGTGTCGTCTCATACTGAGACGATGGGCATGGACTGGCTGCTGGCCACCGATCGGCACGATCGCGCCGCCGACCACATCTACAGCGCTGCCACACACCTGATCATCAGCGCGGGGTTCGACAACCTGACCGTCGATTCCGTGGCCCGGCGAGCCCACTGTTCGCGAGCCACCGTGTACCGCCACACCGGCGGCGTCGCCCACCTGCGCGAAACCGTGCTCGCCCGGGCCGCCACCAGCATCATCGAGAAAGTCGAAGCCGCGATCGCCCGCCGCAGCGGCACCGACCGTACCTACACCGCGCTCACGGTCGCGTTACGCGAGGCCCGAGCCGAACCGGTCGTCACCGCGTTCCTGGGATCCGAGCACGGTCCCCGCGCTGTCACCGGGTTCTCCGAATCACCCGCGCTGATCGCGCTGGTGGCCGACCTGTTGGGCACCGACCCCGACGACGCGCTCGTCGCGACCTGGTTCATACGAACCATGGTCTCGATGCTGCTGTGGCCGGCCCACCCCGACACCGAAACACAACTGCTGCAACGATTCCTGATCCCCAGCCTCGATGCCCCGCCCCGCGAGGCACCACCGGCGACAGCTCACGGCACGAGTGTCTCCGGCGCGGCACCGGGCAGATAGTCGTAACCCGTTACGCGGACGATCCCGAATTCTCTGCGCAGCAACGGTTTTCGCTCACTACAGCGGCGCGTACACACATGCGTTCGCTGCCGCCTCGGCCGGCCGAGGCGGCCACGACAAAGTGGGCACCTGGCCCACCGCAGAGGAAGATCCGATCAGCTCGCTGCAGAAGATTTCAGCGATGGGCCGCACGAAAATGTCAGCGGAACGCTGTGTTCCGACCACGTCCGAACCGGCGGTTGTGGCTGCTACGGTGCCGGGCTGTGCGCGATATCGTGGTGCGACATCGGTTCCGATATCCGGAAGAGGGCGGCAGTCGAGGTGAGGCGGGTGAACCGGCGCGAGTTCTTCGGTATGGCCGGCGTGGCGGTAGCAGCCGGGGGCGCAGCAGTGGTGGCGGGATGCAGCCGGTCATCAGGACCGGGCAAGGCTGATTACACGCTGCGTATCGGTCGGGGGCAGGTGGAGGTGGCGCCCGGTCGTTCGGTGTCGGCCACGCTGTACAACGGGCAGTTCCCGGGCCCGCTGCTGCGGTTCGCCGAGGGAAAACCGGTGGTGGTCGACGTCCACAACGACACCGGCACCCCGGAACAGCTGCACTGGCACGGCCAGACGGTGCCGGTGGAAGTCGACGGCTCGGGCGAGGAGGGCACACCGTTCATCCCCGCGCACGGGATGCGGCGGTTGTCGTTCACGCCCGGTCCGTCGGGGCTGCGGTTTTATCACACGCACCTGATCGCCGGCGCGAACCTGGAGTTGGGCCAGTACAACGGCCAGGTCGGACCCGTTTACATCGAGCCGAAGCAGAATCCCGGCGCCTACGACCGGGAAGTCATCCTCACCCTCAAGGAGTTCGGTCCCACACTGAGCCAGGACGGTGACATGGCCGCGAACTTCCTGGCCGGTGAACCGCTCGCGGACCTGCGCGATCGAGGCGAAGCGGCGATGGCGGTCTCGCTCGCGTCGGGCCGCACGCACGGGTACGAGGTCGGCTACGACACCTTCACCATCAACGGCCGCATGCTCGGCCACGGCGACCCGATCCGGGTCAAGGAGGGCGAACGGGTGCTGCTGCACGTGGTCAACGGCAGCGCGACCGAGAACCGCAGCCTCGCGCTGCCCGGGCACACCTTCACCGTGCTGGCACTGGACGGCAACCCGGTGCCGAACCCGGCGCGGGTGCCGGTGCTGTGGCTCGGTGCCGCCGAACGTGTCTCGGCGGTGGTGGAGATGACCAACCCCGGCGTCTGGATACTCGGTGACCTGTCCGACGACGACCGCGCCAACGGCATGGGCATAGTCGTCGAATACGCCGGCCGCGCCGGTGAGCCGCAGTGGGCTCCGCCGCCGCCGTTCACGTGGGACTATCGCCTGTTCACCCGGCCCGCCGCGAGCACGGCGTCGCCGGATCAGCAGATCGAGCTGCTGATCGAGAAACGCAACGCCGACCGTGACGGGTTCAACGTGTGGACTCTCAACGGTGCCGCGTTCGACATGAACACCGGCGCACCGGCGTTCGACTTGGCGCGCGGACGCCGGTATCGGTTGCTGTTCCGCAATGCCACCGACGACATCCATCCGATTCACCTGCACCGCAATACCTTCGAGGTCACTCATATCGCCGGGACACCGACCGCGGGGTTGCACAAGGATGTCGTGATGCTCGGCGGCTACCAGGAGATGGCGATCGATGTCGTCGCCGACGAAACGGGGGCGTCGCTGCTGCACTGCCACCAGCAGCTGCACATGGACTACGGGTTCATGGCCTTGCTGCGCGTGAGCTGAGCACGCCGGGCCGGCATCGCATCCAGTGACGCGGGGCCAAGCCCGACCCACAGCAGAACACCAACCCGAGCAGCATCGTGAAACCGGTGCGGGCGCGTGCTGCGGTCACGGCGTAGATCCGCCCTGCACCCATCGGTGCGGCTACACCCCAGGGGTATGCCGCCACGGGTTCCAGGATTCACTCGCCATTTCGTCACCGGGCGCCGACCCCACGCACAATCCGGCGGCGAAGCACACATTTGTCATCATGCGTCCCCAACCCTGGAGGTGATGCGGTAAAACTATTGGCGCAGACCTTCTTTCAGCTGGCCAGCCGCGATAGTGGGCCAACGGCTGGGGCAGGAATGTGGCGGCGGGCCAGTGTGCGGTCTGTTCGCCAGGTCGGGGCACACAGACGCGAACCATGCGGGTGTTCGCGCCGCGCAGATCTGGAGAACAGATGTTCACGATGGAAACCGCCACCAAGTACGTCACCGGCCTCATCGAGTCCACCGGCGCCGCACTGGCCACCGACTTCGACGTTCCCGCCATCGTCGACACACTGCACCGCCTGGTCGAGGACTGGGACTTCGACATCATCGACCGGCGCACCTTCTGGGCCGTAGTCGCCACCCACATCCTCGTGCCTCGCGCCAACTCCGCGACTCACACCGGCTCCCCCGTTGCATCGCTCGCTCTCGTGAAGGATCCGATGCCGGTCACTCAGTGACCCCAGCGAGGGTGGTCACGCCGACCGGCCAGCCGGCGTGACCACCCTCGCTGGGCCGCCGCGAGCTCTGGCTCCGCCCGTGTAGCCCGGTGCTTTCACCTCCACACTGCCCCTGCGGAGACGTCGGACCACTGCCGGCCATCGTGACGGTCCGGCGGCACAGCTTCCCGTTCGCCCACACGATCGATGACCGTCTCCTACGGTCGGCCACAGGGCCCCGGCGGACCGAGCCGCCGGGGCCCTCATTCGCGCCTGCAGCACCCGCCGCTACGCGAGCGTGAATCCGGTGCCGCCGTTGCCGATGTAGATCAACTCCACACCCTGAGTGTGGTCACCCGGGATCAGTGACCCGAACACCCCGCTGCGGGGGTGGCTGCCCGGTGCCGGTATGCCGAACTATCAAAACGTGTCGAATAGGTCGTCGGTACTGGGCCGAGCTTTGAGGGTCGTGTTGGTCAGTTCGTGGTGTATGTGGGGAGCAGTTCGGCGATGAGTTGTTCGATGTGGGTGCGGATTTGGTCGCGGATGGGTCGGACTGCGTCGATGCCGAGGCCGGCGGGGTCGTCGAGTTTCCAGTCGCGGTAGTCGACGCCGGGGAAGTAGGGGCAGTTGTCGCCGCAGCCCATGGTGATGACGATGTCGCTGGTTTGGACGGTGTCGGGGGTGAGGATTTTAGGGGTTTGGGCGGTGATGTCGATGCCGATCTCGGCCATGACTCGGATTGCGGCGGGGTTGATCGTGTCGGCGGGTTCGGTTCCGGCAGAGCGGACTTCGACGCGGTTGCCGGCGAGGTGGGTGAGGAAGCCTTGGGCCATTTGCGAGCGTCCGGCGTTGTGGACGCAGACGAACAGGACGCTGGGGGTGGATGCCATGACGGGGCAGAGCCTTTCGAACGTTGGTTAGTTGGTGAGGTCGAGGTCGGCGATGAGGGCGCGGACGCGTTCTTCGATGGCGTCGCGGATGTCGCGGATTGTGGCGGGGTCGGCGCCGGTGGGGTCGGGCAGGTCCCATTCCTCGCAGCGGCCGCCGGGGATGGTGGGGCAGGCGTCGCCGCAGCCCATGCTGATGACGATGTCGGCGGCGTGCACGATTTCCTCGGTCCAGGGTTTGGGGAATTCCCGGGTGATGTCGATACCGACTTCGCTCATGGTGTCGATGACGCCTTGTTCGATGCGGTCGCCGGGGGTGGTGCCGCCGGACCAGCCGGTGGCGCGGTCACCGGCGAAATGGGTGAAGAATCCGAGTGCCATCTGAGAGCGTCCGGCGTTGTGGGTGCACAGGAACGACACCGCGGGTGCTCCGGTGCCGGGGTGGCCTTCGATTTTGGCCAGCGCACGTAGGCGTTGGCGGGCGAAGCGTTCGGCCAGCGGCGGCAGGTAGCTGACGACGGTGGCGCGGGCGGCGAGTTCGTCGTAGGAGGAGTGCAGGAACCGGTCGATCACGGTGCGCTCCGGGCGGTGGTGAGTTCGGTGTGGAGGGAGTTGACGCGGTCGGCGATGTCGTCGCGGATCAGGCGCATGCGGTCGATGCCGTCGATGCCGCGGTGGGAGGGTTCGTCGGTGTCCCACACCAGGATCCGCACCCCCGGCGGCGGGTCGAGGCGGGCTTCGCGGCCGAGGATCACCACGGTGTCGATGCGAGCGAGCAGCTCGGGATCGACAGGTTTGGGGTGTTCGTCACCGACCTCGACAACTGCTTCGGCGAGCACCTGCACCGACAGCTGATTCAACGCGGAGCCGGGGTCGGTTCCGGCGGAGTGAACCTCGATCGTGTCACCGGCGTGGTGGCGCAGGAGCGCGGCGGCCATCTGCGATTTGCCGCTGTTGCGCACGCACACGAACAGCACCGACGGCACCGGCAGGTCGTCGGTCACCGCGAAACCCCTTCGGCCACATCCGCGGCGGCTGTGTCGGTGCGGAAGAGGCGGTTGCGCAGGGCGAGGGAGACATAGACGAGGCCGACGAGGACGGGGACTTCGATCAGCGGGCCGACGACTCCGGCGAGGGCTTGGCCGGAGGTGGCGCCGTAGGTGGCGATCGCGACGGCGATGGCGAGTTCGAAGTTGTTGCCCGCGGCGGTGAACGCGAGGGTGGTGGTGCGTTGGTAGCCGAGGCCGATCGTGCGGCCGTAGAGGTAGCCGCCGCCCCACATGATCGCGAAATAGGCGAGCAGCGGCAAAGCGATCCGCGCGACATCCCATGGCCGGGAGGTGATCTGGTGGCCTTGCAGGGCGAACAGGATCACGATCGTGAACAGCAGCCCGTAGAGGGCCCAGGGCCCGATCCGCGGGAGGAGTTTCGACTCGTACCAGTCGCGGCCGCGGGCTTTCTCGCCGAGGCGGCGGGTGAGGAATCCGGCGACCAGTGGGATGCCGAGGAAGATCAGTACCGATTTCGCGATCTGCCACGGCGAGGTGTCGATCGTGGTCTGCTCCAGGCCGAGCCATCCGGGCAGGACCGACAGGTAGAACCAGCCGAGCACGGCGAACATGACGACCTGGAAGATCGAGTTCAGCGCCACCAGGACGGCGGCGGCTTCGCGGTCGCCGCAGGCGAGGTCGTTCCAGATGATCACCATCGCAATACATCTGGCCAGGCCGACGATGATGAGCCCGGTGCGGTATTCGGGCAGGTCCGGCAGCAGCAGCCACGCCAGCGCGAACATCAGCGCGGGCCCGATCAGCCAGTTCAGGATCAGCGAGCCGATGAGCAGACGGCGATCACCGGTCACGGAGTCGAGGCGGTCGTAGCGGACCTTGGCCAGCACCGGATACATCATGACCAGCAGCCCGATCGCGATCGGCAGGCTGATCCCGTCCACCTCGACCGCCGACAACCCATCACCGAGTCCGGGGATCAGGCGCCCGAGTAGCAGGCCCGCGGCCATGGCGACGCCGATCCAGACGGGCAGGAACCGGTCCAGGGTGGACAGTTTGCCCACCACGGCGGGGTGGGCAGCCTGTTGGGTGGTGCTCACGCGGTCATCTCCAATCCGGCCTGGCGGCCGAGGACGAGCGACAGCCGCTCCAGCGCTTCGGGCACGATGCGGTAGTAGACCCAGGAGGCGCGGCGTTCGCTGGTGACCAGCCCGGCCTCGCGCAGCACCTTCAGGTGATGCGAGATGGTCGGTTGGGTGACGTCGAGACCGTCGGAGACGTCACACACGCACGCTTCCCCGCCGGCGCGTGCGGCGATCGCCGAGAGCACGCGCAGCCGCACCGGGTCGGCGAGGGCTTTGAACATCACGGCCAACTCGGCGGCTTCGCCGCTGGTCAGTGCACGGCCGATGGTTTCTGTGGCCTGGCATCCGGCCTGTTCGGCGCCCGGCGCCGTGACATCCACCCGTTGATTAGACACACATCGATATTGACCGAGATCGATATCGAGGGCAAGTGAACTCTGGGTGACACCTCCGGGCACCAGGACGCGGTTACCCGGCTGCGGTGCGGGCGGGGCGGGTGAGTGCGGCGAGTGCGGGGATCCCGACGGGTTCTTCGGCGAGTGCGGGGATGACCGCGTATCGGTCGGTGTAGGTGGTGGCCTTGTGGATCTGGTCGAGTTCGGCGGCGGCGCGGCGGCGCAGCAGCGGGTCGGTGGGTGCGGCAGCGGCGAGGCTGTTGTCGATGACCCACGCCCACGGGTGGATGCCGGCGCGTTCGAGGTCGGCTTGCAGCTCTGCGGCCTCGAGGACCGGGGTGGTTTCGGGCAGGGTGATCAGCAGAACTTTCGTGGCCTCAGGGTTTTGCAGCCGCATCAGCGGGGTGACGAATCGGGTGCCCGGCGCCATCTGGCGCACGATGTCGCGGTGGTAGGAGCCTGTGGCGTCGAGCAGCAGCAGGGTGTGGCCGGTGGGGGCGGTGTCGATGACGACGAACCGGCGCCGGGATTCGGCGATGACGTGTGAGAACGCTTGGAAGACAGCGACTTCGTCGGTGCACGGTGAGCGCAGATCCTCGGCGAGCGCGGCGCGAGCGGCCTCGTCGAGGCCCGCGCCCTTGCCGGCCATGACCCGGGCGCGGTAGTCGGCGACCGCGCGGGCGGGATCGATGCGCGAGACCTGCAGGTGTTCCAGGCTCCCGGCGACGGTTTCGGTGAGGTCGCCGGCGGGGTCGGTGGTCGACAAATGCACATCGTGGCCGCGCTCGGCCAGCGCGACAGCAACCGCGGCGGCCACGGTGGTTTTACCGACCCCGCCCTTGCCCATGCACATGATCAGGCACGGCCCATCGCGTTCGATCTGCTCGATCAGCCCGGCCAGCGGCGCATCAGCCACCGCCGCCACCATCGGCTGCGCCGCCTCCACGGCGGGCATCGCCGGCGTGGGGTCGAACAGGGTCGTCAGGGCATCGATACCGACGATATTGGTGGGCTGAAGCTCGACCAGATCTCGCGGCAGCTCCCGCACGGTCGCGGGCATGGCCTCGATCGCGGCGCGTTCGCGGCGGCGGGTCGCGGCCACCAGCGGATCACCGGAATCGGTGGTGTCGGGCAGCACGCCGTTGATCACCACATGCTGATCGGCGAGCCCGACACCGGCCAATTCGCTACGGGTGCGGGCGATCTCGGCCAGTGTCGACCGCGAGGGGCGCGCCACCAGCACCAGGCGGGTGCGGTGCGGATCCGCCAGCGCGTCGACCGCGGCCGCGTACACGGCCTTCCGTTTGTCCAGTCCCGACAGCGGGCCCAGGCAACTGGCATCGCCGCCGCCGGTGAGGAACTCACTCCAGCTGCCGGGCAACTGCAGCAACCGGATGGTGTGCCCGGTGGGCGCGGTGTCGAACAACACGTGGTCATAGCCGCTGGTCTCGTCGGTGAGCAGGGCGGTGAACTCGTTGAACGAAGCCACCTCCGTCGTGCACGAACCCGACAACTGCTCGGTCATCGACGCGATATCGGCCTCCGGCAGCACACCGCGCATCGGCGCGAGGATCCGCTCCCGATAGTCGGTCACCGCCTGCTCCGGGTCGATCTCGAGCGCCCACAACCCCGGCACGCCCGCGACCGCGGTCACCGTGTTGCCGACCGTGACACCGAATACCTGCCCCACATTCGACGCCGGATCGGTCGACACCAGCAGCACCCTCCGACCCGCCCGGGCCAGCGTCACCGCCGCCGCGCACGCGATCGAGGTCTTACCGACCCCGCCCTTGCCGGTGAAGAACACGAACCGCGGCACCCCCGCGAGAAACTTCATCTCACCCACGCCACCACCACCTACACAACCAAGACCGGCCATCCCGGCCCGTACGTTCCATTCGACCGCGTATCCCCCGCACCGCGGCAGAGGCAAACGTCCCCCACCCCGCACCGGCAGTGTCACCGCGCGGGCGGCCGCGCCCGCCGGTGTCAGCTGCAGCAGCCGGCGCCGGAGGCGATCGCCTTCTCTTTCGCCTCGCTGGTGCAGCAGGCACTCGACTCGTCGCGAGCGGTTTCGCCCTCAGCCGCGCTGCCGGTGCCGCAGCATGCCTGTACCGCCTCGCTGTCACCGGTGGCGAATTCTGGTGCGGTACCGAAGTTCTCGGTATCGGCGAGCACGGTGTAAACCTCCCACTTCTCGGCGTTGGGACCCGTGACCCACACCTTGTCCTGGGTGGCGAAACAACATGTGGTCGCGATCTGCTCCTCGGTGAACAACCCCGCCTGCGACAGGCGCGCGATCTCACCGTGGACCTGCTCGGAGGTCTCGACCTCCACACCGAGATGATTGATCGTGCCGCCCTGACCGGTGTTCTCCAGCAGCACCAGCTTCAACGGCGGCTCCTCGATCGCGAAGTTGGCGTAGCCCGGCTTGCGCTTGGCCGGTTCGGTATTGAACAGGGTCGAGTAGAAGGTGATCGCCTGCTCGAGATCGTCGACATTCAAGGCCAGTTGCACACGGGACATGAGAACCTCCATAGTGAGATATATGTCGAAAAAGTGGATGCCGCCGAGTCTGCCACCTTTTCGACATATGTCAATCCCACAGGTAGTGTGGACGCCATGCCCAAAGCGTTGCCCGTGATCGACATGTCCGCCCCGGTCTGCTGCGCACCGGTCGCGGCCGGCCCGGTCGACGACACCGCCGCCCTCGAGGTCGCCCTGCGCCTGAAAGCGCTCGCCGACCCCGTGCGCGTGAAACTCATGTCACTGCTGCTGGCCAGCCCCGACACCGGCGAAAACGGTGGCGACCTCGCCTCCGCGGTCGGCCTGTCGGAATCCACGGTCAGCCACCACCTTTCACAACTGCGCAAGGCGGGCCTGGTCGATTCGGAACGAGCCGGGATGAACGTCGTCCACCACGCCAAACGCGAGGCGCTCGCCGCGCTGTGCGTGGTCTTGGACCCCAACTGCTGCCGTTGAGAGACTGCGGCGCATCACCGTGCCCGGGCCCGGCGGGCGAGGACCTCGGCGGCATAGGCATTGCTGGAGGCAGGCCGCGATGTGGATCCATCGAACGGCGCCGGTGATGGACAGACCGAGCAGGTCGCTGAGTAGCTTCGCGGGCACGGTGGCAGCGTTGTCCACCAGTGCGGTGTTGCGACCGGCCCGGACCGGAACGCCCAATTGTCGTACCAACCCGCCTTCCATCAATCAACGCGCGAGTCATGCATCAAATGCAACTCTTCGCGGAAAATCCATCCTGCGACAACCACGCCCGCGGACCGGCGCAGCGCAGTCTTGATCCATGACCGCGGTCGCTGACCAGGCCGCCAGACCGAGTCCAGCCGTTTCGAGACGATGCTCTCGAGGCAGTGCTCGGCCGCCACGTCGAGCATCCCCTTCTACCCACTGGGTGGAGATATCCGACAACCGCCTCCGGCCGGCCGAGTGCTCCGACGTGGGTTGTGAACTGTTCGTGATCGGAGCGATCGGGCACTGCCAGCCACAGAATCCACCGCTGGGCTGGCGACAGCGTCCCGGCGGGTCACAGGGCATCGAGAGCCTGTTGGAAGGCTTGCTCGTGGGCCTTTTCGTCGGCCGCAATCTCTCGAAACAGGTCGGCCGCCTGGGGGTTTCCGGCCTTGTCGGCCTGGGCGGCATAGTCGGGATACATCGACTCGGCTTCGTGCTTCTCCCCTGCTATCGCGTCGGTGAGATTGGCGGCGACGTCGGAGGCCACCAGTCCGGCCGGCGTCGCTTCTTCGGCGAAGTGCTCGTCGAGCTCCACCTGGGCGGTGCGGGAGAACAGCTGCGCGATCTGCGGGTTCCCCGCCTCACGAGCCTGGCGGGCATATCGGCTGTATTTCGCGAAGGCGAACGCCTCACCCTGCATGGCCGTGCGCAGGTTGGCCAGGGTCGCACCCGACGACTTCGCCGGTCCCGGCGTGATCGACGTCGTGGTGACATCGGGCCCTGCCGGAACCACGGCGCCCGCAGCGGGACCGGTGAGGGTCGCCAAGGCGATCGAGAAGTCGCGTGCGTGCGCTGCTTCATCGCCGGCGATCGCGGAGAACAGCTGCGCCGCAGCAGCGTCACCCGCCGCTGTCGCCTGTGCGGCGAAGCCCGGGTACATGGTCGTCGATTCAGTGGATTCGCCGGCGATCGCGTCACGCAGATTCGCCGCGGTGTCACCACCCAGACCGACCAGATCGGCCTCGCGGGTGAAATGATCCGACAGCTCGGTCTGTGCCGCGGAGCGGAATTCCTGCGCTACCCGAGGCTCGCCGCTGTGCTGGGCCTGATCCGCATACGCCCGGTATTTCGCATGGGCGAATGCTTCCCCGTGCATCGCCGCCATGGCGTTGGTTCGGGTCGACTCGGCCGGAACGGACTGCGACTGCTGTGGCGACGCGGTTCGCTGTGGCGTACCCGAACACGCCACCACCGGCACCAGAAACGCGGCACACATCGCTATCGTCAGTCGCGACTTATTGTGCATTTCTGCTCCTTCGATCCCTCAGGGGTGGAACAGGACCCGGAAGTCCAGCAGCCCCGGATGATCAGCGCTCACGCGCGACCAGCGCACGCGCCGCAAGTCCGAACAGCGCCCCCATCGCAGTCACCTCTCGCCCAGCAAACGGAGACAATTCCATCGTCGCCGCCACTCTGCTCGACGCCCGCAGGCCGAAGTCACCGATCAACGAGCCTTACGCCACGCCACGCGGTGACCTTGGACCCCGAGCGATGGCTAACCTCACACCCACCACCGCTCACCCTCCCGGTGGTCGAACTCACGGTGAAATGATCGTGCCCGCCCGACTCGGCAGGTGTCATCGCTGCGCCGACAGCTGTCGATCGTCACCGCGAATTTGCCAGCCGCGCAACATGATTCGGCGCTCGTCACAGCTTCGCTGTGCCCGACCGCCACCCCAGCACGCACACGCGCACCCGCGCGCCAGCTCCATTCCCGCTGTTCGGCGGCGCGGCAATTCGTCATATGTCGTGGCGGCAGTGACACATTCTCGTGCGGCTTGGGCCGTGGACCGATCAACCGCCACGTGCTCGGCGCCCGCACCGTATCCGCCCCCACCGCCACAGGGGCACACGGTGCCGTGTCCCTGCACCGGCAGTACCTTGCTCACCGGGTCAGAGTGAAACCGTCGTAGTCGTCGGCGGCGACCTGGTCGCACTTTTCGCGATACGCTCCAACACCGCCGATGTAGGCGTACATCACCCTCGGTTTGCCCGGCACATTCGATCCCACATACCAGGAGTCCACCTTGGGATAGAGCGTCATATTGCCGACTTCGTCGACGTGCCGAGTCCATTCCTGCTCCGCCTCGGCCTCGGCCTCGATGGTTGTGATGCCTTTGGATCGCAACGCGTCGATCGCGGCCGCCACCCAGTCGACGTGCTGCTCGATCGACACCATCATGTTCGACAGGACAGACGGGCTACCCGGGCCGGCGATCACGAACAGATTCGGGAAGCCTGCCACGGCAAGACCGAGGTAGGTGACGGGCCCGGCGGCCCACTTCTTCCGCAGCGACGCGTCATTCCGGCCGCGAATATCGATCGCGTTGAGCGCGCCGGTCATGGCGTCGTATCCGGTGGCATAGATGATGTCGTCGAACTCGAAACTCTCCTGCGTCGTCACGAGACCGGATTCGGTAACCCTGGTCAGCGGGGTCGCGCGAACATCCACGAGCCGGACATTGGGACGATTGAAGGTCTCGTAATAGTCGGTCCCCAGGACCGGGCGCTTGACGCCGAAGAGGCCGGTGGGCTGAAGGAGCCGGGCGACAGCGGGATCTGTCACGGTCTCGGCGATCCGGTCGCGGATGAACTGGGCTGCGGTCTCGTTGGCGGCTTCGTCGGCGAGCAGGTCCGTGAATCCGACCAGCATGCTGACCAGTTCGCTGTTCTTGTCTTCCCATACCCTGCGATAGAAGGCTGTTCGCTCTTCCTCGCTCACCTCGAGCGCGCCCTTGGTGGCCTCGGGCTGGGCGATTCCGAAGGACGATTCCCGGTTGGCCTTGCGCACTTCGCGATAGCGCGACTTGATCCGGGTCTGGAATTCGGGATCGATCGGGTGATTGCCGGCGGGAAGAACATAGTTCGGGGTCCGCTGAAACACAGTGAGGTGCTGGGCTGTTTCGGCGACGAGCGGAATGACCTGCACCCCAGAGGAACCGGTGCCGATCACGGCGACCCTCCGGCCGGTGAAATCGACCTCCTGCTCGGGCCATTCGCCGGTGTGGAAACTGCGGCCCCGGAACGTCTCGATGCCGGGAATCTCCACCATCTTCGGCACCGACAGGCAGCCCGTCGCCATGATGGCGAACCTCGCCGAGACGACCTCGCCCCGATCGGTCGTGATGCGCCACCGCGCGGTGGACTCGTCGTAGACCGCGGCGGTGACCCGGGTCCGCAATTGCACGTCCTTGCGCAGATCGAAACGGTCCGCGACGTGATTGATGTAGCGGAGCAACTCTGGTTGCGGCGGCAGCTTCTCCGTCCACTCCCACTCCTGCTCGAGCTCCGGGTCGAAGGAGTAGTTGTAGTACATACTCTTCACATCGACGCGTGCGCCCGGATAGCGGTTCCGGTACCAGGTGCCACCGAGTCCGCCGCCTGCTTCGTATACCTGCACCGAAAGCCCGAGCTCGCGCAGTTTGTGCAGCATATGAAGCCCGGCGAATCCGGCTCCGACGACGACCGCGTCAATCTCGCGGGCCTGTTGCCCGGTCGAGATTTCGGAATGCTGCGAGGTCGTTGTCATTGTGGGATCTGCCTTTCGATGAGTAGCCATGGGAGGCCCTGACAGCGGTGCGGTCGGACGGTGCACACCTTCTCCAGACCGCTACAAGCTGCAGATTATCCGAACATCGACGCGCCCACTTGTTTTTCGACGCAGGACAACATGAATTCGATTGCTGCGCAATACAACCACGATTGCGTTACCTGCATGCTGTTGCGGCACAGAGAGTGCCGATACCGATACATCGAATACCCGTGCAGGACAACCTTCGACCCATCACGCCAAACGCATCGGCGGGCAGGCCGGAAACCGAACCGGTAGCGACGCCAAGGCACGATGGAACTGACCGGGCCGCCAATCCAGTTGCCGCACAGGTTTTTGCGGACGGATATCCGGCAAAGCGTCGAGGAGCACGTCGATGCACTGCGAGGCGATCGTCAGGGCGAGCGACTGCGCCGGGCAGGTATGGGGACCGACCCCCCATGCCAGGTGCGACCGGTTGCCTTTGCGGTCGCCGCTCACAGCGGGGTCGTTGTTGCAGGCGGCCAGGCTGATCACCACCGGTTCATCGGCAGGCAGCCACACATCGCGGACGAGTTGGGGCTGTTTGGGGTAGCTCACGCACCAGTTCGCCAGCGGCGGGTCCTCGAACAACACGGCATCGATGGCATCCCGGGTAGTCATGGCGCCGCTGAGGACCTCGCCACCGTATTGGTCGTCGGTCATCAACAGCAGCAACGCGTTGAGGATCAGATTGCAGGTCGGCTCCGTGCCCATCGAGAACAGCAGCGCCGACTGGTTCACCATCTCCATGAGATCGAGCTTGTCCGGATGCCTCAGCAACTCCGAGGTCAGATCGTCGCCGGGTTCGACCTGCTTCTGGCGGACCACTCCGATCAGAGCCTCGACGAATCGCTGCTGTCCTTCCTCGGCGCCTACCCCCTCCAGCATCGCGGCCATCCCCTGATAAGCCTCGGCCGCGGCGCCTTCGGGGAAACCCATCAGTTCGCTGAGCACACGAAAGGTCAGTGGATAGGCGTAGTCCATCCGCAAATCCGCGGTACCGCGCTCACAGAAGCTGTTGATCAGCGACTCGGCGGCCCGCGCAACCGAGTCGTGCATCTTGTGCAGGTTGACGGTTTCCAACGCCGCGAAGATGGTCCGCCGGTACCGCTCGTGTTCGGCGCCCGCGGTTCGCAGCGCATTCTGGCGGTAGCCCAGCATCGGCAGTAGCGGGCAGTCCGACGAGACGTTCTTCTCCCATCGGCGAGAATCGGCCGGGAAATGGTGCTCGTCGTTGAGGAGCTGCACCGCCACCTGGTAGCCGATCACCAACGTCGCAGGCACACCCGAAGCGAGCTCGACCGGTACCAGCGGGCCGTGGCGTCGCATGTCTTCGTAGGCCCGGTGTGGATCGGCCGCGAACGAGGGGGCATCCAACCGCACGCGTGAGCCACCGGATTCCCCGGAACCGTAGGCGATCCGAGATGCACCCGGGTCTATGTCGTTCAACGCGTTCCCCTCTCGCGCGGTGCGGGAACGTGTCCCCTTCCGCCTGCTGCGAGACGGCCTGCCATTCGTGGTGTGGGCACGCCAGGTGACCCTACCGTAAATCGTTGCAGTCCAACGTCTTCAGAGAAAACCAGCACGGTAGCTTACTTCCAGACCGATGCACGGTCCCGAATACGGAATCCGCGCCGCAAACGCCGGATGCCGCGGCATCGGATTCCGCTCCCACCACTGATACTGCTGGTTGCCACTCCCCTGCCGATTTCAAAAGGAGCCCACAGAGCCCGAACCCGAGGAACCGGAAACGAGCGCGGAGCAGTCAACTGGACGCAGACGATCCGCTGGCTGGGCTGCTACGGGGTTTGCCTGTGACGGAGCGCGAGAAAGGCATCGGCCAGCAGCTTGAACGACTCGCCTCGGTCGCTCGGGCGGTAGAGGTCGGTCTTGATCAGGAATTCATCCGCTCGAGTGGCCTCTGCCAAGTCCTGCAAGCGCGCCAACACACTCGACGGCGATCCGATGAAGACCCCGTCCAGTTCGTCTGCGGCCGCCCGTCGGGTCGCGTACCCGTAGTGCTCGGCGGTCTGCGGGCTGGGTAAACGTATCGGCTGTCCCTCTTGTCGCCGTGCGGTCTTCATCCTCAATGGTCCGGAAAGCCACTGCGCGCGCTCGTCGGTTTCGGCGGCGATCACTGCCACGCTGATCATGGTCCGCGGCGCCGGGCACAATGTCGACGGCTCAAAGGCTTGCCGGTAGACGTGGGTGGCCGCGATCGTGTTGTGCGGTTGAAGGTGGTGGGCCGCGGCGAAAGGAAGACCGAGAGCACCCGCGACCCGCGCGGTGTAGTCGCTGCTTCCGAGCAGCCAGATTTCGGGCCGGTTTCCTTCGGCCGGCACTGCCGCGGCGCGGTCCTCGCTCTGTTCGTCGAACAGCTCCAGCAGCTCCCGGATCTGGTCTTCGAAGGGCGTGGCTGCCCGATCGTGGGGGCTGCGGATGCGGTCGGTGACCTCGCGCGGCCCACCGAGGGCCCGTCCGAGTCCGAGGTCGATCCGCGCAGGGTGGAAGGCCTCCAGCGTGCCGAATTGTTCTGCGATCACGATGGGCGAGTGGTTCGGTGTCATGACACCACCGGCTCCTACCCGCATGTGGTGGGTCAGCGATGCGACGCGGTCGATGACGACTGCCGGTGCGGCACTTGCTACTCCGCGCATTCCGTGGTGCTCGGGTATCCAAAACCGGTGGTAGCCGAGACCGTCGACGAACTGTGCCAGCTCGACGCACTCACGCAGCGCCTGGCTTGCGTTCGAGCCTTGCACGATCGGCGCCGTATCCAGGACCGAAAACCTAAGCGCGCTCGTCTGTTTCGTCATGAGGGGTATCCTTCCGCCGTGCGACCCGCAAACTCGACACCTCTCGACTGGCCTCGGCCCGGTCAGCGTGTCGGTTCCTTGTTCGGCGCTCAGATGAGCCCGGCGAAGAGATCGTCTTCCGGTGTCGGCGCCCCGGTGACATCGAATGCGCGAATGTACTCTTCCACAGCGAAGACGGTGGGCCAGAGTTCCTCCGGAACTTTCGCGGTCGTGGAGGTATGGATCTGGCTGGCATGGGAAAACAGTGCCGACCGCTTCCTGGCCACGACCGAACGGATGTCGACGCGCGCGGCCACGTGTTCATCGATACCGTCGGTGACCGTGCGCCGGCTGCGGTCGGGTTCGGGATAGTCGATTCCCGCCTCGCGCAGAGCATTTCGCAACCGCGTCCAATACCGGGTCCCGTGCGCCGCGTAATACAACTTCGCCGCCACGCCACCCGCGCGAACGGCAGCTTCTGTCGCGCGCGCGGTATGAATGTGGTCCACATGCCGGGTGCCGGTCGGCTCGTGAGTGACGACAACCTGCGGGCGGTGTTTTTCGATGAGCGCGCCCAACTCCTCGGCGACGGTCTGCAGTGGTATGTCAGCGAAGACGGTGCACGCCGGACGCACCTGATCGATCGAGCCCGAATCGTGGTGAGAAAGAAGTTCGAGCGTGCCGACACCGAGATGCGCACACGCTGTCCGCAACTCCGCAAGACGTGTTCGGGCAACCCGCTCCGCATTGTGGCCCGCGGAACCAGGTTTCGCACCGTCGATTCCGTCACCGTACTCGCCGTTCGTGCAGGTGACCAGAACGGTACGCACCCCCCGCCGTGCATACAGGCTCAAAACGCCTCCCGCGCTGGTGGATTCGTCATCCGGGTGGGCCATGACCGCCATCAAAGTCGGGGCTGAAGCCGAGCCGGACGTCATCGAAGGTCCTTTCCGTCGTTCACCCGCCACGGGAAACGACTGTGGGTCGGCATCGGCCTTGCGATCATTGTTGCTTACGCCCAGACGGCGACCTACGACACCAGGAATCGACATTAACCTCCAAAGTTCTTGTCTCACAAGACTCTAGGCAGCCATGCCAGCAGGTGGAGAGGCCTCGGCCACAGCTCTGAGCTGTACGTGCGGCGAGACTGCGGTGGTCGACCAAGCGAACTTCCGCAGACGGATCGCGTCGCCCGACTTCCTGGCACCCTCACGGGTGAGTGGTACATCGCAGGGGCCGAGCCGGAATGGGATTGCCGCGATGTACCACTCGTCGTGTCGACGGCCGGGTCAGGCCATGACGGAGACGCGGTCCGTGTCGGTCACGGGCCCGGTGCGCGATTCCGTGCGTGCGGCCAGGCGGACCGGCAGGCTGGTCAAGCCGTGAATCAACAGGCTCTTTCGCCACGTCAGATCGCTGAATTCGCCGTCGAGCGACAGATCCGGGAAAGTGGCCAGCAGCCTCGAGATCGCGGTCGTGGCCTCCATTCGTGCCAGGGCGGCACCGAGACAGTGATGGATGCCGTATCCGAAGGCGATGTGCCGGCTCTCGGGTCGTTCGACGTCGATGCGGTCCGGCTCGGCGAACCGGGCGGGGTCGCGGTTTGCGGCGGCGAGCGAGATGAGGATGAATTCGTCCGCGTCGATGTCCTGATCGCCCAACGTGATCGGGGCGGTGGTGTAGCGGGCCGTGGCCAAGTGCAGCGACCCCTGGAAGCGCAGGATCTCCTCGACGTAGGCGGGTATCGCCTCGGGGTTCGCGCGCAACCGCTCGGCGATTGCGGGCTCGCGCAGTAGCTCGAGTACCGAGTTGCCGATCAGATTGACCGTGGTCTCATGCCCAGCTATCAGCAGCAGGAGCAGCATGGCGATGAGTTCGTGCTGGTCCAGCCGGTCCTCGTGGTCTTTCGCGATGATCAGTTGGGAGAGCAGGTCGTCACGGGGGTCGTCGGTGCGTTCGGCGATCAACTTCGTCAGGTAGGTGAAGTATGTGACCCCGGCGGCGGCGCGTTCCTCGTTCGTGGCCGTGTCGCTGACGACCACGGCGGTCCACGAGCGGAAGTCTGCCTTGTCGTCGTCGGGCACCCCGAGCAGCTCGCAGATTACCGCGATCGGCAGCCGGAACGCGTAGTTGTCGATGAGGTCGACAGTCGTTCGCGCGCTGATGTCGTCGAGCAGACTGTCGGCGATCGAGGTGATTCTCGGTTGCAGATCGCGGATGGCGGGCCCTGCGAACGCCTTCGCCACGAGGCGGCGCAGACGCGTGTGCTGAGGCGGATCGGCGAACAACATATTGTCGCTGATGGCGGTGTTGAACATCTCGGCCGCACCGTTTTTGGCCAGCACGGCCTGTCCCTCGGGCGACCCGATGCGCTTGCTGATGGTCGGCTCCGCCAAGGCTTGCCTGGCCACGTCGTGATCGACGATCAACCAGCCGACCACACCGTCCAATCGAATGCGATGGAGGGGACCGCGCTCGCGCAGCGCCCGATAGGTCGCATGCGGATCCTGGTAGAACTCGTCTGTCAGTTCGAGGATCTCCATCTCGGCTGTCACCGGCCACCACCGGCCGACGAAACCATGGCCGAGCTCGAACATAGGTAATGCACTGTCCCTCAGTCCTTTCGACGAACATTCTGACTTGCGGCCGATGCGGTCCGGAACGAGTAATCGATCAGGGGTGCATCGGTGAGAGGTCGAGCAGTTTCGATCGGGTGAAACAGGGAGGCCCCCGCCACGGATTAGCCATGGCTACCGTTCAGTAAACATCTGAGTGCCCGAGTGGCTTCCGCGTGAACATCGCATCGAAATGCGCTGCTCGCACGCCAGGGCTGGTCGGAAGTCGTTGAAGCGGAGTCTTATTCGGAACCGGAGAGCGAAACAGATGGTAGCCCGGCGTCATCGGCGAACGTCTCCGTGCCGCTCCCTTCTATCAGCACGGTGTGATCACGACTTCGTGGCGAAACATCACGACGCCCGCCGTCGCCGGCGTTCGACACGGTGGATGACGGTGGTATGCGGGCGTCGACGAACTCGGCGGCAATAGTTCGGTCGGACAGCTTGATTCGCTTGGCCGAGTTCTCCAGTGCCGCTACCGCTGCCTCGGTCAGGCGGCGGACGATACCGCCCGCGCCGCGCAGCCGTCGAGGCCGACGGCCTGTCCGGCGGCAAGAATCATGTGGCCGGCCACCGAATTCTTGCGCGTCGCCTGCGCCGTCGCCGAGTCGATCCTTCACGACCCACCGGCGGACCGAGAACGAACGGGCGACCACCGCCGGCTGAACCTGCTCATGTCGAGCAAACTACTTCGCCGACCGGACGCCCGAACAGTGCTGTCAGAGATCACCCGAGTAGTCCTGGCTGATCCAGCGGTCGGGGCGGATGGTGAACAGTACGGAGTCGTTGCCGTCCATCCGGTCCGCGAAGGCGCGGCCCTCCTCCGGACCGAGATAGCGGCTGGCGATGCTCACCCGCGCCTCCCGGGGCGAGGGGGTGGCGGCCTCGATGACCGTGCCTTCGACGATGACGTACTGATAGGGCAACTCTTCGCGCTGCACCGTCAGTGTCACCACGCCGGCTTCCCGCACCAGCCTGGCCTTGCGGCGTGCCGCGCCGGTGTTGATGCGAATATTGCCGCCCGGGGTGTAGTCGTACCAGATCGGTGCGGTGGCGGGTGGACGCCCGTCGGTAGCGGCGACCGACAGCACTCCGATGTGCTTGCCCGCCAGGAATTCTTGACGCTCGGCTTCCGAGAAAGGTTTCGGCATAAGACGTCGAACGGAGCAGGCTGCGCCGTTTATTCCGGTCGAACGCGCGAATCCCACTGGGCGAGGACGGTCCGTAAGGTCGCCACCAGCGCAAGCGGTTGATCCATCATCGGGTGATGACCGGCCTCGGCCAATTCGACCACCGTCGCGGGCCGCCCGAACAATCTCGCGATCTCCAGCGCCCGCTCCCGGGTCACCAAACCGCGTTCGCATCGGATGTACAGCACGGATGCGTCCACGGCCCGCAGCGAGCCCAGCGGTGGGATACGCCCGTCTTCGAGGCGCTTGCGCAACATCTCGGGATCGAACTTCCAGCCCCACCCGGCACCGGTGTCTCGCACCGATTCCTCCGCCACGTGCCGCGCGACGTAAGGAAGCAGAACCGCCTGGTCCGGAATGGTTCGAAACCGGCCACAGATCTCGTCCCGCGTCGGGTACGTCTTCGGCCGGTGGAGCAACTGCCGGACGATTGACTCTTGCGACGGCTCCTGAAACGGAGAATCGATGACGACCAGACCCGCGAGCGATTCCCGATGCCGCGCAGCCGCCACGGCGCTCACTCGCCCACCCATGCTGTGCCCGACGACGTACGGCCGTCCGGCTATCCCGCCGGCCTCGGCAGCGGCCATCACCTCGTCCGCCCAGCCCTCGATCGGATATCGGGATCGCACGGCGCTGTCACCGTGCCCGGACAAATCCAGCGCCACCACACGATGCGTACCCGCCAACAGCGGAGCGATGTGGTCCCACCAGCCCGAATGCGCCGATCCGCCGTGCACCAGCACCACACCGGCCGTCCCCGCCGGGCCCCAGCACCGCAGATGAACGACACCGCCCCCGACGTCGACCTCACGATGGTCGGGGAGTTCCGCAATGGCCCGCGTGAACCAGCCCGGTGCCGCGACACCCGCCCCCGCCGTCACTATCATCGCCGCCTCCTTCGCCCGGGCCCGCTCCTCGGACCATATCGGCAGGCGTACGTAGCGGTGGCGCCACCGGTGGTGCAACGAGATTTTCGCTCGATCCCGGGCACCATATTCGCCACGTCCGAGACGGACCGGCGCTGACATGCGAACGCTGCGGGAGCAATCCCGAGCCGCGGAAACAGCAAACTGCGACAGCTTGTCCTACAAACTCAACTTCTCTGTGCAGCAGTACAATTCGGAAACCGAGCCAGCAGCGCGGCGTCGAACGCCGCCACCGCTCGGTGTGACAGACCGCGCCAGGCGAAATTTTCCGTCTGGGTGACGCCACAACGTTCCGCCGAGTGGTCAGCACGGTGGTCGACGACGCCTGTGGCGACCCCGAGTGGTCCGCGCGGAAGAAGTTCGATGCACCAAAGGAACCGTGGGACGAGCCCACCAGCCACGGGACGGTGCCACCCTTGCGAAGTCAGCAGGCGGCATTCTGCGCGTTGGCACACTCTAGGCACACTGGCGGTCAACAATGACTCTCAACCGGAAACAAAAAATCCCCTCCGACCCTGGTCGGAGGGGATTTTCTCGGTCGGGCTGACAGGATTTGAACCTGCGACCACTTGACACACGTTCAAGCGCTCCGAACGGTTCGCAACAGTTCTCATAATGCCTGATCAATCCCTATTTCAGCAGCCTAGGAGCAACCCGTGGCACCCCGATGAACCCCAGCATTTCCCATCAAAAACGTGAGATTTCTGTGGGACGCCTCAGATCACCGCAACAGCGTACGATCGCAACGGTCAGTCAATTCTCAGCAGAGGCAGGCGTAACCGCGCCGGTGTGTCGCAGCGAAACACGCCGATCAAATCTCGAGTCCAGCTAATAATTGGCAATCAGATGCGAAGGTGGCAGGAAGAAGTTCTCCTCACTTGCGATACCTGCACCGAATACACCTGCGCCGCATCCACATTCATCACTGCGACATATCGTCCGGACGGCGGAACGCTTGTCACCACCCAGGAGCCTCGGGCTTCCCTGCAGATGATCCGGACGCACCGAAGCAGCAACGCAGACCAGCCCATGTCACCGCGAGCCGATTTCGCGTATGCCGCGCGACGACTTCCCAGGACCGCAGCAACACCGCCAACAGCACCTTGCCTGCGAGCGTCCGACTCGAACTTTCACATCCGACATCGAGAGCGCAGGCCACCGCATCAGTGGCCAGTCAGGGAGACGAACCGGTCTGATAAATCAAAGCGCGGTGGCCCAGCCTAAGCTTGCCTGTTGAATGCTTCGACAGCACGTTCAGGCAAACTATGGAGGGCACCCACGTGGCGAAAAAGGTCATCGTCGAACTGATCGACGACTTCGACGGCAAATCGAAGGCCGAGGAGACTGTGTCATTCAGCCTCGACGGCGTCGAGTACGAGATCGATCCACCAAGAACGCGAGCAAGCTCCGCAGCGTCTTCGAGCAATGGACCGGCCCCGCTCGCAAGGTCGGACGAGTCTCTCGGAACAAGGCCAAGACCGCTCCGCGCACCACTGCCGACAAGCAGCAGACCGGCGCTATTCGTGAATGGGCAAAGAACAACGGCTACAACGTCTCCAGCCGCGGGCGAATCCAAGCCGACATCATCGAGGCATACAACAAGGCAAGCTAGGCCCGCACAGAGCAATGGCCGGCGAGCTAACAGGGTTTCGAGGTGGTCGACGGCGGTTTGGTGAGAGGTTGTCAGCGGGTAGTGCTCGTTCCTGCCCGGCCGCGCTGGCCCTCGGTTGCCCGATCAGCTGCGAGGCTTACTAGTGAGCCTCACCGCTTCGGAACAGAGTTGAACGGGGGCGAAACCCGGTGCCGGTCTGCGGGCGGAACCGGGCTCCCCAAACAGCGTGTCACGAAAGCGTCACTGCGCCACGCGCTTACCACTCTATCGATCTGCCGCCAAGCCCGCTGACCCCGTACCAAAGCTGGCAAACGTACTGGATTCGGTCACGATCGATACCCCGCAGAACGGCGGACCGAATCCGGCGGACCGGACGGGCCGAGCTTCGCACTCGATGGCACCAACCACCTCAGTCACGGCGAGCAGGACGACGCGATCGGCACCTATCTCCGCTGTGCAGCCAGCCACCGGGTCCATCCGCGACTACGGCACTAGGGCATCAGAGTGCCGGTGAATTCCCGCGCCTCGGCGCTGCTGGGCGCGGGTTGCCCTGGCGCTACAAACTGAGCGGTGTTGCAGGCTCCGCGGTTAGCCTCTTGGGGGCGAACCAAATCCGTGGATGAGGAGCGGCCCCGCCCAGTAATATCCGCAGCCTACTGGCGGAAGGTCCCTGGTGAGTCTGGTGAAGCGCAAGGGTGTTCCTGATGGCATCTAATTTCGACATCGCTGCATTGGCCATCACGGCGCGGCGGAACGGTTTTGCTGTCGCGACCGCACGCCCACTCGACATTGCATTTCTGCCTACACCGACGAACTGGAGGAAACTCCCGATCCGCAAGGGCGATCCTGCAGTATCCATACTGCGTCCGACTTCTCCACAAGCCGCGAAGCCACGATCGCTCAGCGCGACCACCGGGTTAGGTGCTCAACCAATGCACACCGACGGCGCTCATTTCCGGGTGCCTCCCGACATCGTGCTTCTCTACGCAGAACACCCATCCACGACACCCACGATGCTCCTGCGCAATCCCCTTCGAGATTCCCCGACATACGACGGCACGGCCGGGGTATTCCTGGTGAATGGCGGTGACGATCGATTCCTCGCCACCGCATACGACTACGGGCACGGCCTCCGTTTCGACTCGGGCTGCATGACCCCTCAAGACCAGCGAGCACGCCAGATCGCGCGTGTCATCGCCGATGCCGAGGCGCGCGCCGAGGAGCACATCTGGTCTCAGCCGAACGCCGTACTGATCATCGATAACACCGCAGTTCTCCATGGACGAGCAGCAGTGGCTACCGGCGACGAGGACCGGGCACTGGTCCGGGTCGCGTTCAATACCAAGGGGGCCTCGTGAGCGACACCTACAACCCTGATGCGCTGTGGCTCAAAGCAAAACTGTTCCTCAACCATGCTATGGATGACGACGGAGCACGGACCTTCGACGAGCAGGCTCTGTGGGCCGCGCTCGCGCTTGAACTGCTCGCGAAAGCGGCGCTGTCGCGGCACTCCCCGGTACTCATCGCCGCACCCAGCGAGGACGGCGGGAACCTGCTCGCCGCAGTTGGCCTCACCAAGGCCGACCGATTCGTCTCAGTACCGGCGAAAACTCTGATCTCAAGATGCAGCAAGGCGTTCCCGCCCTTCAGCGAACGTGAGTCGTCGTTAATCATGCAGGCTCGAAACGAGTACCTGCACGGAGGTGCTGCCGTGTACACGAAGCTGCCCGCCAGTGCCTGGTGGCCGAAGTACTGGTCACAAGCGGCGATCCTGGTCCTGGTCCAAGATCGCACGATCGAAGATCTGGTCGGCGTCGACCGCATGGAGACGGTCGAGGCATACCTTGCCACCAACAAGCAGAACATCGAGCATCGTGCAGAGACCTTGATACGGCGCGCACAGCAGCGATATGCCCAAATACGTTCCGGCAAAGCATCTGTGAAGGACGCAGCCGAGTGGGCCCGTTTCCCGGATCTCACGGCGGGGCTGAACTATCGCGATGCCGCCGGATGCCCATCTTGCGGCGAGGAGGGGAACATCGAAGGTGACGAGGTTTTGGAGCGAGACCGGAATCACGAACAGGTCTCGGAGGATGACTACGATATTTGGGACGAACTCACCGTGAGCGCCGAATACTTCAGCTGCTCGAAATGCCAACTCGTACTCGACAGTGTAGAGCTCGTTGCCGCCGCCGGTCTCGAAGAGACCTTTTGGATAAGAGATGACGATCCAGACACCACCCTCGAACTGGAGTACGGCAACGACTGAGGCCATCTGGCTACATCCGCGGGTCCCCCGGCAACGTCCAGAGATTCCCAGTGCATAGCGGGGGCCGGCGTCGGCACCGGGACGCAATCGCGGTCAGTGCCGGAACGCGGGGAGTGTCGAAGTCCGTCATCATATGAAATAGCGATCAGAAGTAGTGATCGCCGAAAATCAACGGATATCGGCATAGCCGCTGGTGGTAGGCAGTCGAGATCCCGGTAAGGGGCATGACCGCTGGTCAAGCCGTTGTCGTTGTTTCCCGGGGTGCCCGGAGGGGTGTATCTCCTCATCGCGGTGGTGGTGGTGCTGCTTCGGCCGCATCCTGACATCTCGACTGCCGCGATCGTGGTCGGGATGTTCGGTTTTGCGCTTTTCCTTGCGCTTCCGTCGTTGCTGATTCTGTGGTTCGCGTTCCGGAGGCTACGACGGTCGGCCCGGATTCGCCGCGGCGCGCCTGCGGCTTATCTGGTGTGGCGGGCTGGGGTGTACTGCCATCGATGCGGCGTGTGCTTTTGGCCCTTCGCACCCGCCGCCGGGATCCCGGTGCGACATCCGGTTCCCCCAGGCGGTTTCCAGGGGATCGTCTGGAATGTCGGGGGTTACCTCAACGATGCGTGATCTCCCCTGACACAAGGACGTAGGCCCCTGCCACCGTGTCTGGGCGGAGCTCTGCTTGCGGACCGTCTGTTCGGCGATCATCCTCTCGGCGCGCTGTTTCCCGGATGCCGGTTACTGCGATTGTTCTGCCGATTCCATAGAGCGCTGTGGCTCGTCGGGCGGTGGCTTGCTCTCACGATGTGTCGTCTGCACTCCCGGTTCGGGCTTTTCCTGCCTGGCGGCGAGTAGTTGGCGCGTGACCTTGAGGCTGATTTGAAGTAGTTCGGCGATGTCGTCGGCGCTACATCCGTGCTCGTTCATGCGCGCCACGGCCGCAGCCTGCTTGGTGTGATGTATCGCGATGTCGGTTGTCGCGGTCTGTTCGAGGTGGCGGATCTTGTCGTGTAACGCTCGGATGCGGCGGTCGCGGCGTTGTTCGATCGTTGAAATCGCCTGCCATGCGGACCAATACTGCCGCACGGCGTCGCTGACATTCTGTTCGCGGCGACGTTCAAGCGCACGCCGGCGATCCATTACTTCCCGCGAATGACGCAGTTGGCCAGCGAGTTTCCCGGCGTCTCGTCCACGTTCGCTCCTGCTCGCCCGGGGGTCGTTCATGTCGTGCTCTCCCAAATTTCTGGGTGAGATCAACCCGCGCCTCGCAGTTCAACGATACGCCCACCGCCCGCCATCCAGCGGCGCCGCATCCGGCACAGCGCGGTCAGAGGCAGCCGCGTCAGCCGTCAACTCGCGATCAGGTCTCGCCTGCCCATTTCCCTACTGCCCATCGCTGTCGAAAGGAGTCCCCGTGACCGAAACCCAGCTCGAGGTCGCTGATATCGCATCGGTGGTGTCTCGGTGTCTGTCCGATCTTGAGCCGGTGTTCGAGCAGATCGACTGGGCCGAAGACGAAATCGCCCGCGCGCAACGACGACATCCCCGCCACCGCAACGCCCTCTACCACTCGTTCGCGTTGTTGATGCCGACCCATGAGCGGATGCGCCAGGAATTCGTGTACCGCTCGCACTGCCGCGAACTGCTCGACCGCGTCGCCGCAGGCCTGTCCCCAGTTCCGGGGACCGCGGCCGAGGTCGCGCTCGCCGTCATGGCGGCCAGCCAGATTGCCCCGCTCAACACCGCCGCGTTCGGCCTGTACACGCGGATGTGGATCCAGGCCGGATTCCCTCACTTGAAATCAGTGACCGGTTCGCACGAGCACTACGAAGCGATCGCCAAGTCCCGCATCGACGATCTCGAAGCCGAAACACGCACTCGCCTGTCGGTGGCCGACCGCGTCTTGCGACCTATCGAATGTCCGGGCCGCCACCACGGCCAACCAGCCGACGACTGCGAATACGCCCGTCCCAGCTTGGCTACCTGAGCGAAACACCTGGACCTCGCGTCCTCTCGCCCTGACACAGCGGCTCGGGCACACGCGAGTCTCCGCTTCTACCGAGCGCTCACCTCGGTTCTTGTTTGCCCTGTTCTGTCCGTGTCCCGCGCCGGTCGACTCCCCTTGTCGACCGGCGCTTTTCTGTTGTGGAGGGTGTGTGCGTTCATGACCGATCCGATCCTGGGTCCACCGTGCGCGGTCTGCGACGGCACGGCACCCGATACGGAGCTGTGCATCGCGAATCCCGCTGTGTACGATTCATGTTGGCAACAACTACCCCGCTGCGACCACTGCCGAACCCCCTCGCTGCGGTTGACACGCACTGCCGAAGAGGCCGAGTTGTGCGCGCACTGCCTGACCGGGTGGGCCGGGTGTGTGTCGTGCCAGCAGCTAACCGGCCCGCAGTTGCGCACCGATACCGATGACCCGGTGTGCGCGCGGTGCGCGGGCTCGTTGTTCGCCGCGTGTTTCAGCTGCGGGCGGTTCAGTGCCGACAGCCGCTACATCTCCGGAGGGCACCGTGCCTGCCCGCGCTGCGCCACTCGATTCCACGCCTGCCCGGCATGCGGCACCCTCGTCCAACCCGGACACCGGTGCGAGGCCTGCGGCAACCGGGGGAAGGTGTGGAACTACACCTACCGACCCGACCCCCGCTTCCACGGCACCGGACCCCTGTATCTGGGGCTGGAACTGGAAATCATCGTCCCCGAACACCGCTTCGACACCTGCGCCACCCTGGCCACCGACCACCTCGCCGGACTCGGGTACCTGAAGAAGGACTCTTCTATCAGGCCGTCCGGATTCGAACTCGTCACCCACCCCCTCTCCTATCAGTACGCGATCGAGTCGTTTCCCTGGCCACTGCTCGACCAACTGCACCGACTCGGGTGTGAGGCCGACGCGTCGGTAGGGCTGCACGTCCATGCCAGCCGGGCCGGGTTCGACAATCCGGCGCATGTGTATCGGTGGCTGAAACTGTTGTACCGCAACGAGGAAGCGGTCACACGGTTGGCGCGCCGCCGCACGCATTACGCCCAGTTCGACAGCGCTGCCCGCGCACGTGCCCGCCATACCGCCAAGGGGCCGCAGCACGCGCTGGGGCTCGAGCGCTACCAGGCGATCAATCCGCTACCTAGAAACACCCTGGAGGTGCGGGTGTTCGCCAGCTCGCTTCATGTGCAGCAGGTGCAGGCAGCGCTCGCGTTCACCGCCGCCTCCATCGACTACACCCGCGGTCTGCGGGTCGCCGACATCCGCGCCGGCGCCTGGGACTGGGCCCGCTTCGCCACCTGGGTCACCACCCGCCCCGACTACCAGCCGCTGGCTCAGGAGATGGAGGCCCTCCAATGTGCCTGCTGACCTACTACCCCGCCGGTGCTGCGATCGATAAGGGAGCGCTGCGGTTCGGCGCCGATGCGAATCCCGACGGTCACGGTTTCGCGATCGTCACCGACGGCCGCATCATCACCGGGCACGGCATGAACGCCGACACCGTGATCGGCACCTTCGCACGCACCCGCGCCGACCATCCCGACGGCCCGGCGTTATTCCACTCCCGCTACGCCACCCGCGGCGCGGTCGACCTGTCCAATTGCCACCCCTTCCGCCTCGGCGGTGATGCGCGAACGGTGTTGGCGCACAACGGCACCCTGCCCAAGCGTGTCCATCCGCGCGCGTATGACCGGCGCTCGGATACCCGGATCGCGGCCGAGGACTACCTGGCGAGGCAACCGTTCGGGCCGATCGACACCGCCGCCGGAGCGCGCGGACTTTCTGGCTGGTTGGGGTCGAGCAAGCTGGTGATCTTGACCGTCGATCCGGCCTACGCCCTCACCGCCTACCTGTTCGGTGAGCGCGCGGGGCAGTGGGTGGGCGGGATCTGGTGTTCCAACCGCTCCTTCCTGCCGCCCGAGCAGCGGTGGCCGGCCCGGCGCCGGACGGTGTGCGGGTACTGCCTGGACCGCGATCTCGAACGCACCAGCCGCTACTGCCGCACCTGCGGATGGTGCTTCTACTGCCGATCCGCTCTCTCCTACTGCACCTGCGAGTCCGCCCGGAACCGCAGCGCCGCCTCCCCGTTCCCGACCTCGGGCTGACCTGGGAGCTCGAGCGGCTTCCACCGCCGCTCGCCCTGCGCCCCGCTCCGGCCAGTCATGGCCCGCAGCGGGGCGCCGTCGTCTCTCCCCCATTCTCCGGAAGGACGTGAAATTCGTATGCCCTCATCCACTCTCACCGATCGGCGGTGTGACGACTGTTCACACCCGATCGACGACACCACAACCGTCCTCACGGTCGAGGGTGATCATCTGTGCCGCGCGTGCGCCGACCGGCTCGACACCTGCGACGACTGCGCCACCCCCGCACGCGATCGCCGCTCCACCGTGCGCGGCACCGACGTGTGCACGGAATGCTCCACCGGCTGGCGACGGTGCCGCGATTGCGACCGCTTCGACAGCGACCTGATCCGCGTCATCGGCCACGGCGAGGTCTGCGACGACTGCGCCGACAGCTACCTGGTGTGCGATGACTGCGGCTCGCGCGCGGACGGGCTCCGCGAGACCGAATCCGGGGCCGATGTGTGCGAGCGCTGCGAGGACGCCGACTACCGCCGCTGCGGCGGCTGCGACATCCTCATCCGCTGCTGGGAGGACTACTGCGACACCTGCGCCAACGAACGACCCGACCACCACGGCATCCACTCCTACGACTACAAACCCGAACCCGACTTCCACGGCTCCGGACCGCTCTACCTCGGCCTGGAACTGGAAATCAAAACGCCGCGAGAGGCTTTCGATGAAGCAGTCGAGGTCGCCATCGACCGGCTCGGTGGCCTCGCATATCTGAAGGAGGACGGCAGTATCCAGCCATGTGGGTTCGAACTCGTGACCCACCCGATGTCGTATAAGTATGCGCGCCAACGCTTTCCGTGGACGCTACTGAATCGGTTGCGGCTCCTGGGAGCCTACACCGATACCAGCGTCGGCATCCACGTCCACGTCTCCCGCGCCGGGTTTTCCTCTCCCGCACACGCCTACCGGTGGTTGAAATTCGTCTACCGCAACGAATCCCACGTCAAGACGTTGGCGCGCCGCAACTCCGAGGAATGGGCGATGTTCGATTCGGGCGCCCGCGCCAACGCCGCCGCCCACGCCAAAAGCAACGCCGAACGCGCGTTCCGGTACCAGGCCATCAACGTACGCCCCGAGCACACATTCGAACTGCGGGTCTTCGCCAGCTCCCTGAACACGCGGGAGGTCCAAGCCGCGCTCGCCTTCGCCGACGCCTCCGTCGAATACACGCGCACCCTCTCGGCCGCCGATATCGCTCGCCGCCGTGGCTGGGAATGGGCGGCGTTCACCGCGTGGCTGGCCGCCCGCCCCGAATATCGCTGCCTGACCGACGAATTGGAGGCCCTCGCGTGTGCATCCTGACCTTCTACAAACCCGGCCAGGACCCCGACCTCGACGCCCTGCACGGCGGGGCTCTGGCCAACCCGCACGGCCACGGCTACGCCATCCACACCGGCAAGACGATCCTCGTCGGGCACGGCATGAACGCCGAGCAGGTGATCGCCGAGTTCGCCGAACAACGCGCCAAGCATCCGGGTGGTCCGGCGTTGTTCCATTCCCGCTACGCCACCCACGGCGACCGCGACACCAGCAACTGCCACCCCTTCACCGTCGGCGGCGACCCGCGCACCGTCCTCGCCCACAACGGGGTCTTACCCGCCAACGTGCACCCGGCGGCCGGCGACGCCCGCTCGGATACCCGGATCGCAGCCGAGGACTTCCTGCCCACCAGCCCGTTCGGGTCGCTGGACAGCTGGGCGGGGCGTGATCGGTTCGAACATTGGCTCGGCTCCAACAAGGTCGTCGTCTTGACCACCGATCCCGCCTACAAACATCCCGCCTACGTGTTCGGGGAACGCCACGGGCACTGGGTCGGGGGCACCTGGTACTCCAACGACAGCTACCTGATACGCGAGTGGGCCAGCGCCGACACCGACTACATCGGATTCTGCGAACACTGCGGCGCATTCGAAGACGACCCCTTCGGCCCGCACTGCGGATGGTGCGGATACTGCGCCGACTGCGCGCACCCGTTCCCCCGCTGCGCCTGCCCGCAATTCGACGGCGCCGACCGCTACGCCGACCTTCTCGGCCTGCCAACCCACTGACCAGCCGACCACCAATCACCGTGCCCGGCCCCGCCACCGCTTCGCTGCCGTGCCCGTACTCGCTGTGTAAGGAGTTGTTCCCGTGAGCGAATCCACCTTCAAACCGTTGAGCCGCGACGAGACCGTCGCCGTCTTGGTCGAGGCCCTCGGCCCCTACATCGCCTCGACACGGCGTGCGCTCGGTATCGCCCACACGATGGCCACCGTCGTCGGCGGCGAACCCCTGACTCTGCTCAACTACGCCATCGCCGACTACCGCACCCACGAACGGCTCGTCCGCGTCACATATCGCGCACTGCACAGCTCGGCAAGCGCCCACGAATAGAAGGCGTTCCCGGACTCCGCCGCGACCGGACTCGCAACCGAACGTCACGGCGCGCGGCGGTGACCGAGGAAACGACGGTGCTCGCGGCGACGTACCGGGCTCACCGCCCCTCCTGTCTCGCGCCCCCTTTTTCGATCCGAATGGAGCTATTCGATGCCCGACACTCCCGGCGGCGCCCTCGACCGAGCCGTCACCACACGCGGTGTTGTTCTCGCCTCGGCGTGGGCGACCCGCGTGATCGAAGCAGGCGCGCCGTGGTGGAGCCTGCTCGATGCCACCGCATCCGGCGTCGTGCCCGACCCCGACGCGACCACGCTTGCCGCCACGTTCGTAGCCGCGGGACATCCGATCCGCCGGTCACGCGAAGAACTGACCCGCCTGATCGAGCCCGACTCGCCTCTGGCCGACCAGGTCCGCGCACTGCTGCCCGCCGACACCGGCATCCGCACACAGTGCGCGCCCAGCGAGATCACCGCCACCGTCGCGACGGTGGTCGACCACGTCGACACGCTCGCGGCAGGTTCGCGGCTTACTCCGGCGGATATGGCCGCACTCGCGGCGGACTTACGCACAGCCGCGGTGCGGCATTGCATGCTCGGGCTGGCCGGCACTGCCCGTGTCGACGCGGCTGAACGGTTGTGGGCGCTGCTCACCCGCAGCCTGCCCGACCCCGAACGCGCCCATGCCGCGGCTCTGCTGGCGTTCTCGGCCTATCACCGAGGCGATGGAGCGCTGGCCTCGATCGCGCTGGACGCAGCCCTGGACGCCGACCCACAGCATCGGTTCGCCCGGTCCCTCGACACCACACTGCGAGACGGCACATCCCCACCCCGACTCGGTGCTGTCGTCACCTACGCCCACGACATCGCCGACGCACTCGGCATCGATCTGCACCGCTGACCAGCGTCGCCTCTTTTCTCGTCTCCTCGTTTTCGTTCCCGATCAGAAAGGTCAGTTCATGCCGTCCGCGAACTCTGTCCCGACCCTGTCCCGCGCGGAATTCGATCGACTCGAACACCGTGGCGCCGCGGGCACCACCGCCGTCCTCGCCGAGATGGATTCCGCTGTCGCCGACCGCTGGCGCGACGAGCACACCGGGTGGCGCGGTCGTCACTGGGCCTATCTCGACGACGAGCACGGCGTGCTGCGCCTGCACCCGATCAACGTCACCCGCACCTCGAGCCAGGCAGCCGCCTGACCCACCTCTGTTTCGGTTCACCGTCCAGATCGGCGCGGTCCCACCGCTATTCATATCGGTGGGGCGGCGCCGTTCGTCATCTCATAGGAGGTCTCCTTTGAGCCCCACCACTCTCACCGTCGTGCCCGACATCGAACCCGCCGCCGCCTCGCCCACCCCCCTCGGTGATGCCACCGGTGCGGAATCCGCCACCAGTGCCGAGTCCGCCGAGGATGAGCGCGACCCGCACCCCGCCGGCGAGGCCGAGCTGGAGGTTCCGCCGAATGCGACCGCGGCGTATATGGATCCGCGGGAGTTGGTGATCGCGGAGAATGTGCGCACCGGCTTCGACGTCGCCGAGCACCCGAAGCAGGCCGACTCGATCCGGGAGTTCGGTGTCGGCGCTCCGGTGCTGGCCGAACGCGAACCCGACGGGTCGGTGCACGTGCTCGACGGTCAGGTGCGGGTGTTGATCGCCCAAGCCGTCGGCCGTACCCGGGTTCCGGTGTGGATCACCGTCGCACCCACCGACCTCGATGCCAAGCAGCGTCGTATCGACCGCACGATGACGCAGATCAACCTCAACGAGCGTCGGATCCCGTTGACCCAGGCCGACTACGCCGCCGGGGTCGCGCTCATGCTCGATCTGGGTGCCTCCCCGACACGGGTCGCGAAAGGACTGCAACAGACCAAACGCGCCGAGGTCCGTAAGCTCGCCGCGGTCGGCCGTTCGGCGACAGGACGCGGGCTGGCCGATGCCGGCCAGTACAGCCTCGACCAGCTCGCCGTCATCGCCGACTACGACAACCTCGGCGACACCGACGCCGTCGAAAAACTGACCACGACCTCCCGCTACAACTTCAGCTACACGGTCAAGGCCATCGCCGCCGATCGCGACGAAACCCGACGCCGCCTCCACGCCTCACTCCCCTACGCCGCCTACGGATTCGGGATCCTCACCGACGAACCCGGCCCCGACGACGCCTACCTGCCCGCCACCGAACTCACCCGCGCCGACGGCGAACCGGTCACCGATGACGACGTGTACGCCGCTCCGGCGCGGTGGCTGGTGTGGGTCGATGTCGAGGAAAACGCGGAACTGGTCGATACCGCCACCGGCGCGCTCGTCGATCCAGACACCGTCGACTGGGACACCCAGCACGCCCCCGGCACCGAACCCGGCGAAGGGTTGCGCCGCGCGGACGGGCTCGCCTGGCGTGATCGCTGGATCCCGGCCTACTACCTGCCCGCCGACCAGCTCGACACCACCGGACTACAGCGGCCTGTTCCGCCGGCCGCTGACCCGCAGGAGGCTCTGGCCGCCGCCGAACGCGCCGCCGCAGCGCGGGAAGAAGCACGGTTGGCCCGCCGCCGGGTGCGGGAGCTGAACAAACGTGGTGTTGCGGCGGCTGAGCGGCGCGAGGAATTCCTGTCGAAGTATGTCCAGCGGAGCAAGCCTCCGGTGCAGGCCGCGCATTTCGTGGCCGAGTACCTGGCGCGGAATCTGGCGCCGGGGGCGTTGCAGTTGATGACCAAGCTGCTCGGGGTCGGCTGGTCGACCGAGGAGTTGGTGAAGGTGATCGGTGCCTCGTCGACCAACCGGGCCTGGGTGCTCGCACTGGGCATGGTGCTGGCCAACCGGGAAGTCACCCTGGACAAGAGCCTGTGGCGAACACGGTCGGAGCCCACCACCCGGTATTTGCACCTGCTCGCCGACATCGCCGCCCCCGACGACGATTTCGCGTTGGTCGACGTCGAACAGGCCGCCGCCGGCGACATCGACTACCACGACATCCCCATCGACAAATAACCACACCCCGGCCCTGCCACACCCCGGCCCTGCCACACCCCGGCCCTGCCACATCCCGGCAGGGCCGGTCTCGTATTCCATCCAATCCCCGTTGCTGATGATTGAGGAGAACGCCCATGGCCGGTGACACGGTCCTGACCGTCACAGGAAACCTGACAGACTCGCCAGAGCTCAGATTCACTCCAGCCGGCGCGGCGGTGGCCAACTTCACCGTCGCTTCCACACCGCGGTATTTCGATCGCACCGCCGGTGAGTGGAAAGACGGCGATCCGTTGTTCCTGCGCTGCAACCTGTGGCGACAGGCAGCGGAGAACCTCGCCGAATCGGCCCTCTCACGGGGAGCGCGTGTCATCGTCACGGGAAGACTCAAGCAGCGCTCGTTCACCACCCGAGAGGGCGACAAACGCACCGTCGTCGAACTCGACGTCGACGAGATCGGCCCCTCGTTGCGCTACGCCACCGCGAAGGTCACCCGAATCTCCGCCGGCACATCCGGCGGGCCGCGCACCGACCGCGCCGTGACCGCGCACCGCGACGGGTTCGGCGGCCCCGCCGTGGACACCAGCACAGGATTCGGTCAGCCTGCGGGTTCCCCGTCCCGTGGTGAGGATCCGTGGCGGGAGCCGGTGATGGCTGGGGCCGCCGCAGGTTTCGGAGACGACGCGCCTCCATTCTGAGCTCATCACCTCGCTCCGCCCTGCTCGTGCCGACTCACCCCGCCCGGAATCCTCTCCCGGTTCCGGGCGGGGTGAGTTGCGTTGCGGGGCGGGCGACTGGCCGGTCGCGGCGACCAGCCGTCCGAGGGCTACCGGGGCGGGCGGCGCCGCGCGTGACGGCCCCCGCCCGGCGCCCACGAATTCCCCGGCGCGCCGACCCTAATCTCCATCACCGGTTTCGGTGGTGTGCGCGGGAATTCGTGCGCGCACGCCCCGGCGCGTTCCGCCCCTGCCCCGCGTGTCGCCTCCCGCCCCGGTGCTTGCGCCCTCGGCTGGTCACCACGACCGGCCCGACACCCGCGTGTTCGATCGGGGCCGTGACGGTCCCGGCGGGTGCTCGCACATCCCCTCTTCGACGACAGGACGAACTCTCGTGACCGAAACCAGCACCTTCCTCGATGCCATCGCCCACCTCGACTACAGCATCACCAGCGACCGCCGCGCCGCCCGCCGCACCTTCACCACCGCACTCACCCACACCACCCCCGGTGAGCGCGAGGTGCTCGACGCCATGGTCGACACCTTCACCCTCTACCCCTTCCGCACCGCGCTGCTGCGCCTGGAAGCCGCGTTCCGCTACCACGAACCGAAACGCGAGTTGCTGGCGCGGTTGCTGCCCGACACCGACCCCGGCCTCTACGTGCGCGAGCGGGAGGAGCGGATCGCGATCCTGGAACAGCGTGCCCGCGCCAACGGCAGCAGCGTCGACGAGGAAGCCTTCCGCGACTACGCCCCACTCACTGCCGCCGAGACCGCACCGACCTCGATCCGGTTGTGGCGCAACCCGCCCGCCCGCGTCTACCTCGCACCCTCACGGGCAACCGACAAGTCCCGCATGACACCCGAGCAGATCACCGCCCGTGTCCGCGCGCGCGGCAAGCGCCGACCCGCGCCCATCGAGCCCGACGTGGTCACCGGCTACATCGCCGAGGACCTGCACCGCGACACCATGGCCCGAGAGATCGCCCGCACCCGCGCCACCGAACAGCGGTTCCGCGACCTCGGCCTGCTCGCCGAACCCGCACCCTCCGCGTCGCTGCGGGTGCAGGGCGCGCAGCCGCGTAGCGACGAGGAGGTGCAGGCGCGGTGGGACCTCGAGTTCGTCCACCACGTTGCCGAACAGCACACCCACGACGCCGCGACCGCCGAACACAGCCGCCGCGTCTCCCACGACAACGCGCTCGCCTACGCCGACACCCGCACCGGTGTGCGCGGAGACCTTCGGGCGCAGTTGCCGTTCCACGGCGACAGCGTCGACTACACCCGCGAAGCCATGACCCCGATCTCGGGGTGGCGCTGCGTCGCCTGCTTCATCGAACGCTCCACCCGCGACCAGCGCCTCATCCACTCCGTCGGTGGACGGCGGCGTAGCGACGACGGGTTGTGCGACTCCTGCCGCAGCGACGACCGCACCCCGCGCCTGCCCGAGCTCCCCGCTGGGTTCACAGCCACCGATCTCGCCCGCACGTACTGCCGGTTCCTGGCCACCAGCTATCCGGGTGCCGCGCCCGCCCTGCTCGCTGAGACACGCCACCGCGCGCCGCGCTGGCTGACCGCCATCATCGACGAACACCTTCCCCAACCCGAACACATCGAGCAGGCCGCCCACTCGCAGACCGCCGCCGAACCCGGTGCGGCACAGGCCACGTCCGCGTCGCGGCGCCGTCGTGGCCCGGTGGCCGGTGCCGGGCAGCGCCAGGCCCGCTGCGAAGGGTGCACCCGCATCCGCGCCATCCACGACGACGGGTTCTGCACCGAATGCCGCGTCTGGCTCGGCCTCGTCACCCCACCCACACGCCAGACCGTCGCCGCCTAAAACGCGCGAGTCTCGATCCCCGGTCCGTCGCGGTGACACCCCTCCCGCGACGGACCGGCCACCACTCATCCTCTCCTGCAAGGAGTTTCTCGTGCACGACCTGCTCATCTTCGTCGTCGGACTGCTCATCGGCTTCGCGCTCTCCGGCCACCCGCTCATGACCGTCCCCGGCACCCGCACGCCGGGCGACGACAAGCGCCCGCGCGACTGACCGCTGCGCCGCGCGACCGCGGCGCAGTCGTGCTCGCTGCTCGCCGTGGGGCCTGCGACAGCCAGCTCGCAGGCCCCAGCACTCTCCACATTCACTCTCACCCACTTACCCCACACTCACTCACCCACAACACCACCTATTCCGCTCACACCCATAACCCCATTCCCCATAACCCCTCACCCCCTCACCCCCACATTCACTCACCCACCGCAGACCTCTTGCATTGCGGAAGACAAGTCGGACTATGGACGGTAACGCGACAGTTATCCAACTGCGCTGGTGGACTTTTCGCGCTGGCTGACTGTGGCGCGCCCGGCCGACCTCTGTGTCGATGCACGCTCCGAACCCGCGGCTACGGTGAGGCGACAAAGTCGCTTTTCCGTTGACGAATCTGGAGCGGAGTTGGCCGAGATCCCTGGTTCCGCGGGGCTGGTTCTCGTTGAGGGCGTGCGCCATCTCGACGAGCCGGCGGCGGTGTTCGACGCGATGTTGAAGGGCTGGGCGAACCAACAGAAGTCGCGGATGTTGTCGATATCGACGATCGAGCCGCGCATATCGCTGCTGCGCCGGTTCGCCGAATTCAGCGACTCTTACCCGTGGTCGTGGACGGCTGCCGACGTCGAGGACTTCACCGTGTCGCTGACCAGCGACTCCGGCGGGCGCCTAGCGCCGTCCACGATCCGCGGCTATCACCTGGTCCTGCGCATGTTCTGCGACTACCTGACCGACCCGCGCTATGAGTGGATGCGGCAATGCCGCGACCGGTTCGGACAGGTGCCCGAGCAGATCTGTCACGAGTGGAACACCGTCGCCCACCTCGTCGACTACGAAGGACGACCCGGCCGGCGACCGTTGTCCTACGACGAGCTGCAGTGGCTGTTCGACACTCTCGACGAACGCGTCGAACGAATCGCCACCTCCGGCCGCAAGGGCGCCTTGGCCGCCCTGCGAGATGCCCAGATGATCAAAACCTGCTACGCATACGGCCTACGCCGCACCGAGCTCTGCCGATTGGAGCTGGTAGACCTGCACCCGAATCCGCATATGCCGCAATGGGGCACCTACGGATCCGTGCACGTGCGCTACGGCAAGGCCACCCGCGGCAGCACACCACGCCGGCGAACCGTATTGACCGTTCCCGAATTCGATTGGGTCGTCACCGGCATGCGGCAATGGGTCGAACAGGCCCGCCCGATCCTCAACGCCACCGATCACCCGGCACTCTGGATCACCGAACGCCTCACCCGCGTCGACGGCTCGTTCCTGGAGAAGCGGTTCTCCCGCATCCGCGCCGAGGCCGGACTGGCGCCGGAACTGACACTGCACTGCCTGCGCCACTCCTACGTCACCCACCTGATCGAGTTCGGTTACCCGGAACGGTTCGTCCAAGAACAGGTCGGCCATCACTTCGCATCCACCACCGCGATCTACGCCTCGGTCTCCAACGACTTCAAAAAGCAAACCCTGCGAACAGCGCTGCAACGCGTCTACGCCCCCGCACCCGCCCCAACCACACCTGAGGAGCTCCGGTGAGCAGTCGACGCATGGTGATGAATTGGCATCTGCGCCAGGTGATGGCGACCCGCGGTATCTTCCAGACCAGCGAACTCGTCCCGCTACTGGCCGAGCGCGGAGTGAACCTGAGCCGCCAATACGTCCACAAACTGGTCACCACGCCACCACAGCGCATCAACACCGACCTACTCGCCGCGCTCTGCGACATCCTGGCCTGCCAACCCAACGACCTGCTCGAACCCGTCCTCGTCCACGCCGAGCAGACCCGCACCGGCACCGACGGACACGGTCTGGAAGGCCTCGGAATCGGCGACCTCCGCCCTATCCGAGCCGTGGTCCGCCGGCCACACGATCCCAACCAACGATGAAGCGCACACCACTACCGACGACCGAATGCGGACACTGCGGCCAGGTCGAACGCTGCAAACGAACCATCCTGGACCAGCCCGTCTGCCCAGCCTGCGAACTGCGGTTCCGCCGCGCTCCCCGCCGCTGCCCGCACTGCGCGCAGCCGAAAGTGCTGGCATTCCACGACAACCAGAATCGACCGGCATGCGCGAGCTGCACCGGCAACGACCCCATCTACGCCTGTCCCCGCTGCGGCAGTGAAGACAAGCACTACGGCCGCCTCTGCGCAGCCTGCACCCTCCACGACAGAGCCGCCGAACTGCTGGCCGACCTTTCCGGCCACATCCATCCGCAACTGCAGCCCGTCTTCGACGCATGGATGACCGCCAAGGATCCACGTTCCACACTGCAATGGTTCAACAAGCCCTCCAGCAGCCCGGAAATCCTGCGCGCCATGGCAATCGGGGAACTCCCCATCTCCCACGCAACATTCGACAACCTGCCCAGCACCCGGGCCGTCAACTACATCCGCGACCTGCTCACCGCTACCGGCGTCCTCGAGCCCTACCAGCCACTGATCGCACGAACCACCCACTGGCTCAACGAGATTCTTCAGCTTCTCCCCAAACACCACGCCGACCTCATCCACCGATTCGCCCAATGGCATCTGTTGCGCCGACTCCGTCATCTCGAAGCCCAGGACAAGGTGACCCGCGGCTCTGTCCAGCACGCCCGCGCCACCATCATCACAGCGATCCGGTTGCTGATCTGGCTCGACGAATACGAGATCGACTTGGCCGACATGACCCAAGACCTTCTCGACGCCTACCTCGCCGAATACCCCGGTCGCGGAAGCACCCTGGCCCGATTCATCGAATGGACCAACAACACCCACCTCACCGACAACCTGCGCATTCCACCACCGCACCGACCAGATCTGCAGGTCCGGCTTTCCGATGACCAACGCTGGGCCTACGTCGAAACCCTGCTCCATAACGACTCGATCCGCCGCTACACCCGCATCGCCGGATTGTTCATGCTGCTGTTCGCCCAACCCCTCTCACGCATCTGCCGCATGCGCCACGACCAGATCGCCCTCCAGGCCGACGGCACCGTCACCACCACCTTCGACACCGTCGCCATCGAGATGCCCGAACCGCTCGATCAACTCCTGCGCGACCACCTCACCGACACCGGGCCCGCTTCCTACGCCAACCACGGAATCTGGCTCTTCCCCGGCCGCCTCCCCGGAAAAGCACTGGTCACCGAGAACATCCGCGCCGAGCTCGTCGCCCACGGCATCCGCCCACACCACGCCAGACACGCCGCGCTGTTCCACCTCGCAGCCGACATGCCCACCCCCGTGCTCGCCGAACTCCTCGGAATCGCGCCCATCACCGCCACACGATGGGCAGCACTATCCGCCCGAACCTGGAGCCAATACACCGCCATGCGATACAACAACCAACTCTGACAACACGAACCAGCTGAACTATCAGCATCGAAGCGAAAAGTCCGAGAACCTATACACCCACTCCACCAACATAAGAATTTCCTTACAACCTGGCGAAATGCGCACTTTTGATACAAACTACCTCCCTTCGACCTCTGGAAATTCCTGGCGCATTGAGCTTGTGATGGATATGTGACGGCGACACTGCACAAAATTCTCGCCGGAGACAGCTACCGCTATTACCTGCGTCAAGTCGCTGCCGCCGACTCGACCGACCGCGGGCCGGGAACATTGGCCGACTACTACTCCTCTCATGGTGAGCAGCCCGGCACATGGTGGGGCAACGGACTGGCCGCCCTGGACCTGTCACCCGGGGACGAGGTCACCGAAGAGCAGATGAAAGCGCTGTTCGGTCAAGGCCGCCACCCCGACGCCGAAGTGATCGCCGCGCGCATCATCGCCACCCAAATCGCCTCCGGGGCCACCGCCGAAGAAGCCAAAGCAACAGCCGAGCGCGCCACACGTTTAGGCAACCCATATCGAACATTTTCTGGGGAAAACGAGTTCCGTAAACGGTGCGCGGAGGCATTCGCCGCGCACAATATCGACGCCGACCTCGATCCTCGGGCGGCAATTCCGGATGCGGTTCGGGCTCGGTTACGCACCGAGGTGTCAACCGCGATGTTCGCCGAAACCTATGAGCGGCTGCCATTGGATGACCGTGAGTTGTCGGGATTCGTCGCGAAGATCTCGCGCCCGAAATCGGCGGCGGTCGCCGGTTTCGATATCACTTTCTCTCCGGTCAAGAGCGTGTCGGCGTTGTGGGCGATCGCCCCGACACCCGTCGCCGACCGCATCGCCGCCGCCCACGACGCCGCCGTGAACGACGCTCTCGACTGGCTGCAGAAGCACGGGATCTTCACTCGCGCGGGCCGCAACGGGGTACGCCAACTCGATGTCGAGGGCATCATCGCCGCCCGGTTCATCCATCGCGAATCACGGTGCGGGGACCCGGATCTGCACACCCACGTCGTCATCGCCAATCGGGTCCGCGGTAGCGATGGCCGCTGGCGCACGCTCGACGCGGCGGTGATCTACCAGTACATGGTCACCGTCAGCGAGATCTACAACACTCGCCTCGAGCATCACCTGCGCGCCGATATCGGTGTCGAGTTCACCGAACGTCCCGGCACCGACCCGAACAAACGCCCCATCCGTGAAATCGCCGGCATCCCGATGTCGTTGATCCGGCACTGGTCACGCCGCGACACCACGATTCGCCACCGCCTGGGTGAGCTGACCGTCGACTTCCATCAACAACTCGGACGTGAACCCACGCCCACGGAAATGTGGCACCTCGCCCAGGTCGCGACCCTGCAAACCCGGCCGGCCAAACACCTGTCCCGATCCCGGGCCCAGCAACGCCGCGACTGGCATGCCGACGCCGCCACCATCCTCGGCGGGCACAACCAACTCGACCACCTTCTCGCCACAACCCTGAACCGGCCATCACACCCGCGGCCGGGCCCCGACCAGGCCGGCGTCGCCGATATCGCTCGCGCGGTCGTGCAGGTGGTATCGGCGCAGCGTTCGGTGTGGAAATACCACCACGTCCGCGCCGAAACCGAGCGCCGCATCCGCGCGGTCACCGACCGCGACACCTGGGCTTCGGTCGCCGACGCCGTTGTCGCCGAAGCGCTCTCGCCCCGGCATTCACTCGCACGCACCGACCCCGACATCGCTGCCGAGCCCGCCCTGGCCACGGTGCCCGAACCGTTCCAGCGTCGCGGCGGCGCCAGCGTCTACACACGCTCCGGCACACAGGATTTCACTTCTGCGCGCCAACTCGATCTCGAATACCGCCTCGCGGAACTGTCGGTGAAACCCGGCGCACGCACGATCGACCAGAGGTTCGTGACCGCCGCCATCACCGCCTACAACGCCGATCCGGCGAACCACGGCAAGAAACTCAACGCCGGCCAAACCGCCATGGTCACCCACTTCGCCACCTCCCCCGCCCGCATCGCCGTCGCCTCCGCACCCGCAGGCACCGGGAAAACCACCGCCATGCGCGTGCTCGTCGACGCCTGGCGCGCCTCCGGCGGAACAGTTCTCGGCCTCGCGCCCGAAGCCGCCCCCGCCGCGATCCTCGCCGAAGCCACCCGCGCACGCGTAGAGACCGTCGACCGACTCCTGCACATCCTCGACCGACACCGACCACACCACGACACCGACGGGGTGCGGACAGCCGACGATTTCCCTGCCTCCGTACCGATGTGGATCCACCAAATAGACGAGCAGACGCTCGTCATCGTCGACGAACACGTCAAACTGTCGGATCGAAAACGGCTGCAGCTGTTCGAATTCCTCATTGCCCGTGGCGCCACCGTCCGCTGCGTCGGCGATGACAAACAACTGCCCGCCATCGACGCCGGCGGCGCCGGAATCGACACCACCCACAGCCCCGACACGATCACCCTGACGCACGTGGTCCGCTTCGCCGACACCGCCGAAGCCACCGCCGGACTCCAACTCCGCGACGCAGACCCTGCCGGGTTCGGCTTCTACCTCGACAACCAGCGCATCCATTCCGGCAGCACGGCCACCATCGCCGACAAAGCCTACGGCGCATGGTTCGCCGACCAGCACGCCGGACGCGAAGCCATCATGCTCGCCCCGACCCACGACATCGTCACCGATCTCAACCGCCGCGCCCGCACCGACCGCCTCGCCCGAGCCCCCGAAACCCCCTCGGCGGCGACGGCGTTGGGCGACGGATTGGCCGCCTCCGTGGGCGACATCATCTGCACTCGGCGCAACAACCGGCACGTGCGAGTCGGTGACACCGACTGGGTGCGCAACGGTTACCGATGGCGCATCGACACCGTCCACCCCGACGGCAGCCTCACCGTCACCCACTTACGCCCCGGCGCAAAACCAGGCGCCGCCACCGTTCTGCCACCCGAATACGTCGGCGTCCACGTCCGGCTGGGCTATGCGATGACGATCGATTCCGCGCAAGGAACCACCGCCGACACCTGCCACACCGTGCTCACCGGCAGCGAGTCCCGCAACCAGCTCTACGTCGCGATCACCCGCGGCATCCACGCCAACCACCTCTACGTCCCCACCACCATCGACGCCAGCGAACTGTCGTTCTGGACCGAACCCGCCATCCTTCCCCAAACGGCAGTCGAAGTCCTGCAACACATCCTGGCGCGCGAGGCCACCCACAGCAGCGCCCACACCGCACTACGCGACGCCCTCGACCCGCACCGTCGGCTCGGTCGCGCCGTCGACGTCTTCCTCGACGCGATCGGCGTCGCCACCGAACACGCTCTCGGCGACGACGTCCTCACCCGCCTCGACCACGACGCCGAAACACTGCTGCCCGGCCTCACCGACGCCCCCGCCTACCCCGTCCTGCGCCAGCACCTGGCCACCCTCGCCCTCGCCGGACAAGACCCCGCCACCGCCCTCCTGGAAGCCATCGACGAACGCGAACTCGACACCGCCAAAGACCCAGCCGCCGTGCTGGATTGGCGCCTCGACACCAGCGGCGCCCACTCCACCGGAACCGGACCTCTGCCCTGGCTACACGGGCTACCTCAGCTCCTTGCCGACGCGGCGATCGCCGGCCAGCTCCGCGCGCGGCGCCGCATCGTGGCCGACCTCGCCACCCAGACTACTACCGACGCCTGCGACTGGACCGCGGGCACCGCGCCGTTGTGGGCACGGCCCCTTCTTGGCAACCCGGAACTCATCGCCGATCTCGCGGTGTGGCGGGCCGCCAATCACATCCCCGACACCGACCTACGCCCCACCGGCCCCACCCGCTTCCGCGTCCGCGAACGCGACCACCAGACACAACTCGCCGCCCGCGTCACCGACACCCTCGGCGACCTCCACACCGCCACCCACACCTGGGAACCACTGGCCAAACGCCTCGACACCCGCATCACCAGCGACCCGTGGTGGCCCGTACTCGCCAACCACCTCGACACCGCCGCCGCAGCCGGACTCGACATCGACACACTGCTCACCAACGCCGCCAACCGGCGCCCGCTGCCCGACGACATGCCCGCGGCCGCCCTCTGGTCCCGCCTACGCCTAGACCCCTCCGCCCTCGCCACACCCACCGGACAGCCCCTACGCCCCGAGTGGACCCCACACCTGCACGACGTCGTGGGCCGCGCGATCGCCGAGCACGTCATCGACGCCCCGGCATGGCCACGCCTGATCGCCGCTATCGACAACGCCCCCGCCGACTGGACACCACACGACTTGCTCGCCACCGCATACGAATTGCTCCTCGCCGCCACCGACGACACCACAGCACCACCGCGCGCCGATCAACTCGCAACCGCCCTGGCCTGGCGCATCGAAATACTCACCCACCCGACAACCGCCAGCGGAAACCCCCACACCTCAAACGAAAACGAGAACCGCATGCCCTCACCTGACTCCGGCCACCGCGATTCACAACTGGACGACCACACAGCGCGTCCCACGCCGACCGACATCGTTCCCACCATCGGTGAACTGGTCTCCACCGGCCGCGTGGATGAAGCCCGACAAGCCTTCACTCGCCTCACCGCCGACTTCGACGACACCGAACGCGACATCCTCCGACGCGTCATCACCATCCTGATCACCCGCGCCTATCCCACCGCGGTAGCGCGCCTGCGCTGGGCCGCCGACCGCTACCCCGACCACCGCGCCCTCATCCTCGCCGCCATCCCCACCACCAACCCCCACCTCCACCGACCCGCCGACAACACCGAACCCGGACGCGACCCGCGCACCGCAGCACGCGATCACACCGAACGAATCGACCCCGCCCACCGACGCCCGGGCCGCCCCGACCGAGGCCGCGACTTCTTCGACACCTACAACCATTCCTTCGCCGCCATCGACACCGACCCCACCCACATGCCTGTCCCCGAAGGCACCGGCACCACCCGACACCGGCCCACGCGCGAAGCCCCAGAACGCGCCGACACCACCAGTTTCCTCGCCGGCGCCAGCGACACCGTCGACTACGACCGCTACGCCGTCCCCGACCACTACCAACTTCCCTGCCTGGCATGCGGACTCGAACGCGCCCGCACCGACACCCAACCCGACCACTGCGACGACGGGCTCTGCAGCACGTGTCGCGACAACAACCAACCCGGCCTCCCCGACCACCTCCCCGCCGACCACACCACCGCCCGCTGCACATTCATCACCACCCAGCACCCGCCCGCCGCAGCACTGGCCCTCCTGCGAAAAGACTGGCGCCACACCCGAATCCCCGCCGAACGGGCTACCATCGAAACGTTTGCAAACACCCTCCTGACCGCCGAAACCGGGGCCAGCGAGAACAATCCATCGCAGGATCGCGGCAGCGACAGCGGGTTCGATCCGTCCAACCCAACCCAGATGCTCACAGACACCGAACTCACACAAGCGATCGGCACCCTCCAACTGCGCATTCAATTCGCCGACGACGAGGCCGCGATCTACGGGCCGGCGCCTGGCATCACCAACACCGCCAACCCAGTCGACACCGACTGGCTGGCAGGCGAACTCACAGAATTGCAGGACGAACTCACACGCCGCGCCCGCCTCACTCCCGAGCAAACCACGACTGAAGAAGCAAAACGCGCCAACCGCGAAGTTGGAACCGAAAACTGGTCTGCCCTCGAACACCCTGCCCTCGGCACCAACGCAGCCGCCGAAGCCGACAGCCCCGAGCTCTAGCACAACGCGACCACCGAGATGGCTCAACTCACGTTGCGTAAACCCGAGGAGCTGCTCCGCCCGCACACGTTTTGCATGCGTAGGGCTGCGTGGCCGATGGCAGCTGGCTCGGTTTCGTCGAGATGGTCCGGTGGTGCGGAAATGGGCACGGCCGCCTGCCGGTACCCAGTGGTAACGCTCCGATTCCCTGATTTTTCGCGGTGTGCGTCGGATCTGAACAGTTACGACAGGTCGAGGTGCCGGTTCATTGCCATCGCTGCATCGGCCAGCTCGGGCAGCTCGATGACCGTTACCCCCTCCTGCTGAAGCTTTTCTACGCCTACGCAGTCCTCGACGAATGTTGAGGGCTCGCGCCAGGCGATGACCACTTCAGGGATCCCGGCCTGGAGAATGCGGTCGGTGCAAGGCACCCGCGTCTTCGTCGCCCGCTCGGAGCATGGTTCGAGGGTGCTGTAGATCGTGGCGCGAGAGAGACGTGGATCGTCCGCAGCGAGTTTGTTCAGCGCGGACTCCTCGGCGTGCACCTTTTCATCGGTCTCACGGGAGTAGCCGGTTGCGATTTCCTCACCGTCCACGACGATGACGGCGCCGACCGAGAAGGCGCCCTCGACGACGGGACACTGCTCAGCGAGTTCGATGGCTCGGTTCATCCAGCGCTTGTGGTCGTTCTCGCTCACGAGTCCTCCTTAGGGTAGTAACGCAGCACGGCAACATCGCCGACCTGTGTGATATCTACCAGGCGCATTCGCCGCGTCGGTCCGCCGGGATAATCCGCGGGGCGGAGGAACCTCGGCGCGGAACGCTCGCCAACGAGTGTTGGCCCGATCGCCATCAGCAGTTCATCGGCCAGGCCTGCGGCAAGGAAAGCGGTGTGGATATGGCCGCCACCCTCCACCATCAGCTGTCCGATCCCGCGGACGCTCAGATCATCGACGAGGGCGGCGAAGTCAACTGTCTCGCCGAGAGACACAACCTCGGCCAGGTCAGAGAGACGAGCTGCCAACTTCTCAGCGCCCGCGGCCGTGGTGTAGACGATGGGCTTCTCGTCAACGCCGTGATGCCAGAACTTCGCATCCGGATCGAGGTCGCCGCTGCCGCTAACGGTGATCTTGCGCGGAGTGCACGGCTTTCCGGCCGCTAGACGAATCGCCTTGCGTGCTTCGCTTTTGACTATCAACCGTGGGTTGTCGCGTCGTATCGTCTCTGCCCCCACAAGAATTGCGTCGGACTCGGCGCGTACCTGATCGACCCGGTCGAAGTCAGCATCGTTGGACAGCATCAAACGTTCAGGACTGGTGTCATCGAGATATCCGTCAACGCTGGTCGCCACCGAGAGGAGAACGTACGTGCGGCTCACGTGAGCGACCACTTTTGCGCAGCGGCGCGGAACTCAACGATCTCAGGCTGCCTACTGCCCGGATCCAGCATACTGTTCACCGTACGCACGTTGTGCAGGATGCGCTCTGATCCGGTACTCACGCCGATGTCGATTACGGTAGAGGCGAGTTTCGCGGCTGCTTCTGCTTCGCCGGCACGGACGTAGGCGACAGCTTGGCGCGCGATGTAGACCGCCTGGTCGCGAGTCTGCCCTGACCGCATGCTGTTTATGGCCTGGCCAAACTGATCGATCGCGCCTCGATAGTCGCCCATCGCGACCCGACCCTGCGCTTGGTGTGCGTCGATATAGGCGTGATCGAGAAAGAACCCCCACGACGGATCCGCATCTACGTCCTCGGCCAGGTGCCGGGCACGGTCGAACGCGATCCCACTACCCGCCTCGTCCCCCATGAGCGCGCTGCCCTGACCGGCGAATGTGTACGCCACTGCACCGAACCGGGTTCCCGGCGGTGCGGCGCGATCGGCGGCCTCAGCCAGTTCCCGTGCTTCGGCACCGTCGCCCATATCGTTGGCGATCTGAGCCTTGCGGGTCAGTACCGCGGCGATCGAGTACGGGTTGCCCAGCTGGTGCGACCACGTCAGACCGCGGTCGGTCCAATGCTGGGCGCGGTCCCAATTTCGGCAATCCTGGTGCAGCCACGCAGCGAACTCGGCGTAGAGCACCCTCATACGTTGCATTCCTGCCGGATCTCCGAATCCCGCGCGGCGCAGCTGTCCGATTCGCTCGATACTCTGCTCTACCAGAGGAATGACGTCGCCGGCGCCGTACAAGTTGTCGCTTTCGATCAGTGACAGGCGCAGCTTATGGAAGTGGTCGAGCCGGTCGATTTCTGGGGAATTTGCTAGGACAGCTGCGGGTTTGACGCCAGCGGCTAACGCGAGCGCGCTCACCCCGATCCCAGCGATTACCGTGCGACGTGGGAGTGACACGAGAATGACCTCTCCAGCGGCGGTTCGGGCCGGAACCCAAACCAGATCAGCTTCATCAGCACCCATCACAGTCGCGTGACCGAGGGTGTCGTTGGCCAGCGTAACCGGTACGGGTGAAGAGCAATCCACCTCGTCGTGGTCAATCGGAGCGGCACCCAGGAGGTTCGCGAACCTCGCCGTCACCGCATCCGAGGCACCAGCTAGCACTTTGTCCAGCTGGCGTTTGCTCGATGGACGTAACGACGCCGCCGCCCCGGCTGATTCCCAGCCGTCGACGGCCCGCGAGGAAACTTCCACCCGTCGGGCGAACTCCTCGATCGAGAGTTGCATGGCGGAACGCAATGCCTTGACCTCGATACCGGTCCATCCATAAACGATCATCGGCCCAGCTCCCCTGCTCGTGCCGCGTTCTAGATCGAAACGTACACCTCCCCCACCGAGCCGTCACCTAGGCAACCTCGAGCGACTGAAAATTGCGGGAAAGCTGCGGAATTACTTCGTGGTCAATGCTTTCGACTGGAGCAACCCTCATACCAGGCCCCGCCGCCGGATCGAACCGGCACCCCTTTCGTTCGTCGATCCACCCCACAGCGACGCCGGATCGTCGGGCGAACGGATCTTCGGCGGCGGGTGCCGTTCACACACGAGATGGGAGGACTGCCAATGGATTCCGCCGAACCGAACCACCAGCCCACCGCGGTATGCCTCGTACGCGCGGAGGTTTCCGGCCCGAACGCGCCGCGACACGCGATGGAGGCCCAGCGTCACGCAGAACGACTCGGCTACCTCCATCTCTATACAGTGCGGCCGCCGGTCGACGCCACCGATCCGGTCGGCTATGCACTCGGGCTGGCCGCCAGCCTGAACGTCGACGCGATGGTCGTCTACGACCTGGAGACGGTCGGCAACACCCCGAGCCGGGTGTGCGAGATGTTCGACCTCGAAACGGTCTGTCCCCCAGCAACCTGGGCGGCGACTCTGCCGGGCTTCGCCCACCCGGAACACTCCCATCCGCAGCAGCCGCTCACCGTCGCTGCGGCGCAACAGATCATGCAGGAGCACGTGGATTGCCGTGCCGTCGAATGCCCGCGCAAGGCGAGCGCGTACAGCTGCCTCGTCCGCGAGGGCAAGATCGTTCCACCGGTCGACAGCCCTCGCGAGCGCGCCGCTGCCCGCGGACTGAGGTTCCGGCCGCGGCGCACCGACGACGCTCCGCTACCGGACGGGGTCAACCTCGAGACTCTGCTCGACGTCTTGAGCGGGTTGGCCGACTACGCCTCGATCGGGAAGCAGTAGCGAGCCGCGATGAGCTTCGCCGAACCCACTGAAGCTCAACCCAACTCGCCGCTGCCGCACGAACCGGACATCGGGCTGTGTGTACTGATCACCGTTCCGAATACGCATGAGCTGAAGTTCGTCGCGTGCATGCCGGCCGCGATCCGGTTCGCAGTGCATTGGGTCACCGACTACCCGACTGTGTCGGTGACGTTCGAGGCGCCAGATCCGCAGCGCCGGCGGCTGCCCTGCGAACGGTTGTGGGCACTTCCGTGAGCGATATCTGGGTCTCCGGCGTGACCACCGTCATTGTGTTGTTGGTTGTCATCGCCGTGGTGTGGTGGTGGCCGGACAGGATCCCCAGAGGCCGGTCGGTGGATGAGATCCGTCAACGGATCGAGGACGAGGAGGACAGCGAGCCGTGACCGTCACCGCAGCTCGATGCTGGCCGGAAAGCGGCCGACGATTCCGAAAATTCGTACGAGTCTTCTGGTTTGGAAAGGTTAGGAGAGATGTTTATCGAATCGTGGCACCCGCGTCTGAGGATGTCGCTTGTGGCAACAGAGCATCGGTGCAAGAGCAATAGGAGCCGATGGTGACGGGACGACTGATCACGATCGACGGCGCGGGTGGAGTCGGCAAGTCCACCACTGTGGCATCGACGGTGGAATACCTGCGCAGCACAGGCCTCCCCGCGTACGCGACCAGCCAGCCGAGCCGTACCGTGCTCGGTAACCACATACGCGGGCACACCGACACCTATACCGGAATTGCATTGGCGTGTCTGGTTGCTGGGGACCGGCATCATCAGCAACACGTCGAGATCGTGCCTGCACTCGATGACGAGAAGATCGTGGTGTGCGACCGGTACCTGCCGTCCAGCCTGGTCCTACAAGTGATCGACGGGGTACCCGCGGAGCGGGTATGGCAGTTGAACGCCGGGATCCGGGTCCCGGACATGGCAGTCGTCCTGCGAGCCGACCCTAAGGTCGTCGCAGACCGTCTCACCGCACGCGGCGCACACAACCGGTTCGAACGCCGGCCCGCCTACAGCATCGGCCGCGAACTGGAGTTGTTCGACCAGGTCGCCGACGATCTCCGGGCACGGGGCTGGCCGGTCCATGTGATCGACTGCACCGAGCACGCGAAAGCCGAGACAGCCCTCGCCATCGCACACCTCGTCGGACCCGCTGCCGGACCACCACGCTAGCGAAGGAAGAACTGCATGATCATGACCGACCACCCCGCCTGGCTGCATACCGACGCCGGTACCGTATACCGGGCTGTCGCCGTCGGTGACTCTGCCGTGTTGATCGAGGCCAAGTCTGCCGAGCGCGCGGAGGACGTTGACTCCGGTGAGAGCAGCATACGAATCGACACGGTCGATCCGAGCGTTTTGTCCGGCCCCGAGGACTTGGTGATGCCGTTGAAGAACGCTGGAATTGTTGTGCGCGTGGCCAATCCGTCGCTGTGGGACGCGGTGACGGCGGCGATTATGCGGCAAGTGGTCCAAGCGGGCCACGCCCGCACTCGATACCTCAGATTCTGCACCGCCTACGGTGAACCGGTCACCCGCGACGGTTTGACGGCTTGGCTGTTCCCTGAGCCGCATCGGATCCTCGCCCTCACCGACGAACAGTTCGGAACCGTCGGTGCGGCATTCCCCAAGTCAGCGCTACGCGACGCGGCACGCTGCTTCCACGCCCACGGCGAGGTCTGGGAAACGTTGCCCGCCGTCGACCTGGTGCAGGCGCTACAAACCATTCCCCGGGTAGGGCGCTGGACGGCATGCACCGCGGTCGCTGACTACACCAACGACTTCAGCTTCTACGACTACTCCGACATCGCTGTTCAACCGGCGGCGCGGCGGCTCAACCCGGAGCGGGACTGGCCACAGGGAGCACCAGCGTTCAAGGCCGCCTGGGAAGAGATGGCGGGAAACCAGTTGTCCGCCTGGACAATTTTGACACTCACGTGGGGGATCAACCATGGAAAGCTCGACCACTCGGCCACGTCCTGACCTGCTCGCGGGAGCCGACCCGAAACGCAAACTCGACCTACTACTGGTCAACGCGCCGCTACGCGACTATTCCCTCCGGCCGCGGGTCAACGACTTCACACTCCCGGTGCTCGGGATGGCCTACATCGCCACCTACGCCGCCCACCACGGGTTCAATGTCGCCGTACTCGATGCCGAAGCACACGGCCTCGGCATCACCGAAACCATCGACGTAGTGAACGCGACCCGCCCGCGTTGGGCGGGAATGAACTTGCTCGCGCCGACCTACGAAATCTCCGCGACTATCGCTGCCGGGCTTGACCCCGCCATCTTGGTGATGCTCGGTGGCCACCAGGCCAAGGCTATGCCCGCTGACATACTCACCGACCCTCGAATGAGCCGCTGCACCGCACTGGTACTCGGAGAAGCCGAAACCCGCGTAGTCGAGCTGCTGAAAGATCAGCGCAACCGCACTCGACTCCCCGGCGTCATGTGGCTGGACCCGATCATGAAAACTCCGGTCACCGGCGGCCTGCCCGGCACGCAGCACCATCTGGCACCGAACCTCGACACGATGCCGTTCGTCGATCGCGCCTACCTGTGCCAAGACCCGCATTGGGAGAGCGGTCGCTGGGAAGCCAACATGGTCGGCGCTCGCGGCTGTCCCTACAACTGCACCTTCTGCGGCGCCGCTGTCAGCGCCAACCCCGACATCACCATCCGGGTTCGCAAGCCGCACAACATCGTCGAGGAAATGACCCAGCTGCGCGAGCAGCACGATGTCACCGCATTCCGGTTCGTCGACGACCTGTTCCTCGGCTGGAAGAAAGTCATTGAAACAATGATGAACGGCTTCAGCACCGAACACATCGGCGACTGGGCGCGCTGGGATGCCACCGGTCGCATCAACGTCCTCGACCACGCAAGCGACGCGATGCTGGATATATTGGCGGCCAACGGGTTACGCGAGGTCGCGCTCGGCATCGAATCCGGCAGCGAGCGCGTCCTGCGACACATCGACAAACGCATCACCCCCGACATGGCCGTCCGTGTCGCCCACCGGCTTCTGATCCGGGGCATCAACGTGAAGGGCTACTTCATCCTCGGCTTCCCTGGTGAAACGAAGCAGGAGATAGACGACACCGAGGCCCTGATCCACCGACTGTGGGACGCCTCAGACCATCTGCCCGGGACGTTTCGAGCGAGCGTGTTCGAATTTCGGCCTTACCCTGGCACCCCGGAATGGACCCGTCTCATGGCCACCGGCCGCTACACACCGCAGCAGCTGCTCGACTACACACCGGTCGACCTCACCGCCGGCGGAGTCGACGAAACCATGTACGGCCGAGATGAATTCAACTTCTCCTCAGGCATCCAGCTGTCGGAGGCACCGATCAGCTTCGTCCGGGACAAATCGACCTACCTCAGTCGAACGCAATATGCGCGCACTCACGGCTGAGCTACACGACAGCGGGAACCGGCCAGCCGTATTCGCTGAACAACGTGGCGTCACCGTCGAGGAAGGCGTGGATCCCGACGGCCGGGTACTCGATGATGTCGTCGGGTAGCTCGTCGAACCCGAACCACGCCACCCCCAGGCATTTGTCCGGCTCTCGATTGACCGGCTCGCCCTGCCAGCGCGTGGTGTGCAGAAACACGCCGAGACGCGGCTCCGGTCCGGAGTCGGCCACATGCGCGACGTGAACGACGCGTAGATCAGCTGGATCGATCACGACCCCGACCTCCTCGTACGCCTCGCGCGCCGCGGCCGTCGTGATGGCCTCTGCCTTGTCGAGCTTTCCCGAAGGCAGATGCCATCTTCCGGCGAACTCATCGGATCCGCCGCGACGGGTCAACAGAAGTCGGTCCCCGTCGGCGAGAAGTATATGGACGTCGATCAGGTGGCGGTCAGCCATCGCAGACAACTCCTGAAGGGCTCGGTGGTCGCACCGAAGACTACACCGCTCCGCTGGTAAGCCCTAAATCGAATAATTTGTGTCGGCAGGAAACTGACCCTCGCTCACCTCGGCAGCGTCTGGCTACCGGAAGGGCTGCCACACCGCAGCGATTGGATCGGTCTATTGGTCTTCTTGGTCGATGCGACGGAGGCGGCGGTGGATGGTTTCGATTCTGGCCGGAATGTTGGAGTCGCCGTAACGTACTGGTACTTGGAAGAGTGCCGAACTCATTCTGCCCTCGGTTTGGGTAGCCGCGCGGACGATGAATGGAAGGCGATCAGGATGCTGCGCAGGTATTAGTAACGCGACAACCTCGCCTAGCGCTGCTGGAGCGCGACACATCTTGATGCCCGCGACCTCAGGAAAAACGAGGTCCTCGACCGCCTTCCTGTATCGATCGGTGGCACCGACGTCGATTGCGGTGCCGTTGATCTCGGCGATTATGTCGCGGCCATGGAGATCCTTGACGGTCCTGGCTCCTATAACGATGATCCCACCCTTGGCTGAGTTCGCAAACGCTGCAACATCTCCGGCGATTACGATGCGAGACCGGTCGTGCTTTGAGTAGTGGCTGGCTTTCGCGTCCAGCGTCTCCGACTCGACTGTGCCCAACATGAATTGGATTTCCCCAGATTCGATCGCCGCGAACGCGTTTACTGGAGTAGCGGAAAGCGGTTCGTTCATAACGATGTCGCGCAGCTGCGATACCATGAAGGCCATCTCCCGGACAGTGGCCTCTGCCGGCGGGAGCACTGTCAGCTCGCAGGCACCACCATCGCTGGAGTCGTCGTAGAACCTTGTCTCGATACAGGTCATACCTTTGGCTGCCAGGAGGGGTTCGGTCATCGACCGAATGACCTTGTCAGTGAAATTTGATTTTCTCGGCAACACCACTTCAATCGTGAATTCGACACGACCTCCACGCCAGTCGATCGAAAGCATATCTTCGGGATAGGGATAGTTTGCTGCCCATGCCGCCCGGTAGACACCCACATCACTGGGCAGGTAGGAAATCGATATTGCCGCTGTCGGGTCCGTCCTATCGTCGACACTCGTTGCCGCATGTCCGAGCGCCTGCAACAGTTCACCAGCGGTGACATCCTGAAACTCGTCGAGTCTCCCCCGCGTCGCGGAAAGGGGGTTGTAGGCCGCCAAGACGCGATCGTTCTGATCAACAAAGACGCCCCTGGCGTCATCCCATCGAATTTTTGCTCTGTTCGTCATCAGGAAGGGAGCCGTTCCTTCGTGCGGCAGCAAGTGGAGCACGCATCGTAGCTCCGGCGTCACCAGGCTGGCCAACTCGCGTGTGCTCCTCAGCACCGCGTCATCGCTGCCCTCCTTGCTTACGGAAGTCCGGTCCGAATCCGAGTTCCTCTATCGCAATGGAGTTCCCGAGTGTGGTGAACCAGTTGGTGGGGACGTCCGCTGCTGGTAGGCCAATTTCGGGGGTGTGGTGGTCGGGGGTGCAGCGGTGAAGGGGCCCGTTCGCGGCGTCGAGGATGTATCGGAAGTGCGGGTCGGTGTGGGAGACGAACAGTGTCGACATGGCAGAGCGGTCCTCGGCGACGCGGGCGGCTTCGAACACGACATGCAGTGCGGCGAAGCGGACGGCGACGCTGCGGTGGTCCCACCATCTTCGACACCACGTGTATTGGTCTTCGCGATGGTTGGCGGCGATGCGGACCGCGGTGACCGGCAGCAGCCATTGGGCCACGAAATCGGCGTAGTGGCCGAAGCGGTAAGGCTTGGTGTCGCCCGATTTGGTGTCGGGGCTGGCTGGGGGTTTGAACCATCCGGCCGGTACGGGGTCGCAGGAAAGGGACGGCAGCGCGACGTGTTTGGTGCGGGTGCAGCGGTGCAGGGGGCCGTTGGCGGCGTCGAGGATGACGCGGGAGTGGGGGTCGAGGTGATGGAGTATGAAGGTCGACAGGCTGGCGGCGTTCTTGTCGGCGCGCATGGCTTCGAAGGCTCGGTGCAGGTGAGCGATGCGCACGCTCACTGCGCGGTGGCGCCACCATTGGCTGCACCAGGTCCAGGTATGTTCGCGGTTGGCTTCGGCGAGGCGCACGGTGATGAACGGGAACAGCCATTGCTCGGCGAAGGTGACGAAGTCCGGATACGCCGGTGCCGCGGGCTTTCGCTGGCGTGTAGCTCCGGGTGTTGCGGGGGTGGTCATAGTTCGACTCCTGTTGCACCGTCTGCGTTTTCCGGTCGTGCTCTTGGTGTGGATGTTTTGGTGTAGCGGGCCAGAGATTTTGTGACGAGTGGTTCGAGGGCGGGGTTGTCCCACCAGAATCGTTTTTCGATCAGGACCGGTTCGTGGCCGGGGAGGCGGACCAGGGCGCGGTCTTTGGGCAGGCGGGCGAGTTTGGCGACGTTGAGGATGGGTTCGGCGCGCCAGCTGGTGGAGCGGTTGGTGCCACCGGGGCCGATCGAGCGGGAGTGGTCGGCGACGTCGTGGTCGTCGACCAGGCGCGCCCATTGCTCGAGGTAGGTAGGGGTCGCGATGTTGCCGCCGTAGATTTCGATCGATTGGGCGCGGATGACGGTGAGTCCGTTAGCGCCCCACAGGTCTTCGGCTTGTTCGAGGACCTGCACGATGGTCAGCAGGATGACACCGCATCCGGCGGCGTAGGTGTAATAGCTGGGCAACTCGTCGATGAGTGCGCAGTTGGCCGCTTCGTCGAGCACCGCCAGCAACGGCACGGCCAGGCGCCCGTCGGGGCGTGCACGGGCGATCCTCAGCGCTGATTCCAGGATTTGACCGACGAGGGCGGCGGTGAGGGCGCTGGCGGAGTCGGGTCCGGTCATCGACAGTGCGTAGAGGGCGTCGTTGCTGGTGACGAATTCGGCGGGTTTGAATTCGGGCAGGTTGTGTGTCTCCTGCGCGAGCGCGGTGTCGATGATGATCGAGTCGCTGGTCTCGTAGACGCTGATGTGGGTGCGGGCGGGTGGGGTGATCATGGTGGCGTAGCCCTCGTCGGAGAGCACGTTCAGAAACCGGCGTGCCATGTCGTACAACCCATCCCGTTGCCGGGCGTACAGGCCTTGCGCATCGAGGATGCGCTGCGCCGCGCGCCGGTGATTGTGGTGGCGCAGGATCAGTATCGGGGTCTGATCTTGATCGCTGGATAGCCATTCCGCGACGTGGAGCAGGTCACCGCCGACACATGCGGCCGCGAGAAGATACAAGGACAGCAATTCTTGAGCGCCACCGTCGAAGTAGGAGTCGACACGGGCGTTGGCGCGTTCTGATGCCGACCCCGACGCTCCGGAGACGAAGAACGAAGCCAACTTTCGTGCGGCAGCCAACGTTCGGACGCGGTCGAGTAGGTTGACCCAGAACCCGCACACCGGCTGCCCGGTCACGGCTTGCAGGTCACACAGCCAGACGCGTCCGCGTTGTTCGCGACCGAATACGGTGTGCCGGTAGAGGTCTGGTTTGTTGGAGGTCGCCAGGACCGGCCCCCACGCGCTCAGCACGGCCGGGATCGCCCACGCCATTGTTTTGCCGGTGCGTTGCCCGGCCGCGATGAACACGCCCATCTCGGCCGGCACGAACAACTCGATCCCGCCGACGACGGTGCGGCCCAGCGGCGGCCCCGGCAGCGCCCGGATGTGGGCTGGTGCGTCTTTGAGCAGCCGTTCGGCGGCGCTAGTGTTGTCCTGCTGTCGCGCCGCGGAGATCTGGCGCGGGGATACCATCGTGCGTGCCGCGCGGTCGATGTCGCTGCGCCGCATCGATGCCCACCGCCTGCGAGATACGGTCGCGAACGCGCCGATGGCCGCCAGCGCTGTCGCCATGACTACGCTGGATTGCCACGGCCAGCGATGCCGGCCGGCCATCACCTGCAGTAGTGCGGCGACTGGGTGGGCGGTGATAGGCAGTCCGGCGCACCAGCTTCCCGCCGACAGGGCCGCCCATGCGAGCAGCGCCAACCCAATGAGACCGAGGGCTATGAGCAGCAGCCAGGTTTCCTCGGCCAATCCTCCGGTGGTGCGGCGCCGCGTCTGCCGCGCCATCACACTGCCCTCACCCAGGCTGGGGATAACGTTGTGAATGCCTGTGCATAACCGTGGCCGAGGCGATTCACAAACTCACCTCGCGATCAGCTTGGGCAACACTCTCTTTCGCGTCCGCCTCGGAAGCGGCCGGGGCCCATTCGCCGGACTGGGGGTCGGGAAGTGCGGTGTCGACCGCACTGCTGATCGCAGCACCTGTCCTTACGTCGGAAGTGCTGTGAGTGACCGGCATGGCCGTGTCTGTCGTGGTGAGGCTGGGATCTGGCTGGGCGGCAATTGTTCCGGTGAGCTGGGTTCGGTAGGAGTCGGCGGCGGCGCGGGCAGTGTCGCGGTGTTCGAGGAGTTGGGCGATACGTCCCAAATGGGGATCGGATGGTTGTGTGGCCCAGTAGGTTCCGTCGCGGCCGGTGGTGTATGCGGTGTGTACCTGGTCGTCGGTGAGTCCGATGGCGAGAGCGTCGCGTCGCGCGGCGCTCAGGCCGGCCCGCAATCGGTCGAGCCGGGCGATACGGGCTTGGTCGTCGATTCCGTTGAGCCCGTCGGCGACGGTGCTGTGCTCGGCGGCGAGATCCTGCACTTCTCGCAGGGCCTCGGCGTGGCGGCGTTGCCATGTTTCGGTCTCGCTGTAGTCGGCCGAGATCGGCGCCTCGCGAACCGCGCGGGGCAGCAGCATTTTCCGCGCGTCGCGGCCGTCGTCGAGATCGGCTGCTGCTTCCTCGGTCTCGAGCAATGCGTCGGTGTCGGCGATGACTGCGTCGACCTTCGCGAGGCTCGGCAACGCGATAGCAGGATTTCTGGGGGCGCCCAGGGTGCGCTCGACCGCGGTGCGGCGATCAACCTCCTGCGCCTGTAGCGCTGGTACCGGGGTTGCGCCCATGTCGGGTTGCAGGTAGGGGTAGCGGCGGGCGGCGTCTTGGCCAGAGCCGGTAATAGTGCCGGGGCCGTGGCCGGTGATCAGGCGGGCCTGTTGCAGGGTGCGCCAAATGTCGTCATCGATCGCCACCTCACCGGAGGCGCGGGCGCGGGCGATCTGGTCGAAGTTGCGGCGCGCGATCTCCGGTTGAGTTCGCCACCCGGCCACGACCCGCTGTAATCCGGCCCAGGTGCCGCGCCAGTGTTCGGACTCATGGCGCGCCCACCGGATCGCCACTTCGTCGGCGCGAGCATTGAATTCGGCGCGAGCCTCAGCCGAAATGGCGGACGGCGCGATCTCGCGCAGCTGGTAATAGCGCGCGAAATCGGCGCGCAGCTGCCGCTCGGTCTGCGAGGCGGCGTCGCGGTAGTAGTCCGGGTTGGTGAAACCCAACGGCTCGTCCAGAGTGGTCACGGCTCTACCTCCGGCCCGTGATCCGACGTGGCGGGCGGTGGCCCGGTGTCGGGGTCGGTGGTGTCGGGCCAGTAGCCGGGATGGCCGGGCAGTGCGGTGTCGATCGCTGTACCGATCCCACCGCTGGTATCGGTTGCCGATCCGCGTTGCAGGGCGTCGATCTCGTTGGCCAGTGCCAGTTCGGCGTTCATGCGGGCGAGCGCGCGGACGGACTGCGGTCCGGGTTCGACGTTGTGGTGGCGGTGTCCGGTCCGCCATTCGGCGTCGACCAGTTCTTCGGTCTGATTGGCGATGGTGTTGCGCGCGTGGGCAAGGTCTTCGGACAGGGACTCGATGCGCGCCTTGGCTTGGCCGAGTTCGTGTTCGAGGTCGCGTATCCGGGTGCGGTCGGTGCCGGCGCGTGCCTCGGCGAGGGTGAGTGCGTGGGCGAGGTGTTCGAGCCGTCCCAGCAGCCGGTGGGCGGGTTGCTGGTCCCACCCGACACCGGCCAGTCCGAGATCGTGGGCGGTGTCGATGTCGCTGATCGGCACCCCGCCGTGGACGGCGTCGAGGTACGCGCGGCGTAGGTCGTCTTCGATGCCGTTGATCGCGGTCAGCCGCCACTCGCCGGAACCCGCAGTGGTGGTGGTGTCGGGGGCCGGGTGCTGTTGCCAGTCGATGTAGCGCTTCATCGCGTCCTGCACGGCGCGCAGTGCGGTCGCGCGCACCGCGTCGGGGTCGTCTGGGCCGAACCGGACGGCCAGCGGGCTGGCCACGGTGCGGGATCGAAACGCTGTCGCGGGTACCGGAGGAGAGGCCGTTGCGCCGGAGAGGGGTGGGCTCGCTGCGTGGGCGGCGTTGACGCCGGGAGGATTCGATGGTGGGAATGTGTTGTCGGACATCGTGTTCCGCCTTCTGGTGAAGCGGGCCGCGACCGGTGGTCGTGGCGTGACGGGATGTCCTCGCGGTATCGGGGTGGAATCGGGCTTGAAGTGAGGGCGGCGCCAGCGCCATCACCGAGAGTTAGCGGTGCGGCGGTCAGGGTTCGGGTCCGACGTCGGGTCGTAGGGAGGTTGGCGGTGGTGCGGTGGCGGGGTCGGGAGCCCAGTCGCGGGCGCCGGCTCCGGGCAGAGCGATATCGATGGCGGCTGCGAGGCGGATCGGGAGCCGGTCGGTGCGCTCGGGGTCGATACCGAGCGCGGCGGCGGCGCGCGCGATCAATTCGTCGGGGTCGGGTGGGCGAGCCTGTGCCTGGGTGGTCGGGGCTCCGGTGTCCGGGTCGACAGGGATGTAGGGCGGCAACACTGGGTCCGTCGTGGGTCGGGTGTAGCGGCGCCATTCGAATTCCAGTTGCAGATCGTCCCATCGGTTGATCTGCTCGGCGGCCTGCTGGCGGGCGGTACGGACTTGCGGGCTGTCCCATAGGGCGTCGACCTCGGGCGCCGACAGTTGCGCCGCGTCGGACAGCCCGGCCGCGCGCTGATGGTGCAGATTCATGTTGCGGTGGAACTGCATATCGGCAACCGGGTCGGCACCCAGACGCAAACGGCCCGCGCTGAGGCGAGCATCGCGCGCCGCTGACAGCAGCGCCATCCGATGCACATGCCACACATCGACCACGGCCATGTCGATGAACAGCTGCTTCGACACCGACGCGGCGGCCTCGGGTATCCCCGCTGCAGGGCTCGGATGCGCGACAGCCTGTGCGATTGCCGCTGTGGCCGCGGAGAGTTCGGCGGCTTCGGCACCGTTGGTTCGTGCGCGGTCGACCCATCGGGGTGGGATGCCGAGCTCGATGGCCAGTTGCTCGGTAGTTTCGCGTTCGGCTTCCAACGCGTCCAGATGCGAGCGCCATTCTTGCTCGGGCGTGCCGTCGGCGCCGGCGTAGCCGCCGAAGCCGCGTGCCTGCACCGTCGCGTGCTCGCGCGCGAGGCGGTCGATGCGGGCCAGCAACTTCGCCTGCCACTGTTCGATCGACACTGCCGGGTCAGGTTTGGTCATGGTCAGCTTCTCTCCTGGTGGTGAACCTGCTGCGAGTCAGTGGGTGTGGGCAGGCGCGGCTCATAACTGAGCCCCGCGGTCGAAATCGGGCCCGGGATGCTGCGGTGTGCCGGTGGGTGTGGGTGTGTCCCATCGGGTGTGGTCGGCCTCGGCAAGGGCGCGGTCGATCGCGTCGGTGATGGGGTCGGCGACGGCGGAGGCGGAGGGGTGGGACAGGAACGCTTCTGCGGCAGCGGTTTTCATGGCGTGCGGTGTGGGGATGCGCACGGGTTGCTCGGACAGGGCGACGTCCAGGCGCAGGGTGATGGCTGTGGCATCGCGCACGACGCTGGTTTCGATGCCGGGGCGGGCGTAGACGCGCCAGCGTTCCTCGATTGCTTCGTTGTCGTAGGTATGTGTCGTAGCACCGAGTATTCGCTGCCAATCACTGCTGGTCCGGGCCCACATTCCGGCGGATTCGGCGACGGTGAGGCCGATCGCGTCGGCGACATTGCCCGCCCGTATCCATAACGCGCTCAGGTTGCGCTCGAACTGAGCGACCATCCACGGTTCGGGCTCGAATCGGGGTGCGTCGGTGACCGCACGCATCCGGTGGGTGACGTCGATCGCGGCCATGTACTGGATCTGCCATACGTCGCTGGCCACCCAGCCGATAACGTGCTCGCGCACCGCATCGGCGCCGGGCTCGGGGTTGAGGTCGGCTCGGCGTCCGCGGCTTCCGGCCGATCGGGCGGCGGCGATCTCGGCGGGCGGGATGCCGATCGCGTGTGCGCGGGCTTCGATCTCGCTGCTGTCGGCCGCAAGCTGCAGCAGCTGAGTGCGCCATGCCAGCATCGCCAACTCCCCCGCCCCAGGCGGAGTGTCATAGCCCTTGCGTAGCAGCAGGCCGCGGTCGTCTGACAGGTCCTGGATCCGCTCGAGCAGTCTCTGCTGCCACACCGGTCTTCGCTGCACGGGCCGTGAATGTGGTTCGTTCATCTGCGATCTCCTGGATTCGGATTGATCTGCGTTGCTGCTGTTTTCGGCTGACTGGTTGCCGTCACGGTTCGGGTCCGGCATCGAGCGCGGGGCCGACATCCTGATTCGGGTCCGGTGGGGGGATCTCCGGCAGAAATTCGCGGGCCACAGCAGGGAGTGCAGCGGCGATATCGGCGTCGATCGCGGCGCCACGACCGACCGCCTTGTCGACGCTGCGGCCGGGATGCAGGACAGCGCTGATTTGGGCGATCAGTGATTGCGGTGGCGGCACCAGTTCGCGGTCGGGGTCCCAGGCCAAGTCGCCATAGTCGGCCAGCGCGGCATGCGTGGACACGGCGGCGTCGGGAGCCGACAGGTGGGTATGCCATCGCCGTGCCAACTCGGCAGTCCCGATGTCGCGTACTGGCTGCGCGAAAGACGCGAGCCATGCGGGACTCGCGGCGTCGGGCCAAATCTCTTGGCGTTCCGCGCCGACAGGATTCAGCAGAGCCGCCACCGTGCCGATCCGGTCCCATCGCTGGCCCAGCATTTCAGCGAAAGCCTCCTGGGCTCGGTCGGGTTCAGCGGCGATCCGCGACCGGTAGGCGGCATGCACCGCTGCGATGTGCCCCAGCTCCCGAGCCTGCCCGCCCACTGCGGCGATCAGCTCGGCGCGCGCCCGCGAATCTGTGCCCGGCCAACGGTCGGGCACCTGCCCGCTAGCGGTATGCCCACGGGCGTAGTCGAGCCATTGTTCAGGGATGCCGCCGGTGCGCCCGAGGGCAGTGAGTGCGTCGGCACGGTCGTGCATGTCGTTGAGGTAGTCGTGCCACAGTTCGGAGGGAAAGTGACCGAATTCGCCTCCGAGGCGGCCTGTTTCCTGCATCCGGTGCAGCCCGTCGGAGACGTCGCGCAGTCGTCGCAACAGCGCCGCTTGGGCGGCGTTGGGCTTCTGGCCGCGGTCGGTTCTCTGCGCATGGGTCGACGTCTGCGCTGAGATGGTGGCTGGATCGCGTATCGGTTTGGGAATCGTCATCCTTGCCTCCTGGCTCGGGCTTGTTGCTCCGCCGCCGGATAGTCAGCGGCTCGAGGGCGTGTGCCCCGCGCGGTCACGGACTCGGGCCGTTGTGGCGATGTGTGCGTGCTGGTGCTCCGCCGACGTGCTGCTCGTCGCCGGTAGTTTGCGCGGGGAGTTCAAGGCATCGGGGTTCGCCTAACGCGGCGGTCACCGCGTTGTCCGTGGCTGCGCCGAGTGGCAGGACGGGAGTAGCCAGCCCAGGTGGCAGTCGCAGGGCGGCGGCGATGTGTTCGACCATCACCGCGGGGATCGGCGCAATGGCCGAATCAGCGGTGAATTCGATGTCGCCGTGGTCGCTCAGCAACCGGTAGGCCGTCACCGACGCGGGTTCGTGGTGCGCGTGGGCGCGCCATTGCCGCGCCAGCAGACTGGTGTCGCGGTCTCGCACGGTGGCCGCGAGAGCGCGGGCCCAGCTCGGATCCGGGGCTGGTCTGATCCGGTCACGTTCGGGTCCGATCAGATCCAACAGCGCTGCGATCGACGTCAGCCGCTCGTGGCGCATAGTTGCGGTGGCTTCGATTCGTGTGCGCAGAGACTCGGGTTCGTCGTTGCGGGCGCGGGCGCGGTAGGCGGCGTGGACGGCGATGACGTCACTGAGGTCGCGGGCTTCGGCGGCGAGGTCGTCGATGAGGCTGGCCCGTTGCACAGGTTGCGGGACGGGCCATCGTTGCGGGGTCCGCCACCCTGTGCCGTGCTCGCCCTGCTGGCGAGCGAGATCGATCCACCGCTGTGGTATCCCGCCGGCGTGGCCCAGCTCCGCCAGAGCGGCGCTGCGCGCCATCAGGGCATCCAGGCGCGCGAACCAGGCGGGCTCGGCTAAAACCCCTGTCTCATAGTCGTTTCGGGCGGTGTCGAGCAGTGCCCGTGTCTGGGCTGCCACCGCGCACAACCGCCGCAGCAGTGCCTTCTGCGGCGCATTCGGCGCCACCGGACGCCGACCGGCCGCACCGAGGGCGTGTTCCGTCGCAGTCATAGTTCGACCTCGACTCCAGTGCCGGGCTGTCGTGGCAGCGGCGGAAGATCCGCGACCAGGCCGTCATGGCCGCCGCTGCCGACTCCAGCTGCGGCCACTGCCATATCGATGTCTTGCCCGGCCGGTGCGACGACGTCCACGTCGGCTTCCAAGCGCCTGCCCGCGGCATCGGATACGGGAACAGCGTTGTGTCCGAGTTCTTTTCGAAGGACGTCGAGGATCTGGTCGGGTGGCGGGAGTGCGGCGCCGGTTGGTGCGGTGATTCCGGATTTGGTGAGTGCGCGGGCCTGCAAGACGATGCTGGTCTGGTCACTGCGGGCGTGGGCGCGCCAGCGAGTGTCGAGTTCGTCGACACCGGCGGCGCGGGCCCCTTCGGCGGCGGCGGTCCAGTGGTGCGGCGAGTTCCACAGTCGCTGTGCCTCGTCGTCGGTCACGGCGAGCAGGCGTGCGAGTTGGACAAGGCGGGTGCGGGACCTGCGCAGGTTGCGCATGACCCAGGTCGCGGTTCCGGGTTCGGCGTGCGCGCCGCGATGCTCGTAGGCGACGGCCACCGCGGCGAGGTCCTGAATCCGGTGCGCCTCACCGGCCAACCCGACCAGCAGCCTGGTCCGGTCGACCGGTCTCGGGTTGCGCCAGTGCAGGTCGCGTCGCCACGGCTGCCCCAGATGGGCGCGGGCCCGGACCTGGTTCAGCCATTCCCGCGGCACGCCCGCGGCCAATCCCGCTTTCTCGAGCTCTTGCCCGAGCAGGACCTCGGTGCGAAAAGCCCGCGACCACGACGGGGGTGGCAGTTCACCGCTCGCCTCCCGCCCGGCCCGCGCCGCGGCGGCCATCTCCCGCGCCGCCGACGCATGCAAATACACACCGGCGAGCAGCTTCATCTGCCACCGATCGGGCACAGCCACACCCGATTCGCGGACAAGAAGGGGGTTGCGCGCCATCATGGTTCGATCTCCGCCGACGGCGCGGGCCCGAGAGCTTTGACGGGTGGGAGAACCGGTGGCGCAAAATCGACGCCCATATCGAGGTCACCGGTGACGCCGGTGACCTCGACCGCGACATCGATGACTTCTCCGTCGAGCACTTCGAACTGTTCGCCTGAATCGGCATCAGGCCAGCGGTTCCGGTCGGTGGCGCTGTGGGGGTTCATGTCTCGCAGCTGGGATTTGCCATAGCTGGCAAGGGTGTACTCGACACTGAGCGCGCTCATCTGGGTGTGGAGTTCATCGACCGCGTCGTCGAGGGCCGCAGCCTCGGCACGCGCATCGGCCAATGTGGAACTGGGGTCGGTGCCGGTGTCCTCGCCGTAGCGTTCGGCCCACGCGTCGGCGTGGGCACGATGCTCGTCGGACAGATCCGCGGTGGCCTCGGCCGCCGCCCAGCCCGCGCTGGCGGCATGAGCGCGGGCGGCGCCGGGGTCGGTGTCGGTGAGTGTTTCGGTGAGCCCGAGCGCGCGTTTGCGGGCTTCGATCAGCAGCTTCTGGTATTCGACCTTCAGATCGTGCAGCCGCTGGTCTTGCGCGATCTGTTTGTCGTAGCGGCGTAGCTGCTGGGTGTGGATCGCGTCTTTGCGGTTGTACTCGCCGCGCAGGGCGCGCACCTGCAGCCCGTGGACCTTGTCTCGGCGTTCCTCGGTGGCTTTGTCGCCATCTCTGGCGCGGTCTGCTTTGTCCTGATCGTTTTGCAGGCGCGCGTTTTTGACGTCCATCTCGAGCAGGTGTTCGCGGTAGCGGCCGGCCTTGATCGCCATGTCGGCCCAGTGCTCGAGGCGGCCGTGCTGCGCCCTATCGATGTAGCCCTGGATCTGCGCGGCGTGGATGTGGTTCTTGCGCTGCTGCTCGGCGATCCGGTCGTCTTGGCGCTGGGCGAATTCTTGCCGCGAGCGCGATTCGCTACCGCGGCGCTGCAGCAGGTTCATCGTCATCGTCGCCGATTGCATCGCCTGCACGAACCCGGCCTTGACAGCTTGGCCGCCCTCGTCGACCGGATCGCCGTTGCCGCTGGTCATGACGCCACCTGAACGTTCGACAGCAGCCATCGCACACCTTCATCGGTCTGCGTGTAACGCGCAACAGCGAACACCACCAGCCGCAGCGCGGGTGTGCTGTCGCTGGGTTGCATGCTCACGGTCACCACCCGCGCCGCCCGCGCCGCGGTGTCGGCGGGGTGATCATCAGCCGTGGCCCGAGCGCTCGCGGTGACCGTGATGTGCTGGTCTCGCCAGTGACCCCACATGTCGGGTGTGACCGGTGCCAATGCGGTCGCCGCGGGTGCACCGCTGCGCGCGAATTCGGGTTCCAGCAGCGGCGTCGCGGCTTCGAACGCACGCCGTGGGTCCAGGCCTTCGGCAGGTCGGTAGGTGAACATCGTCTCCAGTGCTGCCGACGTGACCGATTCGGCCGAGCACGGGTCGACCGCGGTGAACGGTGGCTCGAACCTGTCGCGGGCGCAGACGTACCTATCCGGTGGTCGGCCGCGCGACGGATGTTCGGTACACGCTGCGAGCAGGCATGTTCCGGCCGTGACGGTGAGCAGGGTTGCGATTGAGCGTGACTTCATCGGTGATTCCTCGGGTGTTGGATGAGGCAGGTGAGGTCCGCGCGGCGCCAGTCGACCAGACGCCGAGCTGATGGCCGGTCGCGTGGCGGTGTCGGTGACGAGGTCGAGCACTAGGCCGCTGGTGAACGCCGCCCGGTGCAGGGCACCGGGATCCGCGACAAAGCGGGATGTGACGATGCGTAGGATCCCCACATCGGCGCCCCACAGGTCTTTCCCGTGCGCGGCGAGCCATATCGCTTGCAGCGCTGCGGCTTCGATGGCGGCGTCGTCGCTGTCGATGAGGAGGTCTCGGTGGAAGCGATCGTGTGCCACCGTGTATCCGTCGGGCCGGCAGATGGTGAAGGTCTGCCGCGTCGCGGCAACCCAGGCCAGAAGATGCGGCCCCGATGACGCCCGTGCTGCGAGCCGTTGCTCGTGGGTGGAGCTGTCGTTACTGTCTGAGCCGGTGGTAGCAGTAGCGGTACCGGTGGCGCGACGCTTCGACGACGGAGGTGTGGAACGTCCACGAACGGATCGACGACGTTGGCGATGCGGATAGTCTTTTGTCACAGGTGCTTTCCCTCCTCCGCTGTGGGGCTTCGCGGTTGTGGTGGTGGGGTGCTGTAGCGGCGGACGTCGAGGTGGTCGATTCCGGCGACTCGGGCCAGAGGGGCGGTGGCGACGGTTTGGCCGGTTTGGGGGGCGTGTACGACCAGGTCGGTGCCGTCGGCGGCGCGGCCCGCGTACACGGCGACATGGTGGGAATCGCTCTCGCCGACGGTGGTGAAGAAGATCAGATCCCCGGGTTGGCGTTGATCGAACGGCACCGCGTGCGCTGCAGGGTCGTCTTGTTGTGCTTGGGTGTAGTGCGGCAACCGGATTCGGCCACCCGACGCCTGGTAGACCGCGTACAACGTCAACCCCGAGCAGTCGAAGCCACCGCCCGTCGGTCCGTTCGCATCTCCGCCACCCCACACGTACGGGGTGCCGATCCACTGCTGGGCCGCCGCCACGACCGCTTGCCCCAAGCCACTGGCCGGCACCGGCGCGCCGGGTGGTCCCGAACCGGGTCCACATCCTGGCGGCGGTTGCCCTGACGCGGTGGCGGGCAGGGACGCTGGGTCGATGTCGGCGAACATCGCGTAGAGGCGTTGGGCCAGGTCCAGTTGTCCGGCATAGGCGTTCGGCGCGGACACTTCGACTGCTTGGGCGAGTTCGGCCGAGGTCATCGAGGCGGCGCCGGTGATGGTGGCGGCTTGGTTGTAGAACCAGTTGATCTGATAGATCGTGTTCATCAGTGTGGCGATCCCGGCGCTTCCCCAGACGCTGACGCGCATCTGGTGCGGGCCCACCGAATCGTGATCCGCGCCGACGCCGTCGTTGGGGAAGCTCAGCGATTCCGGCACGTTGGAATTCGCGAGGTTGCGCAACGTCGATTCGGTGATCATCGCCGCGAGCTCGGCGATGATCACCGACTCCGGAGCCCGGCGTTGTTTGCCGATCACGACACCGTTGCGCGCCAACTCCAACTGCCGCTCGTTCAACCCCTCCAGCGACTGACCGGTCGAGCCCGCCACTCCCCCAGCGAGCACGTCGGTCGCACACGAGTCCGCGGGCTGTATTCCGACCAGTAAGGCCAGGAACAGGATCAACGCGATGGGCAACGACACGATGCCCGCGAGGAGGGTTCTGGAGGACATCACTCACCGCCGTCCTCCCACGCATCGGCAGCCTTCACCGTGGATCCCATTTGTTGTAGGTGGTCGTCGAATTTGTCGCCTGAGGCTCGCTCCAGCCGAGTGCTCGTCCCGAATTCCCACCGACTTGGCGTGGCCATCCGACATGAAGCGGTAGGCGGCGGTTCCTGCGCGCGAAAGTTGTTGCGCAACTGCGCCTCTCGTGTGGTAATTCCACGCCTTGTCCGCTCGTTCGCCGAATCCGATGGGGCGCGGAGCCAAACTCGTTTGTAGAGTCACAGGTCAAGTCCCGTGTCAGGCACGTCGAAGACAGGCTGTGACGTGAATTCTGTTGTCGTGCTGTTTAACTCGTCCATCGATGCGACATCGAAGCCGCTCAGCAACTCGGAGTGGACGTCCGTCGCGCGGGTTGGGGCATGGATCGCAGTACCTTCCACCGGCGCGAGCAGCGCGTCGACTGTCTCGCGGACTTTGGGGTCCAGTGGCGGGATATGACCCGCCATGTCTTCCTCCATGGTCACCGCAACCGGTCCGTACCAGCCGGTCGGGTGCTTGTAGCCCAAGCGGGCAAGTACTTGGTCGGCCAGCGGGTTTGGACGCAAATCAGGCCTCGAGAAGTTATCGGCGAACCAGGCCCGCACTCTTCCCACGCCTTGGGTGGACAGGTCGGGCACATGCGTGCGTATGGCATCACGCGTGCTCTGATCGCGGTCGCGCGACCCGTAGAGGGCTTCGCCGCCCGGGTGGAGCACCACAAAATCGGCGTGGAAGTTCATCGACTCGCATCCTCTCGATAGGACGGTTTGGTGAAACTTGTTCTCCCCCAATGCGGTGCACAGGAATTTCCGCCGACTTGCCGTAAGCGACAACTGAAATCCGTAGTGGTCACAGGTCGGCTCCCATGTCGGGCACGTGTGACGTCGGGTCCAGTGGCGCCGCGACAACCGTGTCCTCGGCGAGAGCGGTATCCCTGTCAGGTGGTAGCGCGGTGTCGACCATCTGCGTGGTGTGAGCCCCTGCCGCCACGGCAGTGGCCTCCACTTCCGTGGCCAGCTCTTCCACCGCTTCGGATACGTCCTCCGCCAATGGCGCGGCGATATCCAGGCGGCCAAACGCCCTCGTGGTCAGTGCAATCGGACCGTTCCAGCCAGTCGGAGCCCGATACCCGAGCCTGGTGAGGACCCGCTCACTGAGTGGGTTCGCGACAGGAGTCGAGTCCGTATGCCAGACCTGCACCCGGCCTGCACCACTGATATCGAGGCGCACCGTGTCGACACCGAGAGCATCCATGATGCTGTCGACGTCGCCCACACCCCAACTCGCCGTGCCGTCCATATGCAGCACTACGAAGTCAGCGGGTTCGCTCATCGGCGCAACCCGCCTCGTCGCACCCGCAGGCCGGCCAACCTCGACGTAGTTGCCGTGGCATGAGAACCTTCAGGTGCAGAGGTGTCGGCGTCGCGTGTAGGTTCTCGCCGGACCTTGCGGACAGGCGGTTCACGACCTGGGGATTCGCACAGGCTTCTCAGATTCCGGATCATGTCCGCCGCCAGCCACGATCGCCACAACAGGTGCAAGATCACCGGCCGGATCACCAACGGCGGCGCCGACCGCGCCAGACTCCGCTCCAGGAGGCCGAGTTCGACAGGCTCGCTCACGGCCGCCATCACCGCGTCGGCCAATTCCAGCGCTATCGTGACGGGCCGTCGATTCCCGGCCAGGAATCGGACATTGGCCAGCAACACGGGATCACACCCGGACCAGACCTCGATGCCGAGACCGTGCTCATCGCGAACACCACGCGGCCACTCGAACTGAGCCGCTGACTTCGGATCCGACACTCGGGCAGCTGATTTCACATCGACCACCGTGAGCTGGCCACCGGATCCGGCCAGCAGTAGATCCGGTACATGCCTGCGCACCCGGTCGCCGTCAACGCCCTCGAGCAGGAACGGCTGCGCCGCGATTGCCACGACATCCCGGTCCTGATCTGCCAGAAAAATTCTCGCCAACTCGAGGCGGCTTTCGTAGACCACGTGCCCGTCAGCGGTCGAGGACCAGTACCAGCCCGAATAGTGACGTTTGCTCTTCCACCAGCGGAACTCACGAACCGGGCGCCCCGACAACACCTCATCAATCGGCAACCGCCGCAATGTCGTATCCACGAAACGCCGTCGTCGCCGCGAAATCGCACGGCCACTTCAGAATTTGGGACGACCCCCGCGACGCTGGCCCAAAAGTGGCCTCTGCCTTGATTATTCATGGCGTCACCAAACTTCTCCTGCTGAGTATGAGGCGCTGACACGCCGGACCGGATTCCCACCGAACTGTCGTAAGCGACAAGTCGGCGACAAATAGATGGGAAAGGCGTCAAAATCATGGGAACCTACATTTGTGGGGTATCGACCTGCCCGCCGGTCAGGTGGGAGAAGCGGCGGTTGGTGTTGTGGATGTCTCGGTCGCGCTCGGTGGGGGTGAAGGTCATGCGGAACGGGATGCCGGGCGCGTCGGCTTCACCTGTTTTGAGCAGGAAACATCCTGTGCCGGGGGGTGTTTCGCGTATGCCGGTGTTGCCGAGGTGATCGTCGGTCGGGGGTCGCGGCGCGGCCCAGGAGGTGACGAGTAGTTTCTCGGTGTCGGTGATGGATACCGCGGCGCGGAGGCGTTCGATCTCTTCCGGTCCGACGGGGCCGATGATTTTGGCGCGGGCGCGTTCGAAGAAACCCAGGGCTTTGGCTTGCGCAGCCGGCGAGTCGAAGGCAGCGAGGTCTTTGATGGTGTGGCTGCACATGATCAACCCGGTGCCCAGCGGCCTGTTCAACCGGGTCAAGGCGTCGACGCGGTCGACCATGAACTCCCCCGCGCCCAGCACCCGCCAGATCTCGTCCATGACGACCTCGAACGTGCGCGGCGGCGCGAGACCTGCGTCGGCGAGGGCGTGAGCGGCGGCGACCGCGCCGAAGCCCTCGCTCCAGCACACCATCAGTACTGCCGCCAGCAGCTTCGTGTCGCCTTCAGGGATGCGGGACACATCGATGCACACCGCGGGGCTGTTCAGATCGAGGGGTGTGCTGGTGGGACGGTCGAAGATCTGTCCCCACGGGCCCTCGATCACCGCGCGCAGCGAGCGGCGCAGCACTTTGGTCGCCGCCCGGAACGCGACGTCGTCGTCTTCCTCGGCGAACTGCCGCAATCGGTCTGCGCCGCCGGAGATCGTGGCCAGCAAATCGGACAGCCGTGGTGGCCGCTGCGGGGTGAAACCGACTGCGGGGCTGTAGAGTTCGCGCAGACCGGCGGCGATGAGGGTTTCTTCGTAGTCGGCGACGCGGGACCCGCGGACCAGCTCGATGAGCCCGGCCACAATGTTGACCTGTCCGGCTTCGACACGAGCGGCGACCTGGCGGCGCTGATCCAGATTCGGGAGCTGGTCAATGATGGTTCCGAGCGCGCCGACAGCGAGTGGGTTGATGCTGCCGTGCCCGTATCCGAGGTCGACGACCTGCCCACCCAGGGCTTCGACCAGATCGCGGTAGTCGGGTTTCGTGTCGCCCATGCACAGCACGGTTTCCCCGGCTGCGACCGCCCCTGTCGCCAGGCGCCGGATCAGCGAGGATTTGCCGAATCCGTTGAGTGCCAGCACGAACGCGATCGGTGCGGTGATGAATCCGCGGGCGAACCACGACATCGGATCGAAGTGCACCGGCGCGCCCGTGACGTAATGCGAGCCGACCGGGCAACCGACCACCGGGGCGGTCGCGCCGACCGCGAAGGGCCACAATCCGGCCACCTGCACCGTGGTCGCCCGCCATTCCGGTGTCGCTGGCACCACTGTCGCGCGGCCACCGCCGACGCCGCGGTACCCGCGGTCGGTCAGACCCGCTGCGGGCACAGCGAACCCGTCGCGAACCGAATCCTCCACCCGTCGTGCGGCAGTGGCGCGGCGATGATCGTCACTCGACAGTGCCCAGCGAGCGCGCACCGCGGTCAGACCGCGCCTGGCGGCGGCCGTTTCGGCCTCTGCGCGGGCCTGGGATGTCAATACGCGGATCCCCGCGACGGTCGTCGTTCGCGGACGGCGGGCCTTCCGGGTCTCGTTATGGATGTTCATGCGCTGAACCGCTTCGAGATCGAGGTGTGTTCGGGCAGGATCAGTCCGATGCCGAGGGAGGCGGCGAAGGCGGCTGCTTGGGAGCCGTAGCAGCGGCGCACCCGCAGCCGTGATGCCGCGGTCATGGTGCGTACGGAGGCTTCGATGCCCGGCAGGTCGGCGTCGAGGACGTCGGTGACGGTGACCAGGACCCCGAATCGGGTGAGGCCGGCGCCGCGGGCTTGTTCCTGACGGGCGGCGCGAGTGTTGTCGACGCGGATGGATGCGGCGGCCGAGGCGATGCCGCGTTCGGTCTGCTCGGCTGCGAGCGCGTCGCGGAAGTCGGAGTCGACGATGTCGGTGGCCTCGGCCGCCGAATGCAGGCGGTACACGATCGCGACCCGTTTGCGTGGCACATCCGCGCGCGGGCGCAGCAACTCCTCCAGACCGGTTTCCAACACCGCGCCCCGCGGCGGAGCATCCATTTCCCACGTGATGGATCGGGCCCCGTCGTGCACCAGATGGTCCCAGCGGTCCTCGTGCGCGATCGGGCCCACCGAATCCCACGACTGTGTATCGGTGATCGCCGGGCCGACGGCTTCGATATCGCGCTGGGCAGCCAGGTCGTAGCGCGACCGCACCAGCCCCAGCACCTCCCACGCCTGCAACGGCGTGGCCGGCAGCCCCGCACGGGCCAGCTGAGACAGCACCCCTTGCAGGCGCTGCCCGATCTCGCGGGCCTGCTCGGGCAGATCCTGCCGCGTTTTGCGGGAGGTGCCGATGGCGCGGTAGGTGATCGCGATGCGGGCCTCGATCCGCACGCCCACTCCGCCGATATCTGCGGCGGCCTCCCGCATCACCGCGCGCGCGAACTGCGGCGACTGCGGCCGGACCAGGCGTGCGACTTCGCGGCGTTGCTTGAGATGTGTTTCGGCGACGTTCTCGAGCACCGAGGTGACCGCGACGACCTCACCGCCGCGTGACTGCGAGGCCAGGAAATGCCCGTACTCGCCGACCCAGGCATCGATTTGGGCTTGGTCGACCAGTTCCTTCCCGCGCGGCAGCACCCGCAGCACCACCGTGCAGTGATCGGTGCGGCGAACATGGATGATCGCGAACCGCTTCCCGCCAGGGGTCTCCCACTCGGCCAGGCGTGAATCAGCAAGCAGCCCAGGCAATCTCGACACTCCCGGTATCCGGGAGAACCGGCCGGACCGATACAGCAGTTCACCCCGCGCTTTCGCCGCCGCGAACTGGACCCGCAAGACCGCCGTCTCCCACCCGGTCCTGCCATCGACGGTGACGACAAGCGGCGTGAAAACCATTGCGGCGCAAGCAAGCACGATCAGCGTCGCGGGTACGGATCGGGTGAGCATGAAGGTAGCCATCACGGTGATCAGCAGGGCCAGCGCGAGCATGCTCACTCCCCACGTCATGCCGAAGAACCCGGCCGAGCGCGGTTTCTCCCATCTGCCGTACATGCGGGGACTGGTCATCGCCGCACCTCCAACGGGCCGGGCGCGTCGATATCCCAGCTGTCACCGGATTGGGACTCGACCGCCGAACTCGCCGACCGCACCCCCTGACCGGCCAACTGCGTGCCCATGACGGCCGCTCCAGCGACGCCCGCGCCCGCGCCACTGGCCGCACCCGAACTGCCACCGGCTTGTCCCGCGGAGCCCGCCGACCGGCCCCCGGTTCCCGCCGGCCCGGACCCTGCGGATGAGGCCCCGCGACCGGGCGAAGCTCCACCACCACCGGTCCCGCCCGAGAGGGGACGGCCACCTCCTGCCCCGCCCGACGGGCCACTCGGGGGCGGGTGGGGACTACCGCCTCCGGCTCCGCTGGCGGTGGCGTTTTCGCCTTCGGTCATCTTGCGGGCCGCGGAACGGTCACCTCCGGCTGCGCCCATGGCGATGCCGAGGGCGCCGCCGGCGAGTGCGGCGCCTGCTCCTCCCCCGCCGCCGAGAGTGGCCACTGCCGGGGCGACCAGCCGCATCAAGGCCGGCAGCACGATCGTCACCGACAACAGCAGAATCATGCCGAGCAGCACCAGTTGCGGGTCTTGTTGCTGATCCTGGGTTTTCGTGCCTGCGGCGGTGAAGGCGATCGCGTAGATGAGGGCGCCGACCGGTTTCCACAGCACGAACGCCAGCGACCACGACAGCATCCGCTTGTACGCCTGCGAACCGGGCCCGGTTCCGGCGGCGGCCGCGGCCAGCGGAATCGCGGCGACCACCAGGATGAGCACGGCTTGGCGGATGACCAGCATCGCGAGTTGCACGAGCATGCTGATCAGGCCGAGGATGCCTAGCACGAGCAGGATGCCGGAGCCGAGGTTGCTGTGATCGCGCAGGTTGTTGTCGACCAGCCGCTCGACTGCTCCGTGCAGGTCGCCGCCGGTGGCGTCGTTGATCACCCAATGACTGAATGCGTCACCGGCTTTCGTGCCGGTGGTGATCAACGCGGAGAACATCATGGAGGCGAACACCGCCCGCGCGAACATGAGGAAGCTCTCCTGCGCTTCCCCCGCGACGCCACCACGTTTGGCCATCGCCAGCCGGGCGGCGGCGAACAAGATGCCCGCGATCATCAGCAGAACTGGCAATCCGCTGGTGTAGCTCCGAATCGACGTCAGAGCAGGCCCCGGCTCCCCCGTGGACGTCGCCAACTGCGGGGACGGCAGATTGACCCACCAGGTCACGTCGATTCTGAGCGCCTTGGTCATACCGTCGATCAGGGAGTCGACCATGCTGTCGAATGCGGAATTTGCTACGGAGTTGGCGGCGTCGCCGCCGAGTTGTTTCAGCGCGCACACGGCGCCGGGTCCGGTGGGCAGGTCGCACACGATGTCCGGCAGCTGAGCATGGTTGACGGCGGCGATGGATGTCGTCATGTGGTGGTCCTCCATTGCCCGAAGCCGGCAAGGTTTTCGATGGGATCGCCTGGCTGCCAGAGGGTTTCGATGTCGTCAGGTAGTCGCACTCGCCAGTCGTCGTGGTCGTAGGTCATGGGCCAGGAGGCGTAGGTGTAGCCGTCGCGGGTTGGGGTGGCGATGTCGACGACGGCGAAGTCGGGGCGGTAGCCGGGGCGGATGCGGATGCCGTCGGGGACGGTGAGATAGCGGGCGGCATCCGGTGTGCGGGTGCGGCTGCGCGTCATCCTGGCGATGAATGCGTCGGTGTCCCCGACGAATCGAGCCCGAACCACGTTCTGCCACACTTCTTCTGGCGCGGCGAGGGCGCGGGCGATCGCGTCGCAGGCAGCAAGCGCCGCGCCTTGCGGGGTGTCGGCGAACCCGGAGGCGATCCCGTGGTCGATGTAAGCCGGCCCGTCACTGCCCGAAACTGGTAGCGCGGCGCCACCCCATCCGCGTTGCCAAGACATTTGCGCTGGCGCCGCGGTGAGATAGTCGGCCGCCGATGAGCTGGTGCGCGTGGCCGGATATTGGGTAAGCGCGCGCCCTTCGTCGCCGACGACGTCAAGGCGGTTGCCGAACAGGTCGGTGGTCGGAGGCTGTGCCGGTGTCGCGCTGAGCCTGGGCCGCGCCGCAGCCGTGGGGGTCGTTGTGGATAAACCGGCGGACGAGGGTTGAGCGGCGTCAGTGCCGCATCCGCTGAGCGGGACGGCCAGGGCGACGGCGAGTCCGAGCCAGCGGTGGCGGTTCGGTGGTGGGGTCGTGGTGGTGGTCTTCATCGGATCGGGAGCAGGATTGTGTCGGTGGGCAGCGTGTTGGGTGCCGTCACGAGTGCGGGGTGGTGTCCGTCGGGCAGCAGCAGTTTCCAGTCGCCGGCCTGCCAGATGACGGTGGCGGTGTTGCAGGTCAGCGATGTGTCGGGTTGCTGGGTGTAGATCGCGGTGTCGGCCCGGTCTGGGGTGTAGCCGGTGACGCGGTAGCCGACGATCTTCGGTGGCGCGCCGGTGGCCCGGGTGGTGATCGACATTTGGGCTCGTGCGACGGCCCAGTCATCGCGTCCGGTGCCGGGGGCGAGCATCTGTTGGCCGACGAGGTCCCACTGATCGTCGGGCGCCAGGGACATCCGCACGATGGCGTGAATGGCCGCCAGCGCCGCCCCGACAGGGGAATGTGTGAACCCTGCCGCGACCGCGCCGGTCACCGCGCGAGGGCCTTGGTCGGCCACTGGAAGCGAGATGTCTTGGTACACAACGGTTGTCACGTTGGTTGGTGCGGCGTGGACGTCCACGGGCAGTGAGGGGGTCGCGGGCGGGTCGGTGTGGTCGTCGGGGCCGGTGCAGCCGGTGAGGGTGGCGATCCCGAGCAGTCCGATCAGGGCGATGAGGCCGGGGCGGTGGGTGGGGTGTGGGTTCACTGGTGTCTCCCCAGGGGTTCGGAGTTCAGTGGGTGGGGAACAGGGCGGCGGCGATGCCGCTGGCGGAGCCGACGAGGACGGCGGCGAGCAGGGCGCCGGCGAGTCCTTCGATCGCTTCCTCGCGGTGCAGCCGCCAAGCCAGCTGCCAGCCGATCCAGATGGTGCGGGCGATCGCGAGCAGCAGCACCACCCACGCCAGCCACCCCAGCAGCTGGGTCAGCGGGGCGAGGACTTTCGGGTCCAGGCGGGTGGTGGCGCTCACGGCGCACCATCGGTGTCGGCGGCCAACTCGCCGTCCTGATCGAGCAGCAGCTGGTCGACATCGGCGCGGTAGGCGACCTCAAGGGCCGCGACGATCACCTCGGCGGCCGTCTCCGGTTCACTTCTCGGTAGCGAGTGCCCGGCACCGGGCACCACCTGCTGGTCGGCCCAGATCTTCTCAGCGAACCGGAACGATTGAGCGGCGGGGACGACCCGGTCGCGGTCGCCGGTGACCACGAACGACGGAAGCGACCGCAACCCGGCCGCGGTCTCGGGGTCGAGGTAGAAGTGGCGGTAGGCGTGCATGAGGTCGGTCAGCACCCGCGGATCACCCGCACGAGCCCCGGTCGCCAGCGGAGCCCTAGACCCCAGCCGCCGTGCCGTCCGGCGAAAGCGTCGTTCGGCCACCGACGCAGCCGCGGCCGCGACATGGTCGAACATGCCGTAGCGAAGCATCTTGATCCGCGCCGCCGCAGTCGTGAAATACGTTGGCAGGGACGGAAATTCGGGGAACTCACCGGTGCCGTTGAACAGCACCAGTCCCGACAGGGCAGCCGCGCGCGTCGGGTATCGCTGCACGTACGCCGCAGCGACCATGGACCCGGCCGAATGCGTCACCAGCACCACCGACCCTGTTGCCTGGGTGAGCACGGCGTCGAGATCGTCGGCCAGATGCTCGAGGGTGGTTTCGACGCTGCGGTGAGGGCGTCCCGAGCGGCCGTGCCCGCGTTGATCCCAGACGATTTGAGCGATCTGGCCGTCGAGGCGATCGTGGACATGCTCGATCAGCGGTTGCCACCAGCTGCCGTCGCACAGCAACCCATGAACATAGACAACGGTCGCTGCGGCGAACGTTGGCCCACAACGATCTCCGGCCAGCATCAGCCCGTCGCTGGTGGTCATGACCAACGGGAAGGTGTCGGTGACTGGCATAGGTGTGACTTCCTTTGTTTCAGAATCGAGTACTTGTTGAGACGGTTGGGTCCGGCGTTTCGAGGTGCCCCGTCACCCGTGTGTGCGGCAAGCCGGATCCGTTGGTGCACTGTTTATTTGGCGACGATTTGAGTCATGATGGATCCGGCGCTGGTGGCGATGATTCCGCCGACGAGGGCGCCGAGCACGATCTTGGGGCTCTCCACCGCGCCGCCGTGCCAGCGTTCCCACCCGAATTTGCCACCGGCGTAGATGAGCGCTGCGATACCGGCGAGCATCACCGCCCAGGCCAGCCAGTTCACTACTTTGGTCAGCCCCTCCGAGCCCGGAGGCGGTTGCGGCGTGATCGGAATCTGTTGGGCCAGAACAGCGATACTGTCGACGACGATCAAGGTCATGACGATCTCCTAGGTGTGGAATCGGCTTGGATCGCCGGGTGGCGCCGATGAGGGCGGTGATCGCGGCCCCGGTCCGGTAGACGTCGACGGGGACCGCGTCGCTCGGGTGGGCTCGCCGCGGGGGCGGTGGATCGCTGGGTGCGTAGGTGGCGAGGTCGTCGAGTTCGTGGGTGAGCAGTTCGTCGTGCCAGCGGATCGACCACACAGCGCCCTCGACCAGGGCGGCGACCGTGCTGCGGTAGCGACGCACCGCCAGCGGAACTCGCCCGGGCCGTGGCGGGACGAGCACGAGCCCGACCACGGTCACCCCGGAAGGTGTGAGCCCGGCGTGCCATTCCCGTAGCCGGTCCGCGGCCGCGACCAGCCCGGGCAGGCAGTCGCGGGCCGCGACCACTACCCGCTGGGTGGTCACGGTCGAGGCGGGCCACGCCAGGCCGGTGTCGGCGGCGTGTACCCACCACCGGGCCAGCGTCGAGGTGCCCGCGCCGCCGTGGGCGCCGAGCACCGCGAACAGCGGCGGATACATCCCGGTGACATGCAGCGGTGAATTCCGCACCGGCGCACGATGTTCCGGGTCGGGCCCGGTGACGGTAATCGGGTCGAGACGGCCGTCGGCGGGCTCATCGTGGGTGTATGTGGCGAGGTCGGTCATGGTCCGGCCTGCTTCTGGATGTTGGTGATCAGCAGACCGTTGTCGGTCGGGCGGATGTTGATTACTTGCAGGTAGTCGATGCGGGTGCGGTCGGGATGCTGTTCGACCACGTGCACGTTCGCGCTGCCGGCCGCGATCGGGGTGATTGCCACGCAGTAGGTGCTACCGGCCGGGATGGAGGCGATTCCGGCGGCGAGCGCATCGGCCGCCAGACCCGCCTCTGGTGCGACAACCCGCAGGACGGCGTCGACATCGCGGAGCCGGTAGTAGGCGTTCTCGAACGAGGCCACTACCCCGGCGATCGTCGCTGTGTCACCTTCGCGGTCGGTGACCGTCGTTCCGGACAGTCCCGCGCACGCCCCGCTGGCGACGGCGGCGCTGCTCGTGGGCGGGGCCGCGGTGTGGGCCGGAACCGGGGTATGTCCGCCACGATCAGCGACCGTCAGCGCGCCGATCAGCACGAGCACAGCAGCCACCGTCACCGTCGCACCTACGACCATCCACACCCGCGCGGACGGCATACCGAGCCGCGGATGCTCCTGTCCCCCTACCTCCGGTGCGAGATGGGTGTCGTCACATTCCGGATGCAGTTGCGTCGGTTCGGACTGCGGTTCTGCCGGAGAGCGGGGCTCGAGCCAGCGCCATTCGTCGCCGGGGGTGAAAGCGGTTTCGGTGGATGTGTTGTGTGGCACGGTGGTTCACCTCCTCGACGTGGGTGAGTGGGTGAGTGGGGCCCTTCGGCGGAGTCGGCCCGCGAGGAACGATCTGATCTCTCTGGCGCAGAGAAACCGTCTCCGCCGAAGGGGTTTCAAGGACTCGGCACGGCAGGGGGAGGGGTTGCCGTGCCGGTCCGCTCAGGGACGGAACCGGGCGTCGTCGATACGGCCGGCTCGGTGGTGGTTGTCGGGGGTGGTGGCGTTGCCATGCTGGGGTCGGTGGCAGCGAGGTCGTGGGCCAGTGCGGTGAACCAGTCGGCGACCGCGTCCACGGCCGGTGTTCCGGTTGGGGTGGCGGGGGTGCTGGTGTAGGCGGCGTGGTGGCCTGCGGTGTCGCTGTATTGGGTGTAGGTGGCCAGTTGGTAGAGCTGGTTGTCGTCGGTGACGGTGGAGGTGATCGCGTCGAAGGCCTGGTTCACCCAACCCAGCGCGCTGTGCGGCGGGATCAGGTCGGCGACCGCGCCGGCGAGTTTCGTGCCGAGGACGCCGAGGGCGGCGGCGGGGTTGGCCATGCCGATCGTGGCCAGCTCGGCGATCGTGGCCGGGGTGAATACCTTCTGCGCCACCGACACCACGGTGTTGAGTCCGATCGTGCCGATCCGGAACAACGCGGCCAGCGCGTCGTCGGGACCGGGCATCGGGGTGCTCGGGTCCGACGCCTCCGCCAAGCGTTGCCCCAGGGGTTTGGTCGGTTGGTAGCTCAGCTCGTCCAGGCTGTTGCCGGCGATGTCGTCGGTGACGACGCCGACTGCCGTTTTCCAGGTCGTGGCCGCCAGCGCCTGAGCAATGGTCGAGATGGCGGCGACCGGATCACCGAGGTTGGATTGAGCGGCAATGTTTTTCACCGTCTGCGTCAATGGCGAACCGGCGGGGGCGTCGCACGCCAGATCACCTGGTACGCAGAGGTCGGCGACTCGACCGGCCAATGCCCCGAATCCCGCGTCCTCGCTACCGTTGGCGCTGATGCCGGTGCCGTTGCGCGATGTGTTGGCGAAGTGGATAGACGCGACCGCTGCTCCAGTGGTGTCGGGTGCTGGTGCGGGGGTCGTCTGTTCCGGGCGGCCAGGAAGAACGTCGCTGCCCGCTCGCGCTGGGTTGGCCAGCAAAGCGATCCCGGCGATGGAATCGGCTTCCACGGTGGCGGTGTTGTCGCCGACGCGGTGGGCGAAATCGGCGACGGCAGCCGCGCCCTGCCCGTAGCCGACCGCCGCGATCTTCGTTGTCGGGCAACGATGTACGACTTCCCTGGCCTCGGATTCGAGCCGCTGCGCGGCGTTGGTGGTGGCCCGGTCGTAGGGCTCGGGCTCGCCGGTCTCGCTGGTTCCGTAGGGAATGTAGAGACGCTGGATCAGGTCCCCGGCTCGCGCCTCCAGGGGTGTGAACAGTTGGCCGAGGGCACCGGTGTCCAGAGTCGGTGCGGTGTCGGTTGCCGACTCGTCCGGGCCCTGGACACCGAACACGAACAACACCGGGCACCGGTCCCCGATCGGCACCGCCGGATCAGCCGTCGCTACCTGGACGCCGCCCACGGCGATCAGCGAGACCCCCACCGCTGTCACGCACACCCGGCGAACCAGGTTCTTGCGGTCGACTTTTCGGAAGTGCCGAGTTGTGCTGCATCGCATTGCTTTTCACCCCTCGCGATTTCGGTTGAGGTAGTCGGCCAGGTGGGCGATGGTTTCGGTGATGGCGTCGCGGGCGGTGTCGACGTGGCCGCGGTCGTAGTTGCGCCAACTCACCTCGACCCCGCCCTCGCGGTAGGCCGACAGCAGACGGGTGCTCTGTCCGATCGGCACCAGCGCGTCGCGAGCACCGTGGTAGAGGTGCACCGGCACGCCCGGTAGCTGGTCGACGGGGATGGTTTCGCGGGCCAGGACGTAATGCCACATGGGATCGGTCCAGGGCTGCGCGCGATCGCACCAGTGCTCGATCGGGCGCCGGTACTGCGCCAGCAGCATCGGGGCACTGCGGTTTTCGGCTTCGGCGATGATCTGTCTGCCCTCGGCCGAGAGCACATGACGCAGAGGGAGATGGTGGTAGGCGCGCGACAAGCCGATGAGCCCGGCCAGCACGAGCGCGGAAAACGGGCTGGTGTTCAGCGTCGCCACCAGCGCGCCGGGAACGGTGATGGTCGCACCGGCCGCGACACCGCGCAGGTCCACCTCGGGTGCGTAGGAGCGGTGCAGCTGCGCCGCGACCGTGACCGCGCGGGCGCCGTCGGCGTACCCCCACGCCACCACCGGTGATCCCTGCGCGTTCAGGTCCGGGATCGTGGCGGTGGCGCGGGCGAGGTCGAGGGCGTGGTGCGCTGCGGCGCGGCCGGCGAGGAAGGTGTGCGGGCCTCGCCCGGTGACACCGAGGTTTTCCCCGTCGGCGACAGCGACGAACCATCCGCGCTCCAGCGCAGCGGTGATCGCTTCGGTGTCGGGTTCGGCACCGATCGCCAGCAGCCGCGACGGTGCACAGGGTCCACCAAGTCCATGGAAGCTCGGCTGGTACACCAGGATCGGGCCTGGCCCGAGCTGAGGATCGGTGTCAGGGGCGATCACGATGCCCGAGGCCGCGGTGAGCTCGCCGTGGGTGTCGGTGGAGGTGTAGAGCAGCTGCCACGCCGCGCCAGCCCCGCCCAGCCTGGGTGTGTCGGTGGGGCGGATGCGCAGGATCCGCCCCGGCTCGCCGGAGTCGTGGAAGGTGGGCGGGGTGTAGAAGTCGGTGCCGGTGTCGTTCATGACTGGTGTCCTGCGGCGTCGTGGGCGAGGGCGGTCATCCAGGCGACGCCGGAGGCGAGTTGGCCGCTGGTGAGGTAGCCGTTGTGGCGGACGACGGTGTCGCCGTAGTGCAGCCACACCGCTGGGTTGATGAGATCGGCGTTGTCTGCCACCAGCTGGCCCCCGGCGGCGGCGAGTTGGCCGGCCAGTTTCGGCACGACGCCGAGTGGGTTCGCCGCCGCTGCGGCGGTGATCTGATCCCATCGCTGGGCGGCTGCCTGCACCTGATCCGTGCCCGGTGCGGGGGTTCGGGGGTCGGCGGCGTCTATGAGTCGCTGCGCCAACGGTTTTCCCGGTAGGTAGTCGGCGTTGCCGGGGTCGGTGTGGAAGTCCTCGGCGAGCACCGTGGTCCATGCTCGGCCCATGCCCGTCGAGAACAGTCCGTTGATCGTCATCAGGGCAGCGATGGGGTCGTGCAGGTCGGCTTGGGCGGCGATTTCCGCGCCGACGCGTAGCAGGGCCGCGTGGTCGGGCGCCGAGCACGCCAGGTCGCCGTCGGTGCAGATATCGGCGATGCGGCCTGCCAATGACCCGTAGCCGTCACCGTCGGTAGCGATACCACTACCGGTCGCGGGCGGATTGAGAATCTGCACCGCCGCCACCGCGGCTCCTCCGGTACCCGGTGCGGGGTCGGGCACGGTCTGTCCGGGCCGACCCGGGATGACCGGGGAGTTCGGGAGGCGGTTGGGGTTGGCGTAGAGCGCGATCCCAGCGATCTTGTCCGGCGCGACGGGCCCGTTGCCGGCGCCGACCTGCTGGGCGAATTGCGCCATCGCCTGCGCACCTTGCGAATACGCCACGCCGGCCAGCAAGGTGTCGGGGCAGGCGGCGACGATGTCGGTGGCGGCAGCGTTGATGCCGTCGAGCGCTTCGCTGGCCGACTCTGCGTACGGTTCCGGTCCGCCGCCGGGAACGATTCCGCCGAAGCCCGCTGGGTACGGAACTGTGCTGTGCTGCACCAAGGTCGGGACCGCTGCCTGCACCTGGCCGAGCAGCGCCCCGACCACTCCGGTGTCCGCGCTCGGGTCCGGAGTCGATTGGCCGGTGCCCTGGATCCCGATCACATAGAGGGCCGGGCAGCCGGGACCGATCGGCACCGCCCCCGCGGCAGAAGCTAGGCCGGTCACCGTCGCGGCGCATGCTGTGCTGACAGCGATCGCGGCCAGGGTTGTCAGGGTACGGATTGTGGTGGTCACGGCTGGCCCACCCCGACCCCGGCGCCGAAACCGGCTCCGACGGTGCCGCCGGCCAATGCGCCGGCCACCGCTGCGGGGATGCCAGCGATGGCCGCCCCCGCTACCGCACCGGCCGCGGCACCGATCGCCGTTCCCGCGACGCCGGAGGTAACGGTGCCCACGACCGGGACCGGCACCACGGTTCCTACTGCCGCGCCGGCGATTCCGCCGATCGTGCCGCCGATCAGCCC
>NZ_BDBN01000019.1 GCF_001613005.1 Nocardia nova NBRC 15556 | reverse complement strand
CAGGCCCGCGTCGCTGCCGGGGCCGGCGCCGTAGGCGGTACGTCCGATATCGCCGGGGAAGTCACGGATGAACAGCACCACCAGCGGCACCACGGCCAGGGCGGTCGCGGCGACGACCAGCGCCGGGGCCCGCCAGCCGTGGTCGCGGGCCAGCATCGAGACGAGCGGCAGGAACACCAGCTGTCCGGTGGCGCCGGCCGCGGTGAGCACACCGGTGACCAGGCCGCGGTGCCGGACGAACCAGCGTCCGGTGATGGTGGCCACGAACGGCATCGACATCGATCCCACGCCGACGCCGACCAGCAGCCCCCACGTCGCCATCAACTGCCACGGCTGGGTCATGAAGACCGTGAGCCCGCTGCCCGCGGCGACGAGGAGCAACGCGCACGCCACCACCAGCCGAATGCCGAATCGGTCCATCAGCGCGGCCGCGAACGGCGAAATCACCCCGTACAGCAGCATATTCACCGAGACCGCGGCGCCGATGGTGCCGTGCGACCAGCCGAATTCCTCGTGCAGCGGATCCATCAGCACGCTGGGCACCGAGCGGAACGCGGCCGCGCCCAGCAGGGCGACGAAGCCGACGGCGGCGACAATCCACGCGGGATGCGGACGACGCGCGAATCGGGGCGTGGGCTGCTCCGGTGGCGGCGAAGGGATGTGGTCGGTGAGGCGAATTTCGGTCACCGAGCGAGCGTGCCGAATCGCGCGGCCGCCGACGAGTGGCCTGAATGCCATAATGCGTAAAGATTCAGCCATTCCTGCGCCGCGACGAGGAGACGACCGTGCCCGATCCACATCTGGTGGCAGTCCTGGCCCTGGCGCCCATCGTCGGCTTCGATATGACGATTCCGCCGACCGTGCTGGGCGCGGCGACCGACGACGACGGCTCCTCGCTCTACGACGTGCGGATCTGCGGGCTGGACCGGTCCCCGATCCCGTCCACCAACGGCTACGCCGTCACGCCGGCGTACGGCGCCGACCTGCTGGCCCACGCCGACACCGTGATCGTGCCGGGTACGACCATGCCGGGCCCGCGCCGCGACGGCGTCCTGCCGCCCGCGGTGACGGATGCGCTGGCATCGATCCGGTCCGATGCGCGCATCGTCTCGATCTGCACCGGCGCGTTCGTGCTGGGCGCGGCGGGCATCCTCGACGGCCGCCGTGCCACCACCCACTGGAAATACGCGGCGGACTTTCGCACCCTGTTTCCCGCCGTGCGGCTCGACGAGGATCTGCTGTTCGTCGAGGACGGAAATGTCTGCACCGCAGCGGGTCTGGCGGCCGGGGTGGATCTGTGCCTGCATCTGGTGCGCTCCGACCACGGCAGCGCGGCCGCGAACCGGGCCGCCCGCCACTGCGTGGTGCCGCCGTGGCGTGAAGGCGGGCAGTCTCAGTTCATCGAACAGCAGGTCCCCGATCCGGGCGCGGACAGCACCGCCGCCACCCGGGAATGGGCGCTCGCGCGACTGAGCGACGATCTGGACCTCACCACCCTCGCCGCACACGCCCGGATGAGCGTGCGCACGTTCACCCGCCGCTTCAAGGCCGAGACCGGCACGGCACCCGGCGCCTGGATCCTGCACCAGCGGATGCGCCACGCGCGCCATCTCCTGGAGACCACGGCACTCACCGTCGACGAGGTCGCGCGGGCCGCCGGTATGGGCACCGCCGCCTCGCTGCGCCACCACCTGCGCACTCAGCTCGGCGTCGCGCCGATCGCCTATCGCAGGACCTTCCGGCAGCCGAGGGCGCAGCGAGAGCAGCCGGTCGCGCGGTAAGCACGTCCCCGGCCCGGAGCATGGCCGCGACGCGCGCGCCGACCCATTGACAACCCCCGCTACCCGGGTGCTACCTTAGGCAAGGGTTACCTGTTTAGGCGAGGCTTACCTCTCGAAAAGACCCTGCAATTGTCGTCAGAGCATCCGAGGCCGACCGTGTACATCTGCATCTGCAATGCCGTCTCCGAAGCGGACGTGCACACCTGCGTCGCCGCCGGCGCCTGTTCGACCAGACAAGTCAAGAAGGCCTGTGGCTGGAAGCCGGGTTGCGGCTCGTGCACCGCCCGATTGGCCGAGGCGATAGGCCGGGCGCGCACCGACGCACCGGCGGAGTCGACCGCTGCCTGACACCGACACGCACCCCGCTCATTCCCCTGATCTGTGATCTGTGCCACGATCACACATCATGGAAGGCGACAAGGAAATCATCGCGCTGCTCAACGAGCAGTTGACGGCCGAACTCACGGCGATCAATCAGTACTTCCTGCACGCCAAGATGCAGGAGAACTGGGGCTACCCCAAGCTGGCCAAGCACACGCGCCACGAATCGTTCGATGAGATGAAGCACGCCGAAGTCCTCACCGATCGGATCCTGTTCCTCGAAGGTCTGCCGAACTACCAGAAGCTCAACCCGCTGCGGATCGGCCAGACCGTCCCGGAACAGCTGCGCGCCGACCTCGAGATCGAGATGGAGGCCGTGACCCGGCTGCGCGGCGGTATCGAGCTGATGCGCTCGCGCGGTGACGTCACCTCCGCCCGCATCTTCGAGTCGATCCTCGAGGACGAGGAAAGTCACGTCGACTACCTCGAAACCGAACTCGAACTGCTGAGCACGCTGGGCGAACAGCTCTATCTGCAGCGCTACACCGATACCCCCGAAGGGGACTGACGCCGTCACAGCACCCGGCCGCCGACGCATCGCGGCCGGGTGTTCGTGCGCCGAAAGCGCCTACAACGCCAGTGATTTGGCGATGATCGTCTTCATCACCTCACTGGTTCCGGCGTAGATGCGCGCCACCCGGGCATCGGTGTAGAGCCGCGCGATCGGATATTCCATCATGTAGCCGTAGCCACCGAACAGCTGCAGGCAGCGATCGACCACCCGGGCCTGCATCTCGGTGCAGAACAGCTTCACGCGCGCGGCGTCGGCCCCGGACAGTTCCCCGTCGACCAGGTCGGCCACCGCCCGGTCCAGCATGGTCTGGGCCGCCTCGATCTCGGCGGACATGGCCGCCAGTTCGAACTTCGTATTCTGGAACGAGGCGACCGGCGTGCCGAATGCCTTGCGCTGCTTCACGTAATCGACGGTGGCGGTGAGCGCGGCGCGCGATTGCGCCACCGATCCGACGGCGACGGTCAGCCGTTCCTGAGGCAGATTGTGGCCGAGGTAGCCGAATGCCGCGCCCTCCGCACCGAGCCGGTTCGCCACCGGCACCCGCACCTCGTCGAAGGAGAGCTCGACGGTGTCCTGCACCTTGCAGCCCATCTTCTCCAGCACCCGGCCACGCGAGAAGCCGGGCATGCCGTCCTCCACGACCAGCAGCGTCAGCCCGTGCCGGCGGTTGTCCGGATCGGTCGAGGTCCGGCACACCACGATCACCAGATCGGCCAGCAGCCCACCGGTGATGAACGTCTTGGCTCCGCTGAGAACGTAGTGGTCACCGTCGCGGACGGCGGTGGTCCGCACCCCGGCCAGATCGGATCCGGTGCCAGGTTCGGTCATGGCGATGGCGGTCAGCAGCCGGCCCGACGCCAGGCCGGGAAACCAGCGCTCGCGCTGGGCCGCGTCGGCGTAGTCGAGGAAGTACGGCAGGATCACGTCCAACTGGGTGCGCACGGTCGACAGCGTGACCAGCGCCCGCGCCGCCTCCTCCTGCAGCACCACGTTGTAGCGGTAGTCGCGCAGCCCCGCTCCCCCGTACTCCTCGGGAATCGCGATGCCGAGCAGGCCCGATTCGCCCAGCCGCGTGAAGATTTCACGCGGCATCCGGCCGGCGCGTTCCCAGTCCGGGTAGTTCTCGACCACATGCTTGTCGATGAATTCGCGGGCCAGTGCCCGAAACGATTCATGGTCGGCGGTGAACAGTTCTCGGCGCACGCCGGTCCTCCGATCAGTTCAGCAGTTCGACGACGGTGGCGTTGGCGGTGCCGCCGCCCTCGCACATGGTTTGCAGGCCGTAGCGAATCCCGTTGTCGCGCATGTGATGGATCATGCGGGTCAGCAATACCGCGCCCGAGGCGCCGAGTGGATGGCCGAGCGCGATGGCCCCGCCCAGCGGATTCGTCCGGACGAGGTCGGCGCCGGTTTCGGCCAGCCAGGCCAGCGGCACCGGCGCGAACGCCTCGTTCACTTCGAACACGCCGATCTCGGCGAGCGACAGCCCGCACCGGCGCAACACCTTCTCCGTCGCCGGGATCGGGCCGGTGAGCATCAGCACCGGATCCGCGCCGGTCACCGCGCCGCCGCGATAGCGGACCAGCGGTGTCAGGCCCAGGTCTCGGGCCTTGTCCGGGGTGGTGATCAGCACCGCGGCCGCGCCGTCGGAGATCTGCGACGAGTTGCCGGCGTGGATCACCCCGTCCGCGCGAAAGGCCGGTTTCAGCCGGGCCAGCGTATCGGCGGAGGTGCCGCGGCGAATGCCCTCGTCGGCGCCGACCGTGGCCGAACCGGCGGGCACGTCGACGATCTGGTCGTCGAAGGCCCCGCGGTCGACGGCCGCGGCCGCCAGTTCGTGCGAGCGCGCGGCGTAGTCGTCGAGGCGGGTACGGGACAAACCCCACTTCTCGGCGATGAGTTCGGCCGAGATCCCCTGGTCGAAGGAGAAATCGTGATAGCGCGCACGGGCTTTCGGCCCGTACGGCATCCCGGTGGCGCGGGCCGAGCCCAGCGGCACCCGGCTCATCACTTCCACACCGCCGGCGATCACCAGGTCCTGCTGTCCCGAGCCGACCACGGCGGCCGCGAAATCGACTGCCTGCTGGCTGGATCCGCATGCGCGGTTGATCGTGGTGCCGGGAACCGCTTCCGGCCAGCCCGCGGCCAGGACCGCATAGCGGCCGATATTCGACGACTGGTCACCGACCTGCGAGACGCATCCCCAGATCACGTCGTCGACGAGCGCCGGATCCAGACCGGTGCGCTCGGCCAATGCGGTCAGCACCAGCGCGGACAGGTCCGCGGGGTGGATATCGGCCAAGGCGCCGTTGCGTTTGCCGATCGGGGTGCGGACCGCCGCGGCGATGACTACCTCACGCATCTGTTCGACCTTCGTCGTCGGGCCGATCCGCACGGCGGATCGGCGGTCTGGTGACCGTCCAGCGGCCGGTGAACCGGGGCGGGCGTTTCTCGGCGAAGGCCGCGAACGCCTCCGGTGCGTCGGCGGTGGCGAAATTGATCCCCTGCGCCCGCGCCTCCCCGGCCAGCGCCTCCCGCAGACTGCGGTCGGCGCCCTCGTTGAGCAGGGCCTTGGTCTGGGCCAGCGCCACCGGCGGCCCCGCCGCCAGCCGTGCCGCCAGGTCGTCGACGAAACCGTCGAGTTCGGCGTCCGCGCACAGCCACGTCACGAGGTTCAGTTCGCGCGCCTGTTCGCCGTCGATCGTCTCGCCCAGCAGCGCAAGCCTTTTCGCCTGTTGCAGTCCGGCGATCTTGGGCAGCAGCCAGGTGCCGCCGAGATCCGGGGACAGCCCGCGCGGGGCGAAGATCTGGGAGAACCGGGCCCGCGGGGTCGCCACGACGAAGTCGCAGCCGAGGGCGAGATTCCACCCGGCACCGACGGCCACGCCGCGCACCTTCGCCACGGTCGGCATGGGTAGTTCGTGCAATGCGAGCGCCACCTCGGTCAGCGCCCGCATCCGATAGGTCGGATGGGTGTTGTCGGGCGTGGAAATATCGGCGCCGGAACAGAATTCACCACCCGTGCCGGTGAGAACCACCACGCGCACGTCCAGGTCTGTCGCGGTGGCGCGCAGCACGTCCTGCAGCGCCGCCCACAGTTCGGCGTCGATCGCGTTCTTGCGATGCGGCCGATTCAAGGTCAGCGTCCGCACACCCGCGTGATCGGCGCAGTGCAGGACCGGGTCATGCGAGACCATGACGGTGCTCCCGTTCCGGGCGGCGGCCACGCCCACCGCCACCGGCATGACGCGGGCACGACGATGTGCGCGGCGTCGAACGCGCGGACCCGGCGTTTCGGTCGGCGATCGTGTCAGCGCACATGAGCGGCAGCCACCCCCGCGTCGCGGGAGCCGACCACGCCGGCCGCCCGCCATCGAGCGATCTCGTCTGCGCTGCAGCCGATTTCGGCCAGCACCGCATCGGTGTGCTCCCCCAGGCCCGGCACCGCGCCCATCGGCGGCTGGTAGCCCTCGATCACGGCCGGGGGCAGCAGGGACGGGATCGGCCCGTTCGGGGTGTCGATACCGCGCCAGCGGTCGCGTTCGGACAGTTGCGGGTGGGCCAGGACCTCGCTGGGCCGGTTGTAGCGCGCGTTGCCGATTCCGGCGGCGTCGGCGGACGCTTGGATGTCGGCCAGATCGTGTCGCGCACACCAGCTTCCGATCACCTCGTCGAGCTCGGCGCGATGGGCGACCCGGCCGGGATTGGTGCGGAAGCGGTCGTCGGCGGCGAGATCCGGGCGTTCGAGGATGTCGCGGGCCAGCCGCTGCCATTCCCGGTCGTTCGTCGTGCCCAGCACCACGGTCTGCCCGTCGGCCGTCGGGTAGGCGCCGTACGGCGCCACCGCCGGTGAACTCATGCCGAGCGGCTGCTGGTCGATTCCGCTGTGCCGGGCGTAGGTGAGGTGATAGCCCATCATCTCGGCCATGGTGTCGAACAGGCTCACCGATATCGCCGTGCCCGGGCCCGGCCCGCGCCGCAGCCGCCCGCACAGCGAGGCCACGATCGACAGGGCCGCGTACAGGCCCGTGGTCACATCCGCCACCGGCGGACCGGGTTTGGCGGGCGCGCCGGCCGTGCCGGTCACCGCACACACCCCGGCCTCGGCCTGGACCAGCAGGTCGTAGGCGCGCTTGTGCGACAGCGGCCCGCCCGCGCCGAATCCGTCGATGGTCAGCGAGATCAGATCCGGGTGCCGGCTCTCCACCTCCGCCGGGGACAATCCCAGCCGGTCCAGGGCTCCGGGTGCCAGATTGGCGACCAGCACGTCGGCGCGCTCCAGCAGGCGATGCAGGAGTTTCACGCCCGCAGGCGATTTCAGGTCGAGGGTCACCGATTCCTTGCCGCGGTTGACCCACACGAAATGCGCGGCCTGGCCCTCGACCACGTCGTCGTAGTAGCGGGCGAAGTCACCGCCGTCCGGGTTCTCCACCTTGATCACCCGCGCCCCGAAATCGGCGAGGGTGCGCGTGCACATCGGCGCGGACACCGCCTGTTCCAGCGCCACCACCGTGACCCCGGCGAGCGGGCCCGCCGCCTGCGGATCGATGATCATCACATCACCATGCCGCCGTCCACCGGCAGCACCTGCCCGGTGACGAAGGAGGCGGCGTCGGAGGCCAGAAAGACGAACGCTCCGGCCACCTCGTCCGGTTCGGCCCAGCGCCGCAACGGAATTCGGTTCAGCATCTGCGCGGCGAATTTCTCGTCGGTGCGGATGGTGGTCGTCATCGGCGTGGCCGCCAGCGGGGCCAGCGCGTTCACCAGGATGTTCTTGCGGGCCAGCTCGCGAGCCAGCGATTTGGTGATGCCCACGATCGCGGCCTTGGCGGCCGAATAGTTCACCTGCCCCAGGGTTCCGGTCAACCCGGCCGAGGAGGTGACATTGATGATGCGCCCGGTGCCGTCGGTGGGCAGATACGGCAGCGCCGCCTGCGCGCAGTTGAAGGTGCCCAGCGCGTGGATGTCGTAGAGGCGGCGCATCGAATCCACGGTGGTGGCGCCGAACATCGCGGGCGCCGTGACACCGGCGTTGTTGACCACGATGTGCAGTGTGCCGCCGGCCAGCGCCGCACCCTGCTCGGCCGCGGAATCGGCGGCGCCGCGGTCGGATACGTCCAGCGCGCAACTCGCCGCCCGCCCCCCGGCGCCGACGATCTTGTCGGCGAC